>CAZNAW010000015.1:0-84470 GCA_964571165.1 uncultured Occallatibacter sp. | reverse complement strand
CCCGCATCAGCATCGAGGATGGCGCCTTCTTCAAGGGCGGCATCGACATCCGCAAGCCGGATGCCAAGTCCGCGGGCCCGGGAGCGCCGGCTGCGCCTGAGGCGCCCAAACCGGTTCAGTTCTAGCACGCGCTACAACGAGTTGCGGCACAAATGCGCCCGCCTCTGACGGGCCATTTGTGCCGGAAGCATGGTGTGCTTCCGAACCCGCTATACCAGTCTCAGCCGCTTCATCGTCACCCTGGGCAGCGCCGATCCTGTCTTTTCCAGGATCCATTTGGCGATCGCCAGCCAGAGCGCCGTTCCCATAATCAGCAACGCGAGGTCCGTCCAGCGGAGTTGAGCGCCATGGAGCGAACCCCAGAGATGGCCTGGCAGGCTGCCCAGACCCCAAACGGCCATCCATACCGCCGCGCCACTGGCCAGGGCGGCCAGCATACACCGGCCCATCTCCGCAAAATCCAGGCTGGCCAGCGAAACCATGCGCCGCTTGTGCAGCAACACGGCGATGGTCACGGTTTGCAGCGCGATCCCTAAATCCGAAGCAATCGCCAGTCCCATCGCACCATACCCGTGATAGAGAGAAGCGTAGAAGGGTAGCGAAACCAGCGTCACAATCGTTCCCGCCGCCATGGGAACGAGCGTGTTTCCCGCGGCGTAAAACGCGCGCGCATAAATGGCCTGCGCCGACCACAGAAACATCGAGACGGAAAACACGGCGAAGTACGCGGCGCACTCCCGCGAATCGGCGCCTGAGAAGCGGCCGCCGGTAAACACCAGATCGATCATCGGCTGGCCCAGCGCCACCATGCCTGAAGCCGCAAGCAGCCCCTGCGAGGCCACGCGCGATACCGAGTCCGCAACCCCGATGGCGAATTCGTAGCGGCGTTCTTGCGACCACAAACTGGCGAAGAACGGCATGGAAGCCGCACCGGCGGCTTGTGCCAGCACGGCCATGGGCGCGGTGAAAAGCTGCTTGGCATAGCTCATCAGTGAGACTGCGCCGCTGGTGGTCGAAGCAAAGTAGTTGATGATCCAGTTATCGGCAGTCACCAGCGAAACGCCGACCATGAGCGGAAGCGAGAGGCGCACCCACTCGCGCAGACCCTCGTCGCGCCAATCGAGAATCGGGCGGTAGTGCGTGCCTTCCCGCCGGGCAAAGTACCAGTTGAGAAGAAACGGCCCAAAAAACGCGCCCGCCAGGGTGCCCAGGGCAAGCGCGGAGACGCCGATGCGATGGACCAGCAGCAGACCGCCCACGATGGTGCCCAGACCATAGATCAGCGGCGCTACCGCCTGCACGCTGAATTGCTTGCGCACCAGCAGCACCGCGCCAAACACTCCACCGGCAAAGAAGCACAACTGCGCGGGCAACAGAATGCGCGTCAAAAGTACGCAGAGCGCGGCTTTCTCCGCGCCATAGCCGGGGAACATCAGGTGGATAAACCACGGGGCAATCAACTCGGCCAGCACAATGGCCCCGCCCAGCACCAGGTACATGGTGGTCAGAATGACCGAAAGCGACCGCTCGCCCTCTGCCTCGCGACCCGTATCGCGATAGCGCGTGAGGATGGTGACAAAGGTGATGGAGGCCGCGCCGCCCACCAGAAAGTACGAGATCATGTCTGGTAGCTGAAACGCACCGTTCAGCGCATCCGCTTCCATGCCGCGGCCGAACAGCCAGACAATGTATTTCACCCGCACCAGCCCGATAATGCGCGACAGGAAGGTGGACGCCATCAGCAGGATGGTCGCGGTGAAGGCTGTGTGTGCGTGCGAAGGGCGCAGCAGGCCCACGCCGCGCGCCCAGCGCGAACGCGGAGTGGGTTGAGTTGAAGGTGATCCTGCCACTGGAGTTGATTCTACCGGGGTTGTGAGCGGACGCGGCCCCACAATCGCGAATCAGTGCGGGAAGATCGCCCTTTGAGCCATCAGCCATTCTCTCGCGTATCCTGTCCGCAGGAGGGCGTCGCATGCAGCGGATTCTTGGATTGGGAATGGTGTTTTGGCTGGCCGTTGGGGCGGGCGCGATTGCCCAAACCATTCACGGGCGCGACGGCATCAACCTGCCGCCGCCGCCCGCCGTCGAGGCCATCCCTGTCGCCGACGACTATTTTGGGACAAAAATTGCGGATAGCTATCGCTGGCTTGAAGACGCCGCCAGCACCCAGACGCGCGCATTCATCGATGCGCAGAACGCCTACACCTCGCGCTATCTGAAGCAGGCGCGCATCCGCCCCGACGTGGTGGACGATCTGGATGCGCTGGAGAACGTATCGGCGATGGGCACGCCCATCGAGCGCGCGGGCAGCTACTTCTTCAGAAAGCGGTTGGCCGGCGAACAGCAGTTCTCGATCTACGTTCGTCACGGGTGGGCGGGCAAGGACGAGCGGCTGATTGACCCGGCCAGTTTGAGCCGGGACCCGAATACCTCGGTCCTCATTGAAGATGTTTCCCGCGATGGAAATCTGGTGGCGTACGGGGTGCAGAAAGGAGGAGCGGACGAGACCGGCATCCATGTGTTCAACGTGAAGACCGGCAAGACGCTGGAGGATGAACTGCCGGCGGCACGCTACTTCGGCATCAGCTTTGCGCCGGATGGAGCCGGCTTTTACTACTCGCGCAACGACAAGCAGGGAACGCTGCTCTACCAGCATGTGCTGGGTACGCGGATATCGAGGGATACGCTGCTGTTTGGCCGGGAATTTCGCGGTGAATTGCTGACCGGCGACGACCTTTTCTCCGCCGTGGTGACCGACGACGGCCGCTACCTTGTCGTCGTGATCCGGCGGGGTGTGCCGGCCCGGCGCGTAGACATCGTCTACCGCGACCTCACCAGGCCGGGCTCGCCCTTTGATGTGCTGGTTTGGGGACTCGACTCGCGCTTCGAGGCAATTTACGCCAAGGGCGCGTGGTATGTGAAGACTGACTATCACGCGCCCAAGGGAACGATCCTGCGGGCCGATCCCGGCATTCTGCCCGACGTTTGGAAGACGATTGTGCCCGAGGGGCCGGATGTGATCGATGCATGGTCGGTGGTAGGCGGCAAAATCTATGTGAATCGTCTGAAGGATGTGAAGACAGAGACCACGGCCTACTCCCTGGATGGAAAGCCCGCAGGCAAGATCGACTACGAAGGAATCGGCGCGTCCACCGGAGTCTCAGGACGAACCACGGACCGTTATGGCTACTTCGCCTTTTCGTCCTTCATTGTGCCGTGGACCATCTACCGGCTGGATACAGTGACGGGCAAGCGCGAAGTCTTTTTCCGTCCCAGGACCCCTTTTGACCCCAGCCAATATGAGCTGAAGCAGGTATTTTTCAAGTCGAAGGATGGAACCAGTGTCCCCATGTTTCTTGCCGGCCGGAAAGGCCTGAAGCAGGACGGGACCGAGCGGCTGCTGATGACCGGCTATGGCGGCTTCAATCTGAGCATCGACCCTGCATGGAGCCCGGTTTATGCATGGTGGCTACAGCAGGGTGGCTGGTTCGCTTTGCCCAACCTGCGCGGCGGCGGAGAATATGGCGAGAGCTGGCACGAGCAGGGCATGTTTGAAAAGAAGCAGAATGTCTTCGACGACTGGTTTGCGGCGGCCGAGTACCTGATTGCCAACAAGTACACCTCGCCGGAGCACTTTGCCATCGAGGGCAGGTCAAACGGGGGACTGCTGATGGGCGCGGCCATCACCCAGCGGCCGGAGTTGTTCTCCGCCGTGCTGTGCGGCTATCCGCTGCTGGACATGCTGCGCTTCCAGAAGTTTCTGGTGGGGTCCTACTGGACGACGGAATATGGCTCCTCGGAAAACCAGAAGCAATTCTCTTACCTGCGCAAGTACTCGCCTTACCACAATGTGAAACCCGGCACGCCTTATCCTGCGGTGATGTTCTTTACCGGCGACAGCGATACGCGGGTGGATCCGCTCCACGCGCGCAAAATGACGCCCCTCTTGCAATCGGCCTCCTCCAGCGGCCGGCCGGTCCTGCTGCACTATAGCCTTGCGGGCGGACACAGTGGGGGTATGGGCGTGGACCAGCAGGTCCAGGACGACGCCGACCAACTCACTTTTCTTTGGACTGAAACCGGACAGCAGGCCGCCCGCACCAGCAAGTAGCGCCCCGGCTGCCGCCGGATGGGTACGGAAGGACATCGTTCTTGCGTAACCTCTTGCGATTGGCGTTGTTTACCGATAAGGGAGATGCTGGACTTGGTGAACCTGTCCGTACGGGGTCTCATTTTTTGTTGCCGCGGCAATCAGACGCGGAGAGGCCGGAAAGTCCGATCTTGGCCCATTGCACAGCCGGGAAACCAGGGGAGGGTCATCGTCTCCGACTGGGCCCGCGCTGTTGTGAATACTGGGGCCTCCGGGGTTTCCGGTGTATGCCGGGTCCCCTCTGGTGGGGGGCGCAGTGAGCGTTTTGCGCTCGTTGGGGGTTAGGACACGGGCCTTGCTCGCAGGGTTGGTGTGGTGAAGTGAAGATGCAAGAAGCAGAGTTTGAGACCGACAGCTTCGATCGTCAGCAGGAAGCAGCGCGGCTGGCTGCGCTCGCTGAAACAGGGATTCTCGATACTCCGCCCGAACCCACCTATGATGCAATTACCCGCCTGGCTGCTGAGTTCTTCCGGGCCGATTCGGCGGGCATCGGTTTTGCCGACGAGAGCCGCGTATGGATCAAGTCGCACTGGGGTCCTCACACGCGCGAGTTGCCACGCAGAGATTCCATCTGCGACATGGTGTTCGCTGCGGATGCGCCCATTGTGGTTCCGGACATATCCAAACATCCTGAGTTCAGGGGTCCCGGGCTTATCTTCAAGCGACTTGGCGTGGCCTTCTTTGCCGCCGCGCCGGTGCGCTCCTTCGACGGAAAAATTCTGGGTGTGTTGACCATTTTCGACAGCCAGCCCCGCAAAGGTCTGGCTCCGGATGAGCTTCGCATGCTGGAGAGCCTTGCCGATATGGTTTCCAGCCAGTTGGAATTGCGCAGGCTGCGCAACACCTTCGCCGGGTATGAATTACACAGGCCTCGCGCCGCAAGCGCCTACGGCAGTTGGCCGTGCGGGCCAGACCTGCGCCGCGCCCTTGAGCGGCATGAGTTTGTGCTTCACTATCAACCTGAGATCGATCTCTCAACGCGCAAGATTGTTGGCCTTGAGGCGCTCATCCGCTGGAATCACCCGGAACGCGGGCTTGTTCCTCCCATGGACTTCATTCCGATTGCCGAGGAGAACGGACTCATCCTGCCCATCGGCGACTGGGGACTTGCCGAGGCCTGCAACCAGATTCAGACCTGGTGCCGGGAAGATCCGCGCCACATGTCGCTGCGAGTCTGCGTCAACCTCTCCGCCCGTCAATTCTCCCGGGAGGGGCTGGCCGATCATGTCGAGGCTTTGCTTCTCCAATCCGGCATCTCCAGCCGTCAACTCGGCCTGGAAATGACCGAGTCCAGCCTGATCCCCAACATGCGCACTGCCATGGAAGTGCTGGGCAGCCTGCGCAAGCTGGGCGTCTCTCTGCTGATGGACGACTTCGGAACCGGCTACAGCTCGCTCAACCACCTGCATTCTTTTCCCTTTGACGTACTCAAGATCGACGGATCCTTCGTGGGCCGCATGACCGAGGGAGACCAACCGCTCCAGATTGTGCGCACCATTATCGAACTGGCCCGGGTGATGGGAATGGATGTTGTTGCCGAGGGCATTGAAACCCGCGAACAGTACCGGCTGTTGCGGCAATTGGGCTGCCGCTTCGGCCAGGGCTATCTCATTGCCCGTCCCATGAGCGCCGAGGCCGTAACCCAGCTGCTGCGGTTTCCCGGACGCATACTCCCCGATTCCGGAGCCTGCGAAGTCTGCTGCAACTGAGGGTCCGGCGTTTTGCACGGAAAACGGCATGTGGTTTCACTTCGGGAAAGCTGACAGAACAACTTCACTTCTGGAACTCGATCCCGCAGCCACATTGGGAATTCCTCACGCCTGTGCGCCGTCCTCGGCGTATTCTCCAAGGCGTGCAGCAACCGGCAGAAAAATCCAAAATCTACCCTACGCCTCCTGGTTTTGCGGATATGCTGGCGGCCCTTGCCGTGCCCGCGCAGGGGGGCAAGCAAGCATCCGCATGGGGCGATGACGGTCTTGAGGACGACGTGGCAACGCTCAGCTATGAGCGCGCCCTGCGCACCCATGCGCGCTTCCGCTTGCCGGATGCCGGCGATCATTCGCTTACGCAGACACCCGATCCGGCGCCGATCGACATTGGCGACGCGCTACCGGCGTCTGCCAACCCGAGGGGTAAGAAGGCAGGCCCGCTCGTACCTCCTGCAATGAGCGCAGATGTGGAATCGGAAGCCACCCAGCGTTTGCCCAGGGCGCTTGATCGGAATCTGAAATGTACCAGCATCACCATCCGGCTAAGCACCGCGGAATACGCGCAACTACACAAACGCGCCGCGGAAGCCGGGCTTACCGTTTCAGCCTATGTGCGCTCCTGCACCTTTGAGGTGGAGTCGCTGCGGGCGCAGGTAAAAGAAGCGTTGGCGGAGTTACGGTCGGCCGCACCCAGGCGGGACCATACCGGCCCCACGCCGGTCCGGCGCGCCTGGCTCCCGTGGCTGTTGCGGATTTTCCCGCCTTGGCGCAGCAGCCAGCGCATTGCCGGGATCTGAAGCACACGGGGGCTATTCCACTTCCAGCACCAGGCACTTCAGGTATTCGGTCTCCGGCAGATTCAGCACGACCGGATGGTCGGGAGCCGCGCCGCGACGCTCCAGCAGGCGTACGCGCCGGGCTGCATCGGCGGCGGCTGAGGCCACGCTGGCCTCAAGTTCTGCCCAGCTCACATGATGCGAGCAGGAGCAGGTCACCAGCAGGCCGCCGGGGCGCAGCATGCGAAGGGCGCGCAGGTTCAGTTCCTTGTAGCCCCGCAGCGCTCCTTCTACTGCCCGCTGGGTTTTGGCAAAGGCCGGCGGGTCAAGAACGATGGTGTTGAAGGTCTCGCGGGAATCAGACCAGTCGCGCAGAATCTGGAAGGCATCGGCCTCCACCCAATCCACCTGCGCGGTGAGCCGGGTGCGATTGACCTCAAGATTGCGCTCCGCCACCTCGAGCGAGGCACGAGAGGAGTCGATACCCGTAACCTGGCCGCAAATCTGGGCCAGGTGCAGGGCAAAGCCGCCCTGGTAGCAGCAAACATCGAGCGCCCGGCCCATCGCGCCCAGTCTCCGCGCCCATTCCTGGGCGGCGGCGTAGTTGGCCCGCTGATCCAGGAAGGCGCCTGTCTTCTGTCCGGAGTTCGCGTCGAATTGGAAGACGAGGCCATTGAGCCGGAATTGGGTGCTGGTCCCCGGATTCGCAGGGCTCTCAAGAAATAGGGGATCGGCATTGGGCGCGGCCAGCCCCTCCAGCTCGCGCATGCGCGGGTCGGGCCGCTCCAGAATGGAAGCTGGCGTCAGTTCTTCGCGCAGCACGCGCACGCAAGTCTCCCGCACCGCGGCTGAGTCCAGTCCCTTGGCCAGGAGCTGAAGGATGACCAGGTCGCCATACTTGTCCGCAACCAGGCCGGGCAACGCATCGGCCTCGCTGAAACATAACCGGCAGGCGTTCGTCTCCTCGCTCAGCAGGGGCTTGCGCCGGGTAATCGCCGTGCGCAGCCGGGCCGCCAGCAACTCCAGCCACGCGGCTTCATCGATGGCCTCGCGCGAAACCATCCGCAAAGCAATTTGCGAGGACGGGCTGTACAGCGCCGTGCCCAGCAGCAGCCCGCGGCTGTCGGCCACTGGCAACAGTGCTGGTGGGGCGCTCTCACCGGCGTCGATCGATTCAATATCGGAGGCGTAGACCCAGAGATAACCGTTCCGCAGCCGGTCGGCGGCGCGGCGGTTGATCATGGCGCCGGGGGTGGAAGGCGCCGATCCGGCGTCTTTGCTTCCCAGATAGGGATTTGGTCTGGAGTTGCGGCTTTCCGGTCGTTGTTGGGCCAGGCGAAAGCTCTCGCGATTCCGTTCGGAAGGTTCGGTAAACCTGGCAGTTTTAGGCGCCTCTTTGGATCTGGCAGATCGTGGGTTGCGCGGTTTATTCATGTGGCTCCCTTTGGGTTTCTTCAGAACCCTGGCCGGGAGCTAAAGCGGAATCAGAGTCGATATACCCCGAAAGCAAGCCCGCAAAGTGCCCGTTTTCCAACCGGGACCCCATCGGCAGGTTCTTGTCGATGGGGTGGAAGTAAAAGTCACCTTGAAGACTTTCGGCATCAGGGCGCTAACTCTGGTTCCGCTCTAAAATGGGCCGCCGGCGCCTATTTCAGCTGAATGGAGTCCAGGTAGCGGCTCAAATTGCTGATTCTGAGCAGCCTGTCCTGGGGGTTACTCATATCCATCCTACCAAGAATAGGACCCCATATGGGCATCTCTGCCGTGGCGCGCGATGGGATTTCCGGGCCGTTTTGCAAAACGGTGACGATATGTGTATCCGGAAATTTTCCGCGATTATTCTTGCTCAGTACGGTCAAGTCTGTAGGCGGCTTCCGCAGTGCGGAAGCAATCGGACCCTGACCCCTGCCGTCCACGCCATGACACGGCGCGCAATAGTTGGAATACATCTGCTGGCCACTGGTGGCCGCAGTCTTGTTGACCGGGAGAATTACTTTCCTGGTTGATTGATCTGCATATCCCATGCCCGCCGCAATTGCGGCAGTCATGGCGATAACTAAGAGGCGTTTCATCGTAAGTTCCTCGGTTCCGGACCTCTAGTCCGAAGGGGACTCTACTCCTCCTCTGGAGCACACGGGATGTGACGGCCAGCACACTATAGAGAGCCTTCCAGCACTGACGAACCAATAAGAGAAAGGGCAAGATTTATTCGCATAACCTGCATATTTATAAATTAATAGAGCGTAAATTGGTTGTTGCCGGCAAAGTTAGATTTTTCCCGGCAGATTTCCTTCATCCGGCGGGTCCGAATTCGGCACGAAGGAAAGTACCCTATCTTAGAAGTTTGCGAAGGACTTCTTCCCGATTCAATACGCCGTATTCCCGAGTTAAGAAGAACCATACAGTTTGACTTATGGAATACATGCGAACCTCTGAGCTGATAGGAATATCTTGCTACGAAGAGTTCCTTGCGGAACCAAATCGCCCGCCCCCGCTGCTTTCAGCTGCTGCCTGAACCCTCATGCCGGCGCTCGCGCATCTTTTAGAAAAGTTGTAGGGGTGGAAGGCTGGGATGATAGCGGTGATGGCCCTGCGCCAGGATCAAAACACGACGCTATCTCTGAAAATGCCTTAGCGGCCTATAATGAAGTATGGCAACTGTCCGGCAAGCCATCCCGGCAGATGTTCCCAGCGCGCTTCCCCCTGCCGCGGGGGAATTGCCGTCTGCCGCGCGCGCCGTAGAACCGCGACTCATTGACAAGCAATTGATCGATCAGCGCTTTGAAGCGCTCCTCCGGCATGTTCGAGCCAACCGCCCCAATGAAGACATCTCTCTCATCCGCAAGGCATGGGAGTTCTGCGTCAAGCATCATGAAGGGCAGATGCGGGCCTCCGGCGAGCCTTACATCATCCACCCGCTCGAGGTGGCCGAGGTGCTGGCGGAGATGAAGATGGACGCGACGGCTATCGCCGCCGGCCTCTTGCACGACTCGGTAGAGGACACGCCCGCCACCAATGAGGAAATTGCGGCCGAATTCGGTGACCAGGTGGCCCATATTGTCGAGGGCGTCACCAAAATCGACAAGATCCAGTTTGCCAACCGCGAAGACCGCCAGGCTGAAAACGTGCGCAAAATGCTGCTGGCCATGGTGTCGGACGTGCGCGTGGTGCTCATCAAGCTGGCTGATCGCCTGCACAACATGCGCACCCTCGAGCACCTCCAGCCCGATCGCCAGGAAGCCATTGCCCGCGAGACCCAGGACATTTACGCTCCCCTGGCTCACCGCCTGGGCATGGGCAAGGTCCGCGGCGAATTGGAAGATCTGGCCTTCCGGTACACCGATCCGGTCAGCTACGAGAAGGTGTCGGCGGCCGTCGAGGCCCGCCGCATTGAGGGCGAGCAGTTCCTGCGCGGTGTGGAAGAAACGCTGGTGGAGCAGTTGCGCGAAAACGGCATCGAAGCGCGCGTCGAGTGGCGCATCAAGCGGCTCTATTCCATCTTTCAGAAGATTGAGCGCTCCAAGGTTTCCTTTGACCAGGTCTATGACCTGTTGGCCATCCGCGTCATCACCCAGGACGTGGCCTCCTGCTACGCCGTCTTCGGGCTCATCCACACTCTGTGGCGGCCGGTGCCGGGCCGCATCAAGGACTTCATCGCCATCCCCCGCGCCAACCGCTACCAGTCGCTGCACACCACGGTGATGGGCGCCAGCGGCCACCAGTTCGAGGTGCAGATCCGCACGGAAGAGATGCACCGCATCGCCGAAGAAGGCATCGCCGCCCACTGGAAATACAAGGCTGGCGACGCTGTGGTCACCTCCCGCGACGAGGAGCGGCTCAACTGGATTCGTCAACTGGTCGAGTGGCAGAAGGAGATGACGGATCCCAACGAATTCCTCTCCAGCCTGAAGATGGACCTCTATCCCGACGAGGTCTACACCTTCACGCCCAAGGGGAAGGTGGTGGTGGTTCCGGCTGACGGCACGCCCATCGACTTTGCCTACACCATTCACACGGAGGTCGGCCACACTTGCGTGGGCGCCAAGGTGAACGGCCGCATGGTGCCCCTGCGCACCAAGCTGCGCACCGGCGACATCGTCGAAATCGTCACCCAGAAGGATCACAAGCCGAGCCGCGACTGGCTCACCTTCGTCAAGAGCCCCCGCGCCCGCAACAAGATCAAGCACTGGCTCAACGAAGACCAGCGCCGCCGCGCAGTCGAGATCGGCCGCAAGCTGCTGGAGCGAGAGGCCAAAAAATTCAGGGTGCCGCTGAGTCAGGTCTCCGACCAGGATCTGGGCCGCATCGCCAACGAGTATGGCGTCACCACGGCGGCCGATTTGCTGGCCACATTGGGTCAGGGCAAGCACTCCGCTCACCAGGTGCTCAGCAAGCTGGCTCCGGGCCTCGCCACTCCGGCTGATGTCGAACCGGGCGCCGAGACCAAACCGGGCGGCACTGGCGAGTCGGCCATGTCCGATGCCGTGCGCAAGCTGCACTTGACCGGCTCCGACTCGCTCCAGGTAGAGGGACAGAACGACCTGCTTGTCTATCGGGCGCGTTGCTGCAACCCCATCCGCGGCGAAGAGATTGTGGGCTATGTTACGCGCGGCAAGGGAGTGGCCGTGCATGCCCGCAGTTGCCCCAACGTGCAGAACCTGCTCTACGAGAGCGACCGCCGCATCGCCGTCGAGTGGTCCCGCGTCGGCGACCAGTCCGCCGGACGCCCCCAGCGCTACCCGGTCAAAATCACCATCTTCTGCGACGACCGCACCGGCATGTTGAAGGAGTTGACCGCCGTCATCTCTGACGACAATACCAACATTCGCGGCGTTGAAATCCATCAGGCCGAGAATGGTGAAGCCGTCATCGAGTTTGTGGTGGAAGCCGAAGACCTGCACCACCTGAACCGCATGGTCCTCGGCATCCGCCGTGTAGCCGGCGTGCGCACCGTTCAGCGCACGCAAAAGCTTTAATGAAGCCCTAAAGCACCTGCTTGGCAATGGTGGCCAGTTGCATATTTGAAGTGCCCTCGTAGATTTTGCCGATCTTGGCGTCGCGATAGTATTTCTCCGCCGGATAATCCCGCACAAAACCATTCCCGCCGAAGACCTCGACGCACTGGCTGGCTACGCGCTCGGCCACCTGCGACGCGAACAACTTGGCCATGGCCGCCTCGCGCACAAATGGCTGACCGGCATCCTTCAGGCGGGCTGCGTTGTAAACCATCAGCCTGGTCGCCTCAATCTCCGTGGCCATCTCGGCCAAAGTAAATTGCACCGCCTGAAATTCGGCGATCGGTTTGCCAAACTGACGCCTTTCGCTCGCATAGCGTGCCGCATGTCCCCACGCGCCCTCGGCCAGCCCCAGCATCTGCGCGCCAATGCCGATGCGGCCCTCGTTCAGCGTTTCAATGGCGATCTTGTAGCCTTTGCCCGGCTCGCCCAGCAGGTTTTCTTCTGGAATCTCGCAGCCGTCGAAGATCAGCTCGCAGGTGCTGCTGGCGCGAATCCCCAGCTTGTCTTCCTTGCGGCCCACCGTAAATCCCGCCGAGCCCTTTTCCACCACAAAGGCCGTGATGCCGCGATAGCCTGCACTGGGATCGAGCGTCGCGAAGACAATAAACAGTCCGGCCTCGTGCGCGTTCGAGATCCACAGCTTGCGTCCGTTCAGGCGAAAGCCGTCCGCGATTTTTTCCGCGCGGGTTTGCAGGGCGAACGCATCGGAGCCGGAGCCGGCCTCGCTCAGCGCATAAGCGCCCACCGTGCCGGCGGCCAGCCGCGTAAGCCAACGCCGTTGCTGCGCTTCCGTTGCCCAGCGGCACAGCGCGTTGACAACCAGCGTATTGTGCACGTCCACCAGCACAGCCACAGCCGGGTCCACGGTGGAGATGGCCTCAATGGCAAGCGCCGCGTCAAAGAAGCTGCCGCCGGCGCCGCCGAACTTCTCAGGAATCTCAATGCCCATCAATCCCAGCCCGAAGATCTGTTCCACCAGGCCACTGGCAAACTGCTGCGCATCGTCCATCGCGCGTACCTGCGGCGCAATGGTCTCCTCGGCAAACTGTCGCACCGTGGAGTAGAAAAGGCGTTCGTCTTCGGAGAGTTGCGTAAGAGGGGCGTTGGATGCGTGAATCAAGGCGGAATGGCCTCCGGCCTCGGAGTCTATCAAAAGAATCGCGGGCGTGTCGGCACGGTGAGAGTGGAGGGGCGAAGCATCTTCCCGGCGAGATAAGGCGCGCCTTGCGCCCTATCTCGTCGCTTGTCTGAAATGAGATTGCTCTAGCGGTGTCCGCGGTAACCAGGTCGGGCTCCGGGCAGGGCGTGTTCACGGGCCGCGTCATGGCCTGCGGGGCCTACATGGCCTTGACCATCCCGCGCCTCATTTCCATGGAAGTGGTTGAACGGCCGCTCCCCGCGCTCCGGCAGTGGACCCGCGTAGCCGTGATGCGGGTCGAAGCGGTTGTCGACATGGCCATAGAAGCCGCGGGGGCCGTGAAACCACGGACCCGCCCCGATAAATATCCCCCCGACAAACCAGTCGGGCCCATAGTAGCCGTAGGGAGCGCAGTCATACGGAGCATAGTCGAAGTACCCGTAGGGGCAAATAGGAGCCACTCCAATGCTGACAGCAACCTGAGCTCGCTCCTGGGGTGCATGGCTGAACAAGACAATCGTGAGAGCTGAGAGTGCAAGGACCTTACCGAGGGACATAATTCCTCCTTGATTCGCTTAGAGTTCGAAATGGAGCGGCGAGTTGCCTCTCCCGTACACCGCTGAGCGCCGCCTCGCAACCAATCGCGATTCGCAACGGAGCAATGCGGGCTTCAGCGATAACAAGTGTAGATGCAATTGCCACGGTACGCCCTTCAGCGTTGCTCTGCGATGTTTTGGGCGTTTGGATCCATCAGTTCCAGCGCCGCCGTTCCTCTGCGCGGCGGAATATACTCCGTGGCGCGCCAGGCGATGGTCAGCTTTTCGCGGCTCAGAAGTTTGCGGATCTGTCTGCGGGCGTGATCTGCCCAGGGACCGCGATTGTCCAGTTTGATATAGGACTGCCAGTGGCGAAGGGCATGCCGCCGCTGTCCTTTACGCTCGTAGGCCAGGGCCAGGTTGTAGTGAGCGTCGGCATAGCGGGGCGCAAGCGCAATGGCCTGGCAGTAAGCGACGATGGACTCATCCAGCCGCTGCAACTCGTCGAGTACATTGCCAAGATCGAAGAACGCCAGCACGTAGCCGGGATCAGCCTCGGTGGCGCGCCGGTAGAGTTCCTCGGCGCGGGCGAACTGCCGCAGGTGAAAGTTGATGGTTCCCAGGTTGATGTAAGCCGCCGCGTAGTCCGGGTCGAGCTCCAGGATCTCCTCATAAAGGGTGATGGCGCGTTGTTTTTCGCCCGTCTCCTCGGCCTGCACCGCGGCCAGAAAGCGATCCGGCACGCCATGCGGATTGCCCTCGCCGGGACGGCGCAGCGGAGCCGGCTCGGAGCTGGCCGACGGACCACCTCTCCTGTCAACGCGGTCAAAGTCAAAGAGCAACTGGCGGCGGATTGGATCGACGATCGCGCCATGGTGGCGGAAGGCGAGCCGCGTGCCGGTGCGGACCAGGCAAGCCTCCAGCAGCGGATTGGCCATGCCGGCCACGGCCTTCATGGCCAGGATCGAGTGCCGGATGGAAGCCGCGGATACGTCTTCCTCGCGCAAGGCGCGCAGGGTTCTCAATTGCCCAAGGTCCTGGAAGGTGTAGGTCTGCCGCTGGGTAAGAATCCCGGCGCGTTCCCACCCCTGCAACTGGTGAGAACTGATCTGCAAGATGCGCAACACGTCCTGACGGCTATAGCTGGTCACTCTTGAGTGCTCCCACAGGTGGTACGGCACGGCCTCGGGGTCGAACTCGTGTTCTGAACTTGTCCCTGAATTCGCATTCCCGACTCAGGTTCTTGACGTAGTTCCTGGAACAGTTACGGAGAAACCGCTCTTGCTGCGATTATGCCAAGAGTATGCGTGGATAAGCAGACCGCAACTACCGCGGCAACAAAAAAATCCGTGGATAAGAGGTGCCTGATTTGGTTCGCGTTGGGAGCGGGGCGCCACGCGGCTTGTGGAAAACCGACAAGAAATGCATGAAATACGGCTGAATCCCGAACGATTCCGGCAAAGTAGCGTTGCGGACTGGGAGGATCGGGGATGGGAATGGAGCCGAAGATCGGACTCGAACCGATGACCTGCTGATTACGAATCAGCTGCTCTACCAACTGAGCTACTTCGGCTTGCTCAGTTGATTCTAGCCTGATGTGTGCGGGGCGTAAAGCGGCTATACTGCTCCCCATGCAAGGCAACCCAGCAGCCGATTGGCAACAGCTCACGGAACATTACCGCGGCATCAGCGATGAAGAACTGGAGGAACTGGCGGCCGATTTCGTCGATCTGACCGAAATGGCGCAGCAGGTTCTGCGTGACGAGATGAGGATACGCGGTCTGAATGAGCCGCGAGCGCCGGGCGAGCAGCCAAACAGGACAAATCCTCCTGTGGCTCCGCGATGGGCCAGCTCCGTCGGTCCAGGTACGCTCAACAGTCAATCCAACATCCCCGGCGGAAACGAGGAAGACGATGCTCCGCGGGAGTACACCTGGAAGACGCAGCTATGCGAATGTGAAAACACAGATCAGGCATGGCAAATTCATCTGGCCTTGCAGCGAGCGGGAATCGAGAGTTGGGTTGAGCAACCGGGATCGCGTTATGCCATCGGCATCAGCTATCCCCGGCTCATGGTCGCGGCCGATCAGCTTGAAGATGCGATCAGGATTGTCCAGCAGCCGATTCCGCAGGACATCGTCTGCCAATCCGGCCAAGAGGTGCCGGAGTTCGAAGCGCCCAAATGTCCGCAATGTGGAACCCCGGACCCCGTGCTTGAGAGTGTCGAGCCAACCAATGCCTGGCTATGTGAAGCGTGCGGATCGCAGTGGACCGAACCGGAAGCAGCCTGCGATGAGGAAAAGGACAAGACGGGTCGATGAGCCCCCAAAAACGGAAAGAGCCGCCCGGCAACTGGGCAGCTCTCTCCTCAGGGAGAATAGTTCCAACGGAGGCAAAACCATCAGAACTTTCTGGCTGCATAGTAGGAGCGGGGGAAGGGAGTGTCAAGGATAAATCGGAGAGGAAATAAATTCTTATAATTCAATAAGTTAGAAATTGTTTCAGAGAAAAGACATGGGCCGCATTTTCGCCGTGTGTTCGCCTTTATGTTCCCGCTTCCCCCCGTCTTTTCAGGGTGTTTCTTTGGGTTTATGCCCTGTTTTCCACAGGGTCACGCTGACGTTGACCCTTCGGATACGACCTCTCGATTGCCGGTAAAAATTTGATCGCTTCGGGGTCCCCGGCGACCGATCTTCGTCGCTGGGGGGTGATCGTCAATCCCGCAAATGCAGGCTGATGAACTCTGTTTCGTAAACCGAGGAGGCCGGTTTGCCCCGTGCGATACGGTAGAGGGCGCGCCCGCCGCCCAGGAAGAATCCGAGCAGAATGGCGGCGCCGGCGCCGATAATGACCAAGGTGGCGATGCCTAGCAGCAGCTTGCCCGTCTTTGCAACCTCTGACTCGGTCTGCTGCGGGAGCGACATCAGGTCGGCATCATAGTGCACTGTGGCCAGCAGCTTATGGCTCTCGTCGGGGATGGCGTCGCCGCTCACGATGGCTACGATCGGCCCGCTGCGGCGCACCTCAAGAGATGCCTGATCGGAGTCCACCAGCGGCTTGGGCCAAGCCGGCTGGGCCTGGCTGCCGGCCTTGATGTACGCGCGGATTCTGCTTTCTTGCGCAGCGGCCATCTGCGGCGTGGGGTAGTCGATGATGGTCAGCGTGGCTGGGCCGGAGCGCAGCGAGTAGTTTGCGGTTACTGCCTCCGCGCCACGATCGAAGCCCACCAGATCCGGTGGCAGCACGCCCCCGGCGCCAACATAGCCCACCGGCCCCACCGCGTAGTGCGTGGTCTGCTTGTCCAGGGAGCCTTGCGGCAAGTCCGCCAGGATGGGAGGCGTCAGCGCCCTGGTCCCCTCGGGGACCGGCACATGCTCGGCCAGTTCCCGCAACTCCGAGCCGGACATGGGGCCAATGCGGGAGAAGGTCGCGTCCACCACGGTATTCCCCAGCCAGAACAGCACCCGGTTGTGGTTCGAGGTGGCGCCGGAGCCAATGTCTTCCTTTGGCCATCCGTTTTGGCGGTAAAACGAATACGCGCCGTAAGCGCCGCTGGCGTCGTGAAAGCGCAGCGCGCGCAGGCTGAGCGTCTCCCCCTCGCGCTTGTAGCTGGCCAGTGCGCCGTCGGTAAAGTCGTACTCCTTGAGGGGCGCGGTGTTGGCGGGGTCGGCCTGGGCCGGGTCGGTCACGGTCTTAGGCGCTTCGGGAGCCACCCATCCGGCAAAGGAGTCCGGCAGCAACGGCTTGGGTACAGGGGGAAGCACCAGGGGCATGGCGGTCTTTGGATTGGAAGTCTTGGCCGGCGCAGCTTGAGCTTCGGCACGGCCGGCGCCTCCAAGCAGCGCCACCGAGCAAAACGAATAGGCCAGGATTGGAATCCAACGCATCAATACGCTCCAGACTTCAGGGTACACGGTTTGCCACCGCCCCCGCTGAAGCATACCCCACCTTCTTTTGGACACTGACAGGGTTGAAAAGGTTCCTGCAAGGGCGTTTCTACTGCCCCTCTTCCGCGCCAGTGTCCTGCCAGGGCGTAAGGCGCGGCAGCCAGCGATGTACGTGGCGCTTGTAACGGGGATAGTCTTCAGGATGCCGGCGAGTGAGGGTTGGTTCCTCATAAAACAGAACAAAGAGATGCACTCCCAGCCAGCCCGCCAATGCTTGAATCACCAGGCCCAAACTCCAGAAGAGCAAAGCCTCGCCGCCCAGCGCCACCAGAACGCCGGCGTACATGGGGTTGCGCACGTAGCGATACAGGCCGCTGACCACCAGGCGTTCGGTAGGCACGGTGGGCATCAGCGTCCCGCGGCCCACGTAGACAAAGCGGCGAATGGAGTCCAGCAGCGGCGCGATCCCGGCCAGGATCCATGCGGCGGCGATGAGCATTTGCCACGGGGGCTCGCCGGCGGGAATGCGGAAGCGCGTAATCGCCAGGGGAATGTAGACCAGCATCAGTCCCGGCCCGCCAAAGATCGTGAAGAGGATGGATACGATGATGCTGCGGCGGAGGGTGGCCATCTATTTCGGCCTTCGATCGTCCTGCATGTCGGATATATCTGCCGCATCGTGAGACAAATGCTTCGGAAGCAGAAGCCATGTTGCGATTGCGGCGATCATCACCAGCGCGAGTGCCAAGGTATCGCCGTGCAGGCCGAATATCTGCACCGCAACGACCGTTGCAACAATGAAGCATCCGCCCCAGAGACAAAAACAGGCCAGGCCGCGGATGACCGGTTCCAGCCATGGATAGTCCGCCATACCCCGCGCTGATTTTTTGAAGTAACCCATGGGATCGGCATAGAACCTGCGTGCCATGTAAATCACATAGCTGCCGAAAACGGCGCGCACCGCCACGAAAAGAATGGGGTTGGAGAGCGGATTTGAAAGATCAATCATGTCCGTCGCCGAAGTCTGCTATAGCGATTCTCCAGTTGTTGTTGAGGGAAATCGCCGCTGCTGAGTGGCTTTTTCCCTTCCGGGGTCCCCGGCGACAGGTCTTCGTCTCAGGGGTGGAAGCAAAAGCACCCTGCACGATGCCGGAAACTCCGCATGAACTGGAAAACCGCTCTACGCCCATCATTCCACAGAATCGTCCCGGCGTGTTCCCGAGCGAAACCGCGATTGCCTCACCCGGCAAAGACGGTCAAAGAGGATGGAAACGAAGACCTGCGGCGCGGAGAGCCTCTGCTCAGAACCGCTGCGCGCCCTCAACCACCGGCGGAGGTGGCGGATAGAGTATGTTGCCCAGCGCCCGGTAGCGGCCACCGTAGAACAGCAGCGCATACTCCCGTATCCCCGTGCTCACGGGTCCTCCAAGGCATATGCTGGCCAACAGCATGAGGCCGAATGCAAGCACGCCGAAAAAGACCTGGATAGCAATACCGGCAATCGCGGCTGCGCCCGTCGCACCGGCAAAGGCCGAGTGAAGACCGTACTCAAATGCCGCAAATGCGCCGGCCAGGGCGAGTCCCGGAATGATCAGCACAAGGAACAAGCCGACCATCGCAATCAAAGGCAGCACCACGCGCAGCAGCGCGTAAACAAGAAACTGCTTCTTCTCGGCCAGGATGCGGGTCCACACCTGGGTCCACGCTTCGCCTGCCGTTGCGTTATCCAGCGCGAAATGCGGCAGCATACAATCGCGCAAAATCAGGTCGGCCGCAATTCCAGCCAGCACCAGCAAAACAACAATCGGAATCAAGGGCAATATGAGAGAGAGCACCAACCCGATATCCGGCTGGCCGCCCTCTGTAATCTCGCGAAACAGCCGCCAAAATCCCGCGATGAACGGAAGCGCGACCAACACCACCACCAGCAAAAAGCAAAATCCCACCACCACATTCAGCCAGAAAAAGCGCATTGCCTGCGCGCGATAGAGCCGCCAACCCGGCAGAATCTTCTTTGTGTTGTGGATCAGGCAATGAAAGAAGGCAAACCGCAGCCGCGTGACCAGATAGAACACCACAATTGCCAGGACAATCGCCACCAGCACGCCCGCCACAATCGCCGCGATCCATCCCGCCGGGAGGTCGAACGGCGAATTGATGATTGGTCCATGTCCCGAAGATTGACCGCCGTTCCCAGAGGAGGAGGAAGAATGGAAATTGCTCCCAAAACCTTCCGTGATGATCGCTACCAGGCCAAGCTTCAGATAGGTTCCCCAATCGAATGGCCTGAAAAGGAAATTTCTTGTGCGTTGAATGGCTGGCGAAACGGAATCCGCGGCAGAGATGGCGCGCATATGGGACCTTTCCGGGACAGGCACAGCGTACACCACGGAACTACGCAAGTTCTATGTGCGAAGTTCCGTCGCCGGGTGCGGCATCGCACTCCACCACGCATCAAACGCCGCCAGCGAACGCTCGCACACCAGCCGATGCCGCTCTTTCTTGTCGCGTATCTTCTTGCGCATCTCATCTTCCAGCGGTTCCAGCAGGTCGAAGGTGATGTTGGCCGGTTGAAAGTCCTTCACGTCGGCGTGGGTGATGTAGTGAACCAGCGAGCCAAGCGCGCAGGAGCGCGGCGCAGGCACAGGTTCCTCACCCCGCGCCAGTGCCGCCGCATAAATCCCCGCCAGCAACCCGGTGGCGATGGACTCGGTGTACCCCTCGACGCCGGAAAGCTGCCCGGCAAACACAACTGTGGGTTGTTTTATGAGTCGAAGCGTCTCGTCCAGTAAAACCGGCGCCTGGATATACGTGTTGCGATGAATCTGCCCGTAGCGCAGAAAGCGCGCGTTCTCCAGACCGGGAATCAGGCGCAGCACGCGGGCCTGTTCTCCGAACTTCAGATGGTTTTGGAAGCCCACCAGGTTGTAGCTGTCAGCGCGAAGGTTCTCCTTGCGTAGTTGCACCACGGCCCACGGCGTCCTGCCGGTACGCGGATCGCGCAGGCCCACCGGCTTCATGGGGCCGAAGCGCAAAGTGTCTCGCCCGCGCCGGGCCAGCACTTCGATGGGCAGGCAGCCTTCAAAATACCGAGGCCCCCATGCGCCTGCAACTGGCGCATGGGGTGGCAAGTAATCCAGCTTTTCCCACTCTTTGGCCTCGGCGGCTTCGGCGGCCAGCAGCGCGTCCAGAAAGCGGTCGTACTCTTCGCGGTCCATGGGACAGTTGATGTAATCGGCAGTCCCCTTGTCCCAGCGCGCGGCAAAGTACACACGCTCCATATCAATGGATTCAGCATCGACGATGGGCGAGATGGAGTCGTAAAAGGCCAGATGGCCTGAGCCGGTAATCCGCTCGATCTCCGCGCTCAGTGCATCGGAGGTAAGCGGTCCAGTGGCCAGGATGGTCAATCCGTCAACAGGGTCCAGCCGGGTCACCTCTTCTCGAATCACGTGAATGGCAGGTTGGGCGGCAATCGCTTCGGTAATTCGCCGGGAAAACGCAACGCGATCCACAGCCAGCGCATGGCCTGCGGGGACAGCGGTTTCGTCCGCAATGCGCAGCAGCGCTGAGCCCGCCCGCCGCATCTCCTGCTTCAGCAGCCACGGCGCGGTGTTAGGAGATTCGCTCTTCAGTGAGTTGGAGCAGACCAGTTCGCCGAATTCCGTCGTCTCGTGGGCAGGGGTCAGCCGAGGCTTCCCGTCGACCATGGCCCGCATCTCATACAGGTTCACCTGGCAGCCCAGGCGCGCTGCGGTCAGTGCGGCCTCTGGGCCGGCCAACCCCCCGCCAATCACGCGAATCCTCACTGTGCGGCCTCCGCTTGCTGATCCAGAGCCGAAGCGTTCACGGAATCTGCGCCAATGCCGGCCAGCCGAACCAGAGCCATGCCGCTCACCCGCACATTCCTCCACTCGTCCAGAAACTCGGCTCCCATCGCGCGATAGAACTCGATGGCCGGGGTGTTCCAGTCCAGCACTTCCCACTGCAGGCGCGGGCAGTTCTTCTCCATCGCAATGGCCGCAACCTGCTTCAGCAGCGCCTTGCCGATCCCCAGGCCGCGAAACTCCGGCTCAACGAAGAGGTCTTCCAGGTAAATCCCGGGCCGCCCCAGCCAGGTGGAGTAGTTGAAAAAGTACAGGGCAAAACCGGCCGGCCGGCCGTTATGCTCGGCTATCAGGCAGGAATAGAAGGGGTTAGAGCCAAAACCGTCCCGCAGAAGGCCCGTCTCGTCCGCGGTCACAGCGTCTGGTTCGCGCTCGTAAGCGGCGAGGGCGCGAATGAACGAAAGAATCTGCGGAACATCCGCCGGGGTCGCGGTGCGAATCCTTGTTGCCATGCATTCATTCTAGGGTGTGATCGAGGCCACACACAGCCGCTCCTGATCACACTACCATGGAAGTGTGATCATGGTGGCGTGAGCCAGCGTGTGATCCCTGACGGCTGGAGTTGTAACCTGCTACCGGGCTTGACCGTCCGTTTGACTCCGCGTGAACTCGGCTCGAGGCCCGTCACGCATTGCCCATCCAGTCACGCGCCCTTGTGTTGAGCGGTCGATTGGATTTAACTTGGGTCCTGCAATCGGAACAGTCCACAAACCGGCTTCCGCGTGGCGGTTGTCCGGTCATAGTGGTCGGAGATCAGTTGACGGTGACACGATTTTTTTGAGCCCGCGGGCAGCTTCGTTCGCGCCGCTCCCAAGGAGAAGAACATGAAACGCACCATTTCACTTTGGCTGGGTCTGCTGGCGTTTGGCCTCATGCCCGCGCTTGCGCAAGCGCCCGCGACGCCGGCGACGCCGGCGGCGGCGCCCACTGGAACCACAGGCAAGATTCATGGCCACGTGACCAATCCGACGGGAGCGTCGCAGACCAACGGCAACGTGAGCCTGTCGACCGACGGCGGCAAAAACTCAAAGTACACATTCCAGGTTTCCTCAACCGGCGACTATGCGGGAGAAGCGGCTCCCGGCACATATACCGTGGTCTACCGTCAGCCGGATACACCGCCCGAAAAGATGGTCGACTCCTTCAACGGAGTTAAGATCGTTGCCGGCGAAGATGTATTGCAGGATATCGACATGTCCCGGAAGGCCTTCATCGACAAACTGCCTCCAGAGCAGCAGAAGCAGTTGGAGGAGTTGAGGAAGCACAATTCCGAAGCAATGAAGTCCAACGAGATTATCAAGACGCTCAACGCCGACATCAGGGTTTGCGCTCAGGATTTCAAGGATGCTGACGCTGCCCATGCAGCGGCCGTCCAGGCTCTTGGCGCGACTGCTTCCAAGACCGACCTCGCCGCCAAGGAAGCGGAGATCAAGACCGCAAAGTATAGCGAAGTCGAAACCCTCATGCTCAAGGACACGGTGCTCAGACCCGACGTTTCCACTCTGTGGGCGACGCTGGGCCAGGCGCAAACCGCTCTCAAGAAGTATGACGAGGCGACGGTGACCTATAAGAAGGTGCTTGATGTTGAGACTGCGGCCAAAAAGCCGAATCCCTCGGCTCAAGGCGCGGCCAACGCCGGTCTCGGCGAAATCTATGCACGCACCGGCAAAGTTGCCGAGGCCAATGCGGCCTATGACGCAGCCGCCAAGGTCAATCCGACGCAGGCTGCCATGTACTTGAAGAACGAAGCAGTCATCTTTTTCCAGATGAACAACGAAGATGCCCAGGTAGCCGCAGCGGACGAAGCAATCAAGGCTGATCCGAACATGTCCATCGTCTACTACCTGAAGGGACAGGGGCTCATTTCAAAGTCCACCTTCGACGCCAAGACGCAGAAGATCGTTCTGCCGCCCGCATGCGCCGAGGCATACCAGAAGTACCTTCAACTGGCTCCCACCGGCCCCTATGCCGCCGAGGTGCAGGGCATTCTCCAGCAAGCTGGCCAGAAAGTCGCCTCCAGCTACAAGGCCAAGTAGGCAGATTCTCTGCATGGTCTTTGAAGGGCGTCCGCCGCGGCGGACGCCCTTCGCGTTTCTCGCGCCTCCGGTGTCTCTGCCTGTCCCGACACTCTACAATCCATTCCATGAACCCCGTTCTGCCAAATTACGAGCAGGCTGCGGCATTGGTTGCCGCTTATGCCGCAAAATTGGGCCGGTTGCAGCCCGATGCGGAAAGCGTGGGGCTTGGTCTGGCGGCAGGCCGGGTGCTTGCCCAGCGCCTCTGCGCTGATCGGGATCAGCCTCCTTTCGCCCGTTCCACGCGGGATGGCTTTGCCTGCCGTGCTCTTGAAGCCTCCACCCATCGGTTCCTTCACCTGGTTGGCTTTTCTCGTGCCGGAGAAGCCCCGGCGGGGCCGTTGCCTCCAGGCGCGGCCTGGGAAATCATGACCGGCGCCCCGGTTCCCGCTGGAGCCGACGCGGTGCTGATGATCGAGCACGTCGAGGTGGCCGAGGGCAGGGTTCGGCTGCTCCCGCCCCGCGCCGTAAAGGCGGGCGAGAACATCGTGGTCCAGGGAGCGCAAGCCCGCCAGGGAGACTTGCTCCTTTCCGCCGGGACCGCCATCCACTCCGCGCAAATTGCCCTCGCCGCGGCCTGCGGCTACGCTTCTCTTGAAGTCTTTGTCCGGCCCCGCGTGGCCATTCTCACCACCGGCGACGAACTCGTCCCCGTCGAGTCCTCGCCTGGCCCCGGCCAGATCCGCAACTCGAACGCCCCCATGCTGGCCGCGATGGTTGCCGCGGCGGGCGCTGAGGCCTGGGTTCTGCCCACCGCCGCTGACAACGAGCAGTCCCTTGACGCTGCGCTGGCCCAGGCGACGGAAGCTGACCTGCTGCTTATCTCCGGCGGCGTCTCCGCGGGCAAATTCGACCTTGTTGAGCCGGCCCTGGCTCGTGCGGGCGCGCGCTTTCACTTCACCGGCGTGCGCATCCAGCCTGGCAAGCCGCTGGTCTTCGGGGAGTTGCCGCGCAGCCGCAACGCAGCTTTGCAGTCGCCCGGCGGCGCGCGCGCTTTGCCTTTCTTTGGGCTACCCGGCAATCCGGTTTCTTCGGCTGTCACTTTTCTGCTCTTCGCGGCGCCGGTGCTGGCTGCGCTTGCCGGCAGCCTTGAGCACGCCCCGCGTTTCGCCCTGGCGCGGCTGGCCTCAACCACTGACAGGCACGGAAAGCCAGGCCTGACCCGCGTTCTGCCCGCGTCTTGCACCTTCAGCGCATCAGACGCGGAACCGCCGCAGGTTACGCTTGTCCCCTGGCACGGTTCCGGCGACTTGGCCGCCCTGGCGCGCTCCAACTGTTTCCTGGTCATTCCTGAAGAGGATCATCGCCTTGAGATGGGCGCAATAGGCCGCATTCTGCTTTCCTGAGGTTTCCCAATGTCCAAACTCTCCCATTTTGACGCGTCCGGCCGGGCCAGCATGGTGGACGTCAGCACCAAGCAGCCTTCCCGGCGCACGGCTACCGCTTCGGCCTTTGTCGAGCTTTCCGCGGCTGTGCTGGCGGCCTTGCCCGCCAATCCCAAAGGGAACCCGCTTGAAGTGGCGCGCTTTGCCGGCATCCAGGCGGCCAAGCGCACCGCCGATCTGATTCCCATGTGCCATCCATTACCGCTGACCCATATGGACGTGCAGACGGAGGTCGTCGCCGGTGGCGTGTGCATCACAGCCACGGTTGCCACCGTCGGTCCCACCGGCGTTGAGATGGAGGCGCTCACTGCCGCCGCCGTTGCCGCCCTCACCGTCTACGACATGACCAAGGCTCTTGACAAGGCAATCGTCATCCGCAACATTCAGCTTGAAGCGAAGTCCGGCGGCAAGAGCGGAGATTTTTCAAGAGATAAAAGCCGCGCCTGATCTATTTCGTGTGCGTGGGCGCTATGCCCGCCGCCGGCGCGCTCTTGGCTGGACGCGTGCCATCCTCGGGCGGAACGCCAAACGGCTCAGGGCCCAGGTGCCCGCGATGGCAGGTGCCGCAGGTCACGGGCACTTCGGAATTCGGGACTTTGGACACGTAATTCCTGTTGATGTCCTCGGTCATGGTGTACATCAACCGGGCGGTAGCCTTTTCGGGCTTGGAGTCGTCGGCATAGTTGAGCCGTGGCCGCCCGTTGGGACCCATGTTCTTGGGGTCCGCAGTGTGGCAGGCGCCGCAATGCACGCCCAGCGCGGCTTCCCATCCCTCCATGATCTCGTGAACCTGGTCCCCGGTCAGGTTCCTGGGCAACACCTTCAGGTTGGTAGGAGGGCTGTGGGGATGGTCGCGATGCGGAGCCGGACTGCCGGCTGCGGGTTGTTGAGAGGGGACAGCTTGCGGAGCCTGCGAAGTCGCGGTGAGAGCAAAGACAGCCACAAGCAGCAGCGCGGTCGCGGCAGCGGAAAGGGACAGGGAAGAAGGCTTCAAGCGGAGAGTCTCCTCGCAGTTTGAAATATTCATGCCGATGGACGGAATTCTATCGAAAGACGACACGTTTCCCGGCAACCCTGCTTGAGCCGGAGACACAAGGGTGGCCCGGCAATGCGAAGCGCAGAGGCCAATCCACCGCCTCATGGATGCCGACACGCGTGGTGATCAGCACCTCGGCAGCCTGGTAGCCGTCGTCCCGGATCTGGAGCGGCGACGTTGGATCAAGCAAATCGAGGCCGTTATGGCGTTGCCGCGTGAGCGCGAGAGCCTGACACAGCCGGCCGGGACCGGAGGTAAGCAGCCGGGCCATTTTGACGGGAACATCGCTTCCGGCTGTCAGGCCCCGGTTCCGGGCCATCTGGTCTGCTCCAATTACCGGCTCCAGCGCACGCAGCAGAACGCATCCGGCTTTGCCTTCGCTCTCGCAGGAAATATTCATGCAAAAATAGCGCCCGTAAATTGTGTAGACATAGGCGTGCGCCGCGGGGCCAAACAGGACGCGGTTGCGCGGCGTGGGCCCGCGATGGGCGTGGGCAGCCGGATCGGGCGGGTCGTTATGGGGGCCCAGGTAGGCTTCAGCCTCTACAATTCGCCCAGCCAAAAGCCCGGCGCTCGTCCTGTGCACCAGCACCTTGCCCAGCAGGCGTGGAGCCACCTGTTCCGGCGGAGCCTCAAAGAAAGCGCGCGCCGGCAGGCGGCCGGGCAACCGGGTCGTCGCGTGGGTCATCTTGCTTACTTGTGAGCTTTCTTCCATTCCTTGATCAGGGCGAGCACTTCCTCGGCGTGGCCTTCCGGCTTAACCTTGGGAAAGATGTGCAGCAGGGTCTGGTCCGGGCCGATCACGAAAGTGGTCCGCTCAATGCCCCACACTTTTTTCCCATACATGTTCTTTTCCTTCAGCACGCCAAACTGATTGCAGACTTTCTCGTCTACATCAGCAAGGAGTGTGTAGGGCAGATCGTATTTGGCGCGGAACTTGGCTTGGTCCTTGGGTGTGTCGCGGGAGATGCCGAGCACGACTGCGCCGGCCGCCTGCAGCTTCTTGAATGTGTCGCGGAAGCCGCAGGCCTCTATGGTGCAGCCAGGAGTGTCCGCTCTGGGATAAAAGAAGAGTATGACGGGCTTGCCGGCATAGTCTGACAGGCTTGCGCTCTTGTCTTCGTCGGTTTGCAAGGTAAAGTCGGCGACTTTTTTATTGAGTTCCATGGGGAGATTCCTCGTAGGCTGGATGGAGGGCCAAGGTTGGCCATCAGGTTCGATTATTCCCGAGGTGGGCGGCAAATGTCATCGTGCAGCGCAGGTGCTTTTGATTTTTTGATGAGACGAATGCTCCAGCGAACTGCGGAATGGCTCTTGGGGGCAAAATACTCTTCTGCTTTGAAAGGGCGAGGCTTCCGCCGTGCCGCTGCTCTGAAGCCGTGCCCTTGCAAAGCCTGGGTTTCGTCTTTGGCTTGTCTGGTTTTGCTTCTGGCCTCGCTGCCGGCATGGGCGCAATACCCAGGGCAGATCACCAAGAGCAGCAAGGACAGCCCCGAACTGCGGGCCATAGCTGTGCTCGAGTGGACCGGCGAAGCAGGCAAACCCACGGCCAGCCGCCTGGTTCCCGTGCTGGTGCTGGACGGCGGCCAGCTGCAGGACGGCGGCATCTACCTGGCCCGCCCCCAGCCGCTGGCCTTGTCCGGTGAAGTGGAATACGAGCTCGAACAGAACGGCAAGCCTGTGGGCCTCTATGACATCAGGAACGCTGGGCAGGAGCAGGGTTCCTGGGTGGGCTATGGATCGTGGAAACCCATGCCCACCGCTCGTCCCAGGCCGTCGCCGAAGGACTTGGCCAAAACGGATTTCGATGACGTTGAAAGCGACGACCGCCCGGTATTGCATCGCAAGCACCACGCCGACGATGCACCCGCCGGAGGTGCGGGCAACAGCGGCGGCAGCTCAGGAGCTGGCTCGGCCAGTCAGGCGCCGGCCAGCGATCCTGATCGGCCTACCCTCCACAAGAAAGACTCCAGTGACAGCTCTGACAATGCGGGCACAACAACCACAACCTCCAGCCCGCCCTCCGACTCCAGCGCCGATCCTGACCGGCCGACGCTCCACAAAAAAGACTCCAGCCAAAGCGACGGCAACACCGCCGGAAGCAGCAGTGCGCCTTCGAGCGATCCTGACCGTCCGGTGCTCAAGAAGGGCAAGAAGCAGCAGCCTGAGGATGTCGGCCACGTTGACTCGTTGCCCGATGTCACCGATCCTGATCGGCCGCGGCTCAAGCGCGGCAAGTCCAGTGGCGACGGACCGGAAGTGGTCCCCAACTTGATGGGCCTGCCGCCGGATTTGCAGCAGGCCGTGGCCGTCTCTGACGCCAAAACCCACCCTGAGCATCCGTGGAACTATGAGTGGGCCAACCCGGACGACGAGGCCAGGATGAAGTCGGCCCTCGAAGAGATTGCCCGCGCCGCCTTGGGCTTGAATCCGCCCACCCCCGCGGCCGCGACCACGCCCAAACGGACTGCGTCGCGGAAGAATGCCAGGCCGGCTCCGCCGCCTCCCGCACCCGCTCCATTGGTCGGCGAGCAGTTTCGCGTCTTCGAGCTGGCCTACGGTTCCGGGGCCACGCTGGTGCTCACAGCGCATACTGATGGTCCGCCTGCGCAGCGGAAGTTTGTAACCCTGGTGGCTCAGCCGGACCTCTACGGCAACGTGCTGGTACTGCTCAAGAGCGTCACCGATGCCGCCCACCTGGACGAGACTCCGCGGATGCGCCTGGTGGACGCCGTAGACGCTCTGGCCGATAACCGCGGCGAGCTGCTCTTTGAATTGCGCGGCGCCACTCAGCGCCAGTTCGCCCTTTATCGTGTGCTGCGCGGGCAGGCGGAGAAGCTGTTCGTCAGTGGCGGCGCGGAGTTTGGCGTGGAAAACCGGGAATAAGCGTCACCCGTGTCCATTACCCATGGAGACAGCGCCTGCAGGACAGATGGTGCATTGCCTTGTGCGCGAGTTCCGGGTAGGGATACAGCGCCTGATTGATACTCAATCCCAGCACATCAATTTGCGATAGATCGCCAGTGCCAATGCCGCTTTGGCTGGCCAGCAGCACCTGGTTGTCACAACTGGCAAATGGCGCAGTGCCGCGAGGCGCCAGCGGATTCGGGTAGCCCATCACGGCGATGCCGACGGCATCCGTCGAAACCGCGTTCAATCCCACAATCATGACTCCCGGTGAAGTAGGCGCGGCATCTGGCGCCCAGGGTCCTTCGCCTCCGCTCAACGAGGTGATTCCGTCAATGATGCTGATATGGACGGGACGAGCGGCATTGATGTCGGCAACGATCCGCGGGATGCGCGACCCTGCGTCCGCGGGAGGAGTACTCGTATTCGCACCCGGAGGGTTGATCCCGTCCCAATTTGCCGCGCCATCGCCGTGTAACGGAGTCCGTGTACCGATTGCGTTCTCTGTGCCGGCGTCCGAGCCATAAAGAGAGTTGGGCGTGGACCCGTACACATTCTTCATCGAGAGAGAAACACCTGCCGTCAGGTGCTGCTTCAGTTTCGCCAGGGAGATGAAAACGTCGGTGTCCTGATAGCAATGATTCAACTCAAAATCGGAAAAGAGATAGCCGCCGCCCGGTACATCCAGAATGCAGTACTGGCTCCCGCTCCCGAGATTGCGCGTATTCTCCAGCTCCACGTTCCCCTGGGCAAGCAACGTCGGCACATCCCAACCCGCCAGCACCAGAACCTGATCCAGTGGCAAAAGGAATGGCGCTGAGTCCACAAACCGTACCATCGTTGCGCCGTTTGAGAACAGCAGTGAAGCCAGCGCAATGGCCGTGGCCCCATTCGTGATGTAGGATTCACCCGGCGGCAGGCCGAAGAGATCTGAATAAGTGCCGCCGCAGGTAAGGTTCACCTTCACGGTGACTTTCTTCCCGTTTACCAGCCCTCCAATGCCGCCCAGCAGGCTGAATGCCTTGTTGAGCGAGTCTTCCACCTGCGACGATTCGTAGCTGGTGCAGGCCACAATGGCCACCTTGACGCCGGACCGCGATTGAGGAGCCAGCGGGGAGGAAGTCTGGAACTGAGTTCCACATCCGCTGGATAATGCCAGGGGCGCGCCTGCTGCAAGCCCCAGCCCCAGGCGCAGAAAGCCTCGCCGTGTGCAGTCCGTCGGTCTATCGTTCATCCAGATTTCCTTCTTGGTTTCAGAGTCCTTCAAATACTACGCGCACCTGCCGGGGCCATCAACGCGATCCGCTCGTCCGGCCGCATCGGGAAAGGGGTTCCAATGCCTGATAAGTGAGCAAAACTGCTCACTTATGCTGGAATTCTTATCACTTTACCAATGAGAATGCGGCGACGGCCTTGGCTTTGTTGTTGCCTCCGATACAATGGGCGTAAGAGAGTGGGCGCATAGCCACTCTTACAAGGAACTTCCCCAAGTATGGCATTCATCACAATCGCTCCATCCGTTGAAACCGCAACCGCAAGCTCTGACCTATCGATTCCTGCAGCATCTGCATCTCCTGCCACCGCCGCAGGCCGCGCGATTCCCGCGTGGAAGGAGATTCGCATGGGACGCGCTGCGACCATCAGCGATGGAATCAACTGGCTGACACTTGTGGTGGTTGCCGTCTTTCACCTGGGCGCGCTGGCTGCGCTCTTCTTCTTCAGTTGGCAAAGGCTGACCGTGATGTTGGTGCTGTACGTGGTGGCCATCAACGTCGGCATCGGCATGTGCTACCACCGTCTGCTCACCCATCGCGGCTACCAGGTGCCCAAGTGGCTGGAGTATCTGATGGCCACCTGTGCCACGCTGGCGCTTGAAGGCGGACCCATGTTCTGGGTGTCGACCCATCGTGTGCATCACCAGCTCAGTGACCATGAGGGCGACCCGCATACGCCGCGCGAGGGAGGATGGTGGGCCCACACCGGCTGGCTCCTGTTTGGCAACGCGCTCCATGCGCAGACTGAGGTGCTCAATCGCTATTCTCCTGACCTGGGCCGTGACCGCTTCCATGTCTGGCTGAGCAAGTATCACTGGATTCCCCTCACCGCCAGCGGCGTTGTGTTGTTCGGCCTGGGCTGGCTGCTTGGCGGACCTGTGAACGCCGTGGGTTGGCTGCTGTGGGGAGTCTTCCTGCGCGTAACTCTCGGCTTGCACGCCACCTGGCTGGTGAACTCTGCCACGCACCTGTGGGGCAGCCGGCGATTTGAGACCCGCGACGACTCGCGCAACAACTGGTGGGTCGCCCTGTTAAGCGGCGGCGAAGGCTGGCACAACAACCACCACGCCCATCCCGTCTCAGCGCGCCACGGCCTCGCCTGGTACGAGGTCGATCCCAACTGGTGGGGCATCTGGCTGCTCTCCAAGGTCGGCCTCGCTCGCAAAATCAAAGTGGCCAAATATGACCGCGCCAACCCCAAACCAGCCGGCCTCTAACCCCAAACCCGCTGGCCTCTAGAGTGTGTTTCCAATACACGCCTTGTATCAGGGCATGACTTCAGTCGTGCCGAAAAGGGCCTTAATATAAGGGGCTTTAGCCCCTGGGGCATCCTTCCAGCCCCGCGCCCCATCCTTTCCCCTTCCCGCGGGTGAAAGGTTGGGAAACCACAAGACCTACCTGACAAGTGCAGGATTCCCGTCTAGCTGCGCAGCTTGGCCCGCACCCACAATGCGCCGAACACCGGCAGCGCAAAAATCAGCACCAGCGCCCCGGCCGGAAGCCCGATATAGCGGTAGCTGTCGGCATAGTTGACCGCATGGTGGCCCAGCAGATTCCACCCCAGCAGCGCAAAAATCGCAACGCATGTCGAGGCGAAAAATGTGAAAAAGGCCGCTGCAAAGGCCAGCAGCAGGCTTTGGAAGAAGCTGAAGCCTTCCAGCGGAAAGCCGAGAACCGTTCCGCCGCCGGTGTGTTGCGTCTTTGCGGGTTGCGTCGTCATGCCGGCCTCCGTCGTCGATCGCATGGCCAGACAGCATGTATCTTGAAGGCAAACACTTCAGTCGACGCGACCATCAGGGAGCGCCGACCCCGCGGAAAATCGGAAAGGACACAGTTTGCCTGGTCATGGCTTAGAATACAATTCAATGTCCACAGGCGCACAAATCGAACTCTTGTACGCGGAGAAGGTTGCAACTCAGGTGGCCGTGGTTGAGGCTTCCAACGGGATCCACTACGCCGCATGGGGTGAGACCCGCGTCTCTGAGTCCGATGTGGAGCGTCTGGTGGGCGCCGTGCCGGCCACTCTCTCGGCCGCCCTCGCCCGCCGCGCCTATTACTTTGTGCCGCTGGCCATTGCCGATACCGGCGAACTCATGATCGCTCCTTCCTACAGCGTCGAACTGGGTGACCGCGCCATTTGCCATCGCAACGCGACCTTCGGGACCACCGAGGCGGTTTTTCTTTCCACCCGGCTGGTCGAGGACCGTTTCGGTCTGGCCTTCGAATTTTTCATCAACGTGGCCCACAATTTTGTTGAGGCAGCGGGCGTTCCTGAAAGCTTTTCGTCTCTGGTCTGGTCGCAGGCCGAGGCCCAGGTCCGCGGCGAAACCAGCCAGGACGCCTGGGAGACTCGCCGCCGCGCCCAGGACAGCCGGGCCGGCCAGAAGGGAATCGACGAGCGTTCCCGCTCCAGCTACTTTGAGGCGGCCTTCTCTGATTCGCTGGCTGTTTATATGCTGTCGCTGGCCGTCGACTTTGACTACCATGACCTGCGCGAGCGCGACTACCCTCTGCTCGCCGCCCCGGCCCTCGCCGAGCGTCTCCGCCACGTCGCGAGCCTGTTCCCCGCCAACCCCGGCTACGAGTTCCAGGTCCTCTACCGCCGCAAAGGATGAGGAACGAGGGATAACTCCCGGTTTGGCAGTGATACGCCCTGAGTTCCTCTGAACACGGCGGACTGAGCCAATTTCTTATACAATCGACGCCGAACGAACGAGAACTTAAATGGCACTGCGAACCTTCTATCGGATTGCGTTTATTGGCACACTTTACTTACTTGGAATAATGGCAGCCTTCGACGTCCTCGCTGTCCTGTGCGGCTTCGACACGTTCAATGCGCTCGAAACGTGGCCGGTGGCCCTCTGGATCCTTCCTTGCCTGATTTGCTCGTTCTTTGCAATTGGCATTACTGTGGCTTGGCTCGGAATGATTTGGGATTGTGCATTTACAAGTAATCTGCCGATTTGGTCGAAGGGGCTGTGGCTAGTTCTCCTGGTCTTCACAAGCACCATCGGAGCACTGGTTTATTACTTTTGTGTGTATAAGAACCGGCCTATACAAAGTGTCCTTGCGGAAGCGAATCCGCCAACGCAAGCGTGAACTAGCTTTCAGGGAGGATTGTCGCCGATCCGTACATAGTTCTTGAGTGCGGAATGCCCAGGATACGCCGGGTGCAAGGTCTCGCCTCTGAAACCTGGGATGTCCCGCTCGATTGCAGAGAATAATCTCCCCTCGGCGCACAATGGCAATTAGAGGGACGAGTAGACGGGCAACCGGCGAACCCTGCGCGCGGGTCACCCTCAGTTCGGTAGCAAGCTCAAGGGTCGGCCGCCCGCCCATTCAGCCCTGCCTGGCGGCCAAGGGCGGGATGCTCGTCTTCCCATCGCAGCCCTCCTTAAGGCAGCGGGAGTACACCGTCCAGTCCGGCGGCGATCGCTGATTTCCAACAGCCAGCCGACTCGATAAGATGGAGAGACTACACAACCTGAGGCCTTGAATGCCGACTCGTCTCCTCTCGCTAATCGCGGTGCTGTGCCTGTCGTCCGCCCTCCACGCCCAATCGGAGGCCCCCGCGCGCTACCAGATCTACGGCGGCTATGCTTTTCTCTCCAACTCCTTGAATGGAGTACCCGGATCCCACCAGCCGCTGAACGGATTCGATGCCACCGTGGCCTTCCCGTCCTGGCACCGCTTGCGTTTCAAGGTCGACTACTCCGCATACAGAGGGACCAACCTGGGCGCGCCGCAACACCCCTATTTCATCCTGGGCGGCGGGCAATACACCTGGCGGATCGGCAGAGAATCCGTTTTTGCTGAGGGATTGGGGGGAGTCGGCGGCGCCAATCAAAGCTGGGCGACAAACAATGCAATCGGTCAAACCGCCTCAATTGCGATCCTCGCCGGCGGGGGCCTGGACACACCGCTCACGCGGCACATCGCTTTCCGTGTGGACGGCGGCTTTCAGTACTCCTATTTCGCCCTCGAGCGCCCAGTAACGTTAGTCCCATACCGTATCCCAGGCCTGCCCACCGATTTCGGCCGTATCTCCAGCGGATTGGTCTGGCAGTTCTAGAGCGGTTCTCCAGTTCACGTGGAGTTTCTGGCATCGTGCAGGGTGGCTTTTCTTAAGGAAAAAGCCACCCAGCAGCGGCGATTTCCCTCTACAGCAACTGGAGAACCGCTATAGATCTCAGCTTCACGGCAAGTTCCCGGGAACCCCGCGTTGGTGATTCGATCCTTCGACAATTTAACTCTGATTGCGGTCGTGTGACGGGCGATCCGTACATAACTCTTAAGTGCGGAATGCCCAGGATGCGCCGGATGCAAGGTCTCGCCTCTGAAACCTGGGATGCCCCGCTCGATTGCAGAGAATAATCTCCCCTCGGCGCACAATGGCAATTAGAGGGACGAGTAGACGGGCAACCGGCGAACCCTGCGCGCTCTCCAGCCCATCTCGCCGTTGTAAACAAACGCCCATGGACTTGTGCAGTGTCAGGGATGTGACCGGTCCGTACCCCCTCCCCCCTACTTCCTACCCCCTATGGTATTTTCGGTTTTTTGTTCGCTTTTAGCTGCATAGTTGCGCATAACTCAAGCGCAATCAGTTAGATATAGTCTATCCGCTCGTGGCCGGGCGCACCATCCTGCTGAACCATCGCCAGCGGCCGGTTGCGGTCCGTCCGCAGCGTAGGCACGGCCGCCAGCAGGCTTCGCGTGTACGGGTGCTCCGGCGCGGTCAGCAGGCGCGCGCAAGGGCCAGTCTCCACCACTTGTCCGGCGCGCATCACGGCCACGCGGCTGGCCACCTGGCCCACCACGGCCAAGTCGTGCGAAATAAACAACATGGCCAGGCCATGCTGCCGTTGCAGATCCTTCAGCAGCTCCAGCACCTGTGCCTGCACCGTCACGTCCAGCGCTGTCGTCGGCTCGTCGGCAATCAGCAGCCGCGGTCGGTTGATGAGGGCCATGGCGATGAGAATTCGCTGCCGTTGCCCGCCTGAAAACTGGTGCGGATAGTCGCCGTAGCGCCGCGCCGCTTCCGGTATCGCCACCGCCTCAAGCGCCGCGATAGCCCGCCGCCGCGCCTCGCGTCCCGTCCAGGAAGGAGAATGTGCCTCAGCCCCTTCGGCCACCTGGCGGCCAATCGGCATAACTGGATTGAGCGCCGTCATGGGCTCCTGGAAGATCATGGCGATTTCACGGCCGCGTAGCCGCCGCAGAGCGCTCTCGCGCAGCCGCAGCAGGTCGAGCTTGGCGCCGCCGCTTTCACCGTCGGATTCCTGACTTAGGCCGCCGGCACCGTCGGGCCGCCACAAAATCTGCCCCTTCACCCGTGCCGCCGGCCCCAGCAAACCCAGGATCGCCAGTGCCGTAGCGCTCTTGCCCGACCCCGACTCGCCCACCAGCCCCAGCACCTCGCCCTCATCCACCTGCAGGCTGATGCCGCGCACGGCCTCGGTCGCTCCGAAACGAATCTGCAAATCGCGGATGTCGAGCAGCGGGCCCATGTGGCAATCGTAGCCCATACCGTCGCCTTGCCCCCGGCGCGCGGAGAGGTTCAACATGCAACAACCAAAGAATGAATGACTTGCGTCCGGCCTCAGTGCCTCGGCAGAGCAGCGACCCGCAGAGTTATAACGCGAAGATCTTCGCCCTGGTTCCCTGCATTTCCGGTTCCGCTTGCGGCCTTGACTATTCGGGAATGATTCTGGCTTTAGGCCTTGACCGGGCCCGTCGATTCGCGAAGGACGAGCGTCGGTTCCACGGTAACCGTATCGTGCGGAGTAGCCGTGCCATGGATGCGGTTCAGCAGGCACTGGGTCGCAATCCTGCCAATCTCTGCCAGCGGCTGATTGATCGTGGTAAGACGCGGCAAGGTATACGCGGCTGCTTTGATGTCGTCAAAGCCGATGACCGAAACATCCGCCGGGACCCGCAAATTGAAGTCCTGCAGTGCGCGGATGGAGCCCATCGCCGAGATATCGTTAAAGGTAACCAGAGCGGTGAATGGCAGCTTGGTTGCCAGCAGTTGCTGCACCACTGGATAGCCAAGTTCCGGTGAAGACATGTCACGGTCGAGGCTGACAACCAATTCCGGTTTGATCTCAAGGCCCAGTCTCTGAGCAACCGCCATCAACCCTTTCCAACGCTCATCTGAGTCGGAGCTGAAGGGCTGTCCGCGCATGAATGCGATATGCCTGTGCCCCAGGGAATATAGGTGCGTCAGAGCAAGCTCTGCGGCGCGTGCGTGATCGAGGACGATGTTGGTCACGCCATCGATGTGGCGATGACCCGCCACGGCAACCACCGGAACCGGTATCGGATGCTCCAGCAGGGTGTCGATGGCGATGATACCCTGCGCGCCCCGTCCAATGAACATCCGCGTGTATTCCTCAACCAGGCTCTTCTTGTGTCTATGGTGCGCCGTAAAGTAAAAGTATCCGGCGTTGATAAGCTGATCGCCGATGCCGCTCATCACTTCCGTGTGATAGCCGTCGCCCAACTCAGGCACGAGGATGCCGATCGTCAGAGTCCGGCGGTTGCGCAGCGAACGCGCCAGCAGGCTCGGCTGGTAGTTCATTTGCTTGGCGGCGGCCTTGATGCGGTCGCGCGTGACTTGGGGAATCGATCGACCTGGAACATCATTCAGGACGACGGATACGGTTGCCGGATTCAGCCCTAGATGTTCCGCGAGTTGCTTCAGGCTGACCGGCTTGTGGTTCCCGGGTATCACGGTATCTTCGTGTTGATTATTGGTTGAGGAATCCTTCATCAATGCGCCCCATTTGCCTCTGTTTCTATCCATTGCGATGCAATGCGCCGTACTTTTAATTTTACATTCATGGACCACTGATTTCTCTTCAGATATGCGCAACATGCGTTTCTTTCCCCGCGAAAACCGCCAGCGAGGTAAGCTCGGGCGTGGAGCCGTCGATCGAGCGCCGCGGACTGCAACACTTCAGCGCAGCGTCCTCGTTCCATTCCCCCGGTAGATAGCTTCCTCCGTTGCTCCGGGCGCTTGAAGAACCCGGTTCCGTGAAGCCCGGCGCCGCCGCCGCCCACTAAGTGGGATTGCCTTTCTCGCAACGCACTTGCAGCCGCCCATCCGCCTTCAGTCTGCATCCGCTGAGCATGTATGATTGGTTCAACGGCACGTTTCCGCCAGTCCCTGGTAGGGTCGCGTGTTACGGTCAGCCGAAGGCCTGAGAACCGCGCTATCGGCTAACTTCCTGTGGATTCAATGCCTCTGATTTGTGGCGCCATGAAGCCAAAACCGCGCAAGCATCTCCCACATCCCAACTGGCAAACCGCCCTGTGCATCGCTGTCGCTGATTCAGGAAGAGCAGCCACCGGATTCGTTCTCGCTGCGCAACTGACCCTTTGCCTGCTCGGGGGCGTTCCCGCCCTGCGTGCCCAAACGCCGCCGGCTGCACCGGGTCAAGGGTCCGCGCCCCATCAGGCAGCGCAGCCCCTCCGGGCCGCTCCTGACGATAAGTCCCCAAACACGGTTGTGCCGGCCGCATCGGCCATCCAATTCGAGGACATTATCCAAAAATCGAAGATCAAGTTCACGCTCAAGAACAGCGTCAGCCCGCAACACTACTCCATCGAGACCATGCTGGGCGGCGTAGCCGTATTTGATTACAACAACGATGGATTGCTGGATATCTTCTTCACCAACGGCGCGGCGATCCCATCGCTCGAAAAGAGCGATCCCAGTTACTCAAACCGCCTTTTCCGCAACAACGGAGATGGAACATTTACAGATGTGACAGAGAGCGCGGGCCTGAAAGGCATCGGCTACTCCATGGGAGTCGCAGCCGGAGACTACGACAACGACGGATTCGTAGATTTATATGTCACGGGTGTCAATCGCAATCAACTCTTCCACAACAACGGGGACGGAACCTTCACCGATGTTACAGAAAAGGCTGGCGTCAGTGGCATCGTTCCGAAACTGGGGAAAGCCTGGGCCGTGGCCGCGGGTTGGTTTGATTACAATAACGATGGCCTCCTTGATCTGTTTGTCGTCAACTATCTGAATTACGACATAAAGACAGCCAAGATTTGCCCCGTCGATGGCGTGCCTGCCTATTGTTCGCCGAATGAGTTCCAGGGCACGCCCAACATTCTTTACCGCAACAATGGAGATGGGACTTTTACGGATGTCTCCGAGCAGTCCCACATTTCGCAATACATCGGCAAAGGCATGGGTCTTGCATTTGCCGACTATGATGACGACGGTTTTACCGATGTTTTTATCTCCAATGACAGCTTTCAGAATTTTCTGCTTCACAATAACGGCGATGGCACCTTCACTGATGTTGCGATGCTGGCCGGCGTTCAATACAACGAAAGCGGAAAGTACATGGCTGGAATGGGTGCCGATTTCCGCGACATCGACAACGACGGAAAGCCGGACATCTTCCAGACCGCGATGTTCGGCGACAGCTTTCAGTTTTATCGCAATGTCGGCGAAGGCCAATTCCAGGATCTGTCCGGCGCGTCCGGAATTACACTCATGACCAGCCGTCTTACCGCGTGGGGGACGGGAATCGTCGATTTTGACAATGATGGATATAAGGATATCTTTACCGCCGACGGCGAGATCCTTGATAACTCAATGGAGATTTCGCACCGTCCCGCCGCCCTTCCCAATGGCTTGTTCCGCAATCGGGGAAACCTTACCTTTGATAATCTGAGCGCCAAGGTCGGGGCTGACTTCGCCCGTCCAGCCTCTCATCGTGGCGCCGCCTTCGGCGACTTCAACAACGATGGAAAAATCGATATTGTAGTAAGTGTCTTGAACGGTCCACCACAACTGCTGATGAATCGTTCCAATAACCAGAACCACTGGATTATCCTGAATCTGATCGGAACAAAGTCAAACCGCGACGGGCTGGGCACAAAGGTCAAACTCACGACTTCTCATGGCAGCCAGTACAATCAAGCCACAACCACCGTGGGATATAACTCATCAAGCGACAAGCGGGTTCACTTTGGGCTGGGAGACGCAACCATAATCGACAAGATCGAGCTGGCCTGGCCGAGCGGGGTGAAACAGGTGCTGACCGGCGTCAAAGTGGACCAGATACTGACAGTAACCGAGAACCGGCAATGACCGGAATTACTTAAGGCTTGAGTGTCCCGTCAAACGCTGCGCCAGTTCCGTCTGCCCGTTGCGGTTCAGCAATTCCGTCAGTCTTTCCATCAACTCCTGATCATCCTTTGAATACGCCGCTACAATCTCCGCTGTCAGGTCTGCGTCTTTAATCTTTCCGAGATGGAAGTATGCGTCGCAGAGCGTCAGCAGCAAGGCTGGGGTTCTTGTGTGAGACTTGGACAGTTGGTCTGCGGCCTCTGCCCATCTTTGCTGCTTGTATCGCACGACGCCCAACTCTGCGACTGCTGTTTGATAATTCGGATCGTTGGCAAGTTCCGCATCGAATTCCTTCTCCGCCTCATCCAACTTTCCCTGCTGCAGATCGAAGATTCCTAAGTAGGTGTGCGCCCCTCGAACTGCAGGCTCAAGTTCCAACGCACGATGCAGGTTGCGCAATCCGTCCGCCGAATTTCCCATATATAAATAAAGTGTGCCAACCAGAAAATAAGGGTGTCCGGGGGTCGCGGACAGCCCTTTCGCCTGGTCCTTGAACAACTTCACTGCCGCATCTTCATGACCCTCTGCCAATAGCTGTTTGGCCTGTGCCCAGACTGCCTTGTCCTGCTCCGTGCCCAATGCGGATGGAGCGAACGAAGCTTGCTCCATCATCTTGTGGTGAAGGTCGGCCTGATGCTGCGCCTCGGGCGAATTGTGGAGCCCCGCATAGGCTCTGGATAAATAGTAGTGCGCCAATATCGCTGAAGGATCGATCTGCAACAAGTGATTCAATGTGTCAACTGCGGCTTGGTACTGCCCCAGTTCAAATTGGCAGCGGCCCAGTCCCAGCAAGGCATCGGAGTTATCATTCCTGAGCGCCAGCATGCGTTCGTAGGCCACGATTGCGTCCTGCCACTGGGACAGCTTGACCTCAGCCGAGGCAAGTAACTCCTGCGCATTGGGATCGTTCGGATGCAGTGCGGCGGCTTTTTCTGAATATTTCACCGCATTCTGAAAATCCATAGTGTTCATGCTTGCAATGCCAAGGTCGAATTCGATGCGATCGAGTCGAGGATTGGATTGTTGAGCCTTCAGCAACCATCCAAGACCAGTCTCGCTATCGCCTGAACTGCAAAGCAACTCCCCATACTTTTGCCACACCGATGGATTGTCCGGCTCATATTTCATGCACTCTTGTATAGTCTTCAACGCCAGGTCATCGTGACCGGTCAGATGATATGCCTGTGCAAGATAATAGAGCGCGTCTCCGTCTGTTGGTTCCAGCCGCAGATGATGAAGTAACAGGGTAATAGCCTGGTCTTTGTCCCCTGCGACGAGTTGATATACACCTACCTTGAAGAGAAGATCACTATCGTTAGGCGCCAATTTCAGGCCCTTTTGGTAGGTCAGCTCTGCCTCGGCAGCCCGTCCCGCATCTTCAAGCAGCATGCCTTGCAACTTCAAGGCGGGCACGAAATTCGGATGTTGTTCCAGCAAGTGACTCGTCAACACCAGAGCCTGGCGTTCATCGCCATGCTGAGCCATGCCGAGCGCCTCATGAAACTGCCTCGTCAGGGGCGATTCGGCAGGGCTATTCGGGTTTTGCGCCTCGGATGTGGCAGTAGCAGCGGCTAAATAGGCGGCAAAGAATATCCACATGCAAAGATACGTGCGATTTCTGCTCACGGATCGCCCGCACGCATTGAGCAAACCAGGCGTCCTTCGCCGTTTGGGTTTGTCTGCATCGGGTAAGTGCTTACAGCGCATCACTTTGCTTTCAGATGTCCTTCCAATGAAGTTAGCTGGCGCTTTCATGCCCGCGCCGCTTCGTTGTTTGCAGCTATTTGGCATCCGGCTCATCGAGCCGGATTTCACTGGGCCGTATCTGCATTTCCTTATAAAGAGCGCTGAGCTTTTCCTTCATGGCCTTGTACTTCTTATAGAGTTCCACCTCGCGCTTGGCATCCTCCAGGCGACCCTTCTTGTGGTAAAGCATGCCCAGGCGGTAATGCGCCGTCGCATTTGTCGGCTCCAACAGGACGATCTCTTCCAGCAGCGCCAGTGCTTTGTCCGGTTGATTCATCTCGACCAGCACGTTGGCAAGGCCCAGCTTTGCATCTGCATCTGTCGGCGCCAGTTCGGCTGCTCTCGAGTATTCCTCATACGCTTGAGGTATGTTTCCCTTTTCCGCATCGATCTCGCCCAGTCTGCATTCTGTCTTCTCATCCATTGGATTTGCCGCCAGTGCCGCGCGATACTCCTGCATCGCCTCGTTCCTGACCTTCGCATCCTGCGAGGTATTCAGCAACTCGGCCAATTCAAAATGAACGCCCGGCAAATGGGGGTCGATGGCAATCGCCTTGCGATATTGCGCGATGGCTCCGTTGGTATTCCCTTGCCTTGTCTCTTCTTGGGCCATCACACGATGCATCTCGGCCGAATCCGGATTGACCATGGAAAGACTCAGCATAGCTTCGCCTGCCATCTTCGAATAGATTCGATAAGCGGCGTAGAGCACGCCGACGCTGGTCGGGTTGTGGGCGCGCAGCACCTCAACAATCGCCGCGGCCTTGTCGAGATCGCCGGTGCTCATGTAGATCTCGATCAGTTCCATCCCGGTTTCGAGGCGAACCTTTTCGTCCTCAAGATGCGGAAATGCGGTTTCGAAGTCCGCGCGCGCGCGCGCCGTCTCGCCTTGCCGCCGCTCGCAGATGCCGAGCAGAACCTGAATCCGCCACAGTCCCGCGCCCTGAGTCGTCGCGGCACGCAACTGCGGTGTGGCGTCTGCGCAATCGCCCTTGAAGAACAATAGAACCCCAAGGTTTCCACGGGCGTCCACATTGTTCGGATCGAGCGCAACCAGAGCCTGCAACTCCGGGATGGCGAGGTCAGGCTTCTTCTCCTGCAAGTACTGCTGAATTTTGCGGTTGTGCTCGGCGATCTGCTGCTGCGTGTCGGCTGCGCCTTGCGCAAGGCACAAGCCGGTGCTCAAGAGCAGCCCAGCCCCGATCCATCCTATAGAGCGATTTAGATTCATTCAAACCTCATTTTAGAGCGATTCCACCAATCACGTGCGATTTCCGGTCCAATGCAAGGCGGCATTTTCTTTAGAAGAATGCCACCGGACGGCAATGACTTCCGGGTAGAGTCATTGTGGAACCTCTGCAGGTTGCGGCAAGCGCAGAAAATAGCGCACTAAAACATAGAGAGACGGCCCGTGGGCCGCCTCTCCAGTCAGGTCAAAATCAACCTGGAGTTAGAAGTTCAAGCGCATTGCAACCTGAACGTTACGTCCACCCACCGTGACGGAGTTGATCTGGAACTGACCGCCAGCGGTACCGGTATAGTCCGGACTGGCGGTTGTGGCGCCGGTAAGTGACCCGTTGGGCGATCCGAAGCTCGGATGGTTGAACGCGTTGGATGCATCGGCGCGGAACTGTAGTTTCACGTCGTGATGCCAGGCCTCCAATAACGCAAACTCCTTGTGAGCCGAGAGGTTCACAACGTCGATCCCAGGACCGTACAGAACGTTTCTCCCGACATTGCCGAAAGTCCCATTTGCAGGCATCTGGAAGGCAGCGGTGTTATACCAGGTGGTGATGCTCTTGTGTGCTGGAATCGGGCTGAGGCCGCTCCAGTTTGGATAGGCGCCACCACCGTTGGCATTGGTGAGCTGGGTGCCAGTCAGGCTGAACGGATTGCCCGTGGAAAGTACCATCGAACCGGACACCTGCCATCCGCCGACCACTTCATCCAACGCTGTGTTGTGGCTCAGGTACGCCTTGCCTTTACCAAACGGCAACTGATAGACGACATTGCCCTTGAAGGCATTGCGGACATCGAAGTTGGAGCTGGCGTAGTTGGCGCCCGGGTCATACGCATTCTGGTACGGAAGCGGACCGGCATGGCTACCCCAAGCGGAGGAATCCATGGAGTCCAGCATGTGCGACCAGACGTAGTTGAAGTTGAAGCTCAGGCCAGAATGGAATCTCTGCGTGATCTGCGCCTGGAGCGAGTTGTAGTTGGAGATGGCGTTGTTCGTATACCCGGTGATGGAGCTAAAGTTCGGGTACGGAATGGCAGCCGTATTGACGCCAGTGGACAAAAGTTGGCTCTCGGGTATCTGGTTGAGCGCAACTCCGCCGCCGCCACCGAAGATCAGGTCGAATGCGTGGCTGGCCACATAGCCAACTTCGGCCACCAGGTTCGGAGCCAGCTCGCGCTGCACGGCTAGGTTCCACTGGTAAATTCTCGGAACCGGAGTGTGATATGCCGTGTAGGAAACGCCTTGGCCGTTGTATGCGTCCGGAGCCGTATTGTTGGAAATATAGGGCAGGGTCGCACCGGTTACAAAGTTCGTTCCGGGGCCATCGAGCTTGACGATCGGTGTGATGCCGCCCGTGGCGTCCTGAGCGTTGCCCGAAGCTCCAAATGGCGCTCCGATGCCGTTCCCGTAGTCGTCCGCACTCCAGTTGTAGGCGTAGACGCCGAAGCCGCCACGAATGGTGGTCTTGGCATCTTTCAACCAGGAGAAGCCTACGCGCGGAAGGACGGTGTTGAAGACATTGGCTTCCATTGAAGTACGCCCATTGGCATGGGTGTTCCCGAACCACATGGCGCCCAGGGTATTCGTGGCCGGATTGATCACTGTCGGGTCGAAGCTGTCGAGGTCCCCGTGAATCTCATTCCAGCCATGGTTGATCTGGTAGCGAATTCCAAGGTTTACCGTCAGAGTCGGACGGATCTTCCAATCGTCCTGGACGAAGAACTGCGGAGACTTCAGGCGAGAGCCGAACTCGGGCGTTTCCTGCGCGCTCCAGCTTGCCGCATAGCCCAACAGGAAGTCCGCCATCGCCCAGCCGGTGCCGTTGTTAATGCTGGCGGCTCCCTGGCTATTTGTGGCCCATTGCGCGGTGTAGTCGTTGTTGCAACCGCAATAGTTGACGCTGCCGAAGCCGAATGCGCCAGCCTGGTGTCCGCCATTCCACAACTGCGAATCGTTCCTGTACATCAACACTTCGCCGCCGAAGTGAAGAATGTGCTTGCCCGTGACCAGCGTGACCACGTCAGACGGATCGAAAACATGCTCCTTGAAGAGATTGTTTCCTTGCTTATTGATCCATGCCGGAGTCCAGTCGCCGTCCTCGAAATCGATGTCAGGGAAATCGTCTTCCTTGGCAAACTTCCATCCCAACTGCGCGGGCAGACCAAGACCGGCGGTTTCGTCCTGAAACTGGTTGAACTGGTAGGTGTAACCGAGACGGGCTTCGTTGACCATGTGTGAGTTGATGGTCCACACGTCGGTAACCTGGGCATTGTTGTTTTCAATGTCCTGGCTCTGGCAGCCCACAGGGCACGCCTCAACACCGCTCGGATTCGAGACCTGAGGAGCGTCATTCTCCACTTCGGACATCGTCAACCGATTCTTCGGTGTCAGGTCGTAGTCCAACCGTCCGAAATACCTTGTGACCGGCATCGGCGACGAGAGGGCAGAAGCAAAATTGTTGGTCGGCTCGCCGTGTCCACCCGGCGAGCAGGCAGGAAGACCCGCAACCCCGCAAAGAAAGGTTCCGCCTGCAATGTGGTTGGTCGGCGTCGGATACCACTGGATGAACTTTGCGGCTACAGAATCCAGTTCGCCCGAAGGAATCGTATTGTTTTGAAAAGCCTGACGGACCGGGTAAGGATTGCCGTTGGAGTCCGTGGCGATCGTCTGCGTGGTCGGGTCGTAGAGCTGGGCTGATATCGCGCTGAAGTTGCCGATCATCATATCCGGAGTGGGAACGGTGTACCTATTGACGGAGCCGCCCGCACCGCTGTGGGCGATATGGTCATAGTTGAAGTAGAAGAACGCCTTCTTCAGCTTCGGCATCGGGCCGCCCAGCGCTCCACCGAAATTGTTGTAATGCAAGGGCGAAGGAATGCCCTTGGCGCCGAACGAATAGGAGTAGGCGTTCAGCAGCGTGTTCTGGATGAAGTCGTAGGCCGTTCCGTGGTAGGAACTTGTACCGCTCTTGGTGATCTGGTTGAAGATAACGCCGCCAATGCCGTACTGCGCCGAGAACGACGATGTGTTGATCTGCAGCTCCGCAACGTCTTCAAACGTGGTGGGGTTGGCGTTCATGCTTTGGCCCAAAGTGGTCGAAGCGCCATCGGAGAGGATGTTGCTGTAGGGCAGGTTGCCGTTGATCGCGGCTTCCTGGCCGGGGCTCGAACTGGTGGTTCCTGCGGCGCCCGGCAGCAGGATCACGAAGTTTTCCCAGTCCTGGGTGACCTGGGGCAGCTCGTCCATCGACTTCGCATCCAAGGTGGTCGACTGGTCGCCCGTTTCGGTGGTGAGCAGCGGCACATCCGTTGTGACCGTCACCTGTTCTTTTGTGGAACCGACTTTCAACACTCCGTTAACGGTGGTAAAACCGACCTCCAACGTGATGGGGCCGCGCACCAGAGAGTCAAAACCGTCCCGCATGAACGTGATGGTGTACTGGCCCGGAACGATCGAATTCGTGTCGTACAGACCCGACTGGTTGGTGGTGAAATCCTTTGATACTCCCGTGTCGACGTTCAACACTGTGACCGTCACTCCGGGGATCAGTGCCCCGGTAGAGTCGGTCACGCTGCCGCGAATGTCGCCCGCGTTTACGCTTTGTGCAAAGCCTGTCCCGCTCCCTGCGATCAGAAAGATCAACAGAAGGGGAAGAACCCATCGCATCATATTTTTCATGAACTGCCTCCAGAACTGCTTACCGATACAGCCTTCCCAACTCTCCAGCCCAGACAGAGCATTCAGATAGTCGTACTTCACTGCCTTGAATCTCAATCCCTGGCCACAGCAGGATCGCATGCGACCCATTGCCTCAATAACGCTAAACCAAGCAAGACAATCGATTGTTTTCTAGGCAACCGGTTGTAGAAATCTCACGCGGAGCAAATTAAACCACTCAACAATAACCATTGTCAAGCAGGATAATTTTTCCCTTTCCCACTAGACAATCGGTTTGCGTGGGCATACAGTTACCCCGTGGCGACGTGAGCGGTTGCGCCGTCACATGCCCGCCCTTGCGGCTTCCTGAGGGTGGACGGAATTGAGGCGCAACCATCAAGACAATACGTTTGTCTTGCCGGGATTGCCACACCGGCAGGACGGCCCGGAAAGTTTGAGTAATCGATCCATGAAAATCAATTCTCGACGTGTTTTTATGCACCAGGCCGCCGCTCTCGCGGCCTCGTTCGCCTGCGCAAATCGATTGTCTGCCTCAGGAGTGGCTGTTTCCGCCGCTCCCCGAATTCGCGCCTGGATTACAACCGGCGAAGAGAGATTCAAGGAGCTTGCCGTTCAACCGTGGCAGGCTGCATCCGGCGCGCCTTCCTCCGGAGTGGAAATTGACCCCACTCAACGATTCCAAAGCATCCTCGGATTCGGTGGCGCCTTTACCGACGCCTCCTGCTACCTGTTCAGCCGCATGGAGCCGGCTCAACGCCAGCAATTGATGGAAGAGTTGGTCGGTGCTCAGGGCCTTCGGCTCTCCGTTGGCCGCACCTGCATCGGCGCCAGCGACTACTCCCGCAGCGCGTACAGCTTCGACGACTCCCCGGTGCCCGATCCCGAGCTCAAGAACTTCAGCATCGCGCACGACCGCAATTACATTCTGCCCGTGCTCCGCGACGCGCTGCGCGCCAATCCGGAGCTATTCCTCTTCTCCGCTCCGTGGAGCCCACCCGGATGGATGAAGTCAAGCGGTTCGCTTCTCGGCGGCTCCATGCGCAAGAAGTATCTCTCCTCCTACGCCCGATACTTTGTGAAGTTCCTTGAAGCCTATCAAGCCGAAGGGGTACGCATTGGAGCAGTGACCACCCAGAACGAGGTCGATACCGACCAGGACGGCAGAATGCCCGCTGCCCTGTGGGGACAGGAATACGAGGCCAACTTTATCGGGGAGTTCCTCGGGCCTGCCCTCCGCAATGCCTCCCTCGGCACGAAAATCTGGGTTCTCGACCATAACTATGATCTGTGGGGACGCGCCATGGATGAACTCAGCAATCCGGCTGTCTTTCAATACGTCGATGGCGTTGCCTGGCACGGCTACGTTGGCTCGCCCGACGCAATGACCCGCGTTCACAACGCCTTTCCCACCAAGCATGCCTACTGGACCGAAGGCGGCCCGGACATTTCCGCCCCCGACTATGCTACCGACTGGGCTAAGTGGTCCGGCACCTACGCCGGAATCCTCAAGAACTGGGCGCGCTGCATCGTCGCCTGGAATCTGGTTCTCGATGAAAAAGGCACTCCCAATATCGGCCCCTTCAGTTGCGGCGGAGTGGTCACCCTTGACTCCAGGACCCAGCAACTGACGCGGAGCGGACAATACTGGGCATTTGCCCACTACTCGAAAGCCGTGCGCCGTGGGGCGCGCGTCATCGCTACCAAGGGAACGCTAGCCGGCATCGACCACGTCGCCTTCGCCAATCCGGATGGGGATTACGTGCTTGTCCTCACCAACCAGGGAGAAGAGCAGGCGATCGATTGCCGATTTGAAGGTAAGCGGCTGAATCTGAACCTGCCGCGGAACTCCATCGTCACTCTGCAGTGGAGTTAGAGCGGTTTCTTACCAGTCGTATTTCTGGAAGCTGTTGTCCAGGGTGGCCTTTTCTCAGTGAAAAGGCCACCCTGGACATGCGCGGCTCAGCTACTGAAATTGGAACCAGTTCACATTCGCGATGCTGTCGCTTGTTCCGCCTCCACCAAACACCACATACAAGTCATGCACTCCCGAAGCGCCGCTAGCGGTGGCAGTGACGGTGCGCCACGTTTGCCATCCTCCGGTCACCGGCAATGTGGCCGTGGCAATGGGCGTCCCTGTCATATTGTCGAGGTAAAACGTGGCCGTTCCGCCGTTGCCGGCGCTTGCCGTGCGCACATTCACTGCACTCACGCCGGTCCCGAAGTCGACTCGCTTGTACACCACGTTGGCTCCATCCGTGAGATAGCCCAGATCGTATTCGCCGCTGGAGTCGCCGGTGGTCTCTGTCTCCAGCCCGTTCTCGCTTGAGTAGCTGGAGCCCTGGATCTGCGCTGTGGCCGCCGTCGTGGATAGGCCGTTCTGCGTTCCGTCCCACGTAAACGTGGCAGCGGCCAGCGCGGGTAGAGTGTAGGAGAACGATTGCGTACCCCACTGCACCTGGAAGCTTTGGCTGCTGCTGGAGCTATTGAACGCGATCAATGCCGTCGAGCCGTCAGGATTTTCGAATGCGACGCTTGCAATGGCAGCCGTGTTGCTGGAATAGATGCGCTCCGCGCCCGGCAATACGTACTTGCTGTATTGGCCCAGCGTGTAGTACTCGATGTCCTTGGTGATGGCGCCTGTCCCGCTGTTGACCGTCACCAGTGGCGTGCAGGTATCGCATCCTCCCAGGCTGGCGTTCAGCGTCAGGTTCGGCCCCAGGTTCTGATCCAGAGCAAGGCTCCACTTCACATAGGACTTTGCGGAGTTGCGCAGCACCTGTGTGATCTCAAGAAAGTCGGACGTGAACTGATCTGTGACCCAGGTGCCGCCGGAGTGTTCTGTCTCCCACGTACCCAGGCTCGGGAATTCGTTCTGCACCAGTTGCTGTGCGCCGGGCGCGCCAGCATACCCATGCCAGGCCGTACCGGCCACCTGGGTCAGCTGCTGCGCCGTCAGGCCCCCCAATACATACTCCGGGTAGGACGGAGTGTCCCAGTTGTGGTCATAAACAAACACCTTGGACGAGATATTGTTGGTCGCCAGTGCCGGTAAAACGTAATTCTGCAGCAGGGTTAGCTGCGTGCTGTCGCTCATCCCCATGCTCGGGTAGGCCGTGGTCATATTCAGCGGCTCGTTCTGCAGCGAGATGTAATCGATGGGAACCCCGGCAGCCTGGTACGCCTGAATGTATTTGACGAAGTAGTTTGCGAACGCGGTCTCATTGGTGCCGGTCATCAGCAGCGTTCCACCCAGCATCGAGACCGGGTTCATCGAAGAGGGATCCTTCATCCATCCCGGAGGGCTCCAGGGATTGGCCATCAGCTTCATCTGCGGGTTGAGCGTCTTGGCTTGCAAGATGATGGGCAGAATGTCCACCTGATCATGAGCAATGGAGAAGTTCGCCAGCGTGGGATCGGTCTGACCCACGGGCAGGTCGTCGAATGAGTAGACAGAGCGGGCAATGTCAGTGGCGCCCATCGGAATGCGCATAAAGCTGAGGCCGATCCCGTTGCCGTTCCAGGTGAACAGATCGTTCATGGTGCTTGTCAGCTCGCTCTTTTGCGCGACTTCGTTCAACAGATAGGCCGCCGAATCAGTAAATGCCGCGCCAAAGCCCTCGATGGACTGATACTGCTGCGTCGCATCGACGACGATCGTGTTCGTACCTGCGTCCGCCGTGCTCGTGGTGAAGCTGACGGCGGGTTGAGCAACCAGAAGCTGGCTTTGGTCATGGGTGCTCAGGACTACAGAGATCGTTGAGGCTGATCCTGGAAACGTATAGGTACCCGTGGCGACGGCGCTGGCCGAGTAGCCGGAAGCAACGGCAATCGCTTCAATCGTCGTGGTCGACGAAACGGCGATGGGCGCCGATGCCGAATAGAGAGTCGACTTGGTGGTGGGCGTCGTTCCGTCGGTTGTGTAATAAATCGATGCCCCGGTGGTCGCGTCAGAAAGGGTTACCGTCTGGGCCGAGGTATAGGCCCCTGGGGCAGGAGAGAATGTGGGGCTAGCGGCCGCCGGCAGGTTAATGGTGTACGTACCCGTGGCAACGGCGCTGTTCAAATAGCCTGGCGGGGCAGCCGCGATCGCATTGATCGTCGTGGTGGACGAAACGGCGATGGGCGCCGAATAGAGAGTCGAAGTCTCGGTGGGCGTCGTTCCATTGGTCGTGTAATAAATCGAAGCCCCGGTGGTGGTGTCAGAAAGGGTTACCGTCTGGGCCGAGGTATACGTTCCGGCAACCGGGCTGAACGTTGGTGTTGCGGCTTGTTGCTCCGGGGGCTGCACGTTTCCACCGCTGCAACCCGTGATACAAAGCATTGTAAGAATACTTGCAAGAAACCCGCTGCGCATGGCCGTCAACCCTCCCCATCCTTTCGTGTGAAACCCAAATACCGTGCTCCGGATAGGTGCGAAAGAGCACAGGGCGCTGCACGATACATAAGACAAACGATTTTCTACTGATGACCGCGCTTGCTTCATTTCGGCCACGGGTTGGAATTATCGGCCGCAATGAGGATCGTTGTCAAGGAAGCATTTTCCGCATTTTCCCAGTAAACAACCGTTTGTCTTTTCTTCTATCCTTGGCCCGGAATTGCGCAGGCGAAAAAGCGGAAAAATGCGGCCGCGTCCCGGCTTCATAACCGGCGATTACGCCAAGACATACGATTTGTCGAGCCGGAAATTGATCGAGAGGTGTAGGAATTGCGCCGCAGCCAGCCGGACCCCAGCCGCTGACACAGACCTCTGCCCTGGGATGATGGCGGGCAGCATCGCGGGCATTCCAGGGTCACGGCACGCCAAAATCGTGGACCGCCGGATGGTGGCCCGACGTTCGGCCAGTACCGTGCGAAGACCGCCTTGATCGCACAGAGGAAGTCTAGGAGGGTGGAACCTTCAGCCCAAGCGCTCCCAGGTATCCGGGATTCACCTGGCAATTGTGAAACTGAATCTTCTGCAGCAGGTCCTGGAGCGCCGCGCGCGAGTGATCCAGCGAGGGACGCACCGCGATCTGCTTCTCCGCGTCTCCCGTCGAACCGCGCGTCTTGGCAAACGCTACGATCTCGTCCCAATAGACGGGTTTCTGCCAGGAGACCGGTGCCGACGTTTTTTCCATCTTCTTGTATGGCCAGAAGGCCCACCCGATCTCGTCTTTTTCCAGTACGCCGGTGAAGTCGTGAATCCACGCATCGGTGTTTTCGCCGGATTCACCCAGCCAGAGAGGGACGTTGTAGCGCGCCCGAAAATCGAGATACGACTGGATCACAGCTTCGGTCGGAGGGGTCCAATACTTGTGAAAGGTGTACATGACATTCCGGTCAAAGGGCGGCCCGAAGACATTGAAGTTGGAATCCCACTGCGCCCCGCCCAAAATAATGACGTGGTTAGGATCCACCTGCCGAATTTCGGCAGTGATTCTCTTGTAAAGCGGCTCCAGAGCCGTGTTGTATCGCTGCAACTGTGGATAGTGAGGGATGGGTTCGTTCAGCAGGTCATAGCCGAGAACTGTTGGATTGTCGCGATAATGTTCGGCAATCCGCTTCCAGATGCGAATGGTAAGTTCCTGATCCTCGGCCGATTCGTAAAGCCAGGGATAGCCCCAGCTATCGTCGATGTTCGTGCCCGTCTGGCCGCCGGGAGCACAGTGCATGTCGAGGATGACGTAGAGGTCATATTTGCGTGCCCAGCCGACCACGCGATCCAGCCGCGTGAAGCCTTCCTCGTTACCGGGGAGAAAGAACTTGTAGTGCAGCGGGATACGGATGGAGTTCATGCCCGTCTGATGCAGAAACCGGATGTCGTCCTCGGTGACGTACGCATCGCGGTAGGCCTCCCAGAATTTTGTGGCCGCCTCCGGACCGATGAGTTCATTGAAGAAGCTCTCGATCTCGCGAGGAGATTGCGGGCCGCCGTCCAGACCGAACATGTAGCCTTCCGGCTCCAGCCAATTGCCCAGATTCGTGCCTCGCAGCTGCAGGCGCTTGCCATCCGGAGCAGCCAGGTACTTCCCGTCGGCGTGAACAAACCGGGACTGAGCAGACATGGCGGTACAAATCGCGACGACAAGAAGAACAAGCCATTTGCGTTTCATAAGGCAACCAACCCCGCTGTAGGATACCGCATCGATAACAAGTCGAACTACGATTGTTTGCGAGATAGGTATATCGCCATTCCATCGGGCAATCGGCGTTTTTCTTCCTCGTGGACACACGCTTCGGCAGCCTCAGAGGATGCCACGGGGGCATCGGAAGTGCAAGCAAGGTCGGGGCCTGATCACAGGCGGGAAGGAGGGTTTGGGACCGGAGCGTCCGCCCGCCGAAGGCTCGTGGAAAGCAGAACGACCATGAGAACGGCGGCGCCGCAAGGTGCGAGGAGACCATACCGTAGCGATCCGTAATGCGCCGAGAGCAGTCCGGTCAGCCAGGGGAAGAGAGCCGACCCCATCCCCGCGACGGCAAATATCCAACCACGCGGAGAACGCTCCAGCAGGAAGGAAAGCAACAGCGGGTAGACCGGACCGATGCACAGGCCCGCCAGTCCGGCGACAACCCGGATCGGCGCCGGGTTATGCGCGGCAATCAGTAGCGCCACTGAAGCCGCTACCCCCAGGAGCGTTGCGTGGAGCACTCTGCGCCGGCCAATGATCGCCAGCAACCGGGTCGAAAACGCAAGCCGGCTAAGTACGATTCCGAACCAGAAGAGCGAGGTGGCAAGAGCGGCTCCTCCCGCATCCCGTGAATCGGCGCGATGAGAATAGGTCGTCAGCCACCCGCTCAGCGCGCTTTCTACGCCAACGGCACACATGGCCAGAACCACCAGCGGCAGCAAAGAGCCAAGGGGAGCGGGGTTCTGCGCACGCGATGCATTCACGATCAATTGCCCGCATGGCGCCTCCTGTCTTTCTCTGAGAACTACCCAGACAAAGAGCAACAGAAACAGTCCCTGAAAAGTGAAGAAGAGCGGGCCAAGGCTGGCCATATGCAAAAACGGCAGAAACAGCACCGGAGCAGCCGTGGCTCCCGCGGACCATGCAAAGTTCAGCCGCTCAAGTTTGGCGGCGCGGTCGTCACCGTAGCGGTCAGAGAACAGCAGGCTGGTCGCAGTCATCGCCATGCCCAGTCCCAAGCCGAAGAAGAAAAAGACCGCAAAGGACACATACAGCCCGGCAAACGCCAGGGCGCACGCGCTTACCCCCAACAATCCATAACCGATCATGAGTGCTCGAACGCGATTGGCGCCGGTCAGGATTGCGCCGAGCGAAGATCCCAGAAATTGCAGGAGGAAAAGAAAGCCGGCTGCATCGTCCCGCAGCCCCCACTTTTGCGAAAGTACCGGAAGCAGCACTCCCAGCATGACGGTTCCGGCGCCGGTCAGGCCAAACCCGGCGCCCAGAATCAGGCTCGACACAGTCCGCCGGCCTGGAAAAGATTTCCCAGCAAAATTACCTTGATTCGTCATGCGTCCCCGGCAGCGCTTGCCCCCGGATTATAACCTGCATGCAACGCCCAAAATCGGGGCCCGGCGGTCGAAACTCGTCGCGTGTCCATCTCATGGCTTGTTTGCCGAGTCCTTGCTCAATGAGGCGGGGTGCTCCGCTTTGGGTGCGGCCTCGGCCGTGCATGGGTTGCCGCCGCAAAGCGCGCCGGTAATGCCCTGGCCCTCGGTGATCGTGTAGATGCGGTCCACCGCGGGCAGTTTCACCGTCTCTTTGGCGCCCGAAGGCCAGTGAATCTCCGCGGTCCCGGCGTCGGTCGAGTCGCCCAGCCCGAAGTGCGGCCGCCGGTCGTTCGACGAAATATAACTGCCGCTGGCCAGCACATCCTGGCGCATCCGCATGCCGTTGGCATTCAGGTAGACCGTGGCGCACGTTGCGTCGCGCGGACTCCCAGGGCTTTTTGCAGTTTTGCCCCCGCCCACCAGCTTCATCTCCACCCAGTGATGATGGTCCGGATTCACATTCCGCAACAGCGTGGGCGGTCCGTCGATGGGATTGATAATCACATCGATCTTGCCGTCGTTGAACAGGTCGCCGAAGGCCGCGCCACGCGCTGGAATGACCACCGCGAGTCCCGAACCCTTCACCGCCGGAACGTATTCGAATCTCCGTCCCTTTCCACTTGTATCCGGCACGTTGTGGAACAGCAGCGGGCGCTCGGCAAAGGTTGTGCCCCAGTCGTGCTGATCCGCCTCGGGATAGACGTGGCCGTCCACCATAAAGAGGTCCAGCCAGCCGTCGTTGTCGTAGTCGATAAACGCATCGCCCCACCCGACAAAGGGAATCGTAGTCTGCGCCACACCGGCCTTGTAACTCACATCCGTAAAGCTCGCGTCGCCGTCGTTATGGTAGAGCACCTTGTAGTCGTCGCCGAAGTCGGTCACGAAGAAATCGATCAGGCCGTTGTTCTCATAGTCGCCCGCGGCAATGCCCATCGAGGCAATTTCCCGCCCATCCTTGTTCAACGCGAAACCCGACACATAACTCTGGTCGTCGAAGGTCCCATCCCCCTTGTTGATGTAAAGATAGTTGGGCTCCGAGTCATTGCCTACCACCAGGTCCGGCTTGCCGTCGCCGTTGAGGCTCACAAAGATTGTGCTAAGTCCGTAGTAACGCTCTTTGTCTTCCACTCCGGCCTTTACCGTCACGTCGGTAAACGTTCCGTCGCCGTTGTTATGAAAGAGATGGTCCGGCTCGCCCTTGAGACCCCTCGGCCCGCAGTTGACATCCACGCCACGATACACGCAGCTGGCATACCCTACCGCCTGGGTGCCGGCAATCGGAAGGTTGTCGCGGTCGAAGTGCACATAGCCGGTGACATACAGGTCCAGCAGCCCATCGCCGTCGTAGTCGCCCCAGGCTGAGCCGGCCGACCAGTTGCCCAGCGCCACGCCGGCTTTCTCCGCCACATCGGTAAACGTCCCGTCATGGTTGTTGTGGTAGAGCCGGTTCTTGCCGTAGTTGCTTACATAGATATCGGGCCAGCCGTCATTGTCATAGTCGGCAATGCTCACGCCATAGCCCCAGCGATCGTTGGTCACCCCGGCTTGAGCAGCCACATCGGTAAACGTACCGTCGTGGTTGTTGTGGAACAGCGCTGCATGGGGCGGCGTCTCCTTGCCATCCAGTGCATTGAAAGTCGAACCGTTCACCAGGTAGATGTCCAGCCAGCCGTCGTTGTCGTAGTCGATCAGCCCTACGCCCGACCCGTTGGTCTCGACAATGAATTTTTCCTCCGGCACGCCCATCTTGTGCGTCCAGCCGGAGAGCCCAGCCTTCCTGGTGATGTCCTCGAAAACCACCGGACCCTTTTCCACAAACCCGCCCGCCGTGATGGGACGTTTCTGCTCGTCGTAGACCGGGGCAGCTCCAATGCCCCCGGCGATTCCGCCCATATTGCTTTGCTTCTTGGGGGCATCTTGTGCCTGTAAAAGCACGACCAGCGCCGCTGGCGCAATGGATGTAATCAGCATGCACGCAAGAAGACACCGAATGCGCCGCAACAGAATTCCTCCGATGCCTGGAGTTTACCGTAAAGGATCTTCCGCCGGCTCCAGGGTTCCCGCGCATCGTCTCCCGATTGGAAAGGCTCGGCGCAGTCTTCCTCGCCTTCCGCGACTGCGCCTTCATCGCAAGAGCAGATGGAAATGCGCTTACTCGATATATTCCATTGCGGACCGCGCACCGACGTTGTCCGGACTTATCTCCAACGCTCTTGCCAGCTCTCGCTTTGCATTTTGCTTGTCATCCAATCCCATATAGCCGAGGGCGGCGGCGTAGTGGGCGGAGGACAGACTGAACCGCTGGGAGCGCAACTTATCCGGCGACATATTCGGGTCGAGTTCCGCCGGACCCTGCTGAAGCGCGCTGTGTGCCGCAGTCACTAAATCGCGAAGCATGGTGGCAGCCCGATCCGTTTGCCCGAGTTGACGAAGCGAGAGGGCCTGGTAATACGACTGGATCTGTCGCGGGATGAATTCGCCGGAACCCTGCTGCTCCTGTGCCGGATTCGCACCGGCCGACTTCTGCCAGTACACCTTGGCCTGCGCCAGGTTACCCGCGGCGGAGTAGGCCGTGCCAATCCAGTAATTGACCTCCGGCTCGCGCGCCTTCACATCGAATCCTTCTGAGGGAAGAGTAGCCGGGATCGCCAGCGCACGCTCGAATTCCGCCAGAGCTTCTTGGGGATGCTTGCTTGCAAGCACTTTCCGGCCGAGCAGAATGTGGGCGTCTGTCCACATATCGGCGACATTGAGATTCGCGCCTTCCGCAATGGCGAACTCATGGCCGCTCAGAAGTCCAATTGCCTCGTCCTGTTTGCCCAGCGAGACGAGCAATGCAATCTCCCGTGCAAGCGATCCATCGCTCTGGCCGACGACCGCCGGATTCTTCTCCAGCACCTTCAATCGCTTGGCGGGATCGGCTCCGGTAGCTTCATAGAACTCGTCCAACTCTGTGAAGTGGCGAGGATATGGATGGCTCAAGGACACGGCTTGTTCCAACTGTGCGATCGCCTGGTCTATCGAGGGCGAGGACTTCCGGTATGCATAGGCGATTGCCAGGTTGCGATGAACAATAGGAATTGAGGGGTCGATCGCAATCGACGCCTGCCACAACCTGGCCGCTTCCGATGGTTGCCCGTCGAAGAGCAGGTTGCCCAGGTAATACGGTGCATGCGCATCCTGCGGATTTGCTTTCATTACCTGGCGCAGCACCTCGATTTCCTCGCTCTGGAATGGGAAAACATAGTCGGACGGCATCTTCGCCGCGAGCGCGAAATACTCGGCGGCCTTCGCGGGCTGGTTCAGTTTTCCGGCGAAAAAGCCCAGATAGTAATAAACCATCGCGTCGATCTTGTTTTTGTCGGGCGCATCCGCGACGGCCTGGGATAGGACGTCGCTGCCGTCCTGCCACATGCCGGCGTTCATATACTCGGCAGCCGTTTCTGTTGCGGTGGCGGGATGCGCGTTCATCGTGGCGGTGAGAACGCTTCGCGCTGCGGGGTCATTCGAAGCTAACCAGCGCTCCGCCATTGACCGGACATCCAGCGGATCGGACTTGCGATGCGCGGCGGCAAGCACCTGCAACGCCTCTTCAGGGCGGCCAAGATGCCGCAACAAGGCAGCCTTCAGATTCATCGCCCGAATGTTCAAAGCGTTGTTATCGATGGACCTGTCCACCAGGTCCAGTGCCGTATCGTACTCGCCGCGCATGGCCGCGATTTCTGCCGCACCGTAGTATCCGGCGGCACGCCAGGGCAGGTTCCAGGTGGCGTTGTAAAGGTACTTGTATGCCTCGTCAAACTTCCCTTCCGCCTTCAAAGTGAGCCCCAGATAGTAGATCGGCTCGGCGTCCTTTGGCGTTGTATAGCGATCGGTCAGCCGTTCCAGGGCCGTGCGAAAGCACTTTTCTGCGTCGGCAAAGCGCGCCTTCTTGAAGTAGTTGATGCCGAAAGCCGTGTTGACGCGAACGTCTTTGGGATCGCGGCGCAGAGCCTCTTCCCAATAAGGCTCCGGTGCGATGGAGGGATCGTGAAACTGTTCGGCGCGGAGCCCGATCAGATAGAGTTCCTCAACCGTTTTAACCTGCGCTGGGGGCAGGGGCGACGTCACGGGCTTCGGCATAGGTTCCGGTGTCAGGCGGATCGGAGAATAAGAAACGAGTTCCTTGCCATCCGCCGAAATCGACGCTCGCAGATCGTGCTCATCGATGCCTGCCGGGATGGCTACCTGCTTGAGATAAGGCCTTCCCGGATCGATGGCGACCGTCTCTTCCAACAGGACTTTTGATCCCGCCTCAAGTCGGACGGTCGCCGCAGCATGCGCCGAGGTCGTGTTGAAACCTACCTTCGCCGTGCCGTCCTTGCCAACCTCCAGATTCACTGCCGCATCGAGATTCGCATTCTTCACTCCGCCGATGTCGCGGAACGGATACCAATTCATGGAAAACGACTTCACGTCGAAGGGCTGGAGCCAGCTATAGTCTGGCTGGTTGTCGGAATATGCGCCCACCATCAGCTCGTCGTATGGGCCGTCCGTGTCGGTGAGGATGTGATCCCACATCCTGCCGCGCGGCCCATCACCCCACGTCCAGACCTTCTTTCCGGGCACCATGTTGTGATCGGCAACCGCCATGGTTCCAGCCTGCTTGCCGTGGTCATATCCGGCGAAGAAATCGTCACTGTAATTCCAGGCGAAAATCGAGTTGGCCAGAAGGTGGTTCTTGTACCAACTCACGTCCACGCCCTTCGTGAAGTCCTCGCCGTCATAGACAGTGCTGGCGATGGGCCAGTTCACGAACTCACGCTTGCCGTGAAAGGTTCCGTACTGCGTGCTGGGCGGAAAAATGACCTGATAATTCTCGTTGACGTGCACTGCCACGTTGGCGAAGCAGAGCATCGTGTTTACTACCGGCGTGCGGTTCAAGATCCGCACGCGGGCTTCGACGTACGACTTACCGGGGTGCAGAGTATATCCGACAGCCCAGCGCATGCGCTGGCGCACTTCCAGTTCACCTACCCAGACGGTTTTGCTGCCATCGCTGTTCTCCTCAATGCTGTATTGCACGGGGAGAAATGTGGAAGCCCGGTGATGATGCGGAATGTTCCATTCAATGCCGCCGGAAATCCAGGCGCCGATTAGTCCGATCAGCGCCGGCTTGATTACGTGCTGGCGGTAAATGAAGTTATAGCCATTCGTCTTATCAATACCCTCAAAGAGCCGGCCACCGATTTCCGGGAGAACTCCGACGCGGATGTATTCATTTTCGAGATATACGATTTTATATGTCTTGTCGACCTTCTTATGAGTGAGGGAATCATAAAGCGGATACGGGTATACAATTCCCCGCGCACCCTGCGAGTTCCGACCCAGATCAAAAACCGGATTCGGCTCCGGCGCGCCCGCGAGATAAGTAGGGATGACGATGTTTTCCTCCCAGGCGCGGACAGAAGAAGCGTCAGCCGCCTGGAGCAGGGGCGCGACGCCTGCGAGCACAGCAAAACACACGGTGGCGTAAAACCCTTTGTGCGCGATGCATTTCATTGCATTCATTTCATCTCCAAAGAACAACATCCGCGAGTACAATCTGTCGGCAGCGAAATTATATAGCACGTTCACTATTCTTAGTTCCGGAGCGTTCGCGCAGAGGGCTATGCGGGTATTGGCAATCACATATCCCGATCCTTGCTACAGCGGTTCTCCAATTGCTATAACCTGGAGCACAACCCCTGAGTGGCTTTTTCCTCAAGAAAAAGTCATTTTGCACAGAGTTGGAGAGGGCATGTGAATTGGAGAACCGCTCTAACCAGTGCGTTTGCAATCGGCACCTCAGGTTTCGATTGCGAGACCCGGGCGTCCATCCGTTGTGACATTGTTGTTCGGCTTGGTTAGCTTGGAAGGGCGGCGAAGTATTGGGCTACTTCCTGCCAGTTATCGACACGGACAAATCCCGTGGCGCTCAAGTTATGCGGTGCGGTATAGAGGATGCCCTGGCCTTCAAAGCGGAGCAGGTTGCGGGGCAGGTCGTCAATGAGATAGTCGGCGCGGAGAATGGACTTATTGCCGCAAAACACGTAATGAGTGCAGGGGATGAAGGGGAAGTGGCGCTGCAGCCAGCGGTACTTGGGACCGAGAGAGTTGGGCACGGTCATGGCCTGGGTGGCGATGAAGATTTCAAAGCGGGTGGAGAGGTCTTTGAGGACATCCTGGGCGCCGGGCATGAGGGCCAGGTCCTCAAAAAAGTCCTCGGCGTCAAGGAAGGCGCGCAGTTGCTGCTGACGGTCGAGGGGCGTAATCTCCCACAGGCCTTTTCCGGCCAGGTCCTCGGGGGTTACGTCCTCATCGAAGGTCTGGTTGTAGCGGCGCAGATGCTCGGCGAGGGTGTCGGCCATCACCTCATCCATGTCCACACAGATGCGCTGCACGGCTTGCTCCTGGATTGCTCTCGTTCGATAAAAGGGTAGCAGCCGGGGGCTGGGGAACTCCAGAAAACCGCCGGCTGAAGCGTCTTTTCGATCTGCCTGGGCTTCGTGGGCTACTACTTGCGGACAGCGCGGCCTGCGCCGTGGTTGGGAGCGGAAGCTGACCGGGGCGGGATGGCCGCCGGCGCCATGGACGGGTCCCAGTAGAGAAGGCGCCCGCAACTGTCGCAGGTGAGCAGCTCGCCTTCGCGGAGTTGGTTCCAGGTTTGAGGGCGGACGCCCATGCGGCAGCCGGTGCACTGCTGATTTTCAGCGCGGGCAAGGCCGGTGCCGCGGGAACCGGCAAGGCGGTCGTAGCGGGCGAGCAGATCGGGCTCCAGACACGAGCGGAGCGTATCGCGCTCGGCGTCGAGAGTGGTCATTTCGACAGCAATTTCCTGCTGGCGGAGGGCAACGCGGGCGCGGGTCTTGTCGAGGGTGACAGCGAAGGATTCCACCTGCGCGCGGGCGGCGGCAAGGGCGGCTTCGTGGAGTTCAGAGCGCTCAAGGCTGGCGAACTCATCGTTTTCAAGGCGCTCGGCCTCGGTTCCGGCGAATTGGATTTCGTGCTCGATCGCGTCGGCCTGGGCGGGGGTCTTTACGGTATCGAGCTGGGTGCGGAAGCGGGCGGCCTTCTGCCGGTGGCCGGCGATTTCGCGTTCGAGACGCGTGCGGAGGGACTCCTCGCGGGTGATGGCGGCTGAGGCTTCTGCGGAAAGGCGCTCGGCAGCGGCAAGGGCGGCAGCGGCCTGCGCAATCTCGGCCGGAAGCGCGCGCTCGGCAACGGCAATACGGGCGCGCTCCAGATCGACCGCTTGCAGCTTTACCAGATTCTCAATGTGTACTTGCATCCGTGGTAAGAAGTCTACGGCATTTACCTGGTATTAAGAAACAGGGGCCAGGGTAGGACTGCATCCAAGCTGGTGGAAACCACTTGTGAGGGGACGAGCGCATTCTGGGAAAATGGGGGTGGATTGGGAGGCGGTTTTGGCAGAGGGACGGAGTACATTCTGGCGCGGAAACCGGTGGCTTATGTGGGTTGCAGGCGGATTACTGTCAGGACTGTTGGTGGTGATCGGGATTGTGGCTGTGGTGGCGCACCGCGCCGAGCCGTTCCTGCGGGCACGGATTGTGAAGGTGTTGCAGGACCGGTTTCATGCGCGTGTCGAGCTGAACAGCTTTCACATTTCGCTTGACCACGGCTCGCAAGGCAGGTGGGGCGTGTGGGCTGAGGGCAAGGGGTTGCGCATTTGGCCGTCAGCCCAGGCAGAGGCTGGCAGGGAGCAGGCAGGAAGCGCGCAAGGGGAAGGCTCGGGATCGGACGAACCGCTAATGCAGGTAGAAGAGTTTCGCTTCCATGCGCCGTTGGCATATAACCCCGGCAAGCCGTTGCGGATCTCGCAGGTGCGGGTGGAGGGACTTCAAATTCATGTCCCGCCCAATCGGCACGATATACACTCCGCTGGAGCCCCAGGCATTTCAGGAACCTTGGGCGCTTCAGGAATCCAGGGCGGTCGTGGCGCCAAGCCTGCAGCAGGGCATCCAAGTGAGGAGGCACAGGCAGGTACTGCCGAATCGCCCGATGCCGGGGACCGACCCGCCAGCGCCAATCCATTTCCCAACCAGCCTACCAACCCAACCGCCAACCCGCCGGAGAACCGGCCGAAAGACGCCGGGATCTTTTCAAACGTGATGGTGGAACGCATCGATTGCGACAGGGCGGAACTTGTGCTGGAGACGAACAAGCCGGGCAAGCTGCCGTTGGGATTTGCAATCGAGCATCTCACTTTGACCGGCGTTACGGCCGATGGACCGATCGGCTTCGAAGCCGATTTGACCAACCCGCAGCCGCTGGGGAAGATTCACACGACGGGGAGCTTTGGACCGTGGCAGGCGGAAGACCCCGGCGCAAGCGCGGTGAGCGGAGACTACCACTTCGATCACGCCGATCTGAGCGGCTTCAAGGGCATTGCGGGGCTTTTGAACTCGACCGGACACTACGCAGGCACGCTGCGGGCCATTGTGGTGGATGGAGAGACCGATACGCCGGATTTTCGGCTGACAGACTTCGGCAATCCCATGCGGTTACACACGCGGTTCCACGCCAGCGTGGACGGCACGGATGGCGACACATGGCTTGAGCCGGTGGATGCGACCCTGGGCAACTCGCACTTTACGGCACAGGGGTCGGTGGTGCGCTTCAAGAGTCCGGTGGATGCGGCGACTGCCGACAATGTGGCTCAGCAGGCGGAACCGGGGTCGCCGCTGGTGAAAGAGTCCCCGTTTCGAGGTGGGCATGAGATCGCGCTCACGGTGAACGTGGACCGGGCGCGGATTGAGGATTTTCTTGAGTTGGCCACCCACTCGAAGACGCCGCTGCTGACGGGTCCGGTGACGTTGAAGGCTGAGCTGCGGATTCCGCCAGGGCCGGCCAAGGTGCATGAGCGGATGCAACTGAAGGGGAGCTTCACGCTGAACGAGGTGCGATTTACGAGCGCGAAGATTCAGGACCGGATTGAAGAACTGAGTCTGCGCGGGCGGGGGCGGCCCGAGGATATTAAGACCACCAATCCAGAAAGCATCGACTCAGCGATGCAGGGGGATTTCCAGATGGTGGATGGGACGATTACGCTGCCGGCGCTCAAATATACGGTTCCGGGGGCGGTGATCCAATTGAAGGGCACGTATGACCTGAAGGGCGAGACGCTGAACTTTGAGGGCTCCGCAAAGATGGAGGCCACTGTTTCGCAGATGGTGGGTGGGTGGAAGGGACTTCTGCTGAAGCCGGCCGACCGGTTCTTCAAGAAGAACGGCGTGGGAACGGATGTTCCGATTCGCATTTCCGGGACGCGGGCTGACCCGCAGTTCGGTTTGGATTTCGGGCGAAATAAGAACAGCGAGGAAAAGTAGCGCGGCGGTGGGTGGGTTGGCAACTAGGCTGGCCTTGTAACTTGAGTTATTTGGCGATCCTGTATAATCCGGCGTTGCTTTAACATCCATCGGAGGAGGATTCAAATGGACATCTTTCTGACGATCCTGCTGATCGTTTTTGGCATCATCGGTCTCTCTCTCGTTCTGGGAAGCTTTTTCACGGTGAATACGGCGCAAGTGGCCGTGATCACGCGCTTCGGCAAGTTTCTCAGGGTTGCCGAGGCCGGGTTGAACTGGAAGACGCCGTACTTTGATTCGGTGGCCGGGCTGGTAAGTCTGCGCGTAAATCAGATCACCCTGACCATGGAGACAAAAACCAAGGACAACGTGTTTGTGACCATTCCGATTTCAGTGCAGAACCGGGTGCGTCCAGAGAAGGTCTACGACGCGTTTTACAAGCTGTCTGACCCGGTGGCGCAGATCAAGAGCTATGTGGAGCAGGTAATTCTGGGCCATGTGCCGGGGATGACGCTGGACGAGGTCTTCGCCTCGCAATCGTCGATTGCCGCTGCGGTAAAGAAGGAGCTGGACGAGGACATGGCGACATTCGGCTACGAGATCGTGAATGTGCTGGTGACCGATATCGTTCCAGACGGCAAGGTGAAGTCGGCGATGAACGACATCAACGCCGCGCAGCGAGAGCAGGTGGCCGCCAACGCCAGGGGCGAAGCGGAAAAGATTCTGGTGGTGAAGAAAGCCGAGGCCGAAGCGGAGAGCAAGGCTCTGCAGGGACAGGGAATCGCCAATCAGCGGAAGGCGATCATCGAAGGCTTGCAGACCTCGGTGGAACAGTTCCAGAAGGCGGTGTCCGACGCGTCGGCGAAAGAGGTGATGCAACTGGTGCTGGTGACACAGTATTTTGACACCCTGAAGTCCATCGGCGAGAACGACAAGAGCAGCACGCTCTTTCTTTCGCACAGTCCTGCGGCCGTGAAGGATGTCTCAGATCAGATTCTGCAAGCCATGCTGGTGGCAGAGCGATCGAACGGGTGATTGAGGACCGTACTTCCCAGGTCTCAAAGGCGAGACCTGGGGCACCCGGCAATGAAGGCGTTGACAGGACATGAGACGAACAGAGTGCCTGTGACTGTGATGGTGCCAGATGAATAGCAAATCAGTGAAAAAGACGTACATCGTTCTTGCATTTGTTGCACTGGTTCTTCTGGGCGGCGTGAGAGCCCAGTGTCAAATCATGTCAGTTTCAGTTCCGACTCTCCACGTTGCAAATAACGAGCGGATTATTTCGTTCGAGATACACGTTCACTCGGGGAGGATCGCACTACTGCCTAATGTTCCCATCGGGTGGAACATTACCGTAAACAACGATCCGTCTTGGGATACTGCCATTACAGGAGTAGCTGTAGTAGGTGCAGCTATGATGTATTCTGATTTCCTTCAAGACATTCTGGTTGTAGAAGTTGAAAAAGACGCGCCGTCTGATAGTAGATTCAGCCTGGATGGAGAGGTCAGTGTTACGTCCGATGGTGGCGCGACAGAGAGAAGGATCAAGCTATCCATGAGAGACTTTGTGACTAAAGGGACAGAAGGTAACAAAATAGCAAAGGGCCATTAAAGGCGTCAGACTGAATCGGCTCAGACCCAACAGCAGAGCACGACGTATACGAAGGAAGGCGCTGTTGTCTATAGCGAAAAAACAACCGCGACTCCTGCTGAAGGCGGGTGCCCCATATCTCAACCCTGGATCACGAGAGCGGGTGCCCCATGTCTCGCCTTTTGGAAACATGGGAATCGAGAAACCCAACCATCGTACCTCGGCGACGCCTGCCGCCCGACTCCTTGCCCACGGTCCGCCCCGCGTGTTTGACTGAGGTCCGAAGGCGGACTGAAACGCATGGCTTACATCCTTGCACTGGACCAGGGAACGACCAGTTCGCGGGCCATCCTGTTTGACGAGGCGGGCACGATTGCCGCCGTGGCGCAGCATGAGTTCGAGCAGTTCTACCCGCAGGCGGGATGGGTGGAGCATGACCCCACTGAGATTCTGACCAGTCAACTGTCCTGCGCGATTGAAGCGCTGGGGAGGGCCGGTGCGTTGCCGCGCGATGTGGCGGCCATTGGCATTACCAACCAGCGCGAGACGGTGATTGTGTGGGACAGGGCCACCGGAAAGGCGATTCATCCGGCAATTGTGTGGCAGGACCGTCGGACCGCGGCGCGGTGCAGCCTTTTGATTGCGAGCGGAGTCGAGGATGCCGTTTCCGCGAAGACCGGGCTGGTGCTGGATCCTTATTTTTCGGCGACCAAGATTGCGTGGATTCTGGACCACGTTCCAGGAGCGCGGCCGCGGGCGGAGCGCGGCGAGCTGGCCTTCGGGACCGTGGATAGCTGGCTGATCTGGCACCTGACCAGCGGCACCAGGCACGTGACAGACGTGACGAATGCCTCGCGGACGCTGCTCTACAACATTGTGAAGGGCGAGTGGGACGCGGAGTTGCTGAAGATCTTCGCGATTCCGGAATCCATGCTGCCGGAAGTGGCCTGGTCCAGTGAGAAGGTGGGCGCGGTAACCACGACGCTGGGTCTGGGCGGCGTGCCCATTGCCGGGATTGCCGGGGACCAGCAGGCGGCGCTGTTCGGGCAGTTGTGCTGGAAGGCGGGCGAGGCCAAGAACACCTACGGCACCGGCTGCTTCCTGCTGCAGAACATCGGCACCGAATTTGTGCGGTCGAAGCACAGGCTGATTACCACGCTGGCGGCGAGCGCGGAGCGGCGGCTGGCGTACGCGCTGGAGGGGAGCATCTTTGTCGGCGGGGCGGTGGTGCAGTGGCTGCGGGATAACTTGCGGCTGATTGGCTCGTCGGCCGAGGTGGAGGCGTTGGCCGGCAGCGTGCCGGATGCGGGCGGGGTGGTGTTTGTGCCGGCATTTGTGGGTCTGGGCGCGCCGCACTGGGATGCGCACGCGGGCGGCCTGCTGATCGGACTGCGGCGGGATACCAAGCCGGGCCACATTGCCAGGGCGGCACTGGAAAGCATCGCGTTCCAGGTGGCCGATGTGCTGGAGGCGGTGCAGAGTGAAACTACGCCGCTGGCCGCGCTGCGGGTGGATGGCGGGGCGGCGGTGAACAACCTGCTGATGCAGTTCCAGGCGGATGTGCTGGGTGTGCCGGTGGTGCGGCCGCAGGTGACGGAGACCACGGCGCTGGGAGCCGCATATCTGGCGGGATTGGCGGCCGGTTTCTGGTCGGGACCGGAAGAGCTGCGGGCAAGGCGGCAGAACGATGTACGGTTCGAGCCGAGGATGGATGCGACCGAGCGGGCCGAGCGCCGCGGGCGCTGGCAACGGGCCGTGGAGCGGGCCAAGGGGTGGACCGCGTAGCAGTATCGGGTGGTGTAAGAGGAAGAACAGCTCGAAGGGACGGAGGTTGGGATGGTGGCAGGGGTTTGCAGTCATGCGGCGGCGCACCTGAAAAAGGTGAAGCCGCAAACAAAGGGATGCGAGGAGTGCCTGAAGAGCGGCGACACGTGGGTACACTTGCGCATGTGCCTGGAGTGCGGGCATGTGGGCTGTTGCGACTCGTCAAAGAACAGACACGCGCGGGCACATTTTCATGCCGTCGGACATCCGCTGATCCAATCCAACGAACGGGGTGAGGACTGGCGGTGGTGCTATATCGATGAGATGTATTTGTAGAGCGACCTCACGGCATAGTCCGCAATGTTCCGGGTTACTCGACGCAGGGCTATAGGGTCGCGCACCGGCGCACATTGATCACGCGGGCTCTGCCTTTGCGGCGCGGAATGAGAGCCAAAGAGCCGTGAAGGCCTCTCTCGACGCGGCTTCGTACTCCGCGGGATCGTCGCGCTGAAAGATGGAGAAGTTCGATCTGCTGCCGGTGGGCTCGAATGAGAACCTGCCGTCGTCTCGTACGTGGACGTCGCAGGGAATAAGGGAATTCCGGATCACGCGGCTGCCTGCCGTGCTTTCTTCCGCGGGCACGATCGCATACTCGCTATTCGCTCTGCGAATGAGCTTCCGCCGGGTAACATTGAGCCAGACAGCCGTCTCCCAAACGTGGTGCGGGTGAGTTAACCGGTCGGATGCAGCTTCGATCGGCAGCTCGCCATCCAGGCAGGCGAGGAAGTCCGGCCGGTTCATGCGGGCCAGGGCATAGATCCCATAATTACGCAGTCGGCGGTCAAGACGCGAGAAGAAGTTGAGATCCTTGAAGTTCCAATAGGTGTTGTTGGTTCCGTATGCGTGTGCGCCGTCCTGGGTGGAACAAGGGTACAGCGCGATGGGCAGGTCGGACTGCAACAGGCGGATAAAAGCCCAGGGGTCGAGGGCGACATTCCACTCTCCGCCCGGTTCCTCGTTTTCAGCCGGCGATTTGCTGGGTTCAAAGTGGGGCGCCGCGGTGCCCGCGCTGATATGAATGCGAGCGACTTTGCGGCGCATCAGCTCGGGATTGCGGTTGAACGCGACCGCGATGGTGCGGGTTGAGCCAAAGGACAGGATTTCAACGGGCTGCTCGCTTGCCTCCAGAGTATCGAGGAGCAGGCGAATCCCGGCCTGCTGAAACGAGGGGATATCCAGCATCCTGTCATCCGCCGTGCGCATGGCCGTGAATGGGCTCACCGCATAAGGGACCTGCCGATCGAACACATAGTTCAGTTGCGTGACCGGGACGATACCGGGTTCGCGAGGGCCATTCGGATCGTGCCACAGGAACGGCGCGTTTGCCACGGGACGGCGAAATGCGTCGGTCACGTCGAGGATGACGGCGCGCAAGTCGACCTCAGGAAATGCAAATCCATAGACCAGATCGAGGTTGTCGCCCGGGTCCTGGAAGGGATGGTAAAGATCCGTGACGTCGATGATGGGAACGCGGCCGGAAGGCGGCTTCGCGGTGGTCAATCCCATGGTTTGAGAAGCCGGCGAAAATGAAGCGGCGGCGGCTATTGCGCTCGTTTTGGAAAGGAACTCTCGACGATTCATCTCAATTGCATTCCCATCATGGCTGCCAAAGCGAAGAATTAACCGCTAAACCAACTCCAATTCGATCTTCCTCGTTTCCGGGTCCAGCTTGACGATTTTAAAGGTGCGGATCTGGCTTTGGCTTAGTGGCTCGGGTTTGGATGCCGCGGCAGGAGCATTGCCTTGCCAACGGGCTTGCAGCATCGACGACAGGCTCGACAGGTTGGGTTTGGCGTTGCCCTTTGGTTCCGGCGTGGACGGTGCGGCAGCGGCGGGAGAGGAGCTTGCGCGGCAGGTAGCGCGGATGCCTTCGCCCAGTTCAACGATGGTTTGGGTGGGGGTAAGCTCGACCACGCGGCCAGAAACCTGGTCGCCGGGTTTGTGCTCGGCAATGTACTCATCGATGCTGGTGGGAACGAGTTGCTTCATCGAGAGCTTGATCTGGCGCTTTTCGGGGTCGATGGCGAGGATCTGCGCTTTGACGATCTGGCCGGCGCGGAGCACGTCGGAGGGGTGGTTGAGGCGGCGATCGGCCACGATTTCGCTGATATGGACGAGACCTTCAACGCCGTCGGCGATCTGAACAAACGCGCCGAAGTTCATCAGCTTGGTGACTGGGCCTTCAATTTGCGAGCCTATGGGGAAGTTGCGGCCCACCTCGGTCCAGGGGTCGGCGAGGGTCTGCTTGAGGCCGAGAGAGATGCGGCGCTCTTCGGGCTTGACAGAGAGAATGACGGCATCCACGGTATCGCCCTGTTTGAGGATGTCGCTGGGATGACGCACCTTTTTGTTCCAGGCCATTTCTGAAATATGGATGAGGCCTTCGAGGCCGGGCTCAATTTCGACGAAGGCGCCGAAGTCGGCGAGGCGGGTGACGGTGCCGGTAATGCGCTGGCCAGCCTGGAAACGGGCGGTGGCGGTTTCCCAGGGCTCGGGCTGAAGCTGCTTGAGGCCGAGCGATATCTTCCTGGTTTCAGGATCGATTTTGAGGATCTTGACCTGGAGTTCCTGGCCTACGGTCAGAACGTCCTCGGGCTTGCTGACGCGGCTGTGAGAGATGTCGCTGACGTGGAGCAGGCCGTCAATGCCGCCGAGATCAATGAACGCGCCGTAGGGAACAAGGCTGCGCACCGTGCCGGGGACGGTGTCGCCTTCTTTCATGGCGTCACGGCGGGTTTCGGTAAGTGCGCGAGCCTGTTCTTCCAGAACAACGCGGCGATCTACAACCACATCCTCATCGGTGACGTCGAGCTTGGTGATGCGGCAGGTGATTTCGGTTCCCACCAGCTTTTCCAGTTCGGCTGCGTCGTGCGTGCCGCTGCGGCTGGCGGGCATGAAGGCACGGACGCCTACATCCACGGTGAGGCCGCCCTTCACGACTCCGGTGACGGTGCCGACCACGGCGAGCTTCGCGGCAAAGGCCGCTTCGAGGGCCGACCAGTCGCGGGGCTGTGCGACTTTGAAACGGGAGAGTTCGTAATAGTGCTCTTCGTTGCGGCCGGTGACGGAGACCGGAAAAGTGTCGCCGGGCTTGACCGATTCGGCGTTGTTCTCGAAAGCGGAACGGGGAAGGACGCCTTCTGTTTTGTAGCCGATATCAAGGAAGACCTGGTCGGCGGAGAGAGAGACGACGGTTCCCTGCAACTGCGTGGCACCGGTTGCGGCCTTGTGCGAGTGGGTCCGCTCAAAGGCGGAGAGCAGATCAGCGAAGGACTCCTTGGGCTCATCGCTGGGGGACTTGTCGATGGGTGCCTCGGCGGTCGGGGGTTCTTCGTTGGGAACCGTATTGGGCTCGGGAGGGATTGCAGCGGCGGGTTGGGACTCTGGAAATCTGTCGTTGGTCATGGCGGCTTATCGTTCCATTCTCCCATGATTCAACGGCGAGGGTTTGCGCGGCGGGCCTGGGCTTGTGGACATGGGGTGGGGTGGGGAGCGAAAATTGCGGACACACGGAGAAAGCTTTGTGAAATTGTCTTTGATGACACGGCGCGATTTTGTGCGCCTGGGCGCAGGAGTGGTTGCGGCGGGAGCGGCGGCGAAAGCCACGCTGCTGGAGCCGGTGGCAATGGCGGCCGGAAGCGAGACGGGGCGCAGGATTCGGTTTGTCTCCATTGGAACGGGAATTCGCGGGTGCGATCTGCTGCGAGCCGCGCGACAGGTGCCGACGGGGGTTTGCGTGGGCGCAGCGGACCTGTACGAGACGCGGCACATTGCGGCGAAAGAAGCGTGGGGCGCTGATATCCCCACCACGCGCGACTATCGGACGCTCCTGGACCGCAAGGATGTGGACGCGGTGTTTATTGCCACCTCAGACCACCATCACCGGCGCGTGACGCTGGACGCAATTGCGGCCGGCAAAGACGTGTACTGCGAGAAGCCGATGTCGCATAACGTGTCTGACGGTCTGGCCATGGTGGAAGCGGTGCGGGCGAACAAGCGCATCTTCCAGGCCGGCAGTCAGCGAGTGAGCTCGATTCTCTATGCCAAGGCGAGGGATATCTATGCGTCGGGGCGGCTGGGCGAGGTGCACTCCATCGACGCCAAGTGGAACCGCAATTCGCCGGGCGGTGCGTGGCACTATCCGATTCCCGCCGATGCCAGCCCGCAGACGGTGGATTGGAAGGCGTTTCTGGTGGATGCGCCGCAGCGGCCGTTTGACCCGCTGCGCTTCTTCCGTTGGCGGCTGTTTGCCGACTACGGCTCGGGACTGGGCGGGGATTTGTTCGTGCATCTGCTCTCCGGCATCCAGGCCATTACCGGAATCGACACTGTGGCTAGCCGGGCGTATTCTAGCGGCGGGCTTTACCACTACAAGGACGGGCGGGACTTTCCAGACCAGTTGGAAACGATCTTCGATTACCCCGGCATCCAGGTCCATTTGCACTGCAACCAGAACAACAACGACGGCGACGAGGGGATCTGCATTTACGGATCGACGGGGACCATGGTGCTCACGGGCCAGTCGGTGACCTTTACGCCGCAGGACGTCAGGCCGCGATTTGAAGCCTATGGCTGGGGCGGAATGACAGCGGCGCAGCGGCGGCAGGGCGAAGAGGCGTGGCGTGCCGCGCATCCGGCGACGCCGCCGGCGCTGGGCGAATCAGAGAGCTACACGCTGCCGCAGGACTATAGCGACACCGCCGACCACATCGCCAACTTCTTCCGCGCGGTTGAGACGCGGGAGCACGTGGTGGAAGACGAGGTTTTCGGCAACAACGCCGCCATTGGTTGCCATCTGGCCAATCACTCTTACTTTCACCGCACCGTGGCGACGTGGGACGCGGCGACACAAACCATCAAAGGCTGAGCTTCGGCTTTCCCAAGGAGAACCCCTCATGAGCTTTACTTCGCGCAGAACGTTTTTGAAGGCCACGGGAGCCGCTGTGGCCGCGACCTGTGCCGGCGCCGTACGAATGAACGCGGCGCGGCCTCATTTTCCCGTCGGGCTGCAACTCTACAGCGTGAGAGATCTGCTGCCCAAGGATTTTGACGGAACGCTGCATATGGTAAGGGCGGCGGGATACACCGAGGTTGAGGCGGCGGGATACTATGACCACACAGCGGCACAGTTTCGCCACGCCATGGATCAGGCCGGCCTGCACTGCATCAGCACGCACCACGGGCTGAGCGAGATGCTGAAAAAGTCGGACGCGCTGATCGAATATGGCCACCAGCTAGGCCTGGACTACATTGTGAGCCCCGCCCCGGCGCGTCGCGACCCGGCGGCCAGGGGACCGATGACGCTGGACGACTGGCGCTATACCGCGGGCGAGCTCAACCGCATGGGCGAAAAGGTGAAGGCCGCCGGCATGACCTTCGGCTACCACAATCACAGCACGGAGTTTGACAACGAGGGCGGCGTTATTTTCTACGATGAGCTGCTGCGGCTGACCGACCCCAAGCTGGTGGTCTTCGAGATGGATTGCGGCTGGGTATATGCAGCCGGGCGTAATCCGGTGGATTATCTGAGCAAGACGCCGGAGCGGTTCCCGCTGCTGCATGTGAAGGACATCGAGCGCGGGGCGGACGGCAAAACCCACTCACCGGAGATGGGCCGGGGAGCGATGGATTACCGGCCGATTCTGCGCGCGGCCACCGGGCTCAAGCACTACTTCATCGAACAGGAGGAGTTCGATATGGACCCCTTCGCGGCGTTGCGGCTGGATGCCGAGTACATGCGCAAGCTGAGCCTCTGAGCGGGGCTTCCTTACGGCAGCTTCAGAGTAGGTGCGACGCCCGCTTTTCGGTTAGGCTTGGCAGATGAGCGTTTTTGACGAGAAGCGGGCGGAGCTGGAGCGGCACGAGTTCATGATGGGCGTGGAGCGGGGCAGGCTGGCGGTGGCGCTGGACCTGCTGACGGACTCGCTCATCCTGGTAGGGCAGCACGGGGTTTATTGTGCGTCGAGCCGCAATCCGGCCAAGCCCGCGCTGGATTTGCAGGCGGTTCTGGGCGGGCTGGAGGGAGCCAAGGAACTCATCCAGTCCGTGATGGAAGAGCTCCGTATGCAGCGCGAGGCTGGACGGACGGAAGGCTCGGCCGCCGGCTGAAACCGGCCGGGAAAAGCAAAGTGCGGTATGCTGAAAGAGCGCGCCCGTAGCTCAGCTGGATAGAGCGAACGCCTCCGGAGCGTTAGGTCGGGAGTTCGAATCTCTCCGGGCGCACCATATAAGTTTTTTTATCGATGTTTTTAGCTCATCCTTCCGTTTAATCTGCTTTGGTGCTCGCAACTCTGACGAGGTGAGGGAATATGGCAGATTGGGATACCGCATACAACTGGATGATGGACAACGAGGATTCCACTCGGGCCTGCGCTCAGGTTCCCGACTCCCCGCCTGGGGCGTTTGCCATCAGCGGCATCAACAGCGCGTCCTATCCGGCGGAGTTCGCGGCTATCGCGGCGGCTCCCCAGGCTGAACGCGAGCCGCTTGTCCAGCAGTTCTATGAAAACAAGTTCTGGAACCAATGGTATGCGCAGGTGATCTCGGACGATGTCGGCAAGCGGGTCTTCGACTTCGCGGTGAATGGAGGCAGCGTGGCGTCTGTGCGGTGTCTCCAGCAGGCCGTGAACGCTGTGGCTGCTCCCGGCGCCAGGTAGTGGGGTCATAGAGTGGATACGAGGTCCTGAATTGACATGAGGCGATTCGTTAGTCCAGCCTGCATCCCTGGCGATACCCGTAACGTTCCATGCTGCCTAGCGAAATTGTAAAACCAAAAGTGCAGTGCCAGAGCCGCCTGAAGATTCTCCTTGCGCTTGGAAAATGCATAAGTGAGGCGGGTAAGCCTCTTGCACCACTGCCGGAGCGAGCCGTTCTTGCGTTCAATGTGCGAAGTTCCAGCCTTCTCCAAATCAGGATTGCCGCGCTGCGCTGCCTTTTCGACAGTGACAAACTCTCCGGGGCTATAACGTTCCCGTCCCTCTTCCGGCTTACTGAAAACCTTCGTTACGACACTGTGATTCGCACGATCCCATAGCCCTTCGCTAATCGCTCGATTGTAGGGGGCAAATGCATCGGTCGAAACGTCGAATCGCTGATCTGGGGCTGTCACTGTGCGAACCCGCGAGATAAAGTCGTTTGTGTTCTGCTGGTCGCGCTTGCCGACATGCCACGCAATGACCATCCTAGTTGTCCGGTCCTGAGCAATGTAAACGTATTGGTCGCCGATGCTGCTGTCCGAAGATTGGATCGCGGACAGACGGCGTTGCTTAATCTTTACGAACGTCCAGCACTCGTCAAATTCAAGGTCAGTAACGCGCACATCACGAATCGTTTGGTTCATCAGATACTCACACTGGCGTCCAGCCCGGACCAGTAAATTGAGAACCGTTCGCTTCTCCACGTCGCACAGACGTGCAGTGCCACGCACAGAATTGCCCTCCGCGAGGCAATGGAGAATCATGGCCACCTTTTCAGGAGCAAGGCGAATATCTGCGTTGAAGGGCTTCTGCGGCGGTTCGCTGAGGCGCTTCCCGCATTGCTGGCACTTGTACCTCTGGACACGGGCTTTTCCGTAGTAGCCAGCTTTGACCATGGTCGTCCGGCAGTTGTGGCAAGTCATTTTGACCCTTGCTTTCTTCGGGCTTGAGCGTCAAAATGACAATGGGTACCAACCCTGTCCTTTGGCTCTGCCTGAGGATGAAGCCCTGGTAGTGGTTACAGCCACTATCGGGGCTATTGTTGGTGTGGAGAACCCGGAGGGAGTCGAACCCTCAACCTGCTGATCAGCAGTCAGCTGCTCTATCCGGTTGAGCTACGGGTCCTAAAGGTCCTAACAAAAGGCCAGCGAATGACTTTCCCGAGTCGCGTTCGTTGGCCTTTTTCATATCTGTCCCCATCTTCCCTCTTTCAGGCTCACACGTCAAGCCAAATTTTCCGAATAGATGCTATTTGTGCGATTTTTGTTGCGATCAAGATTTCGCGCTGCTATATTTCTATTGGAGGTGGTTTATGGGACGAGGACCGTCATACCCATCTACTGATCTTGAAGGGGCCATCGCGTACACGCGCAAGGTGTACGACTACGTGAAACGCGGCTCGGCTGCTGTCGATGCCGTAGTGAAGGATGGTCTTAAGCTGTCGCCGACCAGTAGTGGCTCTCAAAAGACTATTGCCGCGTTGCGGTCATTTGGAATGATCGAAGATGCCCCAGCATCAAACGGCAAAGCAATTAAACTGAGCACACGAGCAATCCGCATTCTGCTCGATGACCAGGATTCAACCGAACGGAACGAGGAACTAAAGAAGGCTGCGCTGAGTCCAAAGTGGTATGAATACTGCTGGTCGAAATGGGGTAAAGACATGCCCCCTGCGATGCGGTCGAATCTGTTGATTGAACATGGATTCATCGAATCCACTATTGATGGTTTTTTGAGCGACTATCGGAAGAGCATCGCATTTGCTGGACTCTTGGACGATGTGATCCTCCCGAAGGAGGGTCAGGGAAAAGATGAAAGCAAGGATCGCTTTAAAATTGGGGATTGGGTACAATGGGAGACGCAGGGATGCCTGCGGCTACCGAAGGCGAGTCGAATTGTAGCTTTCGTCGATGACGATGGAAAGTACGCGACAGTGGAGGGGTACGAGAACAATCCCATAGCTGTCGCCGAACTCATCCAGGCTGAAGCGCCGAAGGAATCTGAGAAGCCGTTCACACCGCAGAATATCTTCATCCCGGCGATCAAGCCATCCGGCCAAATACATCCGGTGGTGCGGGAGGAATCGAAGATGCAAACAGACGTCATCGCTATTGGCGGCAACAGCATTATTTTGCAGATTCAGTGGCCCACAGAGATCACGCAAGAGGCTTACGACGACCTGGACGACTACTTGGCCCTTTTGCTGAAGCGTGCAAAGAGAGCAATCAAGGTTGCGTCAGACGCGCCCAATTCGACTCCCACGCCTCATTACACGGCAACGACTGAGGGTGTCTCTTAACCGGGACACCTCACTCACTTCCGTCCGAGTTTCATCTCCACGCTAAAACACCACTACCCGGCGCCACGCCCATTGCCGAGGACGGGGGTTGGGGGCCAATCACGCTGGGAGCTGCCAATGCGGCAGACCCAGTGGCGCTGGTCGCGGCATTCCAGCAGCAACGGATCGCATATTATCGGGCCATCGTGAACGCCAATCCCAGCCTCGCGCAGTATCTGAATGCGTGGATTGCGCGCGCGCAGAAGTAGTCCGGCAGAAGAGCACGTCGATTGCGGCTTCAAGATGCCACGCTGAGCCTGATTTGCAATGCACGCACCCCAACTTACAAAGCTGTAGCGAACTGGTCGGCTGATCCGCTGGTCCGGTTGCGGGCGGTTAGACTAAAGATTGGCCTGCGCAGCGGTCAACATGCGGGGCGGATAAGGCGAAAATGCACTTCAATTTTGATTGGTCGACAGGCCAGGTTCTGTGGACGCTGACCTTTGCGGCGTTGCTCGTGCTGCTGGTGGTTTTGCTTGGGCGGGACCGGACACGGCGGTTCAAGTGGTTCACCATCAGCATTGTGCTGGTAACTTTGCGGCTGCTGGCCAGCCGGATGCTGTTCGGGCGGCTGGCGCCGCTTACGGCGAGCGAAATCTTCATCACCCTGGCCGATCTGGCCACGATTGTGAGCCTGCTGGTGGTGGCCGAGTTGGCGTGGCGGGCGTTTGGCGGCGCGCAACGGCGCACCTGGATTATAGGCACGTTGGCGGTGCTGGCCGTGGGAGCCGGGGTGCTGGCGGTGTGGGGACCGTGGCCGGCATGGAAGACGCTGACCGCGGACTCCCAACTGGCGGTGCTGCGGCTGATGCAAATGGCGGCGCAGAAGGGCAGTATGCTGTCTGACGTGCTGACGGTGGAGCTGGGTCTGCTGGTGGTGGTGTTTGGGCGGCGCTTCAAGGCCGGTTGGCGCAGCCATACGCAGCGGATCGTGATCGGGCTCTCGACGGCGGCGATGGCGCAACTGGCGGTGCAGGGCGTGTGGGAGCTGATTGCACTGAAAGCTGTGCCGCACAGCCAGGCGGAGTATGAGCGCATCCTGGGACTCAGGGAAAAGCTGTTCAACGCCAATGAAGTCGCGTACGTGGCCGTGCTGGTGTGGTGGATTGTCTGCTTGTGGATCGATGAGCCAAAGGCAGCGGTTGCTGGGGTTCCGGTGTACGTGGCGGCGGACGCGACGGTTGCTGAGATTCCGGCCAGTGTCGACGCGGAGGGGGCGGCTGCCGAGACGGATGCTGCTTCAGAAAGCGCCGAGCGAGAGAACGCGCGTTAGCGGGTTCCCACCCTCACGTTTCGGGCGCGGCGAGATACGGCAGACGACCATAACAACTGAAGGCGAGAAAGTGCATGTTGCCGCAGTGTTGGTAACGAACGAGTCTCTCCGGCATGAATTTGAGAATACGCGCTCTTTTCCAGGTCCGAAAATCCGGACCTGGGGCACCCACAATGGGAAGTGTTGAAAGCACGTAAGTTACAGATTCTACAATCTCCTAGATCTCCAAGAACTCCATAAAGCCCATGATAGTAGCACAATTTAGCACAAAATCCTCAGACTGCGCCTTCGGCGGGTTTCCGAGTGAAGCTCTTCCCAAACTTCCGAGTAGGCGGTGATACGACCGCATCGCGCACTTGGATCCCAACCGTGGCTTGTTGGCGGGGAAAGAAGGTTCTATGATTTTCCCTATCCTACGTTTTCGATTTCCTGATCGCTCAGTTCACAGAAACTGCGGAGGGGCACTCGCATGGGGAACGATCTCGACAGAATTGCCGCCCTCCTTTTGGAGAATGGGGACGGTAAGGCCGACTGGGGCGATATTTCACATCTCAAGGGAGCGGGGTGTTCAAAGGGAGTCGCGAATAGATTTCTGCTGTGTTGTCTTCTTGAATGGCAATCGGATGCCGACGTAGCGTGGCGGAAAGGCGAGGAACTTGCCAGGAAGCTCGGCGATCCGGACGACATCTGGACGACGATCAGCTCCTTCTCAAGAAATCAATGGGATTCGAGATACGAGGAATTCGGTCGGCCGCACCGGTTTCACAGGGGCTACAGGCGTCTATGGGCAATAGCAAACGACATCTGCGCTCGGTACGATGGCGACGCTCGGAGAATCTGGGCTGGCAAGTCCCCTTTCGAGGCACTCATTCATCTTTGGGCGCTAGGTGCAGGCGATCAAATTTCTCGCATGATCGTCGGCGCGTTGCGCGACTCCAATCAGATCAACGGCGACTCAGGCGATGTAAAGGCTGACCTTCACATCCGCCGTGTACTCGGTCGCGCAGTCTATGGCGAAGAAATCAAGGCTTCCGAAGCTCCCAAGGCCATCCAACTGGCCCGCACTCTGAGCGCCGATCCGTGGAGTCTCGATCTGCCCCTGTGGAACGTCGGAAAATCTCATTGCCGACCTACGAATCCAAGCTGCGAAAGCTGCTACTTGCGGCCGCACTGTGATTACCATCGCCGGCATGGTGCCGAAGGAACCGGCGGCAGCTCGGCGATTTGAGAGTTTCGGGAGTTTATTCTGAGAGAAGGAGCGAATCCCATGAGCACGGAACCAGAGATTTCCTTGCCGGCTATCGTAATCGTTCTACGCGTAGTCGGGTGCCTCTGTCCAGTGGTAGCTGTTATAATAGCAGGGGCTACCAACGCGAGTGACGCTGGTGGCTGGCTCATGGTCTTGAGTTCCCTCATCGCTACGCTGCTATGGTTTGCCCTTGCAAGCATCATACGGCTGTTAAATCGAATTGAGAAGCGGCTGAGCCACTCCGACTCTGACGTTTCGCTCATTAGTGGCACCACGAATTAGCGACGCTGAGTTTTGCGATTTCTTGCGGGTCCGGCTGGCTCTGGGTGATTTGTAGCCTATTCGGTAGTTTCCTCGTGTTAAACGGAGTTATGTTGATGGGGTTAGCACAAAACTAGCGCAAATACTTAAGCTTGATTCTCAAGGCGCTCATTTTATGGAGCTTGGGACGCATTCGAAACGTGGGGCACCCAGTTTTTACTTATGCCGACCTGCGCCACCCGGATTCCCGATCCAGCAGGGAGTGCGTACTACTCCCTACTCCCTATTCCCTGCTCTCTATATGTGGCAGCTCGCCTGCCCGCGCTTTTCCAAATAGCGTTGGTGGTAATCTTCGGCGCGCCAGAAGGTCTGGGCGGGTTCGACTTTGGTCACAATACGTTTGGGTTGGAAGCGGCCTTCGGCGGTGAGTTGCTCGATCTTAGCGCGGGCCTGTGCTTCCTGCTCGGGGGAGTGGAAGAAGATGGCGGAGCGGTACTGCGTGCCCCAGTCCGGGCCCTGGCGGTTGAGTGTGGTGGGGTCGTGGAGGGCGAAGAAGGCGTCGAGAAGTTGTTCGAAGCTGACGCGGTCGGGGTCGAAGTCGAGTTCGACGACCTCGGCGTGGCCGGTTTGGTCGGTGCAGACGTCTTGGTAGGTGGGGCGGTCGAGTTGGCCGCCCTCATACCCGACGGCAGTGGCGGTTACGCCCGGAATGGCGGCAAAGGCCGCTTCAACTCCCCAGAAACAGCCGGCGCCGAAGGTTGCTTTTTCTTGGCTCATGAGAGTTGAGATGCGCGGCCAGTGGATTCGGTAACAATTTTGCGACTGACCTATAGCGGTTCTCCAGTTACTGTAGAGGGAAATCGCCGCTGCTGAGTGGCTTTTTCCTTAAGAAAAAGCCACCCTGCACGATGCCAGAAACTCCACGTGAACTGGAGAACCGCTCTAGCTTGTCAGGTTGTAGATCAGGCCATAGGGATCCTTGATGTAGCAGCGCGGGAAGTCCGGCTCGTCCTTGACGACCTGGCATCCGCTTTTGACGAGCCGGAGCCTGGCAGCTTCGACACTGTCAACCGTGACTTCCAGAACCGGCCCAAGCGCCGGTCCGCGCTCGATGAAGAGGTTGATGTGCCTGCCATGAAGGCTGACCATCTGCGGGTCTTCGCCGGTGACCTCGAATCCGAGTTGATCCACGTAGAAAGCGGCTGCCTTCTTTGGATCTGGCGCCTGAATCAGAATGTCGGAACCAAAGCTGTTTGCCATATGGGCTCCTTGGTGCGTGAAAAGCTGTCGAGGTCAACTCGGAAACTGCCCCGCTGCCAAAAGTGGCGGGGCGGGGCTTTATTTCCGTTTTTTCCCTCCGGGTGCGCCGCCGGGGCGTTTGCCTCCGGGGCGAGGGCCAGTGCGTTTACCGCCGGTGCCGGAAGACTTGCCCTTGTAGCCGGATTTGGAGAAGCCGCCGGGCTTCCGCTCCCTGGACGAAGACCTGTCCGCAGGGGCACCGGGCTTGGAACGGGCGCCGGAGGCTGGCTTGGGTCCTCCGAAGCTGGGCTTGGGCTTCCAGCCGGTTCTGTGTTCGGTTCGGGGTGCGAAGGAGCCTTCAGGCTCTTCGCGGCGGAAGGGGCGTCTGGCTGGACCGGCGGGTGTGCCGGGTCTGCTGCTGGGGCGTGCGCCGCCCGCGCGAGGTTTGCCGCTGCTGGTGGTAAAGGGGCGCGAGAGGCCGCCTTCACCGCGGAAGGGACGAGGCGAACTGGACCGGGCAGTACCGGAACGGCCACCGCTGGAGCGGCCGGGACCGGGACGAGGCGAGCTGCCACGGTCTGAAAATGGACGCTCTGGCCTGGGTCTGGACGAGCTGGGCCCGACCGAGTAGGGCCGGGGTGCGCTGGGCCGGCTGGGCGCGGGACGGTCAGACCCGTGGATTTCCTCGATGTAAAGGTTGGGCGGTCTCACCGGGCCGAAATCGTCATCGTGGACGGGAGATTCGCGGCGGGGCGCGGCGGGGCGTTTGAAGGGCGGACGCTCACTGCTGCCCGACTTTGACCAGGCTGGTTTGTTTGGGGTTGGCTTGTTGAAGGCTGGTTTGGCTCCGTAACCTGTGCCCGCCGCGGGCTTGGCGCCATAGGGGCGTCCCGCGGGCGGTTTGGCTCCATAGGTTCTGCCTGCTGCGGGTCTGGCTTCGTACGCGCGACCTGCGGGCGGCTTCGCGCCGTAGGAACGGCCGGTGGCGGGTCTGTCGCCGTAAGGCCTGGCGGCAGGCGGGCGGGCTTCGCCGGTTGATCCGGCAGCAAAGCGAGAGGCCGGACGAGAGGGACGGTCGTCCTTCTTCCATGCCGGGCGGGCGGGGCCGAAGTCTTTGCCGGACGGGCGCGACGGACGAGACGGTCTGGCGCTCCCACTTCCCTGATCGAAGGATCTCTTGGGGCGGTAATCTTTGGGCCCGGGAGCGGGGCGTTCTTCAAAAGACTTGGCTCCGAACGGCTTGGGAGGGCGCGATCCCGTTGCGCGGGGAGCAACGGTGGGCAACTGGGCGGCGTCGGCTGCGTTGCGGCGGCGGATCTCCTTGGTTTTGGGGGTGCGGAGTTTGCCTTCGGCGGCTTTGCGCAACAGTTCCAGTTCCCGGGGATCGAGTTCACGCAGGTTGCCGGGTTCCTGGTCCAGAACCAGCGGGCCGTAGCCTACGCGCCGGATTTTCTCCACAAAGTGTCCGATTTCTTCGAACATCTTGCGCAGTTCGCGGTTGCGGCCCTCGATGAGCACGACTTCGTACCACGGGTTGTCGCCCTGGCGGACCTGGCGGATGCGGGCCGGCGAGGTGCGGACTTTGGCCGAGCCGGGCTTGCCGCGCTCAATGGCGACACCGCTGCGCAGGATGTCAAGCTCGCCTTCCGTGGGCTGGCCGGCGACCTTCACCAGGTAGGTTTTTTCCACGCCGGCTGAAGCGCGGGTGAGGCGGTTGGCGAGCTCGCCGTCGTTGGTGACCAGCAACAGACCTTCGCTCATGTAGTCGAGGCGGCCGACGGGGTAAAGGCGCTCCCGCATCTTCTCAAAGAACTGCATGACCGTGGGGCGACCCTCGGGGTCTCTGACGGTGGTGACGTAGCCCTTGGGCTTGTTGAGGACGAAGTAGCGAAGGCGCTCGGCGCCCTGGAGCAGCTTGCCGTCCACGCGGATGTGGTCGCGGGCTGCGTCGGCCTTGGTGCCCAACTCGGTGACGACCTTGCCGTTGACCTGTACGCGGCCCTGCTCGATAAGCTCTTCGGCCTTGCGGCGGCTGGCCACGCCGGCCTGAGCCAGAATCTTCTGCAGCCGCTCCAATTTGGCCGGGGGATGGGGCTTGGGGCTGAATTCGGGCTCGGACTCGCCGGATTCTCCCACTGCTGGCTCTTCGGGCACGGGTTCGCTGGCCTTTGGCTCTTCTGTCCTGGGCTCTTCAATGCCGGGAGCTGAACCCGCGTCGGGGTTGTCAAGGATTTCGGCCTTCGCCGGGGTTTCTTCTTCCGCGGCTTCGATTTCAGATCCAGTTTCCGGTCTGCTCTCGGTGTGAGGCGGAGTCTTGACCTCTGCACCGGTTTCGTCTCCAGCGGGGTCCGCTATTTCAATCCTGGGGACTTCGGTTTCGGCGGCGGGCTCGCTGGAAGCGATCTCGGGAGCATCGATCTGAGTTGCTTTAATCTTCTTCTTCGGCATGGGGGGAAGTCTCGGTTTCTGCCTGCTCTGGGTTGGGAGGCGGAGCAGGCGCGGCCTCGGCGGGGGTTGGTTCCGCTGGGATTGCCGGGATTCCGGCGGGGGGTTCGTGGCTGACCGCCGTCGCGGCGGGCTCGGAGGTTTCAGGGGTTACCTGTGAGGAGATCGAGAGTTCGTTTGGTGGGTCTTCGGCACTGGTTTCATCCAGCTCCAGGCTTAATTCCGAACCCGGGACTTTGGCTGTCGAGGCAGAGGATTCATCGCTGGATGAGGATTCCTGCTCCTCTAGCTCGATTGCGGCCAGCTTCTCGAACTCTTCCATGGAGGGGAGCTCGGTGACGTCTTTGAGGCCGAAGCGGAGGAGAAACTCGCGCGTGGTCTTGTAGAGGATGGGACGGCCGATGACCTGCTTGCGGCCGGCGGTGGCGATGAGTTTGCGAGCCAGCAGGGAACCGAAAACGCCGGAGGAATCCACGCCGCGAATCTCGTTGACTTCAGGGGCGGTAACGGGCTGTTTGTAGGCGATGACGGCCAAAGTTTCCAGAGCGGGCAGGGAAAGCTTGAGTGCCGGTTTGAGGCTCTTGACGAAACAGCGGACGGCATCGTGGCACTCGGGCTTGGTGGCCATGCGGTAGCCGCCGGCGATTTCGCGGATCTCAATGCCGCGCCCGTCAGAGACATAGGAGGCAATGATCTCGCCGAGCAATTGGCGAAGGATGGCACGCACCTCGCGATCGCGCAGACGGGCTTGGCGGCGAGCTTCCTGCTCGGCCTCGGCAGTGGCTTCGGCAGACGGGATGGGCTCGGCGCCGGCGTCCGGTATGGCTTCCGTGATCGAGGCTGGGCTTGAGGCCGAATCCGAATCGGGGAGAGGTTCCGGCGACGGTTCGGCATTGCCTGTGTCGGGGGATGGGTCGGGGGATGGCGCGTCGTTTGCGGAGACGTCGGCCATCGCATCGAGTCCCACGTAGTCCAATTCGCCGGAAATCAGCGATAAGGATTCGGGCACTTGGGATTCCGCGGCCAGTGCGGCGGAGGCGGCGGCTTGCTCGGCTTTCCACTCGAGGGCTTCAGCGGCAAAGAGGGTGGCGAGCTGGGCCAGAGTGACCGGCTCCTCGGCGGCGTAAATGACGGCTTCTAGCTTGGCTTTCAGGCTCATTCTGCAATAGGTACCTCAAGTATGGTACCGGAACTGGAGCGTGGTGGGTGGTTCTTGGAGACCGTTGGAGGGCGAAAGCGGGGAAATTGCCGCATATTTGGTCCATCCGGACTGCAAAAACCGGCCCCGCCGTCAGCGGCTCACCTTCAGCACCCAGGCCGGTTGGCGCAGCAAATCGTCGCCAAGCTCGGGAAGCTGGATGCTTATCCCGTTCCCCTCAGCTTTGAACTTCAAGGCCTCCGCCGATCCCAGCAAGGTCACAGCTTTCACGCCGCTCACGTCGCGCAGGACAAAACTGCGTCCCGGCCAGCGCGGCAGAATCGCGAACACGTCGTTGCCCCTGGTGGTAAAGAAGGCTTCTATCGCCGCCTTCCCCGGTTCCGGCTTGCCTGCCAGTTTCGATACGTCATACGCCGTCTGGAATTCGCTGTTGTATTTCACTGCGGGAACTTCGCCGGCGCTCCATTGCCGCGAGACCTTCCAAGGCTTTGTGCCGTAGATCGAGTCCCCATTCACCTTGAGCCACGCGCCCATCTCATGCAGCCGGTCCTGCATGATCACGGGGATGGTTCCATCGGCCGCGGGTCCGATGTCGAGCAGCAGGTTGCCGCCGCGGCTCACAATATCCGCCAGCATGATCACCAGTTCTCGTCCCGTGTGGTAATCCTCCAGGCGCTCGGCACGGTTGTAACCGAAGCTGAAGGCCATTCCGCGGTTTTCTTCCCAGGGGTGGTCGATACCGCTCATGCCCGGCGTGTATTCGGTGGTCCAATAGCCGCCGTGTTTGTGGCGCGTATCGCTGCCCCACCGGTCGTTGATCACCACTTCATCCTTGACCGGCGAATCATTGAACAGCCACGCCAGCAGCTCCGGGCTGCGCCAGTCGCTGGAGGATAAATCCCACTCGCCGTCGCTGAAAATGATGGACGGCTTGTAGCGCGTCACCACGTCCTTGAACTGCGGGAACATGTGCTCGCTGACGTAGCGCGGCTTGTCTTTGAGCCACAGCGGGTTATACCACTCGTAGAGCGAATAGTAGATGCCCATGCGCAGGCCCTTGCGCCGCACCGCATCGCTCAGATCGCCCAGCACATCGCGCCTGGGGCCGGTTTCGACCGCATTCCATGGCCGGCCCCAGGTTGCAGAGGCTTCCTTGCTGGGCCACAGCGCGAACCCGTCATGGAATTTTGAAGTCAGCACGACATACCTGGCTCCCGACCCCGCCAGAAGGCTCGCCCATTGATCCGGATCGAACAACACGGCCCGAAACTCCGGCGCAAAGTTCCGGTAGGCGTAGTCTGCTCCATACTGCTTCTGGTGATAGGCCCACGTGCCGGTCTCGATGGCATTGGCCTTCGGGTTGTCCCGGCCCTCGGTCATCTGGTGCCCGTACCACTCCGCGTAGGCCAGGTTGCCCGGAATCACCGGCGCATACGCCGGCACGGAGTAAAGTCCCCAGCAGATGAAGATGCCGAATTTGGCATCAGTGAACCAATTTGGCGTAGCCCGCTGGTCAATGGACGCCCAGTTGGGCTGGTAGGTCTGCGCGCTCAGTGGCGCCAGCGCAAGAAGAAAGAGAAGCAGCCGCTTCATTTTCAGGTCCCTTCAGTCGAAGAGAAATCATCGCATAGAGAAGCCGGCGTTGTGGCCAAAGTTCGAGCGCTTCGCTCGTTTCTTTTCGACACCGAAAGCTCTGTAACTGGACAAGCCCGCCGAAGAAAGCCCAATAAGCAGGAAGACAAACAAGTGGTCTTTCCGAATGGCCTGAAAACAGGCTCACGCGTTTTGTCTCCATTCACGATAAACTAACCACTGGCAGGAGGACCGGGCGGTCGCTGCCGGAGGCTTTGCGCAAGCGAGGATCTCCGGGGGAGGAAAGTCCGAACTCCGAAGGGCAGTGTGCCGGATAACGTCCGGGACGTGAGCTTCAAGGCTCATGGACGGCC
>CAZNAW010000014.1:0-92553 GCA_964571165.1 uncultured Occallatibacter sp. | reverse complement strand
CCTAGAGGAATGACCGCACACGACAGAATTCGGCTTATAGGTCCTTTTGCCGAATATCTTTGCTGAACAACGACAGCCCCGGCCGGAAAACTCCCAGCCGGGGCTGGCCATTTGGCGCCCTCGATCTCGGTCGTCTCTGCGGGGGCGACTATATGGTAACTTCCGGTTGGACGACTGTCATCTCGGCAGTTACCATTTTATAAACATGTACTCCCCCCTCAATCCAGCGGCTGGGGGTCGGGCAGGGGCATACCTAGAGTGACAATGATAGCGGCAACTGTGATATCAGTTATTCGGAATTCCTTCCTTTCGCATTGCCATCTGAGGCGGGTGGCTGGCCGACCCTCCATGCTCTTACTCTCTCTCCCTCATCATCGTTGAGGGTGCCCCGTCCCTGCACTTTTTTCTAGCGCAAGGGTGAGATGCACGAAGGACCGCTCACCGACATCTTGCATGCTTCTCTTCGCCGCGCCGTCGTGCATAATGATTAGCACGATGGCCCTATTGTGGAATCCGGAGAGCTGGCAAAAGCGGCTGGCGGAGTTGGAAGCGCAGTCCGGCGAGCTGAAAGAGGCTCCGCTGCGGCGCGACGTGCGTTCGCTGGGCACGCTGCTGGGCGACGTGCTGCGGGAGCAGGCCGGCGAGGAGTTCTTTGCCCACGTGGAAGCGCTGCGGCAGGGCACCATCCGCCGCCGCGACGCCGAGGCACGCGGACAGGACAAAGAGGCCGCACGCCACGCGGCGAATGCTCTGGAGCTGGTGCACTCGCTGCCCGTGGAGCGGGCTATCCTGCTTACGCGCGCGTTTGCCTTCTACTTCGAGCTCATCAACCTGGCTGAAACGAACCATCGCAAACGGCGGCGCATTGCCCTGCGACTGAGCGGCGAGGCCGGGCGGCAGCGCGGTTCGCTGGCCGGGACTCTGTGCGAGATGCGCCGCGTGGGCATAGGCGCGGACGAGGCTCTGGAGTGGCTGAGACGCGTGCGCATTGTGCCGGTGTTTACCGCGCACCCCACTGAGGTTGCGCGGCGGTCAGTGATGTTCAAGCGCCGGCGCATCGGCGAGTTTCTGGCCAGGCTGGATCGCATCCCCGTGCCCAAAGAGGACATGGCGCGCCTGGAACAACTGGTGCTGGCGGAGATTACCAGCTTGTGGCAGACCGACGAGGTCCGCTCACGACGCCCCACGGTCTATGACGAGATCAAGATGGGGCTCGACTACTACGACGTCTCGATTTTTGACACGCTACCCAGCCTCTTCCGCGAGATTGCGGAAGCGCTGCGCGCCTCCTATGGCCTGGAGATCGAGGCGCACGCGCTGCCGCAGGTGCTCTGCTTCGGCTCCTGGATCGGCGGCGACCGCGACGGCAATCCCTTTGTTACACCGCAGGTGACACGCGACGCGATTCAACTGGCGCGCGGCCATCTGCTGCTCTACTACCAGCGCCAATTGCAGGAAATTATCGACCTGCTGACCACCAGCGCCCAGCAGAGGCCGGTGAGCGATGCGCTGCGGGAACGGCTTGAAGCCTACGTGGCGCAGGTGCATACCCCGGAAGCGCAGGTGTTCGGCGAGCAATACGAGTTTGAGTATTATCGCCGCTTCATCATCTGCCTGAAAGCGCGGGTTCTCAGAACCATGGAGCATCCCGGCCCGGCGGACGCCGCGCTGCCCGTAACTCCCTACACGCTGGCCCAGGGACAGGAGAAGCTGGCGCAGGTGCTGCCGGCCTACTGCTCAGTGGAAGAGTTTCTTGCAGACCTGGAGACCCTGCGGGCCTCACTGGCCGCGAACCGCGGGCTGCGCATTGCGCGCACGCTGGTGGATCCGCTGATTTTGCAGGTACGCACTTTCGGCCTTCATCTGCACACACTCGATATCCGGCAGCACGCGCGGGTGCATGCCGCCGCATTGCAGGAAGCGATCAGCGACACCATCGCGCCCGCGTTACCAGGCGGCCTTTCCGCCGAGACGGCCAGCGTGCTGGAAACCTTCCGGGTGGTGGCCGAGATAAAAAACGGCTGCTCGCCCGAAGCCATTCGTCAGTACGTCATCAGCGGCGCGGCAACGGTGGAAGATGTATTGGCGGTGGTGCGGCTGGCACGGCTGGGCGGCGTGCGGGTCGAGGGCTCGGGACGTGATCCCGGGCTCATGCCGGTGCCGCTGTTCGAATCCATCGAGGACTTGCGCCAGGCGCCAAGTGTCTGCCGCGAGCTGTGGAACCGGGCGGACTATCGCAAGCTGATGGCAAGCTGGGATAACTGGCAGGAAGTGATGCTGGGCTACTCCGATTCCAACAAGGACGGCGGCATGTTGACCAGCACCTGGGAGATTTTCCGCGCGCATCGCGACTTGCACGTAGTGGCGCGCGAGTGCGGCGTCAGGCTGCGGCTCTTCCACGGCCGCGGCGGCACGGTAGGCCGCGGCGGCGGACCCACGCATCGCGCCATCTTCGCCCAGCCTATGGACTCTTTCGAGGGCCAGTTGCGCATTACCGAGCAGGGCGAGGTGCTCAACTTCAAATATGCCGACGAAGTGCTGGCCGAGCGCAACCTTGAATTGATGATCGCGGCCTCGCTCGACGCTCTGGCGCGTCCCAACGCACGCGATCCCGAGGGCCACTTCACCGGGGTGCTCAAGCCCGAGTGGGAAGCTGCCCTGAACGAGCTTTCCGCTATCTCTTACGACTTCTACCGCAAGCACATCCTTGAAGACCCGGGGGTGGTTACCTACTTCGAGCAATCCACGCCGGTGGGCGAACTGGAGCATGCGATGATCGGCTCGCGGCCTTCGCGGCGAAACGCATTGCCCAACCACCCCAACGACAAAGACCCGTCGTTGGGGACCCCGGCAAATCACCCCAACGACAAAGACCCGTCGTTGGGGACCCCGGCAAACCTGGCGGATTTGCGCGCCATTCCCTGGGTTTTCGGGTGGACGCAGTCGCGGCTGCTGGTGCCGGCCTGGTTTGGCGTTGGCTTTGCACTGGAGCAGTATTGCGAACAGCCCGGCGCAATCGACCTGCTAAAAGACATGGCCAGCGAGTTTCCACTCTTCATCGACCTGCTGCGCAACGTGGAAATGGCACTGGGCAAGGTGGACCTGGCCACGGCGTGGATCTACTCCTCACTGGTCGAGGACGCGAAACTGCGCGAGCGCGTCTACGACCTGTTTGAAGCCGAGTTTCATCGTACCGTGCGCGCGGTACTTGCCGTTACGCAACAAAGCGAACTGCTGGAGACAAACCAGGTGCTGGGGCGGTCAATCAAGCTGCGCAATCCTTACGTGGATCCCATGCACCTGATCCAGGTAGACCTGCTGCGCCGCAAACGCGCCGGCGAAGATACCCCCGAGGTCAACCGCGCCATCGCTGCCACGATCAGCGGCATCTCGGCGGGGCTGCGGAATACGGGCTGAGACAAAGGGCCGCGCAGACGCTTATGGTGTTTTCCGTCTTCTCCCCTTGCCACATTCCGCGTCCTGGGGCTACGCTGTTGCTATGCATCGATGTCGCTAACGCCGCCCTGGTGCCAGCCGCGATGCATATGTGCGCCTCGTTCGCGCGCGTTTTTTCCCGCCTAACGGCTCGACCATCACCCCAAAACTTTGAAAAGCAAGCCCCGGGAGTATATTCCGGGAAAAGGAGATCATTATGGCGCGTATTGCCGCGAACGTAACTGAGATCATTGGCCACACCCCGCTGGTGCGGCTGAACCGCATGGCGGCCGGTCTGCCGGCCACCGTTCTAGTCAAGTTGGAGAGCCAGAACCCGCTCAGCAGCGTGAAGGACCGCATCGGGCTGGCGATGATCGAGGACGCCGAAAAGGCCGGCAAGATCAAGCCCGGCGAAACCGTATTGATTGAGCCCACCAGCGGCAACACCGGCATCGGCTTGGCCTTCATCGCCGCCGTCAAGGGTTACCGGCTGATCCTCACCATGCCCGAAACCATGAGCCTGGAGCGCCGCGTGCTGCTGCTTGCCTTTGGCGCGGAACTGGTGCTGACGCCGGGACCGAACGGCATGAAGGGAGCCATCGCCAAGGCCAACGAACTGCTGGCCCAGAACCCACACGGCTACATCCTGCAGCAGTTCGACAATCCCGCCAATCCGGCCATTCACTATGCGACCACCGGCCCCGAGATTTGGCAAGACACCGACGGCAAGGCCGACATTCTCATCTCCGGCGTGGGCACCGGCGGCACCATCACCGGCATCGCCAGCTACATCAAGGAGCGCAAGCCGAGTTTCAAGGCCATCGCCGTGGAACCCACGGATAGTCCCGTGCTCTCAGGCGGCAAGGCGGGACCTCACAAGATCCAGGGCATTGGCGCGGGTTTTGTGCCCAGTGTGCTGAACACCGGCCTCATTGACGAGATTGTGCAGGTGAGCAACGACGACGCCATCGCCACGGCCCGCCGGCTGCCCCTGGAAGAAGGCCTGTTCGTGGGCATCTCTTCGGGCGCCGCGGTTCATGCCGCGCTCACGGTGGCGGCGCGGCCTGAGAATGCCGGAAAGCTGATCGTAGCCATTCTGCCCAGCTTTGGAGAGCGGTATCTATCGAGTGCCCTTTTCGACACGCTGCGACAGAAGGCGGTGGCCCTGGTGACGCAACCGGTTACGCTGTAAGTAGCTGCTTCTGATTCACCGATGCCGGTTGCAGTTTGAGGTTTCCCAGGTCTCAAATGCGAGGCCTGGGGCACCTAACTTTTCTCTCGGCAAGTTTTGTGCGGGCTGAAGCCCGTAGCCTTCAAACACTGGTCTCAGACCGGTTCTGAGCCGTTGTCACCGGGCGTGGCCGTCATGTCTCTGTTTGCCCGAATCCGCGAAGATATCGACTCCGTCATGGAGCGCGACCCTGCCGCGCGTTCCCGGCTGGAGGTCTTCCTGTGCTATCCGGGGCTCTGGGCGGTCTGGATTCACCGTGTCTCCCACGTGCTGTGGCGCGCCAAGATGCGGCTGGGGGCTCGATTGCTTTCGCAGGTGGGCCGCTTCTTCACCGACGTGGATATTCACCCAGGCGCGCTGCTCGGGCGGCGGCTGTTCATCGACCACGCGATGGGCGTGGTGATTGGCGAAACCGCGATTGTCGGCAGCGATGTGACACTGTACCAGGGCGTGACTCTGGGAGGAACCGGCAAAGGCCACGGCAAGCGGCATCCCACGGTCTGCGACGGCGTTTTCATTGGCAACAACGCCAACGTGCTGGGCAATATCACCGTCGGAGAGAACTCGCGGGTGGGCGCGGGCTCGGTGGTGCTTTCCGATGTTCCACCCAATTCAACGGTCGTAGGAGTCCCGGCGCACATTGTCTATCGCAACGGGCAGCGCGTGCTGATTACCGATCCGCACGACGTGAAAGACCCGCTTTCCGACGCGCTGATTGCGCTCTCGGTCCGCGTGGAGGAGTTGGAGAAACGGCTCGGCGAACAAGCGCATCCGACGGAGCCATTCACCGCCGAAGCGGCCGAGCGGACCGCCTATCGCGAGGAACTGGAGCGGCTGCGAGACTTTGTTTCCATGGGCGAAGGAATCTAAGAACTGGGAACGGGGATTAGAGAATAGAGCTTGAGCTGAGGCTCTGCATGCCCGCAGTGCTACAGTGGTTTCGTTCCCACTCTTGTGCCGGGGTTTTCGCTTCTTGCTGGGTATTCGTCCACTGCTCGCGGCCCTTCTCGCTCTTCCTGTCGCCGCCCATGCCGCCTCTCGCGTTCAGGCTGCACCGGTCCCTGAGGAGATGCGTTCCACAGCCTTTACCGTAACCGTGAACGGCCGGCCCGTGGATGTGGCGCACGCCGCAGCAAACTATGAGTTTGTCAGCTTTGACGTAACCGGCCCCGTGGACGTGGCTATCACCGCCGCAGAACCGGGCTTTTGGGATCGCGGCGTGGATATTCAGCCCTGGCGGCTCGGCCTGCGCCCCATCCGGCAAGGCCGGACCATTCGCTTCCGGCTCTCGGCACCGGCCAAGCTTTCCATTTCGCGGCCTGGCGACTTTCTCAACTACGCGCATATGCTCTTCCTGTTTGCCGGCACACCAACACCGCCGCCGCCGAGCGGCCCTGGCGTGCGCATCCTGGACGCGGGCATTCACCGCGAGAGTCTGAACCCCAAAAGCGGCGAAACCCTCTACCTTGCTCCCGGCGCTTACATCTTCGGCAGCCTGAATCTGTGGAAAGTGGATGGAGTGAAGGTGCTGGGCCGAGGAACGATTGTTTACGAGGGCTCCCAGGACCCCAACAATGACGAAGGCTGGATGCAGAAGCCCGACTGGCACTGCATCGGCGCGCTCGAAGCTCGCAATGTTGAGATTGACGGGCTGACCTGCATCGTGAGAGCGCGAACCTGGTCGATCCAGATGAAGGATTCCAACAAGTTTGTTTATGACGACCTGCGGGTGATCGGAGGCAATCCAGGCAACGCCAACCAGGACGGCATGGACTGGCTGGGCGGCGGCGACACGATTGTGCGCGACTCCTTCTTCCGCGCCTCCGACGATGTCTTTGCCATGCAGGGGAACTGGGACGGCTACACCGACGAGGAGATGACCCGCCCCGGCCACGACGTGCAGAATATTCTCATCGAGCACAGCGAGCTCTCCACCAGCATTTCCAACATCGTGCGCGCGGGCTGGCCGCGAAAAGTCTACAACTCGCGCAACTTTACTTTGCGCGACTCCGACATACTCCACGGCGGCATCGGAGCCTGCGGCCAGACCTTCGGCCTGTTCGGCTTCTGGGGCGCGCAGGGGGCCAAGGGCGACCACTCCGATTTCACCTTCGAGAATCTGTTCCTGGATAACTGGTACTCCCTCGTGCAGATGGAGCAGGAATTTCCAGGCCTGCATGGGTTCACCTTCCGCAACATCTGGGCGCTGGACCAGCCGCCGCTGACCGCTTCCACGATGATGGGCGACGTGGCCGACGTAACCTTTGACAATGTGAAGATGGGCCAGACTCGCGCCACCAACGATGCCGACCTGCCGCTGGCGGTCTTTGACGGCGCGGCGGCTGCTCACTTTACCGACGCACACAACCCGGTTGCGGCATTCACCATCGATCCCCCGGTCTTTGCACCGGGCCAAAGCGTTACCTTCACGGCCGGGCCCTCGGCTGGCGCACGCTACACCTGGCTCTTTGGCGATGGAACCCAGGCACATGGCCGCCGCGTTCGCCACCGCTTCCCAGACGCGCTGGGAACCCAACTGGACGGGGCAGCCAACGGCGCCGGCCGATTCAGGGTTCTGCTCCACGTCGAGGATCGGCAGGGCCACCAGGACTGGGCCGCCCAAGGCGTGGTGGCCGTGGCCCATTGGCACGAAACCGCGTCTCCAGTTGCCCCGGTTTCGTCCGGACTGGGCTTTCAGATCTACCCCGGAGAATGGACCGAACTGCCGGATCTGGCCGTCCAACACGCAGTGTTCGCGGGCGAGGCGCCCAACCTGCAGGCCAATGCCCAGGGCTTTACGCGCTATGCCGTCGCGTGGGATGGCCTCATCGACATTCCCGCAGACGGCGGCTACACCTTTCATTTGATCGCCCGCGACGGGGCGCGATTGTTGATCGACGGAGTGGAAGTGGCAAAGACCGGCCCTTCCTTTGCCCAGGTTTGCGGCTCTGCCGGCAACGCGCTCCGCTACGACCGCGGGGCTCTGGGCCTGCGAGCGGGCAAACACGCATTTCATCTGGAGGGCCTGCACTCAGCCAGCGAGGACGCGCCGCGGCTGCTGTGGGAGGGACCCGCGTTGCCGCTAGAGCAGAATCAAGTTAGCTATACCCATCGACGATTCTATGAGTAATTCTGGGTATCTCTGGCGAAGTGACCGCGATGACGAGGATGGGACGAGCCTATTCGGACGATTTGCGGGTGAGGATTTTGGAAGCAGACGAGCGCGGCGAGGGCAGTTGCCGTGTGCTCGCCAAGCGCTTTGGCGTCAGTTGGGAGTATGTGCGCAAGTTGCGCCGGCAGCAGGCTGCGACTGGGCAAAAGGCGCGTGTTGCGCAGTCGCGGTATGGAATCCGGAGCAAGGTGACCGAACCGGTCAAGACGCACATGCTCGGCTTGGTCAAGTCGCAGCCCGACCTGACTCTGGCCGAGTTGCGGGAGCGTATCCGGTCGGACAAGGGCGTTTCGATGAGTTGGGGACTGGTGCATCTGTGGGTTCGCCGGCTGGGTCTGCGGCTGAAAAAAAGTCGCTCCACGCTGCCGAACGAGACACCGAAGCCAACCGTATCCGTCGCGCCGAGTTCCACCAGCGCATCCTCGCGATCGATCCGAAAAGGCTCGTCTTCCTTGACGAAAGCGGTATCTCGACCACGATGACGCGGCGCTTTGCGCGCTGCCTCGGTGGAGCGCGTATTCATGAAGGGACGCCGGAGGGAAACTGGCAGATCGTCACTATCCTGGGCGCGATGAGCCTTGATGGCATGATCGCTACGATGACCGTCACTGCGGCCACCGATACGGACATCTTCCTCGCCTACCTGGACCATTTCCTCTGTCCGGCCCTGACTCCGGGAGATGTGGTGGTGATGGACAACCTCAGTGCGCACAAGGTCGACGGCGTGCGCCAGCGGATCGAGGCAGCAGGCGCGGAGTTACTTTACCTGCCGCCTTACTCGCCCGATCTGAACCCCATCGAAAAGGCCTGGTCCAAATTCAAACAACTACTCCGCTCCACCAAAGCTCGGACGGAACAAGCCCTCGACCAAGCCATCACACAAGCCCTTCAACAGATATCCGCAGAAAATGCACAAGCATGGTTCAGGCTGACGCTCAACTGGGTACAGCCATGATGAAATTGCTCTAACCGACGTGCCGGCTGCCGCCTATAGCCACCTGCGGGAGGATGCTTTGAAGCAGGGAATAGAGAGCAGGGAATAGGGAGTAGCGGGGCGGTAGTGCTCAAGGCTTGGGCGCGGTCAGTTTTCAGGCATCAACGGCCGTTTGATCTACCCCTCAGTTTGCATGGCCTTCGTCTGACCTGCAATTGCGCTATTCCTCATTCCCTATTCCCTACCCCCTACTCCCTATTCCCTGCCTCACTCGTATCTGAGGGCTTCGATAGGGTCCATCGAGGCTGCTTTCCATGCGGGATAAATGCCGAAAACCAGGCCAATGGCGCAGGAAACCGCAAAGGCGATCAGAACCCAGGTAGGCGAAAGAGCCGCATGAAGGAACGACACGGCAAAATGCAGAATCAGGGTCAGCAGGGCTCCAGCCAGGATGCCGAGCAAGCCGCCAACCACGCAAAGAGTTACGGCCTCCAGCGTGAACTGGAGAAGGATGTTTCTTTTGGTGGCGCCGATGGCTTTGCGGATACCGATTTCCCTGGTGCGCTCCGTTACGGAGACAAGCATGATGTTCATGACGCCCACGCCGCCGACCATGAGACCTACTGACGAGACGGCGACCATAAACAGAAAGAGTCCGCCGGTGAGCTGATTCCATAGGCGCGTGAGCGAGTCGGGGCCAAAGATGGCGAAGTTGTCGTCCTGTTCCAGGCGCACATTGCGGCGGCGGCGGAGAAGTTCGCGAAGTTCATCGATCACCAGCGCCTTGTGGGAGGGATCGTCATATTTCACGACGATCCAGAAGTCTTTGATCTCGGGATGAATCTTGCGAAAAGTCTCCAGGGGGAAGTAAGCCGAGTTGTCCTGCGTGTTGCGGCCGCTTCCGAACGGCTGCGGCTGAACATCCAGCACGCCGATCACGGTGAAGATGTCGCCTTCACAATCGATATCCTTGCCCAGGGGCGACTCGCCCGGGAAAAGATCCTCAGCGGCATCATGGCCGAGGACAACTACATTGGCGCTGCGCTCTTCTTCTGAGTCGGTCCACATGCGGCCTTCGGTGAGCTCGATGTCCTGGGTTTCTTTCACCGCCGATGTGGTGCCGTTCAGAATGGTGTTCGAAATCTTGTGCGTACCGGCCTTGAGTGAAACACTGCCGAGTCCCGTTTGGAAATTCTGATAGGTAAGTTCGGGATCGACGGCAGCCACATACGGCAGGCTGCGCATGGCAATCCCGTCTTCATAGGTAAGCTGCTTGCGATTGAGCTCCTCGGTCGTGGGACGCTTCCCGAACGGTTCAAAGCGGAAAACCCACAAGGCGTTGGTTCCCAGAGATTTCACGAATGTATCGATATTGGTATTGAGTCCGTTGATGGCTGAAGAGATGAGAATCACGGTGGCGATGCCGATGGAGATTCCAAGCACGGTGAGGCCGGAGCGTAGTTTGTTCTTGCGCAGCGTATCCAGCGCCAGCAGCACGGATTCCTGTGAGTCACGCAGCCTCATGCCTATAGCTCCGCTCGCAGGGCAGTGATGGGATCAAGTTGCGCAGCTTTGAATGCCGGATAAACCCCGAAAAACAGGCCAACGCCGGTGGAAACAATCAAACTGACGAGTATCGACCAGAGTTCCACTTCCGAGGGGAACGCGATGATCAAAGTAATGACTTTGGCCACGGTGATGCCCGCGGCCACGCCGATGACGCCACCCACCAGAGACATGGTCGCGGACTCGATGAGGAACTGAAGCAGAATGTCTTTGCGGCGCGCGCCGAGGGCCTTGCGGACACCGATTTCCCTGGTGCGTTCAGTGACTGAAACAAGCATGATGTTCATGATGACAATGCCGCCAATCACCAGAGAGATGCCGGCAATGGCCGCCACCACGGCTCCGAAGCTATTGAGGATGTTGCCCAGCAGGTTCTGAAAGGTCGCGCTTGTTTCAATCGAGAAGCTATCCGGGGCGCCCGGCGCCAGATGCCGGCGCGCGCGCATAATGGTGCGTAACTCGTCTGAAACTTCATCCATCACCGCGCCGCCCCCGCCCGCATTCACATAGACGACCATGCTTTGATGACCGCCGTAGGCGCTGAGAAATGCCGTCAGAGGAATAGCGACCCAGTTGTCCATGCTCATGCCCAGCATCTTGCCCTGGCGTTCGCCTACGCCAATCACGGTGTAGGGAGAACCGTCCACGCGAATTTCCTTGCCGAGCGGATCGCCGGCGCCGAGCACATTGTCCACAACGTCATAACCCACGATGGCCACATGAGTGCTATGTTCGTCCTCCACTTCAGTGAAAGAACGGCCTTCGTCGATATTGAGGTTGGAGATGGGTGGCATGGTCCACGTCCAGCCGCGAATATTGGTGTCCGTGGTGGACCTGGTCTGGTAGACGACCTTCCCTGTGGTATTGCGCTGCGCGCCGACCGATACGCAGGACCTGCAACCGGAAACGACGGCTTTGTAGTCGTCGAAGGTAACGTCTTTCCGCTTCTGGAAGGAGAGATACTCCTCAATGGTGATGAAGGTCTGCGGCATCTTGCTGATGGTGACCACGCTGGCGCCATAGGTGTTGATCTTTGTGGTCACAAATTGCTTGGCGCCGTTGGTCAGGGTGACGACCGTGATCACGGACGCAACTCCAATGACCACGCCAAGCAGCGTGAGGATGGTGCGCAGCTTGTTGGCCCACAGCGACTGCAGCGCGAGTTTGACGGCCTCACCGAATTGCATGATCTTGCTTTCGTTGTGAGAGCGGTTATGGGTTGATGGTTTCCCACCCGTTTGCCAAAGCCGGGGAAGAAGCCGCGATCACCGGCACACTAACTCTGCGTGCGCCGGGGTGGAAACACGAGACAAAGAGGCGGGGCGCGCAGGATGTATGGCGAAACCCAGCCCGGTTCTTTCCAGTGTACGCAATCTCGGATATTCCTTGTGACGGAGTTGAGACCATTCAGGCCGCATTTCAAGACCCGAACCGGACGCAGCCGGAGATGTTTCTCACTTTCGGGATACGCAAGGAGCCGTGGCCAGGTTCCGGCGGCTGGCGAATTCCACTGAAAATCCGGGTCCCGGCTGGATTTTTCGGAACCTTTTTGATCCCATCCGACGTAGCATAGGTTGACACAGTTTTACGCAGATGTTTTCGATTGGCTATTCAGTTAGAGCGGTTCTCCAGTTTACGTGGAGATTCTGGCGTTGTGCAGGGTGGCTTTTTCTTAATGAAAAAGCCACTCAGTAGCGGCGATTTCCCTCTACAGACCTGGAGAACCGCTATAGTCCATCTCACCGGAGGCCCAATGACTCGCATGCTCTCCCGGCTGGTGCTTGTCCTGCTTGCGCTCGCCACAGTTCTTCCTGTTGTTGCTTTGGCTCAAGCCCCTTCCTCGGCCGCATCCGCCCAGGCGCCGCTTCTGCTACGATTCCCCTCCCTCAGCCAGGATAAGATCGCCTTCCGCTACGCCGACGACATCTGGACGGTCAGCCGCCAGGGCGGCGACGCCGAACGGTTGACCTCGAACGGGCAAGTGAGCGCGGGGCCGTTCTACTCGCCTGACGGCGCCTGGATTGCCTACTCGGCCCACCTGCAAGGCAATACCGACGTCTATATCATTCCGGCCGCGGGCGGCATTCCCCGCCGCATTACCTGGCATCCGGCAGGTAGCACCGCCTTGGGCTGGTCGCCAGACGGCAAGGACGTGCTCATAGCCAGCGGGCGAGCCAGCTACCGCCATTACCTGCGTCTGTTCCGGGTGCATGCCGACGGCATGGGAGTTCCGGAGCCGCTGCCGCTGCCCGCGGGGTTCGAGGGGTCGTTCTCGCCTGACGGCCAGTCGCTGGCCTATGAGCCTTTCACCAAGTGGCAACCGGCCTGGAAGCGCTACGCGGGTGGCCAGACCACCCCCATCTGGATCGTCAACCTGAAAACGCTCGATCTGGTAAAGGTGCCGCGCGAGAACTCCAACGATTCTGACCCCGTGTGGGCCGGCAACTCGGTCTACTTTCTCTCTGACCGCAAGGGCCCGGTCTCGCTCTACCGCTACGACACCGGGACGAAGGAGGTCAGCCAAGTGGTTCCGAACACCAGCTATGACCTGAAATCCGTTCAGGCCGGTCCGGGCGGGCTGGTTTATGAGCAGTTTGGCTCCATTCATTTGCTCGATACGGCCACCAACGCCGACCAGACCGTTTCCATCCATATTCATGGCGAGTTGGCCAACCTGGTGCCTCGCCGGGTCAGCCTGAGCCCGGACGAGATTCGGAATGCAGCGCTGTCGCCCACCGGAGCCCGCGCCGTCTTTGAGGCTCATGGCGAAATATTTACCGTCCCCGGCGAAAAGGGCGACACCCGCAACCTGACGAATACCCCCGGCGTTGCCGAACGCGACCCGTCCTGGAGTCCGGACGGAAAGACGATTGCATACTTTTCCGACGCCTCGGGCGAGTACCAGCTTTACCTGCACGATCAGACCGGCTTTAAACCGCCCACGGTCATCGACCTCGGTCCCCAGCCGAGCTTCTTTTACAGTCCCGCCTGGTCGCCGGACTCGAAGCGCATCGCCTATTCTGACAAGCACCTGCGGCTGTGGTACGTGGATGTGCCCTCGGGCAAGCCGGTGCTCGTGGATACGGGAACCTATGGCAGCTTCGGCTCCGATTTTGGCGCCGTCTGGTCGCCGGATTCGAAGTGGCTCGCATATTACCGCGACCTCGACAACCAGTTGAACGCCATCTTCCTCTACTCGCTTGAGACCCACAAGGCGACCCAGGTGACGGATGGCATGAGCGACGCCACCAGTCCGGCGTTCGACCCGAACGGCAAGTACCTTTACTTCATTGCCTCCACTGACGACGGGCCTTCCCGCGCCGGTATCGATCTTTCGTCGTTGGACCGCGGCCAGACCAGCGCAGCCTACGTGGTTGTGCTGGCCAAGGACGGCGCCTCGCCGGTTCCTCCGGAGAGCGACGACGAGAAGATCAAGGACGAGACCAAGAAGGACGACAAGAAAGACGCGGACAAGAAAGACACCGGCAAGAAGGACGAGAAGGCAGATACAGAAAAGAAGGACGAAACGGCCAAGGACAGCGACAAGGACAAGAAGGACGCCGAAAAGAAGGATGCCGGCAAGCCGGTTGAGGTGAAGGTAGACCTTGAAAAGATCGGCGACCGCATTCTGGCGCTGCCCATTCCGCCCCGGAACTACGGCGGCATTGCCACTGGAAAGGCCGGCGTCCTCTATCTGGGCGAGACTTCGCCTTTTGGCCGCTCCAGCTACGAGGACGATGTTCCGGGCATTCGCGCCATCTGGCGGTTCACGCTGGAAAAGCGCAAGCCCGAGATCGTCCTCAGCGATCTGGACGCGCTCAAGATTTCATTTGATGGGTCGAAGGTGCTCTACTCGCGCAAAGGCGGATGGACCATCGCCTCGGCCGACGACCTGAAGCCCGGCGAAGCGGCTCCCGGCAAGCCGCTGAATCTGGGCGGGCTTGAAACCACCATCGATCTGCGCGCCGAGTGGAAGCAGATGTATCACGAAACCTGGCGCATCGAGCGCGACTTCCTCTACGACCCCCACACCCACGGCCTGAGCATTCCCAAGATCGAGGCGAGATACAAGCCGTTCCTCGACGGGCTGGCGTCCCGATCCGAGTTCACCTACCTTTCCACCGAGATGCTGGGTGAAATCACCATCGGCCACATGTTCGTGGGCGGACCGCATCAGCCTGACAATTCTCCCAAAACCGGCCTGCTGGGCGCCGACTACAAGGTGGAAAACGGCCGCTACCGGATTACCAAAATCCTCGGCGGGCAAAACTGGACCCCTGGCCTGGCCTCGCCGCTGACCCTGCCCGGCGTCTACGTGAAAGAGGGAGAATACCTGCTGGCCGTCAACGGCCGCGAGCTGCACGCCGGCGACAATCTCTACCAGTTGTTTGACGGTACGGCCGGGAAGCAAACCATCCTGCGCGTGGGCCCCAACCCCGACGGCAAAGATGCCCGGGACGTGACCGTGGTGCCCATTGCTGACGAGGACGGCCTGCGCAACCTGGATTGGATTGAAGCGAACCGGCGCAAGGTCAGTGAGCTCTCCGGAGACAAGGTGGCCTACGTCTACATGCCCAACACCGGCGGCGCGGGCTACACCAATTTCAATCGCTATTTCTACTCTCAGCTCGACAAACAGGCGCTGGTGCTGGACGAGCGCTGGAACGAGGGCGGCTTCATCGCCGACTACGTGGTGGACGTGCTCAAGCGGTTCCCGCTTTCCGGGGCCATCGAGCGCGACGGCAAACCGATCCATGACCCTGTGGGCGCAATCTTCGGGCCCAAGGTCATGCTCATCAATCAGAACTCCGGCTCCGGCGGCGACGCCATGCCCTGGTACTTCCGCAAGGCGGGCATCGGCAAACTGGTGGGCACGCGCACCTGGGGCGGGCTGGTGGGCATCGGCGGCTATCCTTCGCTGCTCGACGGCGGTCGTGTGATGGCGCCGCGCTACGCCATCTATGGCCTCAACGGCGACTGGGAGGTGGAGAACCGCGGCATCGCCCCCGACGTACCGGTGGAGGACCTGCCCAAGGACGCAGCCAGCGGCCACGACCTCCAACTGGAAACCGGCTTGCAACTGGTGCTGGACGAGCTAAAGGCCCATCCCGTGCCGAATATTCCCATCCCGCCCTACCCGAACTATCACAAGAACGACGGGCTGGGAATCCAGTAGCAAGTCGGCAAGTCAGCAGGCTAGCCGACTGTTCCACGATCGATTCGGTGTCCCATCCTTGGCGCAGGCTCATCGCGCCAAGGATGGGAAGCACCCACTCATCGTCCGGTGCTGCCAAACCCCTTTTCCGCGCGCGCCGACACTTCCAGCGTTTCCACTTCCTGGACGGGACCCGTCAGCACGGGAACCGGAATCATCTGGGCAATCTTCTCGCCGGCCTTCAGTTCGACAGCGGCCTCGCCCAGATTGGTCATCAGAACCAGAATCTCGCCCCGGTAGCCGGCGTCGATCACTCCGGCGGTGGTGGCAATCCCCCGCGCCGCCATCGACGAGCGATCGCGCACCAGCAGGCCCAGCGGAGCGCCGTTGACGGGACTGCGGGCCTCAACGGCAATGCCGGTCCGCACTCTGACAGTGGCCCGAGGAGCCAGAACCGTGCCCTCCAGCGCAAACAGGTCGTAGCCCAGATCTTCGCCGGGATGCGCCACCACCGGCAGCCGGGCGCCCTCTTCCAAAAGCTTCACACGTAGCATGTGTCGATGGTAGCAGCGAGGTTGGCCGCCCACTGCCGCCAGTGGATGCGCAGGCCCCATCCACGGCTCTCCTGTGGCCCGCCTCCCGCATTGCAGAGAATTACGCGCCAAAGGTTCACTATTAAGTCAGGAAGCAGGAAAAACCAGAGAGCAGCGGCCGGCCTTTCGCAAGTTGAACGGCCTGAACGGCCTATACCCCCGGGCACCCCCCTACCCCCCTTATACCCCTGGGGGGCTTTGCCCAAAAAGTCGTAACTCTGCCCAGGTATGCCTCCGGCCAGATCCCCAGCCGCTGGATTGAGGGGTGAGTAAATGTTGATAAAATGGTAACTGCCGAGATGCCGGTAATCCGCGACCTAATCTGGGAGCGAAATGAGCATTGGTTATTGAGGTTAACATTGGGCATGCGTCATTTAAATCTACTGCTCGTTTCGTTTCTTGCGTGCCTTCCCGCTCTGTCCCAGTCAATGGGCTCAAACGACGAAATGCTTTCGAAGACTCGCGGTCTCTACGATGCACCGCTTACCCGTCAACTCGTGTCATTCGATTGTGCAGTGCAATTCGATTGGAAGAGGCATTTCATCAACACACTTGGAACAGTTCCTTCCGCTGCTCTTCCAACGGTGAATCGTCTTCAGTCGCTCTCACATCGAGTTTTCGTAGACCGGTCGGGTGCGGTCGTTTCGGAAATTCCGAGTGCAACGGACCTGTCCGGGACGCCTCACGCTTCCGATCTAGAAGCCACCCTTCAGGCAATAGTGTCCTCTGGATTGAATGCTTGGCTCCCCTTTGCAACAAATGTCATCCTCCCTGTAAAGCCGACAACATTCACGTTCCAACCCGTAGACGCTGGCTTCAGGGTGGTGATGAAGGGGGCGAACGTCTCAGCCACTCTCAATCTTCTCCCCGATATGCGGATCACCAGCGTGATAAGCGAACTTCCGCAACCGCAGCATTTCGCAACGGAGTTCACAACCGGGCCAAACGGTTATCTTATTCAATCGGTGAAAACTGGGTCGCGGGCTGAGGCTCAAACTTCATGGGATGCCATTTTTGCTTACCGCTATCAGAACATCCAGGGCTTTCAACTCCCCGCTGAGGTGGTTGTCACCCAGGTAGCGACAGGAGAAAAGTGGGACTACTCGCTCGATGACTGCAAGGCCATGACGGGCACAGTTCTTAACGTGCAAGCGCCCAAGAAGTAGCAAGTAATAAACTTCTGATCGATTCCATGCGGTCTGAAACCTTCGTTCAGAGAGTATCGTCGCCCAACCGGAAGTTACCATCTAGTCGCCCCCGCAGAGACGACCGAGATCGAGGGCGCCAAATGGCCAGCCCCGGCTGGGAGTTTTCCCGGCCGGGGCTGTCGTTTATTCAGCAAAGATATTCGGCAAAAGGACCTATAAGCCGAATCCTGTCGTGTGGCGGGTAACTCACCTGTGAGTTAGCCACAAACGTGGGGGTACCCCATCCTTGACGCAGTTTTATCGCGGCAAGGGTAAGAGAGCACGAACCTCCATGCCGTGGCCCACGTCCCAAAATCTTAACTCGAACAAGCCGAAGAGTGCCCAGGTCCGGATTCTCAGGCCTGGTAAGAATCACACCCCTCCACCCATTTTGCGCAGCATTACCCTCCATTGGTGCACACTGGCAAATAGAAGAGAAGTCCGCAAAGCCCCTCATCGGCCGGGAAGCAAGGCGCAAGGCACCTCCCCCCCCTCCCCCCCCTGATTTTCCACATAAATGCCGAGCAAAAAATAAAATCAATAGCCTAAAGCAATATTTTCCTGCAAACCGCTGCCTGCAAGTGGCTAAAAATAAACAACTTAATAAACCTAATCGCAGTTTCAAGCTTAGGAAACGTGCAGCATCAGGCGCCTTCCAGTTGCATCATCAGTTCTTCCCACTCGGCGGTAAGCGCGGCCAACTGCCCGCGCAGGTCCTCGGCTAGGTCGGTGAGCCGCTGCGTCTCGGCGGCAGAGACATAAACGCTCAACTGCTCCTCGGTGTGCGCGATGGCGGCCTCGATGCGCGGGGTTTCCTCTTCCAGAAAGGCGCACCGCTCTTCCATCTGCTTCTGCTTGATGGGATTCAGCCGCCGCGGGCGGTCCTTGGCGGCTGCGTCAGCCTCGTCGTCCGTGCCGTTGTTGGCCGCTGGCACGCCGCCGTTTGAAACCGCCTCCCATTCCGGCTGTTTGCTCCTGGCCGTTGGTTCTGCCGCTGCTCCAGCCGCCTGCGCTTCTTTCCACCGCAGATAGTCCTCGTAGTTGCCTTCGTGGCTGGTGACAGTGCCGCCTTCCACTTCCAGCACCCGCGTAGCCAGCCGGTCAATGAAGTATCGATCGTGGGAGACAAAGACCACGGTGCCGCTGAAGGCCGCCAGCGCATCCAGCAATACGTCTTTGGCGCGCATGTCCAGGTGATTGGTCGGCTCGTCGAGCAGCAGAAAGTTCGACGGCGAAACCAGAATCCGCGCCAGCGCGTAGCGGTTGCGCTCCCCGCCAGAGAGTACGCCGAGCGGCTTGAACACGTCGTCTCCGCGAAACAGAAAGCAGCCCAGCAGCGACCGCAACTCAACTTCGGGCACCCGGAGCGCGGCGCCGCTGATGTCGTCCAGCATGTGTGCGTCGCCGTCCAGCACCTTGTACTGGTCCTGCGCAAAGTATTCGCTGATGACGTTGTGGCCCAGCTTGACCTGCCCGGCCGTGGGCGCTTCATCGCCGGTCAAAAGTTTAATCAGCGTGGACTTGCCGGCGCCGTTCACGCCCACCAGCGCCACGCGGTCGCCGCGCTCGATGGTGAACTTGACGTTGCTCAATACTTGTTTGGTGCCATAACTCTTTGATAGGTTCTCAGCCTCCGCCACCATCCGCCCCGAGGGCGGCGGCTGGGGAAATTTGAAGTGGATGATCGGCTCTTCCTCGGGAACCTCGATGCGCTCGATCTTTTCCAGTTCCTTGATCCGCGACTGCACCTGTTTGGCCTTGGTGGCCTGGGCGCGAAAGCGGTTGATGAAGGCTTCAAGATGCTCGATCTGCTCTCGCTGGTTGCGATAAGCCGCCTCCAACTGCGCCCGCCGCTCGTCTTTCTCTTTCAGGTATTTGGTGTAATTGCCCTGGTAGATCGTCAGCCGCTTGTTCCATATCTCCACGGTGCGGTCGATCGTAACATCAAGAAAGTAGCGGTCATGGGAGATGAGAACGTAGCCGAAGGGATAACTCTTGAGATAGCCTTCGAGCCAGTTGCGGGTTTCCAGGTCGAGATGGTTGGTAGGCTCATCCAGCAGCAGCAGGTTAGGCTTGGCCAGCAGCAGCTTGGCCAGCGCGATGCGCATCTGCCATCCGCCGCTGAATTCGTCGGTCTGCCGTCCCCAATCCTCCTTGCCGAAGCCCAGTCCGGTGAGCACTCCGCCCACTTGCGCGTCCAGAGCGTAGCCGTCCAGGGCGTGAAAACGCTCCTGCAGCATTGAGTAGCGTTCCGCCGCAGCCTCGTACTCCGGCCCTTCGTGGTCCAGTTCGGCCAATTGCCCGCTGAGCCGCTCAATCTCCCGTTCCATCTCGCGCAGCTCGTCGAAGACCGTCAGGCATTCCTCAAAGACCGTCCGCCCGGTCAGTTGCAGCCCTTCCTGCGGCAGGTAGCCGATGCTCATGCCGCGGGTCTGCTGCACTTGGCCGTAGTCCAGTGACTCCAGCCCCGCCAGCACTTTCATCAGCGTGGATTTGCCGGTGCCGTTCGCGCCCACCAGCGCGGTCTTTTCCTTGCTTCGGATAAGCCAATTGGCTTCAAGAAACAGCACCCGCGGCCCAAACCGCTTGCCGGCATTTTGCAGAGAAAGCATTCTCTCCATTTTCGCAGAGAGGCCAACCGGTGCCCGGAGCGCGGCGAAGACCAGCGCCGTAACGCCCTGATCCAGATGGAAAACTTCCCTCCATCGGGTGATCGCATCTCCTGAAAGAGGCATGGCCACGCTTTCGCGGCATTATCCGAGGTCGGCGAGATCGAACTCTCCGAGCCGAAGGGGATAAACCCCGTGCTCGCGCACCAACCGGACCACATAGTCGTAGCTTGCGCCCGGCACATTTGTGGGCACCGAATGATCCGATTGAAAAATGAAGCCTCCGCCCTTGGCGGCATTCAGCTTGGTGAGTACGGCGGCCCGCAGTTCTTCCCGGCTCCCCGACGACCAGAGTTGCACGTCCATATTGCCGCAGAAGCCTATCCGCTGGCCGAATCTGCGTCGCAGGTCGATCACGTCGAGGCCCGCCTTGAACTCCAGCGGATTGTAGGCATCCACACCGATCTCAATAAAGTCCTCGAAGATGCGGTTGACATTGCCGCAGCCGTGATAGATCACGGGCAGTCCCTGGCTGTGGCACTCATCGATCATCGCCTTTACGCCGGGCTTGAAGTGCCGGCGCCAGAAGGCGGGCGAGAAGAGCATTCCCTTCTTGTACGCCACGTCGCCCCAGATCACCATGCCCGCCAACCGGCCCTGCGCGGCCTTGATCTGCGCCCGCAAAATACCCAGGTTGAATGCATGCAGGCGCTCGACGAATCGGGCAATGGCGTCTGGAAACTCGCCCATCCATAGCATCACGTTCTCCGTGCCGACGATCCTCCAGATCATCTCGTGAGCCTCGCAGACAGACCCGAAAACAGGAAAATCCTCGTAGACGGCGCCGACGCGGTCGACGAACGGTGGCAGGTTCCGCGTGAATCCGTCGCCCACTCCATTGATCTGGTCGTCGCCGGCAGAGAAGTAGCGGCGTTCGTCAAAGGGATCGTCGAACTCGAAAGCCTCCATCTTCTCCACTGTGTCGGTATCGAAGCCCACAAACGCCGGCATAGGCAGGTCGAACCTCTTGCGAATCGTGGCGCCAAACCCGGTGCGCACCGTCACCTCGGTCTCGTCTTCGCGCAGGATCTCGAATTGCCGGATATGGGGGTCCATGTTCGGGCTCACCACCTGCCAGTCGAGATCGTAGTAACGGTAAATATCCGTGCCGGCGGAAAGGCCCAGCTCCTCGCGCCAGCGGTCGAGAAAGCCGCCCCAGAAGAAGTCGCTGATCGGCACCCGATCCGGCTCTTCGTGGTGGAGCGCCTTGTTCATCCGCTCGAGTTTTGAGAGGCAGTTGGCAGTTCGTTCCATGTCGGGTCCACCTGTACGCTTTCAGTTCGCTGGGCCGCCGTGCATCCAGTCGGCGTGCAGATCACGATGGGCTTCGGCCCATGTTCCTTCGGACGCATCATCTTACTCTCTCGGGCGAAGGCGCGTTGGGTAACGCATCTCTGGCCGATCCACATTTCGCAGAGGGGTTGGTCCGTTCGTGCCTCTGCGTGTACAAGGGGATTGCCCGGCATTTAAGATTGCCGGCATGTCTACGAAACTGCGCTGGGGAGTACTCAGCACTGCCAACATCGGTCTCAGAAAAGTCATTCCTGGCATGCAGCGGGGCCAATCCACCACCGTCGATGCCATTGCATCTCGCGATCTAGCCAAGGCTCAGGAGGCGGCAACCGCTCTCGGCATTCCCAAGGCCTATGGCTCCTACGAAGCGCTCCTCGCCGACCCCGATATCGACGCCGTCTACATTCCTCTTCCCAATCAGCTCCACGTGCCCTGGACGATCAAGGCCGCCGAAGCCGGCAAGCACGTTCTCTGTGAGAAGCCCCTCAGCCTCACCGTCGCTGAGGCCGAAATGCTTCTTGCTGTTCGCGCCCGCACCGGCGTCAAAATAGGCGAAGCCTTCATGATTCGCAGCTATCCCCAATGGCTCCGCCTGCGGCAGCTGCTCGACCAGCGCCGCATCGGCGAACTCCGTTCCGTCGTTGGCGTTTTCAGCTATTTCAACGTCGACCCGTCCAATATCCGCAATCACATCGAGTGCGGCGGCGGTGCCCTCATGGATATCGGCTGCTACCTCATCCACGCATCGCGGTACGCATTTGCACAAGAGCCCACCCGCGTCGTCGCCCAAATCGAGCGCGATCCGCAGATGGGCATTGACCGCCTCACTTCGGCGATCCTCGACTTCCCCGGCGGGCAATCGATCTTCACTTGCAGTACGCAGTTGGTTCCCTACCAGCGCGTCCAATTCCTCGGCACCCTCGGGCGCATCGAGATCGAAATCCCGTTCAACGCACCGATCGACCGTCCCACGCGGCTCTTCATCGATGTCGGCGGAGACCTTTTCGGCGGCGACATCGCCACGGAAACCTTTCCCACCTGCGACCAGTACGCCCTGCAGGGCGATGCCTTTGCCAAAGCTGTTCAGGAAAATACTGAAGTTCCCGTCCCTGTCGAGGATGCCATCAAGAACATGGCCGTAATTGAAGCCATCTTCAACTCCGGCAACTCGGGCCGATGGGAGTCTCCAAAGCGATGAAGCTGTATACCCGCGCTGCCATGCAAGGCAGCGAAGCACATCTAAATTTGGAGCGCCGGGCGGGAATTGAACCCGCGAATACAGGTTTTGCAGACCTGCGCGTTGACCGCTTCGCCACCGGCGCTTCTGAAGCAGTTGAAGTGGTCGGCACAGATCGGCAACTATCAACTGTTCGCTGAAAATCAAAAACCCACCGCGCCTGCTGGCGGGTGGGTTGTCGGGGTTCGTAATTCCTGCTTCGGAATCTAGCCCAGAGTACACGCCCGCGCAGCGCAGCCCTGACAGCAGCACAGACACATCGCGGGATGGAAGAAGTGGGCCATTGAATCCTTTACTGGCGGAGCGCCAACCGTTCGGCTACTCACCAGGTCTTCGTAGAGTAAAGCCAGGGCGGAAGTATGTCAAGAGGGCCTGGGGCAAGGATCAGGGCAATCGCATTTGAACTTTCATGGCAAGCGAATGTCTCAGTCTGCCGCGAAGACTCCATCGAAGCGAGCTTTGTATCAGGGCATGACTTCAGTCATGCCGCAAAACGCTCCCCAAAAAGAGGTCGGGCTTTAGCCCCTGCCACATTCGAGCCGCCTGTGGTCTCTTTTTTCCACCTGCTCCGTGCCTCGCAAGCAAAATCCAAACGTAAGCTCTTTCAAATGCGATTGCCCTGGGACAAGAATGTTCTCGTCTCTGCTCACGCAATCTGGCGGGTTCGCGTCTCCTGTTTCGGACAGCAGATATTCTCCCCGCATACGGAAGGGGGTGCAGGCTCTTACGCGCATAAGCCAATATCGTGTGTTTCCACCAGAAGCGATTTGGCCGGCAAAGCCGGGAATATCCAGAAGATCGGCGAGGATCGGCGCCGGCCAGTTGTGGAGGGAAAGACGGTCCACCGTTTTTCGCCCGAGTTTGTTTTGCATCCCCTTCACCACGCGATGCTGGCCCGGTTCGGCGAAGCAGGCGCGGAGGCATTTACAATCATGAGAATCGCTGGCCATGGCAGCGTCACCGCAAGCCAGCGTTACGTGCATCCGACTTCCGAGGCTGGGGAACGTGCGTTTCAGCGACTCGAGATCCTCAATGTTCAGAGCGGGCAACTACCTGCCCTAGAACGGGAGATTTGGCAGCTACCCGCCACAATTTCCGCTACAGTCGAATCTGAGGATGCCGTAAGTCATTGAAGGGCCTGTAGCTCAACGGTTAGAGCAGGGGACTCATAATCCCTTGGTTCGGGGTTCGAATCCCTGCAGGCCCACCATAAAACCTTTTACGTTCAATGCGTTATGTCGGATACACGAATCGTGTCCTGAGCCTTCCAACGCAGCGTAACGAAAAATGTGACCAAACTCTGCCACACCCAGGTCTCGGGGTACAGCACTTGCGAATGGCTCTAAACCGTCGAAGCCGCAAGGATTCTCTTGCTGGCGAATCTCCTGAAAATGAAAGCGGGCCCGGCGCAGCCGCCGAACCCGCTGTCGTTCAAATCGGCTGAGCTATTTGCAGCCTGCTCCATCCTTCACTGAAGTCAGCTCCTGAGCACTCGCCGTGAGAGTTCGGCTGTAGCATGGTCCGCGCGTATCTTTCCAGGTATATGTCTGCCACGTCTTGCTGCCCGTTGGACCGAGAAAATTCCCGCTGGAGTCCCAGTTCAGCGTGTCCGTGGCGCTCACCTCGTTGCTGAGTTGGCTGGCAGTGAACCGAAAGCTGTTCGCGCCGCGGGTTTCGGTCACCAGGTCCTTCTGGTCCGACGTTGCGGTCTGGGTAAAGCTGCCGTCGGCATTTACCACATACGAATAGTCCTCGGTCAGCGGATAGCTGAAATGCTTCTCCGACGTATTCTCCAGCCAGCCGTCGCGCGTCATGGTTACGGAGTCTACGGTCGTCAGTTGCTGAGCGTTCTGAATATCCGTAGTCGGGCTCACGTCAAACGACTGATTGCTTGAGAAGTCCACGTTCTGCCTCAACGTGGTTTCCACTCGCCCATGAGACGTGTTCACATACCCGCTGATGGCAAACGCGCGCGTAGACGTCACCAGCACAGTGCCGGTAAATATCGTTCCCGTGGGATCAACCGTGATGTTCTCCGTCACCACGGGTGCAGGCGCCGCGGTCAGGCTGTTGCTCAACAGTCCGCCCGTCACCTTGGTCGCTCCATGATCTGTATACACAAGCAGGTTGGCCGTCGCCAGGAAGTAGTAGTCCGCGTTGTACACACTCACGCCCACCGTATGCGTGCTCCCATCCGCAAGGATCCCGGCAAACGGCGTCAGGTCCACGCGATATGGCTTGAAGTCCAGCGTCTGCACGCCCGGAATCGGCTCCCAAAGGAACGGATCGATGCCGCCCGTATAAATCCAGGGATAAACCGGCGCAACTCCCGCCGGATTCCCGTCGATAGTCACCTCGGTTTCGCGAAAGGCGGTGTTGCCGCAGCTCTCAAGGTTCGCCGTCTGGTCGTTCGGCACGCAGAAGTACCAGAACTCGTCGTTCGACTGGCTCTGCGCAATTACATCCAGATACACGCTTTCCACGTTGGTGGGCAGGCTCAGAGCTTGCGTAATCTGGTCTGACGTTGTGTTCAGGGTGCCCGCATCGCCGCCCGACCCTTCCACGGGCACCACGATGTCCGGAGTCTTCGGCGCTGGATCTCGCCACGATGCCGGATAAAACTCCAGCGCTGCGTTTGCGTAAATGATGCCGTTGTAGTCCACGCCGTCATACACGCCCACAAAGTTTCCCAGGTTGGCCTCGCCCGTCTCTGCGGTCTTGAAGATTGCCGACAAATCGGTTACGTCGCGCTCCACGTGCCACGACGGGCTCAGCGTCGACCGGGGCTCGGCGGTCGTGCCGTAGTAGATGTTCGCATGACCCAGGTAGAACGCCGCCGTCCGGTCGTACTGGGTCCCCGCCGTCACAGTGAAATCGGCCGTGAATACGACCTTCGACCACGGGCCGGGGCATGCCGTCGGAGGGCTGTAGCTAAAAGTCTTCGGGGTATAGTCCGCGAATTCCAAGTTCTGAAACAACTGCACCACGCACGGCTTGGTGTGCGGCCGCGCCACCGGCGGTTCAGCGGTTATAGGATTCGAGGAGCCAATCTGCGGTGCGCTTGGCACAAGCACTACCTGGGCTTGCACCGCGCCTGTCGAGGCTGACAACAACACGGCCGCCGACACGAACCAGCGGCTCACGCGAGCGATGGGGGAAGATGCAACTGACCTGTACATCGGGGGTCTCCTTTCAGTCGATCAGGCCCGCCATTATATTGACGCTAAGCTGCAAACGGCAACCCCTTTCAGGGCCTGTCGAGCAGGGCTCTGCAGACGGTTCCAGATCGGCTTTATTCTCCCGAGGGAAGAACGCGAATGCGGTCAAACCAGCCATAGGTTGCTGGCCCGTTTCTTGCCCGTAACCCTCGTAGAAGCTCCGGCTGGCCTTCCGCTCATGCGCATGTGCCAGGAAGTCTGCCGGAACCGATGACGCAGCCCGCGTCAGGGACGCGGCGGAACGACATAGAAGAGGATGGCAAAGTAGTGGGCAATGCTGCCCGCCAGGACGAAGACATGCCAGGTGGCGTGGAAGTAGCGCAAGCGGTCAAAGGCAAAGAAAACGATACCCAGCGTGTAAGCCAATCCCCCCGCGCCCAGCCACATCATCCCGCCCCAACCGATGGCCCGAAGAAGGGAGTGGGCCGCAAAGACTATGAACCAGCCCTGAAACAGGTAGACCAACGCCGACGCCACGGCAAACCGGCCCACCGCCAGGCTCTTGAAGATCACCCCGGCTAGGGCCAGTCCCCAGACAATGCCAAACAGCACCCAGCCCACCGGTCCACGCAGCGAAACCAGTGTGAAAGGCGTGTATGTGCCCGCGATCAGCAGATAAATTGCCGAGTGGTCGAGCACCTGGAAGACATGCCGTGCCCGCGTGCGCACCAGCGAGTGATAGAGCGTGGAGCACAGGTAAACGAGTACCAGGGTTGTGGCGAAGACGGCGCAACTGACGACGTGCCACACAGTTCCCCGCATTGAAGCGGCTATCAGGTACACAGCGCCCGCCGCGGCAAGCGCGGCTCCGATCCCGTGGGTGATTGCGTTGGCAAGAATGTCGCCTAGTTTGGCTTGGGTTTGCACTTGTCGATGATAATCCGCCGGAGACCCGTGCTCCCCAAACAGCAGTTCATTGCGAACGTCCAGCGCCGAGGGAAATTTCATCCCGGCCATTCCCGGCAAAGAAGTCGCAGCGAAGTGAGCGTGGCGCAATCCGTAGCCGCCGGTCGCCCCAGACGCAGCGAGGAAAAGTCTCCTCTGCCTGGTCTGGTTCCCATGCGAATACCATAATTGTCGTATGCGCCTGTTTGTTGGGGTACCTCTGTCGGTTGTAGTAATCGACGAACTCCGTGCGATCTCCATGCGGCTTCAATCCCACGGGGACGGGCTGCGCTGGCCGGTTCCCGAATCGTGGCACGTTACTCTGCAATTCCTGGGCGATGCCAGCCCGGAACAATTCGATTGCACGGTCGCAGGATTGCGCAAGCTGCATTTGCCATCCGTTCCTGTTTGGCTTGAGGGGCTGGGCTGCTTCGATCGCTCCGGGATTTTCTTTGCCGGTGTCAGGCTCACGCCTGAACTGCTTTCGCTTCAGAAACGTGTTACCGCAGCCACCCGGCTTTGTGGGTTCATCCCCGAGGCGCGTCCTTACCAACCGCATATCACGCTCGCGCGAAGCAAGGGCAAAGGCCAACGATTGGGGCTCAGTGAACTTAAGACCAAAATACGCAGTCAGCCAAGCTTCACCGGGTTTGTCGCGGCGGAATTCCTTCTGTATGAAAGCTTCCTCGGTCCCGCTGGCTCTCGCTACGAAATCCGTGAGCGCTTTGCACTCGATGGCCGTTAGATGCCATTGGCCGTAACCGGAAAAGCTGTTGATCCTCACTCAAGGCGCTGGACCTGCTGAAGAGAGCGGTTCGCGATAGAGATACCGGCTTTCGCAATGCCTGTTTACCTGGCTGGATCAACCAGAGCCTGATAGACGACAGCGTGGCTGCGGTACTCGAGGATGTGATTGTCCGGGCTCGCCATGCGCTGGATCATGGCCACAAAAACGATATCGTTTGTTGGATCGACCCAGAACCACGTTCCGGCGGCTCCGTCCCATAGGAAAGTGCCCTTCCCGTCCGGCAGGTTGGCCTCGGGTGGGTCGAAGACGACGGCGCAGTTATAGCCATAGCCAAAGCCCGGCCGCATGACGTGGAGGCCGCCGGCAAACTCGCCCGTGAGCAGGGCGGCGGGCACGTGATTTGAGGTCATCAGTTTGACCGTGGCCGGGGCCAGAATCCGTGCGCCGTCCAACTCGCCGCCGTTGGCCAGCATCTGCGTAAGGCGGTAGTAGTCCTGTGCGGTTGAAACCAGGCCGCCGCCGCCCGAGGGCATGGCCGGCAGCGCGGCATAGTCGCTGGGAAGCACGCCGCCCGTTGGATTGGGGATCAGCTGGCCTTGCGCATCTTGTCGATAGTTCGTCGCAAAGCGTTGGCGCTTCTCCTGGGGGACGTAGAAGCCGGCGTCCTTCATACCCAGCGGTTGAAAGATGTGCTCCCGCATGAAGTCGGGCAGCGTTTGGCCTGACAGTTTCTCCACGATGTAGCCCTCGATATCCATCGAGACGCTATAGACCCAGCCTTTGCCCGGCTGGTAGAGCAGCGGAATCTTGGCCAGCTTCTCAATCATCTCCTGCAGATTCTGCGATTGCAGGATCTTCGAATCGCGGTACAGGGCGTCCACCGGAGTGTTCCCGAAACCATAGGTGAAGCCGGCCGTGTGCGACATCAGTTCGCGCATGGTGGGCGCGTGGTCAGGATCCGCCAGAATCATCTTGCCGTCCACATCAAAGCCCTTGAAGACCTTGAGGTGGGCGAACTCGGGAATGTATTTGGCGATGGGGTCCGACGGAAGCCACTTGCCCTGCTCGTAGAGAATCATCATGGCCACACCGGTAACCGGTTTGGTCATGGAGTAATCGCGAAAGATGACGTCGGTGGTCATGGGTGCGCCGCTGGCCATGTCGCGCTGGCCGTAAGTGCGGTAGTCCACCACCTTGCCGTGTCGCGCCAAAATGGTGACGGCGCCGGCAATCTGCTTCTGATCCACCGACTGTTGCATCAGCGCGTGAAGGCGTTCGAGACGCTCGGATGAGAAGCCCACGGTCTCAGGCTTGACGACCGTGCGATTCAATGCGGGAGAGGCCGGTTGTTGCGCCGGCGATGAGTGGATGCCCAGCACAAGCAGCGCGCCCGCCAGCGACATGCGGACGATGTTTACGTATCGATTGATGGTCATGCAATCCCCTCGTGTCCGCTGCGGTGAAAGCGGCCCGGTTTGCCGCACCCTTTATACCAAATCTGACCCCTGTCAGCTCAGTTCTCCGCTTGGGATCTCTTCATGCGGATGAAACGGTTGTTGAATGGCGCGAGTCTCCGGATGTCTGCGGTCGGCCACAACTTCGCAAGGGGCAAATCTGGGATTTTTTGGTCCCGGCAAATGCAATTGTTGACGCCGCGTGAATCAGGGGGTAGATTGATCTCGTACGGGGAAGGAGATCGGGCCAAAAGATGCAGAGAGTCTCTTTGAGCAGTACAGTACGTGAGGTGACTGAAGCCTAGGGCATCGCGCCCCAGACCCCAAGGTTGCCCCGGCGGAGAGGGATTAACCGCATGGGACGCTACCGCATTCTTCACGTAAAGACGCATCCCTCGACCCCATGTGCAGGATGGCGATTCTTCGAGTGGAGCGACGACTCTGTCGCCCAGGAAGCCCGGTTTACCGGGTAGCGCCATCAAATCATCGCGGCTTGGGAGCAGGAGTGAAAATGCTCGGGCACTCGCGGCAGCGCGATGGCCTAAGTCCAATACCCACAGTTCACCGCGACGGCCTGGGCAATGCGCCCGGGCCGTCGTTGCCTGGGCCGGCCAAAGGATCCTGCTCCATCAGCCCAGTCGCACAGCGAGCATCGAAATCGACCCGCCATCTACACCCTCAACAGGAAAGCTGATCAGGTCGGATTGCGTCCGGGTACCGATGACATAGAGGAGAGGCAGGTAATGGTCGGGTGTGGGCACCGCGAGCATGGCCTCCCTGCCGAGTTTATCTTCGTAGCGGATCAGGGGTTTCGTCTCGCCGGACAACAGGAACTCCCGCACTCTCTGCTCAAATGAAACTGCCCATTCATAGGGATCTACCGCGTGTTCTCCCCATGCGTATGTGTGCAGATTGTGAACGAGGTTTCCGCTGCCGACGATAAGAATGCCCTCCTCACGAAGAGGAGCAAGGCGCTGGCCGATTTCGTAGTGGAACGATGCAGGCTGGTTTTCATCAATGCTGAGTTGCACCACGGGAACGTCGGCCTGCGGGTAAACATGGCACAGCACTGACCAGGTCCCGTGGTCGATTCCCCAGCGTTCATCGCTTCTGACGGGCAAGGGAGCAAGCAGGTTCTGCACGCGGGCAGCAAGCTCCGGGTCGCCGGGCGCCGGATACTGCACGTCATACAGTTCGCGGGGAAAGCCGCCGAAGTCGTGAATTGTTCTTGGGGTGGTGCTGACGGTTACGGCAGCATCTTGAATGTACCAGTGCGCCGAGATGCAAAGAATGGCTTTGGGGCGCGGGAGGCTTGTTCCGATTCTCGCCCACGCTTCGGTGTACTGATTTCGGTTGAGAGCGTTCATCGGATTGCCGTGTCCGAAGAAGACGGCCCGCATTCGCTGCGTCATGACGAAACCCTCCAGGACGAACCGCTTCAAAGCGGCGTAAGACAGCCCTATTGTAGCGATTGGCAGTGGGTGCGATCACCAGAGTGCGCTGGGCGTCCGGGTTGAAAATGTTTGGTATGCAGCCTCTCGTGGTGTTCGGCCTCGTCGTCGCAGGGTTACCGGGCGCTGCGGCTTGGCAATTGCGCAGATATGCCTCCGCCATTCGTCTCATTCGCCGTTGCCGGGTCTTTGGGAATAGGCACCGCGGCACCTTTGCCTTCGAGGAGAGAGACGAAGCGATTGGCGGGTCCTCCAGCGAACTGTTCGAGCAGGCCACTCGGCCATAGCACTTCGATGCGCTCGAACGACGCGGTTGCTCCGAGTCCGAAATGCAGGCGAAGATCGCTGCTTGAGAGATAACTCGAACCGCTGCGCACCTCCTGGATCCACTTGTGGCCCGAGGCGAAAACCGTGACGCGCGCACCGATCGCGTCGCGATTCGATCGGGTACCCTCAAGGGAGATTCCCAGCCAATGGTTGGAGTTGGCCGCCAGATTCACCAGTAACATGGGTTTGTCATCCATGTCATTTACCACGGCGGATACCCTGCCTTCATTCCAGAAATCGGCTACTGCAAGGCCGCGGCTCGACATAGGCTCGGTACAGCCAGGACCACAGAGCTTGCTGATGTCCTTGAACTTCCCGTTGCCCTGGTTCCAGTAAAGCAATCTTGGTTCGCGATAAGTCGCTCCCAGATGATCGATATCGACCTCGGGGTACACATGGCCGTTGACAATCAGAATGTCTGGCCAGCCATCGTTGTCCACGTCCATAAACATGGCTCCCCAACCCAGATACGCAGTGTTCAGCCCCAATCCCGCGTCTGCGATTGCGGACGTGAAGGTGCCGTCTCCGTTGTTGTGGTAGAGCCCGGAAGTATCGTCTGAAAAATTGGTTTTGAACAAATCCGGCCAGCCGTCGTTGTCGTAGTCGGCCACCGTGGAACCCATGCCAGCCTGTTCGCGGCCGTCTTCGCTGAACGCTACATATGTGTCTGGCGCGACATCGGTAAATGTGCCGTCCTTGTTGTTGCGATACAGAATGCTCGGAGTGCTATCGCAGGCAATAAAGATGTCGGGCCAGCCGTCGAGGTTGTAGTCAAAAGGCGTGACGCTGAGACAGTAATGTCCATTGGTCTCGGTAATGCCGCTTGCCTTGCTCACGTCGGCGAACTTTCCGCCGCCCAGATTGTGATAGAGAAGATTGGTTGTGTAGGGAAGCCCGCGAGGTCCGCACTCGACGGGTACGCCTTTCCAGATGCAGGTCATGCCTTCGCCGGGCTTGGGTGTTGTCTTCAGGTCAAACTGGACATAGTTGGCCACAACCAGGTCAAGCTTTCCATCCCGGTCATAGTCCACGAAGGCACAGCCGGTACCCCACTTGGTGCCGTCGCCGGCAACGCCCGCCTGCTCGGCCACTTCCTTGAAGTGGCCATTGTGCTCGTTGTGATAGAGGCGATTCTTTCCATAGTAGGTGACGAAGATATCATCGTAGCCGTCGTTGTCGTAATCGCCAATGCAAACGCCCTGCGCCCAACCGGTCCCCTCAAGCCCGGACCCGGCGGTCACATCGGTGAAGGTGCCGTCGTGGTTGTTATGGTAGAGGTGGTTGGTGGGCGGCCTGGCGGGAGCGGGTTCGCCATCAAGCGTTGTGCCGTTGAGAAGAAAAATATCCGGCCAGCCGTCGCGATCATAATCGAGAATTGCAACACCGCTTCCCGTAGTCTCGATGATGTACTTCTTGCTGGCGGAATCACCATTTACATTCAACATGGCAAGGCCGGCCTGCGGCGCGACATTCACAAACCATGCCGGAGCGGGATAGTTCGTGGTGGCTGGATAAGGATGGCCTGTCTGGTTTGACGCCGAATTATCGCGAACCTGTGCGCTCAGAATCACGGCGAAGCATACCAGTTGAGCGCAGATTGGAACGCCAATCCTCATCTTGCGGGGGATTTTATCACTTCTCAATGCGCACCATTCGCAGTATGCTGATGACGCCATGCGCGCTCTGTTTCCTGCTGTTCTACTCCTCTCATTTGTTTCTCCCCTCGTGCCTCAGTCGCCACCGGCCCAGGCGCCGGAAGACAATCTTGCCAAAGCACACGCGGCCCTGGAAGGCGACCATCCTGACGAAGCCATTGCGCTCTTGCAAAAGCTGGCAGCAACGCAGCCTCCCGTGAAAGGCGTGCAGCATGAGCTGGGTCTCGCCTACTATCGCACCGGCAAACTCGTCGAGGCAAAGAACGCTTTTGCGGAAGCCATGGAGCAGGATCCTTCTGACAAGGAATCGGTACAAATGGAGGGCCTGGTGCTGTATCGGCTCGGTCAACCCGGCGAGGCCATCCCCTATCTTGAACGTGTTCGCCAGTGGATGCCCGGTGCCAACGCAGACGCAACCTACGTCCTTGGACTTTGCTACCTGAATGCGCGGCGCTACGACGATGCGCGTGCTTCTTTTGCGGCGCAGTTTGGCGAGGCTCCTGATTCGGCGGCCGCCTATCTTCTGTTGGGCACGATGCTGCGACACGCCAACTTGCCCGAGCTGGCTGCGGTTCAGGCGCAGAAAGCGCTCGATATCTCGCCCAACCTGCCGCTGGCGCACTTCATGCTGGGCGAAATCGCCATCTACAAATCGAACATCGATCAGGCAATCGCCGAATTGGAGGCGGAGCGCCGCATCAACCCGGACTACGCTCCCGTTTACGACCGCCTGGGCGATGCCTACCTGCGCGTAGACAAGTTGGATGAAGCCCAACAGGCCGTGACCAAAGCCATTGCTCTGGACACATCCCTCACAGGGGCTTTCATCAAGATGGGAAAGGTGTTGTTACGCCGTCAGGATATGAAAACGGCCATCATGTACTTGAAGCATGCTGAAAAAATGGACCCGGAAGATTTCACCACGCACACATTACTTTCCCAGGCCTACCACCGGATTGGTCTCGATAGCGAAGCAAAGCGGGAAAATGCGCTTGCCTCCAAGATTCATGCCGACAACCAGTTGAAATTGGATTCTGACAAATAGCGAGAAAAGCAGGCCTTTGCGTGCGAGAGGCAATTGCCGGGCAGGCCTCAGTGAACGCGGATCGTTACCAGGTGGGTCTGAAGCGGAACACCACCCCCAATCGTCGTCTCCAGCACTGCTTCAAAAGGCCGAATCTCTCCCTTTGGTCCGGTAATCTTCTTTAGCAACTCGGCAGCCGTTTCAGGACGGCACACGTAATCAACGGCCGCTTGCGTGCCGAAGGTGGTGAGCCCGCTGAAGATCAGGATGCGCTTGCCCGCCTGCATCCCGGGCAGCAGCGCCAAAATGGCGTAGTCGCTGGTCAAGGGTTGCTCAGGCCGCGAGTAGACTGCCGGTTCACCCGGTTTGGGATTGTGGTTTACGACTCCGGCGGAGTCGGGAGCGGCAACCATGGTGAAGTCGGTCGTCCCCGGCAGAACGCGCAGCGACGGATTTTCTGCCCGAGATCCGATGAAGATCAGGTTACGCAGTTCGGCTTCATCCCAGGTAACCAGCAGGCTCCGCTTCAGGATGAAGGTCGCTTGATGGGCATCGAACAGCCGGGTGAGGTTGTAGACCGACGCGAGCTCGCCGATGCCGGTGTAGGTGTCCACATAGGGTTTCTCAGGGGTCGCGTTGGAATCCCGGGGAGTGGCATAGCGGAGGCCGTTCGTTGAATCTCCCGTGAACAGCGCATTGCTGAAGATCACGATCGGCGGTTCACCCGTCAAGAACGGGCGCCAGAAAACGTCTATCGGCGACTCCGCCACCTGCGGTCTCTTCCATGGCTGCCAGGAAAGGATTCCAACAGCTGCCAGGACGGGGAGCATCACCCAGGCGATTCTCCACTTCCACAGGCGCGCTCGACCGGAAGCCGGCCCGTCCAGGCTCGGAGTCTCCGGCGTTTGCACTGCCGCCGGTTCCCTCGCAATAGCCGCTCTTTCAGAGCGCAATCGAAATACGGGAAGATAATGCCCTTTGGGCACCTCCACCACAATTTCTTCTGTGCGGCCCTCTTGCGCAAAATAAGACTCGAGCTTTTGCCTCAACAGTCGAGCGTGTGTGCGCACAATGCTGTCTTCGCTGGAGTTGTATCCGGGGGGCCTGCCAAAAACGCGAATCCCAATCTGCTGTTCGGTGGCCTCTTCCGGCACTCCCCGAATGGCACATTCAGCCACATAGAAAAGAAACTGGCAAAGCCGCGGGGAAGACTTCAGATGCTGGCTTAAAGCAATTCTCTCCACCACAGCCCATCGTCCGTCGCTGCGCGATGGAACATCGAGTTTAGGCGCTCCAGCTACAGGTACCATCACAGTCGATTCGCACCATGTGCGCGCAAGTCTAGCACCACGTCAATTCACGGGTCAAATTGCTTCATAAGATACGGTTAAACCGCAAAATCACCGTGAAAAACGTTGCCAGTCGTGATCGGATTTAACGAATCTTGTCGGCGGCAAGCAGAATTGCCGCAGGTTGCTTTCCCCATGTGTCGGAAATGGGTGGACACCCGGAATTCCGGATCGAGTGCGATTGGCGGTAGTGCGTGGTCCAGCATACAAGGTCTGAGAGTTCGTACGAGGAAACTTGGGGTGGGAAAAGAGACGGTGCTCTTCCTCGCAGGCACCTTAGCCAACTGTAGATATTCAGGAGCCAGTTCTATGAACAAGCCTCAAAGAGACCCATCGAGAACGCGCCTTGGCCTCAGCGGATTACTGCTGGCGCTCAGTGCCTTGCTACTCTGGTCGATCGCGGGCAGTTTGCCGGCAAGCGCCCAGGCGGTCTACGGAGCGATTTTTGGAACGGTGACCGACAAATCGGGCGCCGTGGTTCCAAACGCCACCATCACCGTGACGGACGTTTCCAAGGGAACCTTTGTCACCGTAACGACGAATGACAGCGGTCTGTACCGGGTGCAGCACCTCATTCCAGACACTTACAAGGTGCAGGCGGAGGCTCCCGGCTATAGCAAGAGCATGGCCGACAATGTGATTGTCTACGCCGACACCGCGCCGGAAGTGAATCTGCAATTGGCCGTAGGGGAGGTGTCGAACACTGTCACGGTCACTGCATCCGCGGCGCTGCTGGAAGTGGATCGTGCTGAGGTCAGCACCATCTTTGACGAGCGTGCGGTAGAGAATCTGCCCAACTTCGATCGCAACTTTACCGCATTCGAGCTGCTGACCCCCGGCACCACCTACATCGGCTGGGGACCAGGAGAAGGCGGCGGCAACCCGCAGCGCAGCGAGGCCATCGAGGTCGACGGCCAATTGCCCTTTGCCACCGGATATGAGTTGGACGGCACCGACAACCAGGATCCAATCAACGGTGTCGCCATTATCAATCCAAACCTGGATGCTGTCTCCGAGATGAAGGTGAACGCGCAGAACTACGACGCCGAGTTTGGCAAAGCCGTCGCTGGCCTGGTAACCGCGCAGACCAGATCCGGGACCAACGCCTTTCATGGCACTGGATTCGACTATCGGCGCTCGGACGCGCAACAGGCGCGTGATCCATTCGCCAACCAGTCCATAAATCCGCTCACCGGCAAATATCTGGCTCCCACACTCCATAACCAATTCGGCGGATCGGTGGGCGGACCCATCATGAAAGACAAGCTGTTCTTCTTCGGCGACTACCAGGGGCTGCGCGAAAAGACCGGCAGCGCCACGCTGGTTACCGTGCCCACGGCCACGGCGCTCTCCACCTGCACCTCCGGCGGAACCTGCGACCTGAGCGACTACCTGAACCCGGCCCTGACCAATGCGCCCCAGCAGGTCTACAAACCGAATTATCTCGATGACGTCACCAACACTGGCAGGACCGCGTACGCGAACAACCAGATTCCAGCAGGCGACCTCTCATCCGCGGCGGTCAACTTCTTCAAGCTCATTCCGGCGCCCAACGTGGCTGGAGCCGGCCTGATCAACAACTACGCGACCTCCGGTTCCGGCGTCTTCAACACCGACCAATGGGACGTTCGCGGGGATGACAAGCTCACCCAAAAGCTGCACGTCTTCGGGCGCTATACCCGCTTCAGCGGAAATCTCTCCGGTCCCGCGCAATTGGGAGCCGCCGGCGGGCAGTCTCTTGGCCCCATCGCAGGCACGGATCAATTCCACTACAACAGCCTCGCCTCGGGCGGCGACTATGTTCTGTCCGCCAAGTGGCTCACTGACTTCCGCTTTGCCTACAACAGCATCTATAACAACACCGTGCAGCCGGACTACAACCAGCCGCTGGGCAACAACCTTGGCATTCCCAATGCCAACGGCACAGACCTGACGCTCTACGGCGGCATGCCGCAGTTCAACATTGACGCCCCCGCCGCCACAGGCGCCAACGGCGGCGGAAACCTGGAATACGGAACATCCACTAACCCCAGCCTCCAGCAGACCAGCCAGTACCAGATCGTCAACAACTGGTCGCATACCATCGGCAACCACAACATCAAATTCGGGATGGATTACCGTTACGGCAAGGCATGGCTCGTCTCCGTTGAAAGCAATGCCCTCCGCGCCGGTACCTACTTCGCTCACAATGCGCGCACCTCGGGAGTCGACGAGGATGGAAACGAATCTCCAGGGCTGGGATATGCAACCTTCCTGCTGGGCGATGCGACCACCTTCTGGCGCACGGAAACGGCGAACGTCAACGCCCAGTCACGGCAGAGTCGCATTTTTACCTATGGGCAGGACCAGTGGCACGCAAACCAGAAGCTCACCGTCAACTATGGACTCCGCTGGGAGATTTACACGCCTGAGACGGTCACCGCCTCGGGCGCAGGCGGTTTGCTCAACATAGACACTGGATTCGTCAACATCACCGGCGTTGGGCAGGTCAACAGCGCCGCCAACGTGCAGAACAATCTCAGCATGTTTGCACCTCGGCTGGGCGTAAGTTACCAGTTGCGGCCCAAGACTGTAGTCCGCGCCGGTTATGGACTGGTATTCGGCCAGGGCTGGGCGGGCGACAGCTTCGGCGAAGACATGACCGGTTCGTTCCCAAGCCAGATCCAGCAGAATGTACAGCCAATTTCCGGCTTTGCTGCGGTGTTCAACCTCACAAAGGCCGAAACCTTGTCCAATGGCACCACCGTGGTCCCGGCAGGACCGCCCAGCTACACCTTCCCGGCCACGCCAAGCAACGGGCTTTACCAGTTGCCCAACGGCATCTACCAGGACACGCGCCCATCCAAGGTCCGGCTTCCCAGCGTGAGCGGCTATAACTTCACCGTTCAACAGGAATTGAGCCCGACCTCAACCATACAGGTGGCCTTTGTTGGAGCTCAGGCCTACCACAACATGTTTGACTCCTCGCCAACTTTCAACGCCAACGAAGAGACTCTGGCCGGTTTTGAGCAGGTAAATCCGAACAACACTACGCCGGAAGGCGGGAGCTGCTCAGGACTGTCAGCGGCCACCGCGCCTTCGAGCTGCTTCTACACAGGGCCGCAGCGCTCGCCCTTTTATGACGGCACGGCGCAAGCGCAACTGGGCGTCAAATTCGGCCATCCTTTCGGCTGGACACAGCGCATCGACTATGCCATCAACCAGGCGACAGAAAACTACAGCGCCCTGCAGGTGGTCTTCGTCAAGCGCATCAGCGCCGGGCTTTCGTTCACCTCCAACTACACCTGGTCTCATGCTCTCAGCCATGAGGCGTATGAGTTTGGAATCGACCCGACCATTGGCCGCGGCAACAGTTACTACAACCGCCGCCAGCAATTTATCTGGGCGGGGAACTACGATCTGCCCTTTGGCAGGGGCAAAGCTTTCGGCAGCGATGCTTCGCCGCTGGTCCGCGAGATCATCGGCGGATTCCAACTGAACAACACCTTTACCTGGGAAGGCGGCGTGCCCTTCACCGCCTGCTACAACGAGATCGCGGAGGACAACGACGTGGCTGCCAACGACGGCTGCGGTCCCTCCTTCGTCAACCACGTCAAGGGAACGGGCTTCGGCATTCACAAGGGAAAGTTCGATCCCGTGGGTGATAAAGTCGCGTACCTCCCGGAATCGCCTTATGCGCTCACACCTCCGGGAACACAGGACAATTCGTGGGGTCCCTGGGCCCGGCCGGCGGCCGGAACCTGGGGCAACTTGGGGCGCGATGCGCTCTGGGGCCCGGGGATCGTCAACGTCGATTCGTCCCTCTCCAAGAACTTCGACCTGCGTGAAGGCGTGAAGCTGCAGTTCATTCTTCAGGCGTACAACACGTTCAACCACGTGAACTATAACGGTCCGAATTCGTGCGTCGACTGCGGAGGAAGCGCCGGCACCATTCAGAGCACGTTGAGTTCACAATTCGATGGAACCACGTTGCGGCGCCTGCAGTTTGCTGCGCGTCTCAGTTTCTGACGTTCAACCAATCAAGAGGGATGGCAAGTGAATCCACTTGCCATCCTTGACGCTTTCAGGTGCCCGCGCATTCACCTTGACACAAGCGAAGAGCCATTGCCCGTCAGTCGGCAAGGACTGGCGCCTGCAATCCGGGGCAGGGAATGGAATCGACAGCGGTATGCCGCCCAATGCAACGTGGAAATGAGATTCAAAAGTCAATTTTAAGGTTATTAGGGAGCCCAACATCAGTGGCAAACGCGAGTGCTGCCCGATTTCTTACCCTGCTCGGTATTCTCTCTGTGGCCGGGCCGGCGCTTCCGCAGACGGGATTTCCGCAACTTGCGGCAGTACCTGTATTTCCTTTCCAATCCTCTCCTGAGCAGTTATCGATCCAGCGCGAAGCCGTTGCTTCCCGGCCGTTCTCCGTGGTTGGTCCGCGTGGCGCCATCCTCGGGCAACAGGATGGTTCCTTCGAGCTTTGGCTCTTTCCCTGGAAGATTTTGAGCCATCTGCGCATTTCGGCGCAGATGGACAACTACCCCGTTCCGATTGATGTCAACCAGCACGCAGCCTGGATTGAAGTTCGTCCCGATTCCACTGTGATTACTTTCGCGCACGCCAACTTTACCATCCGCGAGATCGTCCTTGCGCCAAAAAACGTGTCCGAAGGCAGCGGAGCCCTGGTTCTATATCAGATAGAATCCGTGCGTCCCATGACGCTGACTTTCAGTTTCACTCCAAACATGCAGCGTATGTGGCCTGCCCAGTCGGATGATCGTCCCGACCCTGAATGGATCAGCACAGACGCCACAAGCGGCTTCTATCTTTTGCATCTCAACTTTCCCGATCACGTCGCGGCCATCGCCATGCCCACCACGAGCCCCGGCATTCTGGAGCCGTATCAGGAACGCGCTGCGACTTATCCTTTGCAGTTCCTTCTGCACTTCGACCCCGCGCGGGATGCACACTCTCTCTTTCCTTTGGTTGTTGCGCTTGGCAACTCGAAAGCCACCTCAACAAAAGAGGCTCTGGCGCAACAGCTCAGCGCATTCGATCGCTCGATCCAGGCCATCTATGAAGAGAACCAGTCGTACTACACCAAGCTGCTTGCCTCGAACATGCGCATCGAAACTCCTGACTCCCGGCTGAATGACGCCTTTTCCTGGGCAGAAGCCTCCGTCGATCAGCTCCGTGTGGAGACAACGCCTGACTACGACGAGGAGGCTCTCACCGCGGGTTTTTATGGCTCGGGCGACTCAGTGCGGCCTGGCTTCGGATGGTTCTTTGGCCGTGACGCGCTTTGGACGCTCTACGCGTTGAACAGCGTTGGCCGTTTTGAGACCACGCGCAACGAGATCGAGTTCCTTCTGCGTCGTCAGAGCCCTGAAGGCAAGATCCTTCATGAGTGGTCGCAGACCGCAAATCTGGTCGACTGGAGGAGCCTGCCCTACGGATATGCGTCCGCCGACGCGACGGCGCTGCTCCCCATGGCCATGAACGACTATCTGCGCATCAGCGGCGACAAGGATTTCATCGCCGCGCACTGGGATAGCCTGGCGCGGGCATGGCAGTTCGAATGTTCCCACGACACCGACGGTGACGGAATTTATAGCAACTCCGAAGGCACAGCCTGGGTTGAATCTTGGGTGCCCAGCATGCCCAGGCAGGAGATCTACCTTGCGGTGTTGGATGAGCAGGCCAGCCTTGCGTTTGCCAATCTGGCCCGCGTCACGGGGCACGGCGATCTGGCTGCCGGCGCCGAGATCCGCGCAACCCGTCTGCGTGAACTGATAGAAAAGCAGTATTTTCTACCGAAGACAGATTTCTATGCCTTCAGTTGGAACGGCAGCGGCGCAGACTCCACGCCGACCATACTTCCCGCAGTCGCGTGGTGGGATGGGGATTACGCGCTCGAACATAGCCCGGCAATGCTGTCGCGCTGGGCTTCAGACGAGTTCTCAACCGATTGGGGTACGCGCATTACGAGTGACCGCACAAGCTTCTACGACCCCATCAGCTACCACCAGGGATCGGTATGGCCGCTCTTCACCGGGTGGGTCTCGGTTGCCGAGTATCGCACGGGCCACACGCTCTCCGGCTATGCCCATCTGATGCAAAATGCTGATCTCACCTGGGCGCAGGACCTGGGCAATGTTACGGAATTGCTTTCCGGCCGGTTCTTCCAACCGCTTGGACGCAGTACCGCGCACCAACTCTGGTCCTCCGCTATGGTCATCTCGCCTGTGGTGCGCGGTCTCTTCGGGTTGGCGTGGGACGTACCCGGAAACACGTTGACTGTCACGCCCCATATGCCCGCGGACTGGCAGGATGCCACGGTGCGTAACATTCCCTTTGGCAATACGCGGCTCGACCTCAAATTTTCACGCGCTGGCTCAGAGCTTCTGGTGGAAGCAATGCGCGCCCCTGTTGGGATTCAACTGGCCTCGCAGACGCCCGGAGCCCGCGTACAGGCAACCATGCTTCACATTCCATTGCCTGAAGTAGAAATCGCACTCAAGAGTCAACTGCCGGAGTTCGGCGCCGAAACACGCCAATTGAAAGTGCTCGATCAAAACATCTCAGCGCGGCACTATACGCTGACTCTCTCCGGAATCGGCGGAGCATCCTACCAACTGCTCCTTCGCGAAAACGCCGCCAACCTGGTGATTCATGCCGATGGCGCCACGCTGGGGGCATTGAATCATGGCCTGCGCCCTGTCACCGTTGAGTTTCCCAATGGCCCCGGCTATGTGACGAAAACGATAACATTTTCCTGGTAGCTCCTATTCACGTTTCTGTCCGTCGCCATCGACGGGTAAACGCCATGAGGCCGAGAATACCTCTATGAAGACGCCGAAGTTCGTAGCCCGAGAGGAAATGCGCGGAGGCAGGCTTGGCCTTCTTCTAGCGGCTTGTTGCGTGTCTCTGTTCGCGATCGGCGGATTTGCCCAGCAAGATCTTCCGGGTCCCCCGTCGGGCGGGAACCTCGCGCTCGGCACTGATGCAGTTTCATCCCCGCGTTTCATTGCTGTGCATGGTCGTCGCGCTCTAATCCAGGGATATGCCTCGGATGGTCTCGAGGCCTGGGCCTATCCATTTCAGATTCTCAGCGGCTATCGAATCGCATTTCGTCCGCAGGGCACAACCACCGCAATCAATGGGCTTGAAATTCTCAGCCGTGTCGTCTACCAACCGGATTCGGTCACGCGCATCTATCTTGGACCAGGGTTCATTGTTTACGAAAAGCTGTTTGTTCCGCTCGACCGCGCAGGCGCGATTCTCAGCTATTCGATCCAGAGCGGAACCCCGGTCGAGATCGAAGTCCATGCAACGCCCGTGCTCAACCTGATGTGGCCTGCCGCGCTGGGCGGGCAATCTGTCGAGTGGAATGCATCGCTCTCCGCTTTCGTTCTTTCTGAGCCGGCCAACGGTTTCACGGCTGTGATCGGTTCGCCAGACATTGTGGCTCACGATAACTCCGGCAATCGCGCGATGCGCGGCGCGGATGAAACGGGACTGAGCTTTACTCTGCGTCCGGGGAGCTCCGGCGCCGCCAGAGTCTTCCTTGCTCTCAACCCACCGCATTCCACCGATCACGGGTTGCTGTTCCACGAACTGATCCGTAATCGAGAGACCCTTGAGGCAGAGGCCGCGGCACATGTCGGCGAGGTTCGGGAAAACGTTCTGCGTGTGGAAACGCCCGATGAGCGCGTAAATCGGGCAATCGCGTGGGCCGAGATCGCGCTCGATCAGGCATGGGTCTGCAATCCCGATCTTGGCTGTGGCTACGTCGCAGGCTACGGACCCTCCCGGGATGCAAGACGGCCGCAGTACGAATGGTTCTTCGCCGGGGACGGCATGGTTGCTGGCGACGCGGCTATCATTGCCGGTGATCGCGTCCACGCCCGCGAGGAACTCGAATTCATTCTCCACTATCAGGACAGCAAGACGGGAATGATCTGGCATGAGCTTTCGCAGAGCGCTGGCTTCATCGACTGGATCGGTAAATACCCCTACATGTATGTCCACGTGGACATCACCTTTCAATTTCTCGATGCCGTGGGGCGCTACGTTTCCACAACGGGAGATATCGCCTTTGTCAGCCGGCACTGGCAGGCGATTGAAGCGGCATACCGGTACTGCCGGTCCACGATTGACCCGGCCACCGCGCTGCCGCGCATACCGGCCGGCAAAGAAGGAGGCAATGAGCAGGACCGGATGTTGGACGACCTCGGTCTGTCTGCCAGTTGGGTCGCAGCCAGTTCGTCTTTTGCTCAACTGGCCACGCTCACCGGCCACACTGCTCTGGCCGCTGAGGCATCACGCGCCAGCCAAAGCGCGCGCGACGCCATTCCCACACGCTATTGGGATGCCGGCCAGTCCTTCTGGATCAGCGGCCACACGCAGGGAGGCCAGCAGATGCTGGACCGCCGCAGCGGCCCCAGTCAAGCGCTGACCATGCATCTCTTTAACCCACAGCAGAACGCGCTCTTGCTCGATCAGCTCGCTTCCTCCACCTTTCAAACCGATTGGGGTTCGCGCGGTGTCGGCGCTGGGTCGGCGGCCTTCGATCCCGAGTCCTATGCCAAAGGCAGCGTCTGGCCTGTGGGCACAGCGGCGCTGGCCGTGGCGTTCTGGTCGGAGCATCGCCCGGTGACGGCGCTGGCTCTGTGGAACTCGCTGCTTCCGTTAACCTCGCTTGACTCCCTCGGCCACATTCATGAGGTGCTGGCAGGCAACTTTTATCGCCCGCAAATCGAGTCGGTGCCGGAACAGACCTGGTCTTCGGCGGGCTTTATTGAGGCCACGATTCATGGTCTGCTCGGTTTGCAGGTAGACTCCATCGCCAACCGTCTCGTGTTTGCTCCGTGCCTGCCGGCTGCGTGGAGCGATGTTTCGCTGGCGCACATCCAGCTTTCCGGCGCGTCTGTTTCTCTGGAGCTGCATCGCGATGCCGACGGGATCACGCTGGGAATCGACAACTCCGGCGCGCCTTTCAAGTTTGAATTCGTCCCCGATCTTCCTCTGGGAGCGAAACTTCGCCGCGCGGTGTTCAATCACCAGCCGGTTGCCGGTACGGTGGAGAGCTTTCAACAGCAGACCAATGCCAGGGTGACGCTGAACGCACCGCACGGAAAGAGCGAGTTGCGCCTCGACTTGCAAGGAGGCATATCGGTAATCCCTGATGCGCCTGAACCGCTGCGGGGAGATCCGAGTGTTGGCATACGCATCGTCGATGTTCACCTGGAGGGAAGTGCGCTGAAAGTTGCCGCCGATGTGCCGGTGGACCGCGCATCTCACTTGCGCCTTAAGACCACATGGGAAATTGCAGGCGCCGACGGCGCAACAGTACAACCAATCGCTGCCGGGCTTGTCGAGCTGACCTTTGCTGCCACTCACGACGCCTCGACCCCCTATCGCCGCGCCCAGGCTACCATCGAGCTGAAACCATGGCAGGTGCACTCTTCATCCGGTACTGTCCAATAGGAAAGATCATGCCTGAATTGCATTTTGAAGCGGGAGCACGAAGCCTCTTGTGTGCAGGTATAGCCGCAAGCCTGGCACTCGCAAGCGCTATACACGCACAGCAACCGCGCGAATTCACCGCTATGCTCAAGACGTCTGAAGCGCGAATTGAAGTGAGCGCCGGCATTCATGCGCCGCGCCTCATCAGCCTCACAGGAGTCACTGGTTCCCCATGGCGTAACTGGCAGGAAGAAACTCTGCCTTCAACTGTGGATGCGATCGGCAAACCCGTCCCGATCGTGTGGCTGCTGAAACCGGAGTTGGGCAGTGCCGATGCCCGCCATGTTGTCTTTGTCTATGAATCCACCCAGCCGCGCCTCCGGCTGCGCTGGCAGTGGGAGGCGCGCACGGATTTTGGCCCCATCGAACATCGGATCACCGTGGAGAACCTGAGCGCGCAGCAGGTGTGGCTGCCCATGGTGGACTCGCTCAGCCTGGACTGGCGCACGTCGCCGTCGGGGGCGCTCAGCCACTTCTACGTCGAAAAGGGTGCGGATACTCCATCGGCGCAGGGAACGCACCTGGAAGCGGTGGGGGAGGGTTATCGCTGGATCGGCAAGTCCTCAACCTACGCGCATCCAGTGCCGGGCGAAGGGCGCGAGATCATTCCGGTCGAGTTTGTTTATCGAGCGTCCGATCTACAGGACGGCTGGTATGCCGGCATCGAGTTCAGCGGACGAACGCGCATTACGCTGGAGCGCGCCGGCGACAGGCTGAAGAGCAACCTGGGTCTGGATCCGGAGCCGGGGCCGTTTCGCACCCGGCTGGAGCCGGGTGGCAGCTTCGAAACGCCCACGGTCTTTCTGGGAGCGTTCACCGGCGGCCCGGATGGCGCTGGGAATCAGCTGCGTCCGTGGGTGCGCGTTGTGCTCGGCAATCCGCTTACCTGGAAGGACCCGCAGTATCCGCTGACGGTGAACAACAGTTGGGGCAGCGGAATGCAGGTGGACGAGGCCCTTGCGTTGCGAATGATTGCAGACTCAAAAGATCTTGGACTGGAGATGTTTCACCTTGATGCGGGCTGGTTCCGCGGGGTCGGCGACTGGTATCCGGACCCAAAGAAGTTTCCCCATGGATTAACGGCGGTTGCGGACGAGGCGCACCGTCAGGGTCTGCGCTTCGGCATCTGGGTGGACTGGAGCCAGGCCGCCCTGGACACCGAGCCCGGCGCCCTGAACGCTCGCGATCCCAGGGTGCGCGACTGGCTGGTCACTGACCTGGCGCCAGACTGGAAACCGGAGGAGTTCAAGGGACAGACCATCGACCTGGGCGTTCCCGCCGCCCGCGACTATGCCGCCAAAGAGGTGAAGCGCATCGTCGAGGACTACCGCCTGGACATGTTGGAGCACGACGGCTATGTGGTGGCTCAGGGCTGTGCGCGGGATGACCATCCGCACGCCCCGCCAAACCGCAGCATCATGCGGGTGATTCATGACTCTGGCTTTGACTTTGTGCTGGCGTCGAACTCGACCGACGTAAGCTACCACGCGGTTCGGGCATACTACGAGATTTACGAGAAGCTCCGCCGCGAGCATCCCGGCCTGTTGTTTGAAATCTGCAACGACGGCGGGCGCATGGTGGATTTCGGCTCGGCGGCGCATGGGGACTACTTCTCTATCACTGACACCTACGATCCTCTCTCGAACCGGCGTGCATTCTACGATACGAGTCATGTTCTGCCGGCGGCAATGCTGGAAAGCTACGTGGAAAAGTGGCCCACGCCCAATATCGAGAACCTTCTTTACATGCTGCGCAGTGGCATGATGGGTTGGGTTTCGATCATGCTCGACACCACCGCCTGGACCCCTGAGCAGCATGAAGCGGCGCGGCGGGCCATAGCACTGTATAAGCGGGACTTGCGGCCGCTGATCCGCGATGCCCAGCTCTACCACGTCTCGGCCCGGCCGGACGGCATACATTGGGACGGCGTGGAGTATTGGGACCCGGCGCGCGGCAAGGGCGTGGTGTTTGCCTTCCGCGGGACGATTCCGGATGAGGCGGAGCATCGATTTGTGCTGGCCGGCCTCGATGCCGGCAAGCATTACCGGCTGCATTTTGAAGATGGAAGCGCCCCGGACCGCGAGAGAACGGGTGGTGAATTGATGAAATCCGGGTTAGCCGTCTCGCTCCGGGAGCCGTTGAGTTCAGAGCTGATTTTTCTGGAAGAGGCAAACGTCGGCAACTGAGGTACGCAGCCAGCATGAGGAAAGGCGGGGTTGTGGAGGACTTGCCGTCTGCTCCCATCCTTGGCCGGAATCCCGGTTTGACCGTGGCCGTGCTGTGCCCGATCGCCGGAGGACCACTGAGCGGGCTCGGAGAATAAGCCAGTTTCAAGGTTCTCGAATCGGAGGCAAGGCCTCCGCTGTCGTCTCCCTTGGCTCCTTATATTCCTTACTCACCGGGGTTTTGGCGGTGCACTTGTTGGGCGGTCAGCTCATCCGGATAGGGTCGCCCGGCGCGGCCGCGGCGATTGCGGCTGCAATTTTGCTTTCGCTTGAAGCAGCGCCGAAAGCCGAAGCCTGAAGCAACTGGATAACAACCCCTTTTCGTGATAACGTTTTGAGCAGCATATCCCCCCGCGCTTCAATCAGGCATGGATGCTTTGATCGCGGGCTATCGGTTGTTTACCCCGGCAGGGCTTCTCCTTCTACTTCGACAAAGGTTCGGCGAGGACAATGGATAGCGTCTCTACGGGAAAGATCGGGAAATACGAGATCATCAAGGTTCTCGGCCGCGGGGGCATGGGCGAGGTTCTGCTCGCCCAGGACGTAGACCTTGGTCGTCGGGTAGCCATCAAGAGGCCTTTCAAGTCTGCGCTCGAAGACGGTCTGGCCCGCTTTCAGGTAGAAGCCAAAGCAGCCACGCTTCGCCACCCCAATATCCCAGCCATCTATGAAATGGGTGTGCAGGACGGTTTGCCTTTTATTGCCATGGAGTTTGTTGAGGGCGAGCCGCTCGATAAGATCATAGCTTCCGGCATACAACTTGATCTGATCGCCAAGCTAACCATCATCGAACAGGTTTGCCTGGCTCTCGGCTATGCCCACGAGAATGGAATTATCCATCGGGATATAAAGCCGGCCAACGTGATCGTGCAGCTTGACAAGGACAAGAGCCGGGTAATCGTGGCCAAGATCATTGACTTCGGCATCGCCAAGATCCAGGATGCGGACGGGAAAGCCGGACTTACACAAACCAGCGCGGTAATCGGGTCGCTGCATTACATTGCCCCCGAGAGGTTCAAGGGCGGGCCGATTGATGGCCGGGTCGACATTTTCTCTGCGGGTGTTACCCTCTATAAGCTGCTCACGGGAGAGGAACCTTTTACCGGCGGCGAAGCTACAGCCTCGTACAAGATCGTAAATGAAGCCCACACTTCGCTCGCGACTTATATCCACGACTACCCTCCCGTGCTCGATGAAATCGTTGCCAAGTCTCTGGCGAAGAACCCCGAGGATCGATACTCGACGGGTGAGGATTTTGCCGATGCTCTCCACGAAGTTATCGAAGATCTCAAGCGGAGCCGCGTATCGGATCTCTTTAATGACGCCGAGCGATTGACAACGGAAAGTCGCTTTACGCCTGCCCTGGAACTACTGGAAGAAGCCGTCAAGCTTGATCCGGCGAACACCCAGGTAAGAAAGCTTCGCAAGTTCGTTCGTGAACATCAGGAGCGCATCAAGCGCGCGGAGCGGCTCCGCGAGTGCACCATCCGCGCAGAGGAATCCCTTTTAGCCGGGAACTTCGAGGAAGCGCTCACCCAGTTGAGGGAGGCGCAAAATCTTGACCCAACCTCGGCGGATCTCAAGCTCAAAATTCAGGATGTAGAAGATAAAAAGCGCCGCTACGAAATGAGCGCAAGGGCTCTGACGGATGCTGAGTTGGCTAGAAACAGGGGCGATCTTACCGCCGCGCTGCGAATTGTGGCCAGGGCTCTTCAGGAGGACCCCGACAACCAGAAGCTTCTGGCTGTAAATGGCGTTCTCGCCCGGCAGGCAGAGATTGAAGCCCAGCGTGGCAGAATTCTTGAATTGCTTGAAATCGCCCGCAGGGAGCTTGCAGCACGACATTTCGCGGCTGTGGATCAGCTCCTTGCCGAAGCCGACAGCATTGATCCCTCGCATCTTGAAACCGACGAACTCCGCCGAGAGATGGCGAAGGTCAGGGAGCAGGAGGAACGTCGAGCTGTTCTCGATGAGATTCAGAGAAGAGTCGGGGAATTCATAAGGACCGAGTCCTTCGATCAAGCAACGGATCTGCTCAATCGCGCGATCGACAAGTTGCCGAATGAGACGATGCTGCATCGTTTGAGAGCCGAAGTAGACACGGAAGTGCGCAAATTCCAGGCGAAGCGCTTCGTGGAAGAGGCTATTTCTCAAGCCAGGGAACTCTTTGCGGGCTCCCCAACCGAAGCCATTGCGGTTCTTCAAAAGGCATTGGAACAGATGCCCGGAGAAGAGCGACTGGTTTCCTACGAACGCTCCCTGCGGCAGCAATTGGATGTCCGCCGGGTAGAGGAGTTGCATGGCCAGACTCTGCGCAAAGCGCGGGAACTGATTGCCACTCGACAATTCGACAAGGCAATCGTAGCTCTGGAGTCCTTCCGTATTGAATTTGGAGATCTCACGGATATCGACGATCTTCTGGGCTTTGCCAAAGACGAACTGGCGAGGCAACAACGCGGGGCCATCGTCGATCGATGCACCACCGAGGCGCGTTCTCTGATCCGTGAGGGACGGCTGGATGATGCCGTTCAGTTGCTGGATTCAGCCATTCAAGAGACTGACGATGCTTCTTTGTCCCGGCTTCTCGAAGAGGTTCGGGAACAGCAGGTTGCGTCCGCTCGCAAGCTCGAACTGCTGCAGAAACGCGTTGCGCTCTTGAAGGATCGCGGGGAACTGGATGAAGCAGTCAGGCTGCTGCGGGACTACCTGGTGGAAACGCCTGGGAGCGCGCCGGTTCAGGAGCAATTGACCACTCTGCTGGCAGAACAGGAGCAAAAGCGCGTAACCAACGAGGCAATCGCCGCTTCTCGGGAAGCGGCCAAACGCGGCGATTTTGCTGCCGGGTTGGAGTCGCTGCAGCCGGTTCTGCGGGCCTATGGGGAATCAGCAGAGTTGACCAGGGCGATTCAGGAGGTGCAAACCGCACGCTCCGCATTCGCCCAGGATATCGTCGGCAAGTCCATCGAAACGGCGCGCGCAGCCCTGCTCAAGAACGACGCTCAAGGCGCACTGGCGGCCTTGAAGAGCGCCACGCAATGGATGGAGTTTGCCGACCAGAAGAAGCAGGCGGATTGGCAGCGCATTGGCCAATCGGTCAAGAAAGCTCTGGAGCAAACCGGGACAACGGCCAGCGCTGGCGCCGCCTTCGATGCGCAATTAGCTGAGATCGCGACTGCCAAACCTCGAGGAACGCCAATTTGGGCCGTCGCCCTGGCATGCCTGGTTTTGGCGGCAGCAGGAGGTCTCGTGTGGTGGAAGATGCAACCACCCCCTCCATCAAATGTGGCCCATATCAAGATTGCAAAGGCTCCGCCGGGAGCCGTGGTTTCCATTGACAATGGCCCCCCCACGCAAGCCGATGCCAACGGCGAGCTTACCGTCCAGGTGAAGCCGGGCTCGCATCAGCTCCAGGTTTCTGAACAAGGGTTTGAGCCCTTTAGCGACAAGCTTGAAGTCAACGCGGGAGAGACCGTTAAGGATGAAGTTTCGCTCACTAAACTTCTGCCTGCCGGAACCTCTGGAATGCTGTCTCCGCAAGGCAATGTGTCCGAGTTCAAGCTCTCGGTGGATGGCAAGAACATGGGGCTGCACCATGCCGGAGAGTCGATACGCCTCGAACTGGGCACTCACAAGGTCAAATATTCGGCGCAGGATGATTCGGATTCCCAGGAACACACCATCCAGATCGCTGCCAACCAGAACACGCCGGACACATTTTTCCTGAAACCGCCGGCGCCCAAGCCTCAAGCGCAACCCAACCCGCAAGCCGCCAAACAGGCTGCGCCGGTCGCAGGTAAGACACAGCCGCCTCCCGTGCAACCGCAGCCGGTCGCGGCAGTTGCTGCTCCGGTCGCCCAGCCGACGGGCTCTTTGTCCGCCAGCGCAAACTCGATCGAGCGGGGCAAATCGATCCAACTCTCCTGGCAGGTGAATAACGCTTCTTCCGTGTCCATAAGTGGTGTAGGCGCTGTCGCTCCGCAGGGCAGCACAACGGTCTACCCGACTGCCACGACCAAGTACCAATTGACCGCAAATGGATCGACTCTGCTTTCGGAGCAGACAGTGGATGTGTATGAGCCAAAGCCGCAGGTTCAGGCGCCCACTCCAGCCGTAGTCACTACGCAGCCAAGCAAGCCTGCGGGCCCGGATGTGGCGGCGCTTACGCCGGCGCTGAATGCTTACAAGGGCCTGTTTGCCCGTGCCTCCGGCAAAAGCAGCAAGGACTGCAAAGGTGTTCTCAGCGGTGCTTATCAGGGCAAATTGGGAGCTTTGGCAAGATGGTGCGACTCGGCCAAGAGTTTTGACGTGAGTGAGCAGTGCAGCCTGGTGAGCGGTTCACCGGATGCCCCGACCTTGACGTGTGCTGAAACCCTAACCATCCATCCCAAGGACGGTGACCCGCAGACTTCCCACGGTCAAAAGACATTCCACTTCGCGAAGAGTCAGGACGGATCCTGGCAAATCTCCGGCTGGTAACAGAACCTGCAAACAATCCCCCATCAGGATGGTCGAGTTCCCGGTCCATCGTCATCGGGCTGAATCGCCGGGGCTACGGCATTTTCGCTTCTGCTCTTTACCGAAATCCTAAAGTCGAGTAGCTCCTTTCAGCGCAGTTCCTTGCCAGAGACTATTTCCTCATCCTGAAGTTATAGGCGATGCCGGCCAGCGGAACAAGGTTGCTGCGCAAACCGACATTGTTTACTTGCTTCAGCACGTTCCCATACAAAAGAAAATGCGGAAAGGGAGACCACTTCAAGCCTGCGCTCACGTTGGCCGTCGAATAAGTGTTAAGGAAGTTTGTCTGGGTGGTGAATTGAGGATTTATTCCACTGCCAGCAGCCGGCGCGGGGGTAAGGTTGGAAGTAGTCTGAGCGAACGACGGCGTATTGACGAATTGATTTCCTAAAAGATCGAACGCCAGGGTCAAAGACCGGACCACCTTGAAGTCTGCGCCTGCGGCGTATTGAAGTCCGCCCGGCAGCCGCGTTGTGGGCGCAGCCTGAATGTTTACGACCTGCGAGTCGCCGTTCCATTGGTAGCTCAGTTTCAGATGCGGTGCCAGGCGCGCCCTGTATTCAAAGAGGCCGTACGCGTTGCCGCCCACTGCGCCGGACCCAAGATAGTTAAGCGCATCGCCGCTGGGGAAACGGATTGAGGCTCCGGCCGCTACCGCGGCGCGGCTGCCTTCGCCTCCCAGAAGCAACTGCTTGATGCTTACGGTCACGTCCCCTACTCCGCTGGCCGTGCCGTTCGTCGATACCGATGTGCCCGCCGCGGGACTTTCATTTGTATACGTATTAGACACAGAATCGTAGAAGAACGCCTGGAAGCCGGACGATTTCACTCCGAGCGCGACCGAATTGAACGGTAATATGACCGATATATCGGTCGTCTTTGTGATGCCCAGTGTCGCCACTCCCACATACTGATCGAGTGTAAAACTGATGTTGTTGTTTTCTGACCCATAGAATGTCTGGGTATCGCTGGGATTAAATGGCGAGGGTTGGCTGAAACTGAAGTCAACGGGGAGCGATCCCAAACTAACACCGTCAAGTGAACTCAAATTGAAGTGTTGATAGCTGAAGCCCATGAACAGATGTCCCTTGCCCACCGTATCCGGACGGTCGGTAAGTACCGGGCCAAGATTCTCGAAGGGAACTCCGATCTCGCTTCCTTTCTGTTGTAAGGAAACCACGCCAACCGTGGCGCTGGGGATGGGAAGCTGCGTCAACTGAGCGGCGATGGATGCGTTGATTGGGTTGGCTTCTGCCTCGCCCAGGTTGATGTATGACTTGCCCCCGAAGCTGATCGTTCCCAGGGCTCCTGCGGAAGCGGGGAACTCGCAGATCAGCTTAGTCGACGTGAGACAATCGACCTGCCCGAACGAGTAGACAGTCGGCAAGCAAGCAAACGAAATGAAGAGCAACAGCGCTTTAGCTTTCACAGATTCTCCCCTGCGCGATCAGCGCAAATCATAGACATTGACGGAACACCGGCGACAACATCAATTTGCCCCTTCACTCAATTTGAATTCACAGTCAAAGGCACCACCGCATAGTAATTGGCGCCATTTTGGTCAGTGGCAACCACCTGAACGAGGTAGCTGCCGGGAGCGATTCCGCCGCTGCTGGGCGGCGTGCCTGTGGATGTAAAGCTGCCTCCGCAGCCAGTCGCATACGAGAGACCCAGAATCAGCAGGATCAGTCCAAGGAACCGGAAGAAGTTTTTGCGTGGCGATTTTCTACTCCCAAACCATCCCACCAGGGCGAGGAGTGGTATACCCAACAATGCCGCCATGGAGACGGTACTGGATCGTTGCATCTGGGCAGTGGTCGAACCGGTATCCGTAATGGTAATCGAGACTGTGACCGACTGAGCGCCCGCTGGTACAGTCACGCCTCCGGATGGACCGGTGCACGTGAGCCCGGTGCTGGCAACCTCGCTTCCGGTGGCCACATTCACCAGGGTGCCGCATTTAAAGGAACTGAGCGTAGTAGGCGCTTGTCCGGACGGAGGAGTTGCCGTGTTGAACACGGCGCTCTGCGTTGCGGCTACTCCCGGCGCCACAATGATCGGGCCAGACACACCCACAACGTATACAGCCAGCGGTTTCACCGTTGTTTGAACAAGCGCCGAAGTGTTGCTATCGATGGCCGTGAGTGTTACGGAATATGCCCCTGGAGCAGCGCTGGACGAAGCACTGATCGTGTATCCCAGGGAACCGCTGTTTCCAGGCAACGTCGCGGATAACGGCGAGCACGATGGATCGCTGACAGGCGAACTGGTCGATGTATTGATCACCGCGCAGGTAACTTTCAGCGGATCACTGAACCCGCCCACAGGCGTCGAGACCACCGTGATCTGCGTGGGGACGAACGGATCCGTGACATTGGAATAGCCTTGGGTCAGAAGGACAACATCTGACGCCGGCGAAGAAAACGCAACGCTAAAGTTTTGCACTGTTTGCGCAAAAGAGCCGCTGTTGGCTACGAAGTTGATATCGCCGGAATAGCTGGCGGAAACACTGACCTGCCCGCCTGTGGTCAGTGGGAATGGAACCATGCAGCTTGCCTTAGCCGTTCCATTGCCAGGCACAGTCACTGGAACCGCGCCGCATGTATTCACTGTGCCGTCGGATGACGTGAAGGTGATCTTACCTGTAGGAGATGTTGCTCCGGTCGGCGACGGCATCACTGTCGCGGTGAAGGTGACAGATTGCGTAGCGACGCTGGTTGGCAAGGAAGAAACCAAAGTCACTGCGGTAGGCGCCGGATTGACTAGCTCATTCAAGGCGGCGGGTAGGGAGGCGGCAAAATTGGTATCGCCATTGTAGGTCGCGGTAATCGTGTGCGTGGCTGCTGTCAGTAGCGCGGCGGTGCAGGCCGGCACAGTTCCGGTTGCGGAAACCGTTTCAGTGCATAATGTGTTGCCGGCTGACGTATCGGTAAACGTCACAGTTCCGCTGGGCTCTGTTGTACCGCCAAAGGCCGGCTTGATGACAGCGGTGAAGCTGACCGGCTGGTTAACCACAGAGGAAGTTGGCTGCGACGTTACTGTGACTGTTGTGGACGGCGAGCCGACCGCCTGACTCAGCGGAGCAGAGGGACCTTTCAGGAAGTTGCTGTCTCCGTTGTATGTCGCCGTGATCGCGTACGTTCCGGTTGCAGGCAACGAGGCGACGCATTGGGCAGAGGTGACCGAACCCGTCGTGACCAGAGTTACGGCGCCCGTGCACAGGACGCCTGACTGTGCGCCCTGCGTGTAACTGAAAAGTACACTCCCGGTGGGAACGGCCAGCGTTTCCGGAGTTGATCCGGCATAAGCTGGAATAGTCGGCGTGGTAACAGTAGCGGTGAAAGTCACCGGCTGGTTGACAGACGAACTGCTGGGCACCGAAACAACGGTTGTCGTAGTCGCGGTTTGGGTCACGAACTGGGGTAGAACGCTGGAAGTCGCGGTTTTGAAATTCGAATCGCCGCTGTAGGCCGCGGTAATCGAATGCGTGCCCGCGGGAGAGAGCGGAACCGTGCAAGTGGGGACAGCTCCAGTGGATACAGCCAGGGTGACCGTGCAAAGCGTCGTGGAGCCGTCGCTATAAATCATGGTTCCCGTGGGAACCGTTGTCCCGCTGTTGGCGGCGTTGATGGTTGCGGTAAACGTCACCTGCTCATTTACCGTCGAGGCAGCCGGTGCCGATGTGAGCCCGATTGACGTCGCACCGGCATTGACCGTCTGCACATCCGCCTTCGGAGCCGAAGCACTGCCGGTGAAGTTGGCATCAGCGCTGGTGTAGGTTGCGACCACGCTGTTGGTGCCGGACGAGTTGAACGTATAGCTGCAAACCGGCACTGTCCCGCTGCTTAGTGTCTCGGTGCACAAGGTGGTTGTTGTGGTTGTATCGGAAAAGACCACTGTTCCCGTGGGCTTTGCGGTCCCGGCAGTGTAAGTAGGCGTCACGGTAGCCGTGAAGGTCACCGCCCCGCCAACGCTCGAGGGGTTAGGCGTTGACACAAGACTCGTCATCGTACCCGAAGCAACCACAATCTCCGATACGGTTGCGGGAGTTCCGGCCGAGAAGTTTGAATCGCCGCTATAGGTCGCGGTAATCGTGCTTCCAGGAGACGCGATTGCACTGGTGAAGACGTAACTGCAGTTCGCAACTCCAGTGTTGGCGTTAATCGTCACCGTGCTGCAAAGAGTCGTGCTTCCCTGTGTAAACGTGACGTTTCCGGTGGGGAGAACCTTCGTCGACGAGCTCGAAGGCGGAGTTACCGTGGCTGTCAGGGTTACTTGCTGGTTTACAGCTGGGGAAGTCGGCGAGGACGTCAACATGGTTTGAGCTGCCGTCTTACCCACGGTCTCAGTGATCGAAGCCGGTGCAGCAACGGTGAAATTCGTATCGGCGCTATAAGTCGCTACGATGACATCGGCTGGAGCAACCAACGATGCAGTCGTGCAGGTTGCACTCCCGCCGGAACTCACCGTCACTGCCGGGCAATCGGTGTTGTCCGTGCTTCCGTTAATTGTGAAGCTTACCGTTCCCGAGGGGTTGACCGGCGCAAGTGCGCTAGCCGCGAGTTGGGCTGTAAATTTCACTGAGGTGCCGGTGCTCACGGAAGTGGAAGGCGAAGCCGTCAAACCGAGCGTGGCAGCCAGGGCATTCACGGTTTGCACCACCTGTGGCGACGCCGGCGACAGGGTGAAGTTGGTATCCCCGCCATAGGTCGCGGTCACCGTGTCAGTGCCCGCAATGAGCTTGCTTGTCGTGCAGGTGGCGGCGCCCGAGCCATTCACAGTTACGGCAGTGGTGCAGTCGGAGATGGTAGTGCTGGTGGTGCCGTTCTTGCCGACAATAGTGAAAGTCACCTGTCCGGACGGCAATACACCTCCCGTGGAGCCGGTGGGCGTCACCGTTGCGGTAAAGGTCACCGATGAGTTGACGTTCGAAGCAACGGCGCCGGTGCTCGAAGCGAGCGTGAACGTAGCGGCCTCGGCATTCACGGTCTGCACCACCTGCGCTGATGCCGGTGACAGGGTAAAGTTGGTATCCCCGCCATAGGTCGCAGTCACAGTATCAGTGCCCGCAATAAGCTTGTTCGTCGTGCAGGTAGCGACGCCTAGACTATTCACCGTTACCGCAGTGGTGCAATCGGAGATGGTGGTGCTGGTGGTGCCGTTCTTGCCGACAATGGTGAAGGTCACCTGTCCGGACGGCAATACGCCTCCTGTGGAGCCGGTGGGCGTCACCGTTGCGGTGAAGGTTACCGAATCGTTGACATTTGATGCGGTGGTGCCCGTGCTCGATTTGATCGCGATCGTCGCGGCCTCGGCATTCACGGTTTGCACTACCTGCGGCGACGCCGGCGACACTGTGAAGTTGGTATCTCCGCCATAGGTCGCGGTCACCGTGTCAGTGCCTGCAATGAGCTTGTTCGTCGTGCAGGTGGCAGCGCCTGAGCTATTCACCGTTACCGCAGTGGTGCAATCGGAGATGGTGGTGCTGGTAGTGCCGTGCTTGCCGACAATGCTGAAGGTCACCTGTCCCGATGGGAATACGGCTCCCGTGGCGCCGGTGGGCGTTACCGTCGCGGTAAAGGTCACCGATGAGTTGACGTTCGAAGCAACGGCGCCGGTGCTCGAAGTGAGTGTGAACGTAGCGGCTTCGGCATTCACGGTCTGCGTCACAGCGGACGAGGTAGCGGAGGCATATGTCCCATCTCCGCTGTAGCCGGCGGTGAGAGAATCGCTGGGCGCCAGGAGGGAAGACGTCGTACACGTTGCAGTTGAAGGTTCACCCACCCCGCCTGCGGTGAGTGGCTCGCCGCTGCTGCCAGCGCAGTCAGACATGGCTGTGGTGCCGTTGTAGAATACGACGGTCCCTGTCGGCGCGGCACTTGTCGGCGAACCAAGCACAGTCGCTGTCAACGTGACTTGTTGGTTCACGGTTGAGGGATTTGGTGACGGCACCAGGGTGAAGGCACTCAGACCTGTTGTGCCGGTTGCTAAGCTGCCGTTTGCCAGCACAGTAACGTCCGTTCCCAGTGTGGGAGATCCGCTGTTGCCGTTGGCCGTGGCCAGGCTGGCGTGTCCACCCGTGGCGCCTGCAATCGCGGTTAGCCCCTCGGGGCCTGTCCCTACTGACAACGCAGTGGCCGTCCGCAGCGTGCCATCCCCGTTTCCATACAGAATACTTACCGTGGAGTCATTGAAATTGGTAACAGCTACATCCGCCTTGCCGTCTCCATTAAAGTCAGCCACCACCAGAGACCTCGGCTGATTGCCCACCTGATAAGGAACAGCCGCCCGGAATGTTCCATCGCCATTACCGTGCAGCACCGCCACCGTATTGTCAGTGGACCGCGAGACCAACAGGTCAAGACCTGACCCGCTCAGATTCCCAAGAGCAATCGACGAGGGACTGTTCCCAAGGGTGACATCCGTTCCCGGCTTGAACTTGCCTGTTCCATCGCCAATCAGCACGGTTGCTGTTCCAGGCGACTGGCAGGAGGCGTCTTTGCCGCACCGATTTGCCACGAGAATATCGAGATTCTTGTCTCCGTTGATGTTTCCCACAGCGAGGGAGCTTGGAGAGTAGCCTACCGGATAGCTCAATGCGCTCTGGAAACTGCCGTCTCCGCCGCCAAGCAGGATTTCAAGGCTCCCCGGCTGGGAGCACTTTGCGGATCCGCAATCCTCCAGCACGGCGAGGTCTGGCTTCCCGTCCTTATTGAAGTCGCCCACCGCAAACGCGACCGGAGCGCCGGCTAACGGAAGCGCTATCGGCTGCCGGAAGGTTCCATCTCCCACCCCAAGAAGGACGGAGGCCGTCTTGTCGAGTCGGTTGAGCGCGACGATATCCAGGTTCTTGTCCCCATTCAAGTCGGCCAACGCAACCGACACCGGGCCGGCGCCGACGGTGTATGTGGAAGAAAGCTGATACGCGCTCTTGCCATCTGCAAGAAAGACTGCCACGTTTCCAGCCGTGCTGCAGGAAGGGTCGGAACCGCAGTAGTTGGTAACCGCCAGGGCTGGGATCTTGTTGCCGGCCAGGTTTCCTGAAGCGATTGAAATGGGCTCCTGCCCGGCAAAATAAGAGCGGCCGGCCTTGAAAGTGCCGTCCCCATTGCCCAGCGGAACGCTTACCGTTTGAGACGAATGATTGATGATGGCCAGATCGACGTGACCGTTGCCATAGAAGTCTCCTGCCACGGCGGCGAGAGGCGCATTACCGGCTACAAAGTCAAGCGAACTCTTGAACGTCCCATCGCCATTTCCACCCAGAATACTGAAGGTATTGCTGGCATTGTTGATGACGATAAGATCGGCAACGCCATCCCCATCCACATCAGCTACCACCGTGGAGACAGGCTCGCTCCCAACCGGATAAGACGCCGGGGAGGCAAATGTTCCGTCTCCCTTACCAATCAGAACTGAAACCAGCTTTTGGCCTGGTTGCGTAACTGCCAAATCGATCTTGCCGTCCTTATTGAAATCTCCTGCAACGATCGAAGAGAGTGATCCTGAAGCCACGCGGATGTCCTGAAGCGGATGGAACACCCCTCCGCCTTGGCCGAGCAGGATGCTCACCGTTCCATCTGCGTTTGCAAGCGCCAGGTCGATGTGTCCGTCGTTGTTGAAGTCCGCCGTCGTGAGCGCCATCGGCGTCTTGGGTAGGGAGTACAGGATGGGCTTCTGCAGGTTTCCATTCCCATCGTTCAGAAAAATGGCAAGCTGACTGCTGGATTCTCCGGCAACCGCTACATCCGTTTTTCCATCTCCATTGAAGCTGCCCGCGGCGAGGAAAGATGGCTTGAAGCCAACTGCGTAACTTTGCAACGGTTGCAGCGTCCCATCGCCTCTGCCGAGCAATACACTGATCGTGCTCTCGGATTCATTGGAAACCACAACATCGGGTTTTCCATCGCCATTGATATCCGCCACTAGAACGAAATTCGGGCGAGGGCCGGCGGGATACTCGACGGGTGCGGAAAAGTTTCCCTGCCCGGTTCCGAGAAGGACGGTAATATTCCCGGACGTGTAGTCTGCGGCGACCAGATCCAATTTGCCGCTTCCTGTCAGATCGCCAGCCGCCACGCTCGATGGAGCATAGCCGAGAGGAAAGGATGGGGCAACGAGAAAAGGAGAGGGCGCAGTATAGCTCTGGGATGAATCGGCCCTTGTCGATTCGGCTGATTGCGCGCGAATCCCGCTCACCAGGCATGCGCTGGAAAACAAGAACAACAGCGTAGCCGACGCAGCACTTCCATACAGGCGAAGCAACTTATAGCGAGTCATGTATGTTCTCCAAACAGATGGGCCGGGAAATCCACAAACCTGCGTTTGAATAGGAGCCAAGCACGTTTGAGTGCTTAGGGCAAACGGATTGTCAATGTGTTTGCGCGAAATTAACGGACGCGGACAAGAAGCAAGACAACCGGCAGCAGACGACACGACTATTTCAAGAGCCGCTCAGCGTATTCCGTTCTATCGGCAAATCCAAATTCAGGGAGGCCGGCATCAAACATCCTGGAATTTGAGCTGCATGAGGGGAATCCAGGTGTCCGGCTAGGAACCAGAATCTAGCACCCTCATAGGGGCAAGTCAAGTAAAAAGATGAGATAAAACAAAGCGATCAAAATGGCCATTCGGGATGATTTGGAGCGGTTCATCCGGCCTTCATCGGACAGCCGTTTTCGCATGGCGCAAGCGCTTTTCGGATACCGCGAACTCTGGAAATGGATGGGCAGCTATCCCGGCCGGACCTACCGCATCCGCCAGCTCTTTTTTAAGCAATGCGGCTGTTCAAGACCGGCGGCCGGTTGGGTATCGCGAGGCGCTACTGGCGGCAATAGCATTTTCGGAATTGGTGTAGACCGAAAGCACGAGGCAGGGTGGTTTTTCCCTTTCCGGGGTCCCCGGCGACAGGTCTTCGTCGTAGGAGTGGAAGCAAAAGCCACCATTCACTGCTCTCAAAAAGTCTGCGTGTATTCCGAAAATACTCTGAATTGCCGGCGTGAACTCTGTCGGGCGATCAGAATTCCTCACTGTCTTCGACGGCGGGCAATATATCGTTCTCGCGGGCTACCCATACATATAGCGTCGGCAGCAGGAACACGCCGATAACCAGGTTGGCCAGCAGACCGCCCACAATGACGATGGCGAAGGGACGCTGCGAGTCAGAGCCAATGGCATGAGAAAGCGCCGCGGGCAGCAAGCCCAGAGTGGCCACCAGCATCGTCATCATGATGGGACGCAGGCGGAGGACAGCACCCTCAACAGCAGCCTCGACAATATGTTCCTCGGTGGAGACCTCCATACCCTTGCGACGGGCCCGTAATTGGTTGATGAACTCGATCATGATGACGCCGGTTTGCACCGAGACGCCAAAGAGAGCCAGAAAGCCTACGGCAGAGGAAACCGAGAAGTTCGTGTGAGTGATAAACAGCGCCAGCGGGCCGCCGATGGAGGCCATCACTACACTGACCAAAATGAGTATGGCCCACTTGGCTGAACGGAACATGGTGTACAGGATAAGAAAGATGGCCAGCACGGTAATGGGAACGATTAAGGCCATGCGCTTGTTGGCACGCTTCTGACTCTCGTATTCTCCGGCCCACTCAAGATGGTAGCCGGTGGGCAGTTGGACGTTGTGCTCCACCTTGGCAATCGCCTCTTCGACGGTTGAGCCGAGATCGCGACCCTTTACGGAGTACTTGATGGCGATATAGCGTTGCCCTCCCTCGCGATTGATCTGTTCGGCTCCGTCGTCGGTGGAGGCGGTGGTGAGTTGTGCCAGCGAGACGCGCTCGCCGGAGGGCGCGAGTAGGCGGATGTTTTGAATGGCCTCGCGGGTGTCGCGGTACTGCTGCTGATAGCGCAGTGTTACATCGAAGCGTGCTTCGCCCTGCTGCACCTGGGTGAGAGCGTTGGCGCCGACGGCGGTTTGCACGGCGTCCTGCACGTCAGACACGTTGATACCCCAACGGCGGGCGGCCTTGCGATCTACCTGCAGGTTGAGATTAGGTTGGCCTACGATGCGGAAAATACCCAGGTCGCCAACGCCTTTGACTGAGGCCATCTGCGCCTGAATCTTTTCGGCCGTATGTTCCAGGATGCGAAGATCGTCGCCGTAGAGTTTCACGGCCAGTTCACCCTTTACCCCGGAAACAGCCTCCTCCATGTTGTCGGAGATGGGCTGGGAGTAGTTCCAGATGACTCCGGGAAACTTCTCGAGTTCCTTGTCGATGGCGGCCACCAGCTCCTCCTTGTCCCGGTGGAAGACGGGGCGCCAATCTTCTTTTCGCTTGAGGTCGACGAAGTACTCCGTATTGAAGAAGCCGGCGGTATCGGTGCCGTCGTCGGGTCGGCCGGTCTGGCTGACCACCTGGGTCACCTCAGGAAAGGAGGCCATCACGAGGCGAGCCTTGTTGGTGAAGTCGATGCTGGCGGTAGGACCTTCACTTGGTGGCAGCGTTCCGCGCACCCAGATCGAGCCTTCGTCGAGGTGGGGCAGGAACTCCGAGCCGATCGGTCCACCCACAGTGAGATACACGGCAATGGCGAAGAGGAAGGTGGCGACCCCCACCGTGATGTAGTGATGCAAAATGGCTGCGCGCACCGCCTCGCGATAGTGCCGGATCAGCCATTGCATGATGGGGTTCTGCCACTCTTTGGCGCCCTTGCTGAACAGGATGCTGGCCATTACCGGCGCAACGATGATGGCGAAACCGAGCGCGCCGAGCAGGGCAAAACAGACTGTCCAGGCCATGGGTTTGAAGAGACGGCCCTCGACAGCTTGCAAGGTGAAGATGGGGAGATAAGAGGTGATGATGATGCCTCGGGCGAAGAACACGGGCCGCAGCACCTCGTGTGCCGCGTCGCGAATCTTTTGCGCCGGGGTGCGGGTCGAGTCCTGCTGGGCAAGATGGCGGACCATGTTTTCGATCATCACCACGGATCCATCCACGAGCATGCCGAAGTCCAGCGCCCCGAGCGACAGCAGATTGGCTGGAATATGGCTCAAATCGAGGCAGATGGAGGCGAACATCAGCGCAAACGGTATGGTAAGCGTGACGACAATGGCGCCGCGCACGTTGCCCAGGAAGAGGAACAGAATGATCGCCACCAGGATCATCCCTTCCGTCAGGTTGCGCTCCACCGTCTCCACCGTGTAGGCGACCAGCTTGGAACGGTCAAGAAACGGGACAACCTTGACGCCCTTGGGCAGGATGCCGTGATTCAGGCTGTCCACTTCCTGATGAATTCCCAGCAGCACCGGGTCGGAGTCGTCGCCCTTCTGCAGCAGCACAATGCCCTCGACGGTATCAGGATTGTCGACGATGGTTCCATCTTCCCGGTGGGTGGCTTTCCCAATCTGCCCCAGGCGAATCTTGGGCCCCTGGGAAACGGTGGCGATGTCCTTGATCGAGATGGCTGCGCCGTTCTGCGTCTTGACTACGGTGTCCTCGATGTCCTGCACGTTTGTGAACAGGCCCATCGACTGCACATTGATCTGCTGTGCGCCCTGCTCGATGAAGCTGCCGCCGCCGTTGGTGTTGTTGTTGGCGATCTGCTGCTCAACCTGGCCTATGCTCAGCCCATAAGAGACCAGCTTCTCGGGATCGAGCTTGATCTGATATTCCTTTGTCGGCCCGCCGAAGCTGGACACGTCCACTACGCCCTTGACGCCCTTGAACGACTTCTCCAGCAGCCAGTCTTCAAGCGACTTCTTCTCCATCACGTCGTAGGCGGGGTTGGTGCTCTCCAGCGTGTACCAGTAGATTTGTCCGACAGGGCTCCAGTCGGTTCCCATCTGCGGGGTGAGATTGGCGGGCAGACTCACCTGGCCTAGCCGTTCCACCACGTGTTCGCGGTTCACGTCGCTGGTCGTGCCGTCATCAAAGATGAGCATCAGGCTAGAAAGGCCGGCCAGCGTGGTGGAGCGCAGATGGGCGAGGTGGGGAATGCCGGCCATCTGGATTTCGATGGGCACCGTGACCTGACGCTCAATCTCCTCAGCGCTGCGGCCCGGCCACTGCGTAATGATCTGGACGTAGTTGTTGGCAACGTCCGGGTACGCCTCGACGGGCAGGGCCCGGAACGAAATAATGCCCCACGCGGTGAGCACAACCACCGCGCCAAGGACCAGCCACCGGCTCTTCAGCGCGAAATCGACGAGTGCACGAATCAATTACCAATCCCCGCGTAGCAAGGGCCAGCATAAAGATCTTGTGAGGATTCGGCAAGGATTTGCGTCCCATTCCTGAACTGGGCCGATTTTCCGGGCCAGAGCACACTTGCCATGCCCGTCGCGCCAGTCCGCGATGTGCACTGGCACACGCCCTTGCCATGGTCGCCAGAGTCCCGCGACCAAACAGAGTTGGTGGTTCGTTATTCCGTGTTTTCGGTGGGGCGAAGATGGCGTGCGAGGGACCACTTAAGATCTTCGATGCCTTCGCCGGTTACGGCGGAGACGGCGTGAAACTCCAACTTCTTGCGCTTGATGTGGGCGGATAACTTCTTTAATTTCTCAGGATTGGCGGCGTCGATCTTGGTGGCTACGACGATCATGGTCTTGTTGGCTAATGGGTGTTCGACCAAAGGTCCGGGGTTGTCGTCCATGGGTTGGGCAACAGTGGTGGTGGAGAAGCTGGCCAGCTCCTTGTTGATGACTTTGAAGTCTTCGACAGGGTCGGGGCGGGCGGAAGAGTCTGACACGTCGACCAGGTGAAGGAGAATGCGGGTGCGCTCGATGTGACGGAGGAACTGGGTGCCGAGGCCGGAGCCTAAGTGCGCGCCTTCAATGAGGCCGGGCATGTCGGCAACGACGTAAGACTCCTGGTTGGGCTCCTCGCCGACCGTGACTACGCCTAGGTTGGGTTCGAGGGTGGTGAAAGGGTAGTCGGCGATTTTGGGTTTGGCGGCGGAGATGCGGGAGATAAGGGTGGACTTGCCGGCGTTGGGATAGCCGACCAGGCCGACGTCAGCCAGGAGCTTGAGTTCGAGGCGGTAAAGGCGCTCCTCGCCGGGGCGGCCGAGTTCGTGCTCGCGGGGAGCCTGGTGGACGGGGGTGGCGAAGTGCTGATTGCCACGGCCGCCGCGGCCGCCCTTGGCGATGACGATGGAGTCGTCGGGCTCGGAGAAGTCGTGGATGAGCTCGCCGGTTTCCTGGTCGTAGAGGGATGTGCCGACGGGGACCTGGAGGGTGATGGAGTTGCCGTCAAGCCCGGTGCAGTTGGAGCCCATGCCGTGCTGGCCGCGCTGGGCCTTGTGCTCTGGGTTGTAGCGGAAATGGATGAGGGTGTTGTGGCGCTGCGAGCTGACCATGACGACGTCGCCGCCACGGCCGCCATCGCCGCCGGAGGGTCCGCCGCGTGGAACGAACTTCTCGCGGCGGAAGGCCATGCAGCCGTTGCCGCCGTCGCCGGCCTTTACTTTAATTCTTGCTTCATCGATGAACATAGGAGACCAGAGACCAGGGAACGGGAGCCAGGAAATAGCTCTGCAATGCTTACTGGCAGGGCTAAATCGGAGCTGCCGTCTTTTCAGTTTACCGGACGAGGCTTAGAATCGTTGGCGACTTCACTATTAAGTGTTTAGGCAGCGAGAAACGGGCTCCGATGAGCGCCGGGACTCGTGTGCTGTCCGGACCCGCCGCTAGAGCGGGACGGGCTGTGCGTGTGCTGCGGATTTTCCCAGGGTCTGCCGCGAGCGGGTATCTCGATGGCAGAAGTAAGGCGGAGTTGGATCAAGCTGCTGGTTGTGTGCGTGCTATTGGTCGGAGTGGCGCCGGCGTGCTTCGCGCAATTCGCTGAGAGCGGTTCCATCACGGGCAAACTCACTGATATGGATTCGGCGCCGCTGGCCGGGGTTGCGGTGGTGGTGCGGAATGAGGCTACGGGGGCAGAAGCGCGGACCACAACCGGGAAGAACGGGAGCTACCGGTTTGCGGGGCTCAGGACCGGGAAGTACACGTTGGAGGCTGAAAGCGAGCGGCTGGGCCGAGCGCGGCTGGAAGGCATCATGGTGGCCGCGGGACACGAGACGCGGCTGCAGACGGCGATGCAGTTTGAGCTTGCGAAGCCTGCTCCAATCCAGCGTTCGGTGCATGCCATCGACACAGTGGCCCCGGGGGTGACCACAACGATCACGGCAGAGCAGTTGCAGGGGTTGCCGGTGGCCGGGCGGCGCTGGCAGGATTTTGTGCTGGATACACCGGCGGCCCGGGGTGGGCCACAGAATTCACAGAGCGGTACGGGCCAACAGCCAGCGGAAATCACGGTGGACGGAGCGACGACCAGACTGGCTTTTGGCGAGACGGGCAGGAGTGGAGCTGGATCGTCTGGGCAGGGTGGGGCTGAACCAGGTGGGGTGGGCCAGGCGTGGACAGATGGGCGGGGCTCATCGGTTATCGCCGAGGCAGCGATCCGCGAGGTGCAGACGGTTGCCGGGAACGTGGAGGCCGACGGGGCGCGCGCGGTTGGCGGGCGGATGGGCCTGGAGACGCAAAGCGGGGAGACCGGGCGCGGTACGAATGGTTTGCACGGGCAGGGATTTCTGTTCGACCGGCAAAACATCTGGGGTGCGCAGAACCCGTTTACCCAGTGGGTAAAGGAAACTGCGCCAGCCACGGAGACGACCACGCCGACGTTCACACCAGAGGCGTACACGCCGCCGGACCACGAGACGATTTGGGGGATGGGGCTGGGCCGGCAAATTCGACGCGACAAGCTATTCTGGTTCGCGGCGCTGGATAGTTACCGGCGGAACGATCCGGGGTTGGCCACAGTGAAGCATCCAGACGAGTTCTTTGCGCAGCCCTCGAACGACCAGATGCAGGTGCTGAGCGCGCGCCTCGGCTTGAGCAGCACGAATCCGGTAGCCGCGGGTCTGGCAGCCTATTCGACAATGCTGGGGACGCTGGACGGGCTGCTGGGACCGGCTCCGCGGACGGCTTCGCAGTGGGTTGGTTTCAGCCGCATCGACTGGGAGGCGGCCGAGCGCCACCGGTTCACGCTGGAAGGGATTGGCGCCGCGTGGAACTCGCCGGGCGGAGGGCTGACACGCGTGGCTGAAACCTACGGGACCAACAGCTTTGGGTTGACCAAGGCCAGTGAGGAGTGGCTGCTGGGACGCTGGGAGGCATTTCTGACTCCGAACGTACTAGCTGTGAGCCAGGCTTCGGCGGGACGCAATATCCTGGGCGCTCACGCGGAGACGCCATCCACATTCGAACAAACACTGCTAAGGCCAAGCGTCTGGGGCCAGTTGCCGCAGATGGTGGTGGATTCGCGATACGGGTTTACCATCGGCAATCCGTCGCGGTTCGGCGCGGGCAGCTATCCCGATGAGCGGCTCTACGAGTGGCAGGAGAGAGTGGACTGGGTCAGAGGCAACCTGCTGGTGAAGGCAGGGTTCAGCTTGAACCATAACTCCGATGCCACCAGCCAGCTGCGCAACCAAACGGGAACGTATTATTACTCGAGCGTGGAGAATTTTGCCTCCGACGCTCTGGCGTTTGCCGCCTTTGGACTTTCCGGCCAGGACAACCCAACCAACCAGCACAACTGCGACGAGACGGGCAAGGTTTGGCGGGACGCGACGGGCACACTGCGTGGACTGGGCTATCTGCCGTGCTACTCCTACTATTCGCAGGTGATGGGACCAACGAACTGGCACTTGAGCACCAACGACTGGGCCAGCTATGCGACCGCGCAATGGCAGCCAAAGAAACTGTTGGTGGTTTCCGCCGGGCTGCGCTGGCAGATGGAGCAGTTGCCGCCGCCAATTGCCGCGCTGGCCAACCCGGGACTTACGCAGACGGAAAAGCTGCCCAGCCTGGGTAACAACTGGGGCCCACGCTTGAGCCTGGCGCTGGGAAACAGCGAGGGCCACTTGCCGGTGCTGAGGCTGGGCTATGGAATGTACTTCGGCCGGACGGAAAACGCCACGCTGGAAACGGCGCTGACGCAGACCGGCTCAACGAACGGCGATTTGAGTTTCTTCATGCGGCCCACAGACAACCTGAATGCCGGGGGAGCTCCGCCGTTCCCGTATGTGCTGGCAGGGGAGCCGCTGAACGTGGTCAAACCGGGGGCGGTGGAGTTTGCGCCGGGGTTCCGCAATCCCGAGGTGCATCAGGGCGTGGCCGGCGTGGAGGAAAGCTTGCCGGGCCACGTGGAGCTGACCGCAAGCGCGATGGTGAGCCTGGGACGGCGGCTGCCCATCTCGATTGACACCAATTTTGACCCTGCGGCCAATCCGCGAACCATAACCTACGGAGTTGTGGATGGGACGGGCGCCGGACCCATCAAGACGACGCAGATTACGGTTCCTTTTTATGCATCCTGGCCATCGGCAACGGGCATTGTGGGGCGATTGAACCCGGACTACCAACAGATTTCAGAGATTATGAGCCGGGCAAACTCGACCTATGAGGCGGCGGTGCTCAAGGTGACCCGCAATGGGCGCAAGGGGCTGAGCCTGCACGCTCACTATACCTACGCGCACGCCATGGACTGGAACCCCAACGAGAGCGCCACGGTAGCCGGCAGCGATGTACTGGACCCGGCCAACTTCAGCCAGGAATACGGAACCAGCAATTTGGATTTGCGCCACTCGGCCGCCATCATGGCCATGTGGGAAACCAAATGGAAGCTGCACAATCTGGCCGGGCGGCTGGCGAACGGGTGGATGTTGTCGGGAATCGGGCAGTTTCGCAGCGGACTGCCTTACACCATGCGCACCTCGGGTTCGCTGGCCGAGGAGTTCGACGTGACGAGCGGAGCGGCCATCGTGGGGCTGGGGCCGGGAATGAATGGCTCCGGCGGCGACAACCGCGTTTATGGCGTGGGACGCAACACCTACCGCTATCCGGCTACCTGGAAGGCCGACCTGCGACTGGGCAAAAGCTTCGACCTGCGGCAGATGCGAAAACTGGAGCTGATGGTGGAGAGCTTCAACCTCTTCAACCACCAGAACGTGACTGAGCTGGAAACCACAGGCTATTACCTCGAGCCGGGCAGCCTCTCCGGCACCCTGCCCACACTGAACTTCCTGACCGGGCTGCAGGCCAATGCCGCGGCATTTGGTCAACCGCTGAATATCAACGCGACTAACTTCTATCGGGAACGGCAGGTGCAGGCGGGTTTGAGGATGAGATTCTAGGGCATTCGCGGGTTTAACGCGCCGTGGCCAAATCCCAGCGTCGCTTTTGTATTGAATTGTCATACAATCCGTTGCATGCGAATTTCAGGTTCTCCCATCGTCGTTCTGATGCTGGCAACAGCGGCCTCATTGGCTCAGACCGCTTCCGCGCCGAAGCCTCCGATTGCGGAGAAGATCCACACGGAAAGGGCGATCAACGGAGCCATGTTACAAGACGACTACGGCTGGCTCCGCGAGAGAAACAACCCGCGGGTGCGGGAGTATCTTGAGGCGGAAAATTCCTACGCCGAACAGGTCATCGCCGACGAGAAACCTTTCGCAGAAAAGCTCTATAACGAAACGCTCAGCCACATCAAGCAAACCGACACGTCAGTGCCCTATCGCAAGCATGGCTACTGGTACTATTCGCGCACCGAGGAGGGAAAACAGTATCCGGTGCTGTGCCGGAAGAGAGAGGCGCTTACCGCGCCAGAGGAAGTGATGCTTGACGTGAATGAACTCGCGCAGGGCGAGAAGTTCATGTCGCTGGGTACGTCTGAGGTGAGCGACGACTCGAATTTTCTGGCGTACACGACCGACAATGTCGGCTTCCGGCAATACAAGCTGCACATCAAAGATCTGCGCACCGGCAAGCGATTGCCAGACACGGCGGAACGGGTCGACTCGCTTGCCTGGGCGGCGGACAACAAAACGCTCTTCTACAGCACCGAGGATGCGCAAACCAAACGCAGCGACCTGGTGCACCGGCACGTGCTTGGCACCGACGCGATGGCCGATCCCATAGTCTTCGACGAAAAGGACGAACGCTACGACGTTGACCTGGGCCGCACGCGGGATGGCAAGTATCTTCTGACGGCTTCAAGCAGCCACGTGACCAGTGAAGAGAGGTTCGTCGCGGCAGACACTCCAAGCGCCGATTGGAGGCTCATTGAGCCGCGCAAGGAAGGCGTTCGATATGACGCGGACGAAGGCAACGGCATTTTTTACATTCGCGTCAATGACACCGACCCGAGCTATCGGTTGGTGACCGCGCCGGTGGCGACTCCAGGCAAGGCGCACTGGACTGAGCTGGTTGCGGCGCAAAGGGAAACGCCGATCGAAGAAGTGGACGTATTCAAGAGCTTTTATGTGATCACGGAGCGGGTGAAAGGGCTGCCGGTGATGCAGGTTATCGCGATGAATGGCAAGGAGGCGCACACCATCGCAGTCCCTGAGCCCGCATACACCTTGAGCGCCGCAATGAATGCGGAGTTCGACACGCTGAAGTTTCGCTATAACTATCAATCCCCGATCACGCCGAGCTCGACATTTGAATACGATGTTCTCAATCATGCTTCAACTCTGTTGAAGGAGCAGGAAGTGCCGGGCGGCTATGATAAGTCGCGTTATACAGTCGAGCGTCTCTTTATTCCCGCCAAGGACGGAGTCGGGATTCCGGTCACCGTGGTTTATCGCAAAGATAGGTTCAAGCCCGGTGAAAACCCCCTGTTCGTGTATGGCTACGGCTCTTACGGTTACACCCTCTCTGATACGTTCTCGGCAACGCTTCTGCCGCTGCTGGACCGCGGCGTCGTGACCACCGTGGCGCATATCCGCGGCGGCGGGGAGCTTGGCGAGGCATGGCACGACGCGGGAAAGATGATGACCAAGCGGAACACCTTCACCGATTTCATTGACGCGACCGAGGGGTTATTGGCACAGGGCTACGGTAAACGGGGCAACGTCGGAATCGAGGGCGCGAGCGCGGGCGGTTTGCTGATGGGCGCAGTGACCAATATGCGGCCTGACCTGTTCAAAGTGGTCCTTTGCGAAGTGCCATTCGTGGATATCATGAACACGATGCTGGACGCGACTCTTCCGCTCACGGTTCCCGAGTATGAGGAGTGGGGCAACCCGAACCAGAAGGCCGCGTTCGATTACATGCTGAGCTATTCCCCATACGACAATGTGACGGCGAAAGCCTATCCGGCCATTCTGGTGCAAACATCGTTCGATGATTCACAGGTGATGTATTGGGAACCGTCGAAATATGTAGCCAAACTCAGGGCGCTGAAGACCGACCAAAATCCATTGATCTTTTTCATCAACATGCACGGCGGACATGGTGGTTCCAGCGGACGCTATGACCGCATCCGCGAGCAGGACCGGCGATATGCATTCCTGTTGAGCCAGCTCGGCATCACTGAGTGATTTTCTGCTCTGCTATCGCCTCGAATAGTGCTTCGAAGGACGGAAGCGCCGTCGACTGGGACTCGGAGGCAGGCTTTCTCAATCTCCCGCGAGTTGCCCAAGGAGTGTGTCGAAGTCTTCGAGGCGGGCGTATTCGATAATGACTTTGCCGCGGCCGCGGTGGTCTTCGATGGTGACTTTCAGGCCGAGGGCGCGCTGGAGGCGGCCCTGGACTTCGCGGACGTTGGGATCGATGGGAGGCTCGGGTTTGGCGTCTTTCCTGCCGGCTTTTTCCGGATGCAGGAGCCCTTGCACATAGTTCTCAGTCTGGCGAACAGAAAGCGAAAGTTTAGCAATACGCTGCGCGGCCTTTTCAATCTCCTCGGCGTGTTCGAACGCGAGAAGGGTGCGTGCGTGACCGAAGCTGAGTTCGCCGGACTCGACGCGGGTCTGGACGGAATTCGGTAAGCGCAACAAACGAAGGAAGTTGGCCACCGTAGCGCGATCCTTTCCTGTGCGTTGCGCCATCTGCTCCTGGGTCATGTGGAACTCGCGGGAGAGGCGTTCGAAAGCGCGGGCTTGTTCCATAGGGTTAAGGTCGGCGCGCTGAAGGTTTTCAACGATGGTGATCTCCATCGCCTGCTCATCAGAGACTTGGCGGAGGATGGCCGGGATGGTGGTCTTCCCGGCAAGCTTCGAGGCGCGCCAGCGGCGTTCGCCGGCGATGAGCTGAAAGCGGCCGTTGGACAGCGGGCGCACCAGAACCGGCTGGACCACTCCGTTGGAAGCGATAGAGGCGGCCAGCTCAGCCAACTGCTCCTCATTCACATGCGAGCGAGTCTGGAAGGGGTTGCGGTCGAGCAGGTCGATGGGGATCTCGCGAGGCTTGCCGCCTTCAGCTTCAGTGGCGGAAGCGGCGGCGGGAGTTTGCACCCGCGGGAGCAAGGAGTCAAGGCCCTTTCCGAGGGCGCGGCGTTTTGTATCAACGGCGGCGATACTCATGGTTCAAAATCCTCTATCCCGGCGAAAGCTGCCGGGCTTTTTCAAATCTGTGATTGCTGGGGTTCTGTCGGCTGATGAGGGGGCTTGGATCGTAGCCGCCCTCAGGAGTATGGCCAGAAACGGACCTCACGGCGCGGGGCAGCGACCGGCTGAACGGTTGCTGCGCTCTTTCGCTCGGTATTGCGCGGGCTTTCCATCTGATTGCGGGCGAGAAATTCTTCTGCGAGCTCGAAGTAGGCTTCGGCTCCATGCGAGCGGGGATCGTAGAGGGCCACGGGTTTACCGTGGCTAGGCGCCTCCGCCAGCCGGACGTTACGCGGAATCACAGTGGTGTAGAGCCGCTCGCGAAAGTACTCGCGGAGGGTTGCGGTAACCTGCTGGGCCAGGTTGGTGCGGTCGTCGTACATGGTGAGCAGAACGCCCTCGATGGTGACGTCGGGATTGAAAGCCGCGCGGACCCGCTCGAGAGTGGAGATCAGCTCGGAGATGCCCTCCAGGGCGAAGTACTCAGCCTGCATGGGGACGATGAGGGTGTTTGCTGCGGCGAGGACGTTCAGGGTGAGGAGGTCGAGTGCAGGCGGGCAGTCGAGAATCACCAGGTCGAAGTTGTCCTGGACAGGAGCGAGTGCGGTGCGAAGACGGAGGGCACGGTCGCTGGCAGCGGCGAGTTCGACATTGGCGCCGGTAAGGTTCTTGGACCCTGGCAGCAGCGAGAGCAGATCGATATCCGTGGGGAGAATGACCTGCTCAGCGGGAGCATCGCCCATAAGCACGTCATAGATGGAGTGGCGGTTGTCGTCTCGCTGGAATCCAAGGCCGGAGGAGGCGTTTGCCTGCGGATCACAGTCTGCAAGCAGGACCTTGAGGCCTTGGAGAGCGAGGCAGGCAGAAAGGTTGATAGCCGTGGTGGTTTTGCCAACTCCGCCCTTTTGGTTGACAACACCGAGAATCTTACCCATGGGAATCAAGAGTAAAGGGAAGGGCCGTGGGAAGGTAGCGAATTGCGCTGTGGAGAACGGGGCCTGGCTGTGGAAAGCGCCTTGGCAGGAGAATGATCGGGGTAAGGCAAGCACTTGAGGAAAAAGGATTTCTGAGCCGCACACACGTAGGCGCCCGGTGCGGCGGCAGGAGGGTCCCGCGGTGGAAAACTTTCGCAGCATCCGGGTGCGGATATTGCTTTTTGAAGCCGCTGTCCAACGGCTTGGGGATGAGCTCGAATGGGCTAAGATCCGGCCTGTTCCACGTGGAACATTTTGCATTCATCGAGCCGGGATCTGAAATTGTTCCACGTGGAACAGACTACCGGCCTATGACTGAATGAGGACACACTGTCGATTGGAAAGCTGGTATAAATCGGAGCGGAGGAAGGCGCAGGGATATGCAAATTGTGAGACTGCCGGCAGAATCACCCCCTCTTGCGCGGAGACAAGTCCTTCAGGGTGCGGCTGCCCGCGCGGCTGTGCCGCTTTTGCCGGGATGCGGTTCTTCCGGCAGTGCGGGACTCGTCACTTCGCCGCCCTGCTGGAAATGACACAGTTTACCAGCGGAGCCACGGCGCCTGATCTGATGGCCGCCTCGGGCGTTACCATCCAGGGCGCCACCGTCAATTCGAACGGGACATTCTCGCCTTTGGCTGCCTATACCCTCAGTCCAAACGGCTCCCAGTTCAATTGCTACGTCCAGGCCCTTAGAGCATTTTCGAAATACACGTAGACTTTTTCAAAGCTGAGAAAGGCGGCTTTTTCTTGAGGAAAAAGCCACTTGAGCGTGTGCTTTCGGTCTACACCAATTCCGAAAATGCTATAGCGCGGTCTTGACTCAGATAGCTTCGTGAGGATTGTCGCTCCAGATCCGCTTCGAGGTCCGAGGCTATTCACGGCGATTCATACAGTGGCGGGCAACCGCAGGCCGAAGGCAAGTATCCTGTCTGCGCTGCGCGGCAGTGGAAGCACACTGGTCCAGCAAAACTCCGCGCCGACGCATTGCTTTATCTCTTCAAGCTCGCTGCCGGTGGTCATCAACGCCAGCCAGCCACCGGGGCGAACCAACCGGCTGGCCGCCTGAACAGCGAGTTCCATCCGGTCGACGGCGCGCAGGGTGACACAGTCGAACTCGGCGGTCAGGAACTCTGCCCGCTGCGCATGGACTTTTGCGGAAATTCCAAGCACACGGACCGCTTCCTGCAGAAAGGCTGCTTTCTTGCCCTGCGACTCGGCCAGCGTGACAGCGATCTCGGGACGGCAGAGGGCGATGGGGATTCCGGGGAATCCGGCGCCGGAACCAAAGTCGAGCAACGTAGCGATTCTGGCGGGAAGCGCGCGGGCACAGGCGATGGACTCTACAAAATGCCGGGAAAGAATGCCATCTTCGTCTCGTACAGCTGTCAGATTGACGCGGGCATTCCAGCGAAGAAGCAGCGAAAGGTACTCTCCGAAGCCATGCGCAAGCGCTGAGTCCAACCCGTTAAGGCCCGCCTCAGACAATAGCGCGTTGAGGCGCAAGCCAACTGTCTCGGGGCTTTCACTCATCTTTGGCGACCGAATCCGGCCCCGTCGCCGAGGTAGGTGCCCTTCGGGCATCGCCGGGAACCCTGGATTCCTCAATGCAGCGCGGTTCCCAGGTCTCAGCCGCTTCAACGAAAGCCGCAAAGATGGCACGGGAAAAGGCGCTCTGCGTGTAGGTCCGCTCAGGATGCCACTGCACCGCCATGACAAAGTGCTCCAGCGAGTCCAGCTCGACACCTTCAATCACCCCATCCACCGGGGAGACAGCGCTCACCAGGAGATTGTCACCTGGGGTACGGATGGCCTGATGATGGCTGGAGTTGACCCGTGCTTCAACCTGCTCGGCAGGCGGCAGAAGCCAGGCCAGCCTCGATCCTCGCGCGATCCGAACCGCGTGGGCATCGACAACCTCGCGGCCGGGGCGGTGATTGACTGAGGTCTTCAGATCCTGGATCAGGGACCCGTTGCGCCAAACATTCAAGGTCTGGGCACCGTGGCAGATGGCAAGGATGGGCTTATGAAGGTTGAAGGCATCCTGCAAGAGCAGCTCGTCGACGGCGGTGCGTGCGGGGTCAGGCTCGCCGCATTCGGGGATCGGATCTTCGCCAAATCTTTGTGGGTCCACGTCGTAGCGGCTGCCTGGCAGCAGAATTCCCTGCACTCCTGCCAGGAGGCGAGCCACGCGGTCCTGCCGCTCGTGCAACGGCACCACAATCGGGGTTACGCCGGCGGAATGGAGGGCGGCAAGATACGGTGGCAACGACCGCTGATTGTAGGCCGGGTCGCTGCTGGTGGGCTCGGGAATGGCAATGTGAGCGGGCATGTGGGCAGAATCAGTGTAAGGCCGGCTGGGTCCGCCGCGGAAGTTGCAATTCACGCAAGAGAAACTGCCGTCTCAGCATCTTCTGGTAACTGATCGCTGCGCAGATCTGCAATTGCCGACCGCAAGCGTTCCGTCAGCTCATCAGTCTGGCGCAGGGTCATTCCTTTGGTGTCGATCGGCTCCCCTGCGGTGAGCGTTACTTTTCCGGGATAAAAGTGGTGGGTGTGAATGGGGAGCAGATCGTATACGCCGCTGAGCGCGATAGGGACCAGCGGGACCTGGGCCCGAATGGCGAGGTAAGCTGAGCCTGAGAGGAAGGGTTGCAGCTGGCCGGTGTGGGTTCGCGCACCCTCAGGGAATACGAACAAGGGCATGCCCGAGCGCAAAGCCTTCACACCCACACCCAGGCTGGAGAGCGTCGAGCGCGGGTTTACGGTATCAATCGGAATCTGTCCTGATCGATCTAAGTACCATCCTATGAACGCGATAGGCCATAATTCCTTCTTGGCCAGAATGCGAAACTGGAAGGGCAGCGCGGCAAAGACGACCGGCGTATCCATGTAGGATGTGTGATTGGATGCGTAGACGGCGACGGGATGCTTGCGCAGGTTCTCCGCACCGCGGACGGTGAGCGAGGAACCGGAGCCCCACACCAGGGCACGGGCCCAGATGCGGGCAATGCGGTGCTGAACGCGCCCGCTCTTATCCAGGAAAGACACCAGGAGCGACAAAGAACCGCAAACGACCGTGATGACGGCTAGCAACGGAACCTGAATCAGGTTGGTCCGCCAGCGGTCGAACCACGGCAGAGGGTCTGGACGGCGGCTCATGGTTGTTGCCCCTCCCCGGCGGGCTGCGTTTCGGCCAGCAGTAAAGTACGCGCTTCGCCCACAAGGTAAACGGAGCCGGAGACGACAATGACGCCGCTCCCCTCCGCATGCTGTTGCCGGATTCTTAGCCGGGCCAGTTGCAGAGCCTGGCTGATCGATTCGGCGGCAATGGCCGCAGTGCCCGTGGATCCGGCCGCGGCCAGCAGATCGTCAACCGCGGCAGCGCGGGCGGTATGGATGGGGGCGATGATGACTTGCTCGAAGAGCGGGAAAAGAATCTGCGCCATCTCTGCAATAGGCTTGTCGCGCAGGCAACTGAAGATGAGTGTCCGCGGGAGCTCCTGGGGCATGGCCTCCTTGAGGCCGGCCCGTAAGGCCAGCGCGCCCGCGGAATTGTGCGCCACGTCCAGAATCCATTCCACGCCGTCTTTCTTGATGCGCTCCAGCCGCGCCGGCCATTGCGTCTTGCGAATGCCCTCTGCGATGGCGGCCGGCTTTACCGGAAAATGATGGTTCTGAGCCAACTCAACGGCGGCGGCAATGGCTAAAGCCAGATTGCGATGCTGATGGGCGCCGGGAAGAGGCGAATCCACTCGAATGGTCGCATCGAGTGCCTGAACGCAATAGGGAATAACCGCGCTGGCGCCGATGGGCGGCAGCCAGGGCGCCGCATTGACTGCGCAGACGGCCAGCTCTGCTGCGACCTCGTCGAGAACCTGGTTGGCCTCAGGATGCTGCGGCAGGGTAATCAGGGTTCCACGACGGCGCAGAATGCCGGCTTTTTCCCGCGCGATGGCGGCAATGGTCGAGCCAAGCCATTCCGTGTGGTCGAGGGAGATGTCGGTGATGACAGAGAGCAGCGGATCGACGACGTTGGTGGCATCCAGGCGTCCGCCCATGCCCACTTCGAGCACCGCTATGTTCACGCGCATCTCGGCAAAGTACAAGAGCGCCTGTGCTGTGAGAATCTCAAAGAAGCTGGGGAGTTGGGGAAGCCGGCCAGCGAGCACCAGTTGTTGGGCCGCGTCATGGACGCGAAAGTACAGCGCGGCGAAGGCATCATCGGCGATCTCGATACGATTCAGGCGGATGCGCTCATTTACCCGCGCCAGATGGGGTGAGGTGTAAAGGCCTGTGCGCAGTCCGGAAGCAGTCAGGATGGAGGCAAGTGTGGCGGCCGTCGAGCCTTTTCCGTTGGTTCCAGCAATCAGGACCGAAGGAAAGCGAAGGTGCGGATCGCCTAGCGCAGCCAGGAGGATGCGGAACTCGTCCAGCGAGAATTTACGCCGCGGCTGGCCGGAGCGCGTATAGAGCTCAGGCACCATGGCACTCAGTTGATCGACAGCCGCGGCGTAGGACATGGAAAGAACAGTATAGAAGAGCTGAGAACACAGGTCATGGACGAGGAGTCTGCATCCAAGTTCCAAGCCGCGCGCTGCAACGCTTAAAAGACTGCAAAGATTCACACAATGCAGGGGGTGTTGCCGGCTCGCTTATCTCCGCAGGAGGAGTTGCAGGGCCTCGCGCGCGTTTTGCAGGCAGATTCGCGCTTCATCCTCTGACAGCAGACCCTGATGCACGGCCTTCTTGCCGGCGTCATTTACTTGGTTGGCTACGCGTGGGAAGTCGGCATCGATTCCTGTCAGAAGCAGGTTGTTGTTCACCTCGTGCAAAAGATTGCCCAGCGTCGCGGCATTGCGATAGCGGGTGCGGATCAACTGCGTAAGCTTGGCGGGCAGCTTTTGCTTGATGGCCTCCTCGAGCACGGAACGGCACATGACAGCGCAGGCGGTAAAGAGACCGAAGAAATAGCAGCGTGTGGCCTCGTCAAGATAGCGATCTGCCTCCTCTGAGCTGGGCGCGCTCACCACACATTCGCGTAGGTGTGTGGCTCGCAAAACGGCGGGCTCGACCAGTTCCAGCATCTCCATTGCAAAGGCTGTGCGCAGCAGATCGTTCTGCTGTGCGTCCAGGGCCTGCTGAATCTCCTGCCAAGCTGGTGTGGAGGCGCCATTGCCAGCCTGCTGCAGCCGGGTGAGCGAGGTGAGCCTCTGGCGAGCATGCTGGACGAAGCCTTGGCGCATCTCATAAGCCAGCTTCCGCCACCCAGCCACAAAGGCCGTAGGGTCCTGCCGATAGCGCGTCAAAAGCTCGTCATAGACAATGTCGGGAAGCGCATCGCGCAACTCGAGAAAGCGGCCGGTCCTTGCCAACTCTGAGATCGCCTCACAGAACTCGCGTCCTGGCACGGCATGCGCTGACATCTGCAAGAGTTGCTCTTCCAAACACCTCACATCCATGCTCACCACCAAGGCCTCTTCCTCTACCAAAGTCTACAAGTCATGGAAATCTATTTGCTCCGTTCCAAGAGCAGTCTCCTTCGGTTCAGTGCTGGAATGGGAAAGGGTAGAGCAAGGCATCAAAGACAGGAATGAAGTTTAACGGAGATCCACCTGCATTCTTTTTACTGTTGTTGTGGAAGTTGTGGAAGAGCAATCCGCTGTGGAGTATGAGGACTCTTGAAACCCTTGCCCTATGCGATCCGGGACGCACTCTTCACATAAACCTGCGGCTTTACACAGGCCTTTTACGAGCCCCTGTGGGAGACGTGGGAAACAAGGGTACCCTTACACAGGTTCCAAGCTTGATTTCCAAAACTCCTCAATTGCACAGCCTTGATTTAGAAAACGTGACAGCCAGTCAACTCGCTGGCCTGGAATCATTTCGGCAGAATTTCCACTTTTCCTGCCTGAACTACGGGGACTACTATCTTTTCTTTTATATTCTTCACTACTTTCCACACCCCGCCGCGCAGTCCACGTGGCAGTTCAAGATCGGCCTGCTTCTGTGGCGCGAATCGAGTCGAGACGCAGAGGACGATCAAGCTGCTGCGGTTCGGAGATAGAGTGTGCAAGGAATCCAGAGAAGCAACCTAGTTTTCCACGCGCAGGTTTACGCTGAGATGCATACAATCAAGAAGAAGAAAAGACAGCCACTTCCGCCGGGCAGCAATGTGTTGTAGAGTGTGGCCAGTGCCGGAATTTGGCTTCGAGAGCGAAGGTAGGCGTATGCCGATCGTGGAAACAGAAGTGGAAAAGCCGGCCACGCAGGGGGCAGCGATGGAGATTACCGTAAGCCGCCAGGACCTGGTGAAGGAGCTTACCGCCACGCAGAGTGTGGTGGAGCGCAAGACCACCATACCGATTCTGTCGAATTTTCTCATCGAGGCGGAGGGCGACCGGCTGAACATCACCGCGACAGACCTCGATCAAGCGATCCGCACGAGCACCGAGGCAAAGGTGAAGAAAGCAGGTGCGTGCACCATCCCGGCGCGCAAGCTTTACGACTACATCAAACTCTTGCCAGAAGGTGACATCTCAATCAAGCTGCTTGAGAATCACTGGGTGCAGATCCGGTCAGGGCGCTCAAATACCAAGATGGTAGGCATGGCGCGGGCCAACTATCCGCAGGTACCGGAGTTCCCTGCTATTGCGGCAACAAGTATCTCGACTCTAGCGCTGAAAACGCTGATTGGGCGCACGATTTTCGCCATCTCGAATGAGGAGTCGCGGTACACGCTGAATGGCGCACTGCTCGTGATCAAGGCCGAGTCGCTGGCTATGGTGGCCACCGATGGCCATCGCTTGTCGTATGTTGAGAAGCCCGAGGAGACGCTTGAGGGCATCAGCGGCGAGAAGCGCGTGCTGATTCCACGCAAGGCACTCCAGGAGTTGCAGCAGTTGCTGACGGTTACCGATGCTGAAAAGGTTGACTTTGCCGATGATGAGCATACGCTATTCTTCCGCGTAGGCCATCGTACTCTGAGCACGCGCAAGCTTTCAGGCCAGTTCCCCAACTTTGAAGCAGTGATGCCGCGGGACAACACCAAGTTCGCGGTGGTGCGTTCAAGCGAGCTTTCGGCGGCCATTCAGCGCGTGGCACAATTTGCAGACGAGCGGTCCGGCGCAATAAAATTACGTCTAGAAGGAAATGAGTTGAAGATCAGCTCCAGCTCGACCGAGTCGGGCGAGAGCGAAGATACGATCGATACGCCGTATTCGGGCGACCCTATTGTGGTGGGATTCAACTCAGGCTACATTCTGGATTTTCTGAAGGCACTGGGCAACGAGGGCGAGGTTCGACTGGAGTTTAAAGACTCGCAATCAGCTGGACAGATGCGGCCTGAGGATCCAGATGCTGAGTACAAGTACCGGTACGTGCTGATGCCGATGCGGATCTGACACCTTGGTGTCGCTCGCACAACTTTGCCTGCGAAATCAGGACAACCACAGTCCCGGAATGCCTTAGATGGGCAGTGGGAAAAGTGTGCGCAACGGTTGAAACAGATTCAAGTGCGTGCGTCCTCTTTGAGGCCGAACGGCGCGCAGATTTACGCGCGCTTGAGACCCAGAAGGAGACGGATAAATGCGGTCACTGAGCAAGCGCAGCACTGGCATCCAAATGGCTCCCCAAAAATAAGAGATAGTACCCATTTTTGGAATACAGAGAATAAATTATCCGCAATTGTATATTTAAAGGAGAAATAAACAGAAATTGATATATTAGCAAGTATTTTATTTTCAACAACTAACCAACAATTTTCGTAAAAGTGAATAGATTGGCATGCTTCTTGCAATCTTAGAATGGGCATCCAGCCTTCCGTCGTTGGCACAGCACAGCGCGTGCCGGCATTTTCAATTCTGCATTTATCCAAAGATCTTTAGGAGATAGGGAATTCATGAAGAGCGTAACGAGGCTCCTCTGCATCATTTTGGCAATGCTCGTTTTGACATCTCTGCCGGTCTGTCACGGACAAGACGTCTCCGGCATGACTGGGGAGGTGACTGACAAGTCCGGCGCCGCTATGCCGGGTGTCGTCGTTACTCTCACAAACACGACCACTGGGGTCAAGTACACCGAAACCACGAACGCGGTCGGCTCTTACCGCTTCTCTGATATTCCGCCAGGTCAGGGATATGAGGCTGTCTTTTCGGCCCCTGAATTCTCTCCGTTTGATGTGAAGAATATCTACCTTACAGTAGCCACGATTCGCACCCAAAATGCAGTTCTGACAGTCGGCGCAAATGCAGAAACGGTAGAGGTGACAGCCTCAAATTCGGAAGTCACCATCAATACTACGGATGCAAGCATCGGCAATACTTTCGACGTAGAGGCCCTCAACAACCTTCCCGTGCAGCAGAGAAACGACCCAACCGCACTCTTCACGCTACAGCCCGGCGTAACCGACACGGGCTCCGTGACAGGCGCGCGCGTCGATCAGAATGACATCACGGTGGATGGCCTGGACGTGAACGACTTCGCGACCGGCGGAGCGACGCAAAATAATACCGGCGCCGGAGTCTACAGTGGATTTGGCAATAGCCAAGTCCAAACCATCGTCGGCCACGCGCCGGTCGATTCAGTCGAGGAGTTTCACGGCAACGTGGCCGGCCTTGGGGCATCTACCGGCCCCTCCAGCGGCGGCCAGTTCCAGTTGGTGACGAAGAGCGGCTCCAATAAATTTCACGGCAACCTGAATGAGTATCACCGCGATCCGTCCCTGGTGGCCAACAGCTGGTTCAGCAACAACGCGACGCCCATCGTCCCGCGCAACCATCTGATCCAGAATCAGTTCGGCGGCAACATCGGCGGACCGATTCTCAAGGACAAGCTGTTTTTCTTCTTTGACGACAATAACTCTCGCATCATCAGCTCGATTCTCACTCAGAGGACCGTGCCGCTCGACAATCTGCGCAACGGCAGTATCGGCTATATCAACGGCAGTGGGGGAACCTCCTACCAGACTCCTGGCCAGGTGTCGGCACTTGACCCGGCAGGGATTGGCGCAAGTGCGACCTGGGTTGCCGCCTTCAACGCCCGCTTTCCTCACTCCAACAATGCGAATTCCGGGGATGGCGTCAACTCTGGCGGATACAGCTTCAACGCTCCGAACAATGACTACGAGACGAATTATGTCGCCAGGGCGGACTACAACCTGAATCAGAATATGAAACTCTTCGCACGGTTCTCCATCGCCCGTGAGAATGCAGTGAACAATGTGAATGAGTTTGCCGGCGACCCGGCCACGGACCCATTGATCGATCGCTCGTATGCTTTCGTTGTCGGCCACACCTGGGTGATTGGCGCCGACAAGACCAACCGGATCATCCTCGGCGAAACGGTCCAGAAACTCGCTTTCCCCAATTCCTATAATCCGGATGGCTCCACATTTTTCACCTTTGGCGATGGCACGGGGCCCGCTCTCGCGTCTTCTCTTTACCTCAATCCGAACGCGCAGGCGCGCCGCATCCCCATTCCGGTGCTGGGAGACGACTTCTCCTGGACAAAGGGAGCCCATACATGGCAGATGGGCGGGACCTTCAAAGATATCCTGGCCCACAATACGAATGTCGCCGACTACAACGCAACCGAGCTTGGCATGGGCGGCTACAATTTGAGCCTGAACTCCAGCCTGCGGCCATCCGATATCAACACTACGACCGGTACGAACGGCTTAGGAAACTTAGCCGCCTATGACTGGGACCAGGCATTTGCCTTCATGCTGGCCCGCGTCGGCGAAATTTCGGCTGACTTCAACTACAACGCAGCGGGCGGAGTGCTGCCTCAACTTACAGGCGATCAACGCTTCTACCGGTACTATCAGACCCAGCTCTATGCGCAGGACTCGTGGAAGGTGATGCCTAGCCTGACCGTCTCCTATGGCTTGACCTATCAACTGTTCTCCGTGCCATACGAGACGCGCGGCCTTGAGAGCACCGAGCCCTACACATTCGACCAGTACTTCCAGGCCCGCGTAGCGCAGAGCGCTCTTTCCCAGACAGGCTCCGGGGCTGTCCCCTTGATCTCGTACTACCTTGGCGGAAAGGCCAACGGTGGCCCGCCCCTGTATAAGCCCGAATACAAGAACATGTCCCCGCACGTGGGCTTTGCCTACAACCCCGGATTCGACAAGAAGACCGTACTCAACGGCAGCGTGGGCATTATCTACGACCGCACCGTCATCAATGCGATTCAGCAAATCCAGGATGCGGACTCGTATCTTTTCCAGCAGTCCCTGCCGATCTCTTTGGGAATCTCGGGTGACCCGTACGATGCGCTCCTGACCGGTCCTCGGCTTGACAAGAACAACAACATCTCGACCGTCAGCATCACGGCGCCCGCAACACCGCGCCCCCCATATCAACCGTTTGTAGCGGGCGGTGCGCCCTACGGTCTCCAGATTGGGTCGGCCTTCAACGCAACCATTGACCCCTCCCTCAAAACGCCGTACTCCTTCATCTTCAATGGCGGTGTGCAGCGCTCGCTGCAGGGAGACATGGTTCTGAAGGTCAGCTATGCAGGCCGCCTAGGACGCCGTCTTCTGGCGCAGGCCGATGCAAACCAGGTTCTCGAGTTCCCGGATCCGGTATCCGGCCAGCTCCTCTCCCAGGCCTTTGCGTCGGTTACTACGCAGCTCAGAGCTGGTGCAACCCCAGCAACCATCAAACCGCAGCCATGGTTTGAAAATGTGATGGGTGGCACCCCAGCGCCGCTCCCGGACGGTACCACGTTCACCAGCTACACTGAATTCCTGGCGACAGAGTTCGGCTCATTTGTATACCGCGGCGATTTCGGTGACACCGTGCAGTTCCTCTCAGACAACGGTGCCCCGCTCAACGTAGGGTCCGCGGCGCAGTTCTCTGAAAACACGTTCTATGGCAATAAGGGATTTTCCGATTACAACGCCCTTTTGCTCACGTTGCAAAAGAACCTCTCGCACGGTTTGCAGTACGACTTCAACTACACCTACTCGCATTCCATCGATAATATTTCCATCTTCGCCAACTCCATGGGCGATACAGGCATCGGCGGCGGCGGCCTGGTATGCGATGTCGTACGACCGCGGGAATGCCGCTCCAACTCCGACTTCGATGTGAGGCAGTACATTACTGGGGACGCCACCTACGAGCTGCCATTCGGCAGGAAGAGGATGTTCCTTAGCAATTCTTCCTTCTGGACGAATGAAGTGGTCGGCGGCTGGGACCTCAGTGGCATCACGGTTTGGCACACCGGCGACGTGTGGGGAACAAACTCCAACGCCTTCGTTGCCAGCTATTCCAACGATGCTCCTGGTATCCTTGTCGGCCCCAAGTCGGCAGTAGGTACGCATCTGCAGAAGCTGCCAGGCGGAGGCGTCAACATCTTCGCAAACCAGGCCAACGCCGAAGCCGCATATGAAGGGCCCATCGGGTTCCAGATCGGAGCTCGTAACGGCTTGCGTGGACCAGGCTACTTCAATGCGGACATGGGTTTGGCCAAGACATTTCCGGTCTATGCGGAAAGAGTCAATCTGAGGTTCCGTGCCGACGCATTCAACGCGTTGAATCACCCGAACTTCACCATACCCGCGGAAAATGGCTACAACGGTTTGGATCAGCAGGACATCACAAGCAGCACATTCGGCCAGGTCAGCTACACTGTGAGCCCTCCGGGAAACCTGAACAATGGTGCTCGCGTGCTACAACTCTCACTGCGCCTGGAATTCTAAGGCGTTCGGCAAAAAGGAAAGCAAACTTAAAAAGGGACCGCTTCGGCGGTCCCTTTTTTGCGCTTGTTCGAAGCATTGTCTCGCTGCAACAACCGCAAAGAGCGCGATTGAAGACACGCCCTTCTTACTTAATTGCGGCAATGGAGCAGGGTCCCGAGGATTTAACCTAGGATGCTGCGCGGGGCGAGACCTGCGAGGGCACCGCTTCAGGCGATGTCTGGCGCCTTGAGAAACTGGAGCGCGCGGATCAGATAGGACTTCAGGTCGCGGCGATGGACAACAGCGTCGAGGAAGCCTTTTTCCAACAGGAACTCTGACCGCTGGAAGCCCTCGGGAAGTTTCTGGCGAATGGTTTGCTCAATGACGCGCGGTCCGGCAAAACCAATGAGGGCGCCGGGTTCGGCAATATTCAGGTCGCCCAGCATGGCAAAACTGGCTGTGACGCCGCCGGTTGTGGGATCGGTGAGTACGCAGATGTACGGTACCCTGGCGTCATCCAACTGTGCCAGGGCGGTGGAGATTTTAGCCATCTGCATGAGGCTGACGACGCCTTCCATCATGCGCGCTCCGCCTGAGGCGGCGACCACGATGAGCGGCTTGCGGCCAAGCCGTGCGCGGTCGACTGCGCGAGCGATCGTCTCGCCCACCACGGCGCCCATAGAGCCACCGATAAAGCCATACTCCATGGCGCTGACAACGACAGAGTGGGGTCCGAGCTGGCCTACGGCGTTTAGGATGGCGTCATTCAGTCCGGTCCGACCCTGGGCATCTTTGAGGCGCTGCTTGTAGGGCTTCACGTCAGTGAAGTTCAGCGGATCAGTGGAGCGCAGGCCGGTGTCTACGAGTTCATAGCCGGGTTCAAGGAGAAGGTCGATGCGCTGGCGGGCGCCGATCTTGAAATGGTGCTGGCACTTGGGGCAGACATGCAGGTTGGCTTCCAGATCGCTCTTAAAGATGATTCCGCGACAGCCAAGGCACTTGATCCACAGGCCTTCCGTGCGAACTGTTCTGCCGGCCGCATCCGGAGCACCCTCGTGGCCGGAACCGGCCTCATACTCGCCGTTTTCACGCTTGAACCAGGACATTCAAACTCTTTCTCAAGACCAGGGAAGTATCTGAGCCGCATAGAGCGATCAGGCAGTCCAGCTTAAGTTTACAGCCGCATCAATATTCTATGCTGCGCCGGGCCTGTGCCGATCAGAATGAATCGTCGCCGGGAGTGGGTCATGAGAACGTTCAGTGGCCCGCGTGATAGGGGTGGCCCGTGAGAATTGTAAATGCCCGGTAGAGCTGTTCGGCAACCACGAGCCGGGCGAGGGCGTGAGCCAGCGTCATGGGACCAAGTGAGAGCAACAGTTGAGCTCGCCCGCGAGCTGTCTCAGACCAGCCATCGGCCGGTCCGATGGCGATGAGAATGTGCTGCACCCCATCGTCGCGGCGCGCGCCGAGCCATCCGGCGAAGGCTTCTGAAGTCATTTGTCGACCTCGGCTATCCAGCAGCACGGCGACAGCCTGCGTTCGGCCCTGCTGCCGGGCGAGCCACTCGAGCATCGCCTGCTCTGTCCGGAACGCCTGAGACTGACAATGCGCAAATGCCGAGCAACGCTCGAGATAGATTTGAGTGAGAGCGTCAAATCCATCCTTGGAGCCGAGCCGGGCGCCGATATGGGCGAGCGTGAGGTGCATGGGGAGGAGAATACCGCAAAGCGGCGGGATCCGTCAGTCGAGACCGACAAGGATTCCCCAAAAACGAGAGACGCTGCCCATTTTTGGAATAGAGGAGTGAACTTCTCCACAATTTCATATTACGCCTAGACTTAGATAGCAAACACAGCGATAACAAAGCGTTTATTTTCAATGACAAACAAATTATTTTTTCGTTGCGTTGAGATTGGCACACGTCATGCATAACTCATTTGGGCAAGCAGTCCCTAGCGCTTCCTGAATATCGTTCAGCATTGTGCGACCCGCAGGGATGAAGTCCAACCTCACCTTTTTATGCTATTCAGTCTTTTTGCATCTCACTTTCGGATCGGTTTCACGCCCCACCGAGATGCCGAAGTACAATATGCGGATTGAAACGTTCCCTCAGGAACTTTCCAGTCCCCACGAATCTTTGGAGGAGTTCGATGCAAGTTTTCCGGTTGCAGAATGTAGCACTCGCCACCCTATTGGTCTTTGCAGGACTGGCCCTCGGCCTTGCTCCCAGGGCAGAAGCGCAGACCTACGCTGCATTGCACGGCACGGTGGCCGATTCATCCGGCGCTGTAATCCCCGGTGCCACGATCACGGTGCTGAATACCAGCACCGGGATCAAGACGGTCGTGCAGGGAGACAAGACAGGCTACTACATTTTCCCGCAGCTCCAGGTCGGCGGTCCCTACACGGTCACCGTTTCGGCCCCCGGCTTCCAGAATTTCGTAACCAGCGGCTTGACGCTGAACGTTAACGATAACCGTGAAGTGGATGCCAAGCTCAAGGTGGGCGGCGCATCGCAGACGGTCGAGGTTCTGGCGACAGCGGTGCAGGTGGAAACATCGAACACGCAACTCCAGCAGATTGCCACAGCAGACCAGCTTGAGGGAATTCCCCTGGAAGGACGTGATCCTGCGGGTTTGCAGAAGCTCGAACCCGGCGTGGTGGAATCCTCCGACCGGTTCGGCAGCTACTCCAGCAATGGCAGCCAGTCGCCCCAGAACGCCTACCTGGTCAACGGCGCGGACATCAATGACGGCCCCCTTCAGAACGAAGGGATTCAGGTGAACCCTGACGCTCTGGAAGAAGAGAACATCGTTACCAGCACCATGAACCCTGAGTTCGCCCGCAACTCCGGCGCCGTGGTCAACCAGGTTATCAAGAGTGGCACCAACTCTCTCCACGGCAGCGGCTTTGAGTTCTACCGCGACACCTTCCTGAACAACGGTAACTACTTCTCCGCGACGAGGCCCGTGTTCCACCAGAATCTTTACGGCGGCACACTGGGCGGACCAATCTTCAAGAACAAGCTCTTCGCCTTTGCCGCTTATCAGGGGTATAGAAACCGGACTGCCCAGTCGGAATTGCCCCAGACGCTGAATTCGGATCAGTTCAGTGGCGCGTTCTCCAACGACCTGAACTACGCCAATGGCTTTGTCACCGACAATACGCCGACAACATGGCCGGACGGCAACTCTTACAGCGACGGTTTGACCGAGAATCCGCTTCCATTCGCGCTGGGGAGCTGCCCCGCAGGGGAAAGCTGGGCTGCCTGCTTTGACAATGGGAACAGCACCAGCGTTGATACCGGGCGCTCCCGCAGACAAAGCGCCGCAGCCACCGGCAGTTCGACTGTCACCATCCCCACCGGCTCCTGGAATACCCTTGCTTCGTCCCTGATCAGCAAGTTTGTTCCGGTATCGAACTACACGGCAGGCGGAACGTCATACTACAACTTCAATGCACTCGATACGGCAGCGGAGGATCAGGGGATTCTCCGCATCGATTACACTCCCAGCTCCCGGGACAACATTTGGGCCTCGACGGTGTTTCAGTCCAGCCCCAGCGCAGACACCCTAGCCTTCGGCGGCGGCAGTTTCCCCGGCTTTGGACAGGTCAACACAGAGCACTTCAAGATATTCAGCGCCTCCTGGACCCATTCCTTCAGCGCCAACAAGCTGAATGAACTTCGCGGCGGCTACTACCGCTTCGACTACCCGTCGGTGATTCCTGCCACTCCGTCTGCTCCCAGTTCCTTTGGGTTCGACATCACCACGCAGCTCGCCCAGGCGGGTGTGCCCTACATGGCAATCGGATCTTACTTCAACCTGGGTTTCAGCTTTGAGGGTCCCCAGCCCCGTCTCGATACCAACGCGTCCTACGCCGACAACTTCACCTGGGTCAAGGGCAACCACACGCTCAAATTCGGCGGCTCCTTTGAGCAGTTCCGGGTACATAACCCCTTTGGTTACCTGAACAACGGCTACTATACCTACAACGGCGGCGGAATCTATAGCTCCGGCGATCCGCTGATCGACTTCGCCATGGGCATTCCAGACAGCTTTGAGCAAGCCAACGATGGCTTCATCGATGCCGTCGCCTCCGAGACCTATGCCTACGGTCAAGACAACTGGAAGGTGAGCCCCGATCTTACCTTCAACTTCGGGCTTGCTTGGGATGCTGAGCAGCCCAACCAAAACCGTCAGTTCGGTGGTACGGGTGTCGTCTGCTACCAGCTCAGCAGCGCCCAGTCAACCGTGTTCCCCGGTGGACCTCCAGGGCTGTTCTATAATGGCGATCCGGGCTGCAACGAAGCCGGCGGACCGACTACGCACTTCAACCGCTTTGGACCCAGAATAGGCTTTGCCTGGTCGCCGTCCTCCGGACCGTCCAAGATCATCGGCGCTCCGGGCGCGCACGACTTCTCAGTTCGCGCGGGCTTTGGCGTTTACTACAACCGCGATCAGGAAGAACAGTCGTTGCAGAATCTTGTGGACCCGCCCGTTTTCTATATCTCGCATGGCATAGGCGATCAATCCACGCTGGAAAACCCCCTGAGTCCTGGCTTCGTGAACCCATATTCGGATGTTGCCGGGAATGGATCGGAGACAAACCCATTCCCCTTTACCACGCCGAAGGCCGGAGGTACGGTCGACTGGTCCATCTATGAGGAACTGTCCGTCCAATCCTTCGACAAAGCGTACAGTGTTCCCTACACCTACAACTACAACCTGAACATCCAGCGCTCGCTGGGTGCGAATCTCATTGCGCAGGTCGGCTATGTCGGCTCTGTGAGCCACCGGCTAACCTCCTGGTATGAGGGAGACCCCATCACCTCTTCCGGCCACGCGGAGTGCCTTGCCAATCCCGCATGCGCAAGTGACCCGTATTATATTCACCTCTACTTCCCGCAATACACGGCCCAGCCGGCTACCGTGAATGGTGTTCCCTGGTACACATCGGCCGCCCAACAAGACTCCGAGGGAAGCTCGAACTACAACTCCCTGCAGGCCAGCCTGAGAAAGGCTCCGTCCCACGGGTTGCAGTTCACAGTCGCCTACACTTACTCGCACGCACTGGACGACGGGTCGGGATATGAAAGCAACACGGGGGGCGATGGCGGGTACGGTAACGCAGGCCGCGTACACAACTACACTCCCGGCTTCGGCTACCTTAACTACGGCGACTCGGACTTCGATGCCCGTCAGCGCCTGGCAACCTCCTACGGATACACAGTACCCGTAGCTGGATTCATGAAGAGCAACTTGATAGCCCGCGAGGCTCTCTCCGGATGGGGAATAGCTGGTGTCAGCGCATTCCAGACCGGCTTCCCGATCTCGATCGTCATGGGAACCGATCGTTCCTACTGGTGCGATGCCACCAGCTATTTCGGCTGCGGCGATGTTCCCCAGACCTCGAGCTTCAACATCTCAAAGTCCAATCCGAGGAACTCCAGCCATCAGTACTTCGACACCACGCCTTTCTCGCCGGAGCCGCTTGGAACCTTTGGCAACACCAAGCGTAACTTCTTCCACGGACCGGGATTCAACTACACGAATCTCCAACTGTCGAAGAATGTTCCCTTCAGCGCCGACGGCAAGCGGTACATGCAACTGCGGCTGGAAGCCTTCAATGCTTTCAACCATGCCAACTTCTCGTCGCCGAGTAATAACTTCAGCAGCAACAGCTTCGGCCAGGTCACCAGCGTGATTTACTCTGCTGACCCGAACGCCGATCCGCAGCCTGGACGCGCAATTCAGATCGCTGGAAAATTCTTCTTCTAAACGCAACCGCAACCGCAACGGTTCAGAAAGCAAGAAAGGGCGCCCCTCGGGGCGCCCTTTCTTGTTCATTGAGGACTCAGGCCGAGTCCACCGACTTTTCATCGGTCTCTTGCTCAAGAGCCGGGCGATCAGGCCTTTTTGCCGGCCTTCTTGCTGGCCGCTGCCTTCTTTGCCGGTGACTTCTTCGCGGCAGACTTCCCAGCGGCTTTCTTCGCCGCAGTGGACTTGCCGGCCGCCAGCAGTTTCTTCGCGGCCTCTTTTGGCTTTGCCTCCATCGAGGCTTTAACCGGGGCCGGTTTGGCCTTGCCGGATGCCTTGGTGCGGGCGGCGCGGGTTTTGGCGGCGAGCGCGGCCTTCAGTTCAGCTTCGAATTCAGCTGGGGTGACAGGGCGTGCGGATTTGCGCAGCCTCTCAATGTCATAAAAGGCGCGGCGCTCGGCGAGGAAGACGTGGACCACAAAGTCGACATAGTCGAGGAGAATCCAATCGCCCTTGCGGCGGCCCTCGACAGAGTTGGGAAAGACGCCGAATTCCTTCTTGAGGCGATGTTCGATCTCGTCGGCGATGGCGATGGCCTGGCGGTCGTTGGTGGCTGAGGTCACGAGGAAGAAGTCGGACAGGCCGGCGTCGACGGGGTCAAGCTCGAGGATACGGGTGTCTTCGCCCTTCTTTTCTTCACAAACTGCGACCGCGGCTTGAACGAGGATACGAGTTTCTTGGTGTGCTTGCGTTGTTGTCATTCTGTGGAAATACTCTCCAACCCTAATCGTAGTCGCTGGCCTGGGTAGCGGCAAGTTACGCCTTAACCGTAAAGTCCGTGTGCGCGAATGTAATCGAATACAGCTTTGGGCAGAAGCTCATGTCCTGCCATGGGAGACGCAGACGGTGCGCGGAGCTGGTCGCGAATTCCGTCTCGCACCTGGGAGGCGCTGATCTCCACGTGCAATCCAGGCAAAAGGTAGAAAGGTGCGCTGTCTCCGGCTGGATTGTGAACAAGGTACGACCGGACCTCGACATCGGCGTGGGGTCTATCCGCGCCGGGTGCAGATTCAATCGTCAAACCCGGTGGAAGCGCTGCCTTGAGGCCGGCAATCCACTGCTCGGGGCGCTGGCCGGGCCGCGAAGCAACGACCAGGGGCGCAACAAAGGGGATCTCCGCCGACCGATGCCAGCGGTGCAATCCGAAAAACGAATCGGCGCCCATGAGGCAAAACAGAGCGCCGTCCGCCGGGAGTGCAGCGCGCAAACCCTGAAGCGTCTCCAGCGTAAAGTTGGGCTCGCCGGAGGGTTTTGGCGCATCGGCAAGCGAAATAGCGAATCCCGGTTGGCCGGCAATGGCCACCTGGGTCATGGCCAGGCGGTCTTCATAGCTGGCCGTCGATCCATGCGGCTTGAGCGGCTGTGCGCCAACCGGGGCAAAGAGCACGGTATCCAGCCCAAGAGCCGCACGAGCAGCGCGCGCAACCGCCAAATGGCCCAGATGGGGCGGGTCAAAGCTGCCGCCGAAGAAGGCAACGCGACAGGCGCCGGATGGTAAGTGCTCCATCTATCTATCGTATCCTGCATACGTATGCCGCACACGTGGAGGACCGGTGACTCTGGTAGCATCGGACTCACGACGATGCGATATCTGATTGCACTTCTGGCCCTGGCAGGCGCACTGGTTTCCACTCTGGCGCTGCGCGTTCACTACTCAACCGCAACCGAGCCCTGCTCGATCGACGAGAAGTGGGACTGCGGCATTGTGAACCATAGTCCGTTTGCCGAGATCGCGCACATTCCCGTGGCAGCGATCGGAATCGCGGGCTACCTTGCCCTGGCAGGGCTTGCTCTGGCGCGGCGGCGGGTGCTTGTGGTTGCTGCAGCCATCATCGGACTGGGATTTGCCCTTTATCTCACACACATAGAAAGAGACATCCTCACGGTGTGGTGCCTCTATTGCGTCATCTCGCTGGGGATCATCTCGCTGCTGACGCTGCTCGGCCTGGGGTGGGTGGCGGCGGAGAAGATTGGGCGGAAGCGTACACCCAGTCCTGCCTGACGAAGCCTGCGCCGGTTAAGATGCATGATCTCCCACCCTTTTGGCAATGAACACGAAAAGGATGGGCAGCCGGCTCCGGCGTTGAACTGCGCTGTCGCTTCATCTGGCGCTCATCTTGCCGCCCGTCCTGCACTGATAAACTTGAACTAACGACATGTTTAAGGACAGATACGCACGCTGGATGTACCGGTGGGAGACGGAGTTGACCATGCGCGACGAAAACCGCGTGGTGCGCCCGCTGGAGTGGGGCTTCGACTGGCTCGCGCCTTTTCTTGAGGCTCACGGTTTTGGGGACGTACTGCCCAGCCCCGAAGTTGTGCAAGACGATGCGGCCGCAGAAGCTGCCATGGTCCGCATCAACAAGCTCCTCATCCGCCACAGCGATACCTTTTTCGGCTACGAGCGGCCTACCGACTTCCGGCTGGAAGAACGGTACCCGCAACTATTCCCCACCAATGTGCGCCCTGAGACCCTGGCCAAAGACGCCGCCATCAAGCAGCGGGCAGCCGAGGGAAAGATTCCGCCGGCGCAGTTTCTGCGCTTCACCTCGCCGGAGCGGACGCCCTATCCCGAGAATGACCTGGTGAACGCCCGCTGGTTCCCGGCGCCGGCGCACAAAGACCCCAAGCGACCCAAGCAGGCCATAGTGGTGCTGCCGCAGTGGAATGGGGACGGATTCAGCCACAACTCGCTTTGCGCCATCTTCAACCGCATGGGCATCTCGGCGCTGCGGCTGTCCATGCCCTACCACGATATTCGCCGCCCCCCTGAGCTGGAACGCTCGGACTACGCCGTCAGTTCCAACATCGGCCGCTCGATCTCTGCCTGCCGGCAGGCGGTGGTCGATATCCGCTGCTGCGTGGACTGGCTTGAGGAGCAGGGCTACG
>CAZNAW010000013.1:0-97063 GCA_964571165.1 uncultured Occallatibacter sp. | reverse complement strand
TGCGCCGTGCCCGCCCTGTGCGGCGCGAGACCGAAACTCAAGGAAAACTCGGACCTTATTGCGAGTGGAAGGGAATCCCGCACAACGTCGGGCAAGGGCTCGAACGCTTTCGCTCTGCTCGATCGCAGATTCGGCCGGATTATTCTGCACCGTTGGTGCTCTCATCAACCAAGCGAGACAACAATTGTTATTATTCCTCGATCATGCGCAAACGTCTGGTGAATAGTAGAAACAGACGCGAATTGATAGCTTTAGCGACAACCGAACACAGACGCGTCATTCGGCCGGAACAAGAGCGAACCTGCCGAATTCAAACTGAAATCAAGAGTGACACGATCACCGGCACTCCTTCGTAGGCTAAAAATAATGAAACGATCCAGAATTGTTCTTCTTGTTGAAAACATGTCGTTCCCTAGAGACCGGCGGGTCCGGCAAGAAGCTGCAGCCTTAGCCCAGTTCGGCTACGAGGTCTCAGTGGTATGCCCTATGGGTACAACGCGGGACAGACATAGCTTTGAAGTCATCGATAACATTAAAGTGTATCGCTATTGGCAACCTTGGCAGGGTAAGGGCGTGCTTAGCTATCTACTTGAATATGGATGGGCAGTCCTGTGCAGTTTCTTGATTGTCATCTGGATATGGATCAATGATGGCTTCGACGTTTTGCATATGGCCAACCCGCCCGATCTATTTTTTCTTATTGCGGCTCCATTCCTGCCTTTCAAGAAGCGGTTTGTCTATGACCAGCACGATCTGTGTCCGGAGTTGTTAGAGGCTAAGCTTGGGAGAGCCGCCATGCTTGAAAGACTCCTGCTCTTTCTCGAGCGCTGTTCTTACAAGCTTGCGAACCTGATCATCGTGACAAACTTGTCGGCCTGCGAAGTTGCGGCGAAACGCGGTGCCTTACCTGAGAAGGTTTGTATTGTGCGCAACGGGCCGGATCTAAACTACTTTGTGCATGTCGCAAAGCGCCCGGCGTTGAAATGCGGGGCACAATACCTAGCTCTCTATATAGGCAGTGTGGCCACACAAGATGGCGTCGACCGCGTCATACAGGCTGCGCATCATATTGTATACAACCGAGGGCGTAAGGATGCGCGCTTCGCGATACTTGGGGACGGGGATTGTCTTAAGGAATTACAGTCTCTTGCGCATGCACTCAAAGTCGAACCATACATTGATTTTGCGGGTTGGGTAAGTGACGATAAGCTTCTCAGCTACATATCAACCGCAGATGTGTGTCTGGCGCCTGAGCCGCCGAGAAGTTTTAATCAGCTATCGACATTTATCAAGATCGCTGAGTATATGTGCTTCGGCAAGGTCACTGTCTCGTTCGATTTGCTTGAGTCGCGGCGGACGCTCGGCCCAGCTGGCGTGTATGTTGACAGGGACGACCCCGCCCTGTTTGGCGATGCGATACTGGATATATTGGACGCCCCCGTGCTCCGGGAGCAACTAGGCCGGATCGCTGTGGAACGAGTACGGAAATCCTTGCATTGGGGACTGTCTCGCAGTGCTCTGCTGAAGGCTTACGAGAGATTGATTCGGGATGGGGTACCATTCCGCGTAGACTGTGCCGGTCCGGATGAGGATATTCCAAGTGGACAGACCAAAGGGTCTGCGTGTGCAGATGAGGTATAACCGCAATTGTGTGTTACCAAGCAGCTGGCAAATTCGCCAACATTCACGCTAGGAGATAGTTGTGACATTGACCTCTTTGGATAGAACGTCTGAAATCAAGCATCGAATCAAATCTCGCGATGCCCGCATTGGCATTGTCGGCATGGGATATGTGGGGCTGCCACTCGCTCTTCTGTTCAGCGAAGAGCGCTTCGCAATTACGGGATTTGACATCGATCCTCACAAAGTGGACACGTTGAATCGGGGTGGATCATACATCGTGCGTATCTCTGGCACGGAGATTCAGTCAGCCCAGGGGAGTGGCTTCTGCGCGACTGCGGATTACGGCCAGATATCTCAGATGGATGTTGTCATCATTTGTGTGCCAACTCCTCTCAATGAGTATCATGAGCCTGACCTTAGTTATGTTACCGGCACTGTAAGCAGCATCGCTCCCCACCTGCGGGAAGGACAACTCATCATTCTGGAAAGTACAACCTATCCAGGCACTACAGAGGAAGTGGTTGTCCCCCTATTGGAGCAGGGAAATCTTGCCGACTTGCGGGTTGCCCGGGATGCGGCGAGCCGGGGTTTCTACGTTGCGTTCTCTCCTGAACGGGAAGATCCGGGCAATGATTCAGTAGCCCGGCGAGATATCCCCAAGGTGGTCGGTGGATGCGGCCCAGCAGCGCTCGATTTGGCGTCTGCCGTGTATTCGGCCGTGTTCAACCGCACCGTCTCCGTCTCTTCGCCTGCCGCAGCAGAGATGACCAAGCTATTGGAGAATATTTATCGTTGCGTCAACATTGCATTAGTGAACGAATTAAAACAGCTTTGTATGCGCATGGACATCGACCTCTTTGAAGTAATCGATGCCGCCAAAACGAAACCCTTTGGCTTTCAGGCATTTTATCCTGGCCCAGGTCTTGGTGGACACTGTATCCCCATCGACCCATTCTATCTTTCATGGAAGGCGAAACAGTTTGACTTCCATACACGTTTTATCGAGCTTGCCGGACAGGTGAACCTTGGCATGCCCTATTTTGTGGTCGAGAACATCATTGAAGCAATGAGCCAGCGCGGCAAAGCGTTGAACGGCGCACGAGTTCTGGTGCTTGGGGTCGCCTATAAACGAGATATCGACGATCTCCGCGAGTCACCCTCGCTGACCATCATCGAACTGCTGCAAAAGCGCGGGGCGCATGTCGAATACAACGACCCATTCTTCCCTTCGGTTGGCCACGGACGCAAGTACGCTCTGAATATGACGAGCACGCCACTAGATAAAATTCCTGAATTCGACTGTGTGGTCATTGTGACTGACCACTCCGGGTATGACTACTCGATGATCGTTGACAAGGCTAAGCTGGTGGTGGACACGAGAAACGCGACCAAGGGAATCAAGGCCTCGAATATAGTGAGATGCTAATGGGGTCAATCTTGCAAAGGCGGGGATGTCGCGCACTTGGAGTGAGTGCCGTGCACCCTGAAACTATACTCCCGAATTTGGATTTCCAGACGGACAAAGCAGGGTTGAAGCCGTGAAAGGCGCGACAAGATGAGATTTTGATAGCTGTCTGGACTTGGCACCTCGCAAGGATCGAAGAGCCATGCGGCAGGTTGACTGCCGGTCAGCGTTGGTGGCTCATCTGTCTATCGTACGGATTGCGCAGCAAAGCATGGCACTCCTGCCATAGCTATCGTTCTCACAGGCAATTACTGCCATATCCAGCGCCACTGTCGGTCCTGCGGAAGCTCCTGTACTTGCACCCGAGCTAGGGGATTGTCACGTTGAAAGTGTTGGAAGCGGTGCTTTCAACACCCGATGCGTCGACACTTTCCACCATGTACTCGTAGGTCAACCCGCCTTGAACCGTGCTATCCACATATGTCGTTTCGGTATCGACCGACGAATTCAAGAGTTGATACGAAGAGCTGCCACTCGGTGCTCTGTACACGTTGTACCCGGCTACCGGATCCGTGGAGCTACTGGGCGCTTCCCAGCTCAAGCTGACTGAATAGGATGCGGGTTCTCCTGTACCGCTGAGACCGATTACCGCTGTAGCGCCAGTAGAAGAGTTGCTGGTGATGGTCAACTGGCCCGTTGCCGCGCCCGTCGCGGTGGGATCGAACTGCACACTGAGCGTCGCCGCCTGACCTGGATTTAGCGTAGGCGGACATGTGGCTCCCGACAGCGTGAAACCTGTACCCGTCAGTGATGTGGCGCTGATCGTTACAGGCGCAGTGCCCGTCGATGTCAGGGTCAAAGACTGGGTCGTGGGTGTATTCAAGACCACATCGCCAAATGCGACGCTGGTCGCGTTGATACTCAGCGTTGGTGTTGCCGCATTCAACTGTACGGCAAAGGTTTCAGAAACGCTACCGGCGCTTGCCGTCAGGGTTGCCGTCTGAGCGGATGTGACCCAGGACACAGTTGCCGTAAACCCGACGCTGGTTGCATTTGCCGGCACCGTCACCGTAGCCGGTACTGTGATGGCCGTACTGCTGCTTGACAAGTTCACAGCCAAACCACCGCTTGCCGCTCCTGCGGTCAGCGTCACCTTGCAAGCGTCCGTTCCCGATCCCGTCATGGACCCGCTGCTGCAGGAGAGTGAACTCAACGTTCCCGGCAAAGGCGCCTCGGTGTAGATGTAGTCCGTATACTGCCAGGCCGCGTTGATCTCCGACCAGAGACGGGCGTAGATCGTCGCGCCATTCATAGGCAGCCCGGTTACGGCGGCAGAAGTGGCTGTGATATGGCCGGAATTATAGAGGTTGCTCGATCCCACTCCGGTGGTGCCCAGGTAAAGAGCGTACATCGTGACACCACCGCCCGCTGTCCAGGAAAAGTTGGCGCTGGACCCAGTCAGCGCGGTGCCCGGTGCGGGAGTGGTGAGCACGGCCTTTACAGGCGTCCCCGATTCGATGTAGGTGTAGTCGATAGTTTGCCAGGCTCCGCCGATCTCTGACCAGAGCCGGGCGTAGACTGTTACCCCGTTCTCCGGGAGGCCGGTCACGGCGGCAGAAGTGGCTGTGATATGACCTGAATTATAGAGGTTGCTTGATCCCACTCCGGTGGTGCCGAGGAAGAGGTCGTACTCCGTCACACCGGTGCCTGGCGTCCACGTAAAGGTTGCGCCGGAGCCGGAAAATGTGCTGCCCGGCGTGGGAGACGTGAGCACTGCGGCAACCGGTGTCCCCGATTCCGTGTAGGTGTAGTCGGTAGACTGCCAGATTCCGTCGATTTCCGACCAAAGCCGAGCGTAAATCGTCTTCCCGTTCTCCGGCAGACCGGCTACGCTGGCGGAAGTGGTAGCGATGTGACCGGAGTTATAGAGGTTGTACGAGCCCACTCCGGTGGTGCCGAGGAAGAGGTCGTACTCCGTCACACCGGTGCCTAGGGTCCACGTAAAGGTTGCGCCGGAGCCGGAAAATGTGCTGCCCGGCGTGGGAGACGTGAGCACCGCGGCAACCGGAGTTCCCGATTCCGTGTAGGTATAGTCGATGGACTGCCAGGCCCCGCCGATTTCCGACCAGAGACGAGCGTAGACCATCACCCCGTTCTCCGGGAGGCCGGTCACGGTGGCGGAAGTGGCAGTGATGTGACCGGAGTTATAGAGGTTGCACGAGCCCACTCCGGTGGTGCCGAGAAAAAGGTCGTACATCGTGGCACCGGTGCCCGCCGTCCAGGAGAAGGTCGCGCTGGATCCTAATATGGTGCCCGGTGCGGGGGACGCGAGCGATGCCTGAACTGATGTGCTTTGGCCCGCCATGACGACGGGAAGCCAGCAGGAGAGCATGATGAGCAGGCATGTGCGCCATCGGTTGAGCCGGCACATTTGCGTATGATCGGGCGCACCACGTTGATCCGGTCTCAAACCCCCGCTGCCTGGAAATGCTGTGCATGTTGCAAATTTGGGTCTCGATGCGCGTTGACCGAGAATTTCATGAGAACGGTTCATTTCTGTAGCCGATTTAACGCAATTCACCTGTACCATGTCCGTAATCCCCTGGCATGTCGGCAACCACTCGAATCAAATAGAAAGCGGCTTACGAATAAGCAGCTCCTGCGTACTTGCGCAGAGCCGTCTATGAAAAGTATCAGCCAATCGTCGTGTATAGAATGTGACAGAGGTCACCGGTGATTGTTACTTTTGGACTATTGTTGATCCCTGCTGATCAAACCATTATTTATCTTTTATTTAAATGAAAAAGCGCGAAATAAAAACGGCCTGAGCCTCTCCGAAAAATGACACAAAACCCCGATTTACGGGAGATAAATTGCAGATTGGTAACCTATAGTGTGGTTACCTTCTGTCGACTGGAAGTTGATTTGATGGATTGGGATTTCAGTCGGGCTATTCGTGCGGCAGCAGTTCTAAAGCCAATCGGCCCGCAAATTCACCCTTTCTGCCTTACCCCCCACTCGGAAATGGTTTTGCTGAGAGCGTAGGGTGGTGCGCTTTCAGCCCCCGAAGCGCGGCGCTATCTATATTGTAGGTGCTTTATGTTTGAAAACGTATTCATTTCGAAATCCCTATTCGTGCTCAAGGTCTCCTTCACGTCGATGCGGATTGGCGCGGAATGGGAGCCTCGCACTCGGTCCTGAGATCGCCAAATCCCTTGCAGCGGGTAACCACCCCACTATGCCACTTGTCATTGACAGGTAACCTCGCTTGGGAGCGTCAAGACAACAGGGCCACTCCGCGGGTGCGAAGTGGCCCTGTTTGCGTAGTGATGTCTTATTCCACTGTAAGATTCACGGTGGCTGTGTTCGAAAGCGAACCGGAAGTTGCAGTGATGGTCAGCGTATAGCTCTGCGGCGTGGGGCCCGGTGAACTGCCGCCACCGCCGCATCCCGCCATCAGTCCCGCCAATAGCGCAGCGCCTGCAAGGCCCATCACCACAAGCCAGACCGTCCCCTTCAACCGTCGCGAAGCTCGGCGCAGCCGCCCGGCAAACGGCAGCAGGATCAGCCCCAGCGCCACCGGCAACAGCCCTCCGGCAAACGGTCGTTGCAGTTGTTGCGCTGCCGATGTATTTGGCAACGTCACCGTCAGCGTCACACTGGTAGCGCCCGAGCCGGCCGCCACCGTTGCCGGCGAAAATGCCGCCGTGGCCCCTGGTGGAAGCCCAGTAATGCTGAAGGTGATCGGCGCGGCAAACGTTGTTCCGCTCGGAGGCGCGATGGCGAGCGCATACGTAGCCTGTCCTCCTGGAGACGCAGTTGCCGAGCCGCTTCCGCTCGCGGGTGCAAGCGTGAAGTTCTCGATCGTCTCAGTCAACACGGCGCTGGTCACGGAAGCGAAGTTGGCGTCTCCGGAGTAAACCGCTGAAATTGACAGCGAACCCGCCGCCAGTGCGGATGTGGTCAACGTCGCTATTCCGGCGGTTAGTGTTCCTTGTCCCAGCAGCGCCGTCCCGTCGTAGAACGACACCGTTCCTGTCGGCGTACCGGCTGGCGACGAGACGGTCGCCTTAAAAATCTCCGGGTTCGACACAAAGGCCGGGTTGGCCGACGACACCAGCGTAATCGTCGGCGTAGCCTGGTTCACTGTCAGCGTGACCGAGGCTGTAGCCGTGGTGTAGTCCGTGGTATCCGTGGGCGTAAAGGTTACAGACAGCGTATGCGACCCAACGTTCAGCACCGTCCCCGCTACAGGGGAATAGAGGAAGGCTCCAGCCACCGTGGAGATGGCATTTAGTTGAGTAGCGCTCAGCGCCGTGCCATAGGAGATAGCCGCGGGTGTTGCCCAGGTAATGGAGGGTGTGACCGGCAGATTGATGGTGTAAGCCGCCGTGGCCACTGCGCTCTCTGTGTAACCCGTGGCCACGGCGATCGCTTGCAGCGTCTCGGTTGCAGAAACCGTGATCGAACCGTTGTACACGTTGGATGCCGTAGTTGGCGTCGTTCCATCGGTCGTGTAATAGATGGTCGCGCCTTGTACGCCGTCCGTGATAGTCACTGTCTGCGCGCCTGTATAGGTACCAGCCGCTAAGCTGATCATCGGCGCGGGCGCCGGGCTAGGGAAGGTCACTTTCCTGACTCTGAAGTTGCTGAAATCCTCAATATAGAGGTTGCCCGCGGGATCGAAGGCAATTCCTTGTGGTTCTTCGATCTCGGCAACGGTCGCTGAGCCCCCATCGCCGAAGTAGCCCTGATATCCGTTGCCGGCCACTTTCGTGATCATGCCTGTGCTCGCCGCAACTTCCCTGACTGTTGCCCAATCCGAAATATAAAGGTTACCGGCTGAATCGAGGGCGATCCCGATGGGATCGATTTCCGCGCTTGTTGCCAAACCACCGTCTCCGCTGCTGCCCATATCTCCAGTTCCGGCTACGGTCGTAATGATGCCCGTGGCTGCCGAGACCTTGCGGATGCGCGGTTGTTGAGAATCGGCAATATAAAGGTTGCCGGCGCTGTCCACCGCTACGTCGGTGGGATTGTTCAGCACTGCGGAGGTTGCCGGACCGCCATCGCCGGTGGCCCAATCGCCCAAGTAGATCGTCTCCCCACTTCCGGCGACAGTCGTGATGATTCCCGTGCTGGCGGAAATCTCCCGCACTACATGATGCCCGTTGTCGGCAATGTACAGATTGCCGGCGCTGTCGAGCGCCAGGCCATCAGGACTCATCAGCTCCGCGTTCATTGCCGGACCGCCGTCGCCATAGGGGGGCGCGCCATAAATTCCATAGTTGCCGGCGATGGTTGTTATGATTCCGGTGCTTGCCGTCACTTTACGAATGAGGTTGTTTCCGACGTCGGCAATATACAGATCGCCCGCGCTGTCCACCACGATTCCATAGGGATAGTCAAGCTCGGCGCTGGTTGCCAAACCTCCATCCCCAGTGTTGCCCCGCGTACCAGTGCCCGCGACGATCGAAATGACTCCCGTCTTGGCCGATACCATCCAGATCACACTGTTTCCCTCATCCGCGATATAGAGGTTGCCTGCCCCGTCAGTCTTCACCTTCTCGGCGTAACCAATCTCGGCGCTGGTTGCAAGACCGCCAATACCAGAGAAACCAAGGGTGCCATTGCCCGCTACGGTCGTAATCACCGCCGTTGGCGGAGACGTGATGGTGTAGGTCGAAGTGGCCGGATTGCTTGGCAGATAGCCTGGTGCAGCGGCAATCGCCTGGATCGTCACCGAGCCGGTTACGTTGATAGGGCCGTTGTATCCCGGCGCGATTGTGCTGGGCAATACTCCGTTCAGTGTCAGGTACACGGCGGCGCCAGGAGTGGTATCGGTTATGCTCACCACTTGCGGACAGGCGTAGGTTCCAGCCGCTACGCTGAACGTCGGCGCTGCAGTCGCCGCAATGGGAGGAGTGCCGGAAGCCGTAACCAGGCGGATGCGTTCGCTGTAGGCGTCAGATACGTAGAGGTTGCCGGCGCTATCCTCTGAAACGGCATCGGGGCCACAGAGTCCCCCACTGGATGCCGGCCCGCCATCTCCCAACGGGCTGCAGGGGTATCCACCGCCACTTCCAACAACTGTGGTGATGACCCAACTGCCGGCCGTCACCTTCCGGATGACCTGATTGCCGCCGTCTGCGATATAGAGATCGCCTGCGCTGTCGACCGTCATGGATTCGGGGTAGGAAAGCTCAGCGTTGGTGGCGGGCCCGCCGTCGCCCTTGTAACCGGCAGTGCCGTTCCCCGCAACGGTCGAAATCACTCCGTTGCTGGCATTCACCTTGCGGATGACGTTGTTGTATGCGTCGGCAATATAGAGATTGCCTGCGCTGTCGAGCGCTAATCCGTCAGGATAATCGAGCTCCGCACTGGTTGCCGGGTTACCGTTTCCGCTGTACCCAGAAGTGCCATTCCCCGCAACGGTCGTAATGATTCCCGTGCCCGCGGCGACCTTGCGGATGCGATTGGACTGAGAAGCAATATAGAGGTTACCGGCGCTGTCGATGGCAATTCCCATTGGGTAATATAGGTTCGCGCTGGTGGCCGGACCATTATCGCCGACTGGACCAGCCGCCCCTCCCGCGTTGTTACCGGCATAGGTCGTGATAACACCCGTTGTCGCGGCGACCATTCGGATTACATTGTTCTCGAAGTCTGAAATATAGAGATTGCCTGCGCTGTCGAGTGCAACGCTGATGGGAAAGTTCAGTTCTGCGCTGATTGCCGCTCCATTGTCGCCGCTGTACCCCGCCGTTCCGTTGCCCGCAACTGTGGTGATGACTCCGGTGCCCGCCGCAACCATGCGGACCACATTGTTGGCCCCATCGGCAATGTAGAGATTGCCAGCGCTGTCCAGGGCCGTTCCTTCGGGGGCATTCAGGTCCGCGGCCGTTGCCGGGCCGCCATCGCCGCTGTACCCTAAAGTTCCATTGCCTGCGAAAGTATAGATATACGGAGTCGTGGTGGTCACGGCGTTCGCCTGTGCGGAACAAACCTTCAACGCCCCGAGCACCGTGAAAACCAGTACGCTGCACAGAGCAGTCGAGCATCTACGCTTTCCTAGATGGCTGAAAGCACGAGAAGAGGCAATGGCAAGAATTGTCGAGCGGAAGGACTGGGAAATTGACAGCATAGCGGGATACTCCTTTGAAAGAGTGAGCTACATCACTTACCTGTTTGTTCTTTAATAAACAAACATGGACCGTTGGCAAAATCTGGATGCTTGTGACGCTCGCAAACATCCAGATTTTTCTTCGATGAAAAGCGCCAGAATGATAGCACAGATCAAAACCAACGTCTGTGATACTGAAAAGAGGGAGTCATCCGCGTGCAAAGTCGAACCGGCATCCGCAGCCGAATAGTCGACTTAAGACTCAGGTCATCAAATTCATGCTTCTCTCTTCTGAAAGACAAAGAAACACGAATAGCGGCCCTCAGTAATCATCTTCCTCCAGTGGATCGCCATCTAGATACCGACAGAACTGCAAGCATGGGCAAGCCAACGAGAAATCCGCGCGCACGCCAGATCATGATGGAAAGTGCGGCAAACACGGTCCATGCTTTGCTGCCCGCGTTGCCTAGGTAGGCGCAAGGCAGTCGCCGCCGGTGCGAACTGCTCTACTGGTCTGCTCCGCAAATTTGGCGATATTATCCGGAACGCGGTATATTCGGCGCGCGTGGTACCATGAATTCGAAATCCGGGACGTTTTTCAGCACAGTCAGCGAGATACACAGAGGAAGAGAATGAATCGACGTGATTTTCTAGTCAGTTCCGCAATAGTTGGGGCTAGCTCCATAAGCAAAGGTGCAAACCTTACATCCGGTTCCTCGGCTTCGCCGCGCGTGGCGCCACAGTCTAATCTGATTGCCCCCGGCGTGTGGAGGCTACGTTTCGGAATTCCGGAGGAAAAAACTCCGGTAAGCACCCGCTCTTACCCAATAGCAGCCCAAGGATGGGATTCGCTTCCGGCCGTCGCGAGTCATCCAGTGGATGTAACAGCTAGCTTAAATGCGCGTGGGTGTCATGTCGAGATACCTTTGGCTCCTGGCGAAACCGTTTATGGCTTCGGATTACAGCTATATTCATTTCTGCAGCGAGGGAAGAAAAAGATTCTGCGAGTCAACGCGGACCCGCGCTCAGATAGCGGGGACACACACGCGCCCGTGCCATTCTACGTTACAAATCAGGGTTATGGAATCTATATCGATACTGCGCGGTATGCAACATTCAATTGCGGCAATGCGCACAGGAAGGGAGATAAAGCTGAGAGTGCGCAGGGCAAACAATCTGGCGGTTCGCTTCCGATCGATGTGTTGCCCGCCGCCTATCGCTCGATAGAGATGGACAAGCCATCGAGAGTGTTCATCGAAATCCCTGGTGTGCGCGGCATTGATGTCTATGTGTTCGGCGGGCCAACAATGCGGCATGCAGTGCAGCGGTACAATCTTTTTTCCGGAGGTGGGGTATTACCACCTCGTTGGGGTCTCGGCGTCTGGTACCGCGCGAAGTCGGACTATACGCAGGATGATGTCCTGAAGTTAGCGTCAGAATTCAGGAAGGAAGAGATTCCGTGCGACGTCATTGGACTGGAGCCGGGGTGGCAGACTCACTCTTATCCGTGCACTTATGTATGGAATGGCACATTTCCCAATCCGAAGGAGATGATAAGCCAACTTGCCACGAGTCACTATCGTGTCAATCTTTGGGAACACGCATTTACCGACCGCCAATCTCCCATTCACGAACCGCTCAGGTCTGACTCCGGGGATTACTTAGTTTGGAATGGATTGGTGCCGGACTTCCTTTCGCCGCGCGCGCGGAAGATATTTGCGGATTTTCATGAGCAGGAGCACTTGGCGATCGGAGTTTCCGGATACAAGCTGGACGAATGCGATAACTCTGACTATACGGGAGGCTGGTCGTTCCCGGAATTGAGTTTCTTTCCGTCTGGGGTGGATGGGGAACAGATGCACTCGCTCTTCGGAAAGCGCTATGCAGATGCTATTCAGGAGGCGTTCAAAGCACGGGGGCAAAGAACCTATGGATTAATTCGTTCCTTCCATGCTCTGGCGGCGCCCTATCCCTTTGTGCTGTACAGTGACTTATACGACCATCGATGCTTCATTCGTGCACTTGCCAACTCCGGCTTCTCAGGACTGCTATGGACGCCCGAGGTACGTGATGCTTCAAATCCGGAAGAACTGATCAGAAGGTTACAATCCGTGGTGTTCTCACCAATGGCCCTGATCAATGCTTGGTATATCCGCAATCCACCGTGGAAGCAGGTAAAGCTCGAAGAGAATAATGAAGGCAGGTTGGATGCCAACTGGGAAGATATAGAAGCAACTTGCCGCAAAGTCCTTCAGCTTCGTATGAGATTTATCCCTTATCTGCAGGCCGCATTTGCACGATATTTTCAGGAGGGAATTCCTCCGATTCGGGCATTAGTATTGGACTCCCCGGATGACACTGAGACGTGGAGCATCGACGATCAGTTTCTTGTCGGTGAGGATCTGCTGGTGGCTCCGGTTTTCGCAGGCGAGAGACAGCGAAAGGTCTATCTTCCTGCGGGACGGTGGTTCGACTTCTGGACGGAGCAGCGCTTTGACGGAAAGCAGTCGGTTACCGTCGATGCTCCTCTCGAACGTATTCCTCTTTTCGTCAAATCCGGGTCAATTCTCCCGCTGGCGCGGGTTTCAGCGCATACAGACGACTCGATGAGTTGGAAGCTGGAAGCGAGAGTTTACGGCGAAGGCGCTGCATCAACCGATCTTTACGAAGAAGATGGCGCCCTCAATCCGAAAATGAACCGGGTAACACTCATGTGGAGCGCGGTAGGTAAGAGCGGATCAGTCAAACGAGCAGACAATCGTTTGAGTCCTCAGTACGAGGTGGAACTCTGGCGCCTTGTTTCCGAACACAGGCAGTCGGATCAAGAGTCATCTTAGTCCCTCACGAGTCGAGGCGCGAGAATGTGTTGCCGTTTCTTGCTCATTCGGCCTTGGACCGACATCGGGCGTTCCTGCTTAGTCGATTCCGCCTACCAGCTCCGGACGGAATGCGAACTTCATGGCCGGTGCTTGGCTGGGATTGCTCTATGTAGCGCGAAGAACCAATCGAGGGATCTTTCTGGGCCGCATGACCTTCGATAGGCTCCACCGGATGCCCGGCGATGCTAGACTGTCAGTGGCATTGCCGCACCAGAAGACCGACTATGCTGGCGTGTGATGGCGAGGCGGGCAGCGCCTAGAACATTTGCCAGCAAACGGGTCTTAGTGTTGTAGTAACTCGAACGGACTGGAGGGGACGAAGAGCAGCTTATGACAGAGAGAGACGATCGATTTGTGCCGTTATCCCGACGAGGCTTCTTGAAGGCGGGAACCTTTTTCGCCCTGATGCCTTCCATCCAATTGGTGGCGTTTCCCGAGGAAATTGCGCGGCCACATCAGGACGCAGGTCCCAAACAGCCGATTGATCCGACACAGCCGACTTCGCCGGAGTGGATGAAGGATCTCATCATCTATGAGGTTGCCACAAAGGGGTTCACCTCACCGAACGGTCCGGAGAGCGGAACATTCAACAGTCTGCGATCCAGGTTAACTTACCTTCAGGAGTTAGGCATAACAGGTATATGGTTGACCGGCTATTCCTTATGCGACCCTCACCATTTCTATAACATCTGGACGCAGTATGCGGTGATCGAACCGGACAAGTTCGATCGTACCTTGGGTACGCCTGAAGATTTCAAGAAGCTCATCGATGAGGCTCACCGGCGCGGCATCAGGATATTTCTTGATGTAATCACGCACGGGCTGATGAAAGAAAGCTCTGTCATCCGGGATCATCCCGCGTGGTTCCGTGGGGGCAGTTGGGGCATGACGGACTTCGACTGGAGCGGCGGGCACACCGATCTGGATGACTGGTGGGTAAAGATATACACGGAGTTTGTGACCATCTATGGCGTGGACGGTTATCGCTTGGATGTCGACATATTCCGCCCCGATCTGTGGGAGCGCATCCGGAGAAATGCGGCCGCGGCCGGTCATCCGATTGTTATCTGGGAAGAGGGAAACTCCGTGATCCATGGAGTTACAGACTTCACGCAGACAGAGAACGCCATCAGCACCGACCAGACAAAGGTTGGCGCCTTGAATGAGATCTTGATCAACGATCTTCCCGGCTTTTATGACCGCAAGCTCGGCCGGTCAGGATACTATCAGGTCGAGGTCAGGTACGATGATTGCGATTCTGTTGAAGGAAGCACGAAGGGTGATGGCAAACTAGGCGTCAGATTGGTAGGTCTTTCTGCCGACAAGGTGGGACGCAGATTTGGACAGGGATCCCCCGACGGGCTTCCCGACGTCCAGATTAGGCTGGAAAACGTCTCTAAGAAACCAATTGCAACTATCACGGTGCGCAATGATATGGGAGAGGAGTGGAGGCTTCGAGAAGGCTGGCCCGGCAGGTCGCTTGTTGTTGACGTTCCGGAGGCCTCCGAACCACCGGTGGGTGAACATCGGATGGATATTTACATTGCGACGCTCGCTTGGGGATCGTCTATTCAATTGAGTTGTCATGACAACGGATGGGCGGGGTTCCCGCTGGACAAGAATCCTTACGTTGCTCAAGGAAGCCGGTCTGTCTTCGGATACTCGTTCTTATTTTCGCCGATGATCCCAATTTTCTTTTCGGGAGAAGAATATGATGCGACGTTCCATGCTCTGCCTGGGTTGTCTCCGAATCTCTACGGTGACAAGGATGCGGGAAAGGGCCGGTGGCTGTACGGCGCCATGCTTGATTGGAATGAGCTGAATGAGGATGGACACATGGATATGCTAATGGATGTCAAGAGAATGATGGCTATCCGCAAACAGTATTCAGTTGCGCTCGCCATGTGCCCGGCAGGCAGAGAGCCGAATCTGAAGGCCGTTCAGTATGAAAGGGATATTGAAGCACCTGTTCCTTATATGCGTTGGGATGATCACGCCGCAATTGTAATTGCCGCGAACCGAAACAGGGATCGGGACGCGCATTTGAAGTTAAAGATTGTTTTAGCTGAGTGTGGACTTGGCGGCCGCAGAAGTTATGTGGTTACCGATCTGTGGTCCGGTGACAGCGCCAGGACATATACTGAGGCGGAATTGAACGGCTTTCGTTGTACCGTCCACCGCGACGGAACCCGTGGCGGTGGACTCTCAGTGTTTCGAATCGAACCGGGACCATCGAATTCCTAGGACGCGGTGAGAGATCTCCGGCTTTGCCGGGGCGGCAGCCGTTGTTTGACAACTCAGGGAGTCCATCTAGAAAGCGCTAGAACGCGAACCGCCAAGCACACGACGAGGAGGTTCCGGTGAGCGGGTTTCCTGGTCTCCACGATGGGCCGGGATGAAGCCGTGATCCGGGACTATCCGCAACGAGGAAGAGCACGACCAGCGCTTGGAACAAATGCGCATCTGTCGGTGACCTGCCACCGATTAGGTGGCCCAACGAAACCGTGGCCGCGTCAGTGACCTTCCACTAGCCGCTTTGTGCGGTTCACATCCTAATGCCCCGGCTCTGCCGAGGGTACTTACCCAGATTTTGTGACGGAAACGGATGTGAGGGGCGGATCAGACAGCGGAGCGGGTAGTATATTGGTTCTTAGCCGGGAAAGCAAAACGGAAGTTCGGGCCAGGAAAAGCCGTTCACATTGACTCGAAATGCTATATAAGCTCTGATTACGAGCTACAGCAAGGAGAAAGTGCGATGAGTACCGTAGCTGAGACGACAGCGAGCCGTGAACGGCTCGTTACCACGTTGAACCACAAACAACCGGACCGTATCCCAATCGACTTTGGCGGAACCGCAGTCACAGGCGTGCATGCCAGTTGCGTGGCGGCATTGCGCGACTATTACGGGCTTGAAAAGCGGCCGGTGCGGATTCACGAACCATTCCAGATGCTGGCGCAGGTAGACGATGATCTGAAAGATGCGATTGGGATCGATGTGGTTGGCGTCTTCTCGCGGAACACGATGTTTGGCTTTCCGGCTGAAAAGTGGAAGAGTTGGGAATTCAACGGAATGGAAGTGCTGGTTCCGGACGGTTTCAATACAACCGTGGACGCCGAGGGCTACACTCTGATTTACCCCGAGGGCGATACGACGGCCCCGGCGAGCGGACGCATGCCCCGTGATGGCTATTTCTTCGATTGCATAGTCCGCCAGGAGCCGCTCGACGAAGCGAAGCTGAATCCCGTTGACAACATGGAGGAGTTCAGCCTGGTTACGCAGGAAGATCTAGACCACCTTGCACGTGCAACAAGAGAGGCTTCGACGACGGGCCGCGGCGTAATCGCTTCGTTTGGCGGAACCGCATTCGGAGATATCGCGCTGGTGCCAGCACCGTTCCTCAAGCATCCAAAGGGAATACGCGACATTACGGAATGGTATGTCTCGACCAGCAGCCGCCAAGACTATGTCCATAAAGTGTTTGAGCGCCAATGCGAGATCGCCATCCAGAATCTTGAGCGCATCTACGCGGTAGTTGGTGACAGCGTGCATGCCGTGTTTGTGTGCGGCACGGATTTCGGCACACAGACATCTTCATTCTGTTCGGTGAAGACCTTCCGCACCCTGTACTTCCCTTATTACAAATATGTCTGCGACTGGATTCATTCCCATACGCCCTGGAAGATCTTCAAGCATTCGTGCGGCGCCGTAGCCAAGTTTATCCCATCCTTTATCGAAGCCGGGATCGATATTCTCAATCCTGTACAGTGTTCGGCGACTGGAATGGCACCTGAGGAGTTGAAGGCGAATTTTGGCGATGCTCTTGTATTTTGGGGCGGATGCGTGGACACGCAACATGTTCTGCCTTATGGAACACCTGCTGAGGTACGGGAACAGGTGCTGCGCAGATGTGAAATCTTTGCGCCGGGTGGGGGATTTGTTTTTAACACGATCCACAATATCCAGGCGAAAACGCCAGTCGAGAATATAGTCGCAATGCTGGATGCGGTGCATGAATTTAACGGGCGGAAGTGAGAGATCCAGGCCGAGCGGGCTAAGCAGAACAATGCGACTCTGAAATGTTTTGCGGCTCCGGAAAGGTCATGCAACTCACAAATTCGTCCTGAAAACCTGGATCTGCGGCGAGACTTACATGCTCAATGCGGCACAATGCGGGTTCGCGAGAGGATAGGAGCAGAATCTTGGCGCCACGCAGAGCTGTGTTGCCTCCGGCGTGGATACGTTCGATGGGCGCCTCGAGCAGTCCGATGCCGATGGCGCTTTGGGCCTGCACATAGTTACCGAATGCACCGGCAAGATGGATGCTCTGGAGCTTGGCAATGCTCGCGCCTTGGCGTTTCAGCAGCAGCCTGAATCCGGAAGCGATTGCGGCCTTGGCTAACTGCAGTTCACGGATGTCAGCTTGAAAGAGAACGACCGTGTCCTTTACAGGGAAGAGCTTGGTGTCTCCAGCGATGCGTCCGGAAGGCAAAATCCCTCCGCTCTCTAGTCCAACCGCAACTGCATCCACTAGGCCGCTGCCGCAAATACCACGGGCTTCCACGTCTCCAATCACTACGGCGCGCATTTCACCCTGAGAGAGACACAGGCGAGAAATGGCGCCTGTGGCCGCTCTCATCCCCATGCGGATGGAGCCGGCTTCAAAAGCAGGCCCCGCCGCTGCGGATGCACAGACAATTCCGTGACGGCTGCCGATAGCAATCTCACCATTGGTGCCCAGGTCTACCAGCGCAAGCAGATCGTCAGCGAACGGCATGCCGACGGCAAGAATCCCGGCGAGAATGTCCGAACCTACAAAACCGCCAAGACAACGCTCGAATCGAATATGGCAGGCGGAAGGCAGCTGCCAACCCAGGTCTTGAGGCTGAAAGAACTGCGCACCCAGATGTGGAGAATGGAACGGTGTATGCGAAAGTGGTTCGACATCAAGCCCAGAAAAAAGATGATGCATTACCGTGTTGCCGACAAGAACCACCTTGATAATCTCCTGCTCGCGCCCGCGGGCAAGCTTCTCGATCATCTGCCGCAGAGCAATGCGCACTACCGTGGTCAGGTCGGCTCCTGACAAGGACGCCCGGATTCTGCTCATCACGTCCGAGCCAAACGATGCCTGGGGATTGAGATTGGTCTCAACTCCGAGAACGCTTCCCGTGGCCATGTCAATTATCTGCGCGGCGATGGTGGTCGTACCCAGGTCAATGGCAATCCCGAGGCCAGGGTTTCCTGTGCCGGGCGGGCTGGAGCTATCCGTGAGTACATCCATATGCCATTGTCCACACTCCAAGACCAACGGCATTTCCGCATGAGCTTGGCAGGCGAGCCGCCATCCGTCGGCAAGTTCTTCAGCTGAGAAGACTGAAAGGTCGTGGGCAGTGATCGGGAGCGATCCCGCCAGCACGCGGACACCGCAACCGCCACAGGCGCCTGTTCCTCCGCATGGAAACTCAACGCCTAACTGCGGTAGCGACGATGCTAGCGCGCTGCCGCACCGCACCTCCACTTCCACTGACAATGGTTCCAGCCGAACCAGTACACGCTCGGCACTCATATGGCTTCCATGATGGATTCGCCCAGGGTGCCTTGCACCGTAGCGCCTGGAGGGATAACCAGAAAGTCTGCCACATCCCACTCGCCGTTGACCAGGCGCTCAAGCAGCGTGAGTGACCCCTGGATCTCTTCGAAGGCCCATCCTTCTTTAGCTGCTTCAGCGCGAGCAAGGCTGCGAAAGCCATCTTCGCATTCCACGCCGGTAGAAATATAAGTCAGCCCGGAGTAGTTCCGGCGAAAAGCGCTGAATTGCTCAAAGAGATAGTTCCCGTTCTCCTCTCCATATTGGGCAATAAGTTCCTCGCGGCTGCGCCTTTCTCCAATCTTGTTTTTTGCGGAGGTAAAGGCGGGTTCGAGAGTCTGGCCCGGCATCTGATACTCAATCCAACCTGGCGAGCGAAAATAAACGCCGGGATGGCTGTCGAAATAAGCCTGATAGTCAAGGCGGTTGCCCATTAACAGGCCGATGCAGTCATGCGCGCGGGGAAGAACGATCGGCGTTTTCCCGGCGCGCAATCCTTCGGTTCCCCTGCCGCAGAGTGCGTATCCCAGAAGGATTGCGTCATATCCGCTCTCATCTGCGGCAGCGATCCGCTCCTGCAGATGAGGGCGCATCGACGCACCGAGATCGTGCAGGCCCATCGTTAACGTTTCCACGTTGATCAAGTGGGGCGAACGGGAGAGAACCACGTCTATCTCACGGGTAAGAACCTGGCAGCTGATCAATTTAAGGCGCATAGCGTCACTCGTCAAAATGTTTTCGATTTTTCATCATACCTCTTACGGGCGTTTTGGCGAGCGGCGATTATGTTCCAGGCAGTTGCTACTCTCGGAACTTTAGTGCAGCTCCGCAGTCCTGCGAGTGGCAGGAGCGAGCGTGCGGGAGGTGACCATTTCATTTGCAAGTCGTTCCAGAGTGGGAATGATCGCATCTCCTTCTGCCGTGCCCCACGGTCCGTCCTGCTGGACCATAAAGATGAATATGCGGCCTGAAGCAGGGTCAATGTCCATGGCATTTTTAAATGCGCCGCCGTGGCCGAATCCGCCATTTGAAATGCTCCAGCCGAAGCCATAATTAGTTCCGCCCAGCCCTCCGTTCTGCTTGCTGGTCATCTCGTGGACGGCCTCAGGGGAAATGTACCGTTTACCACCAAATGTGCCCCCATTTAGTATCATCTGGCAGAACTTCAATACATCGGCAGCGGTAGAGAAGAGGCCCCCAGCGGGCATTGGATATCGTCGCTGCCTATCATCGAGTGGGTAGGTCAATTGACTGATGGGCACCTCAGCCAGATTCTTTGTTTGCGGGTCAAGCTTGTAAGTTTTGGCGAGGCGATGAATCTGGTCGGCACTGGGCCAAAATGTGGTGTCGTTCATGCCAAGCGGATGAAAAAGCCGCTCCTGCACGAATTGCTCGAAGGGAATCCCGCTGACTACTTCAATGATCCGGGCCGCTGTATCCAGGCCCTCGTTTGAATATTGGTAATCGGTACCAGGCTGAAAGGTCAATGGTTCAGCAGCAAAGCTGAGCACAGCATCTTTCAACGGCAACAGGTCCAGCGCTCCTGGTTGAGCCGACGACCGAAATGGCAGTCCGCTTGTATGACTCAAAATCTCACGCACCAGAATAGGATGGTCTGGCCTCACGAACTGAGGAGCCTTTTGCGGCCCGGGCGCCTCTTTTGCCTCATGTGCTGGGACAGCCTGTGCCACTTTTACCATCTGCCCTTTGAATTCAGGGAGATATTTCTCGACCGGATCGTTAAGGTTGACCTTGCCTTCATCCACAAGCATCATCAGCGCAGTGGCGGTCATTGGCTTAGACGTGGACGCGATCCAGAACATCGCATCTGTGGTCATCGGAGTACCGCTCGTGAGGTCGCGAAAGCCGACAGCCTTCAAATAAACCGTGTGGTTCCCGGCCGCGACAAGCGTCACTGCACCAGCTATCGTGCGATTATTCACCAGTGGTTGCAGATAAGATTGAATGGGGTCGGGTTGCGCCCGTTCTTCAGAAGCAGTCGGGCTTTGCGCATGAGCAAACATCAACGTACCTATGAAGAGCGTCAACAGAAAAAAGCGGTTTTCCATAAGAATCCTTGTAACTTCACTGAGTTTTTCATTGGCTGACGGTTAGGCGCTGGACCATGCTTCAACCTGTCCACGCTGCATCAATCCATCTTGCCCTCAGGGCGGTTTCTGAGACACGCCAACATGGCGCGAACATTCTCCGGAGGAGTATCGGCTGGAAGCGCGCAGCCGCTATTGAGCACAAATCTAGGACTATCGGCGAACACGTCCAGCAGTTCTTCCGTTCTCAGCTTCACCAGTTCAGGAGTCCCTCGGGCCAAAACTTCGCTAGGATCGATGTTACCGACGAAAGTAACTTTGTCCTTGAATGCGTCATGCGCCGATTGCACGTTCGTCTTGTAGTCGATCTCCAAGGCATCTGCTCCGATATCCACCATTTGCTTGAGGATCCGATCGGTCTTCCCGCAGATGTGCAGCAGATAGGGCAACCCTTCCTGATGAGCGCATGCGGCAACCCGTTGTTCATAGGGAAGGGCATAGGTGCTATAGAAGCGCGGCGATAGCAAATCCGGCCCAGCCGGACTATCGCCATTGGAAATCATGTGTGCGCCAGTTTTTGCCATGAGCTTGATGAATTGGCAGGTGATATCTGTGCAGAACTCAAGCAGGGCATGGATGAGTTCAGTGTCTTCCTGGGCGGCGATATCCATCAGCCATGTATCGAGGCCGCGCATCGCGCCCGCTAACGTAAAGGGACATTGATCGCAGTTGCCGCGTATGAAGATTTCGTCCCCGTACTCGCGCACCAGGATCGCCACCGCTTCCGTCCATATCTGTATGCGTGGATCGCGTGACAGTTCGATAGGCTCCAGATCGCGCACCGCTTCCAGTGTCGCGAGGCACGAGCCGTAGTTGCGCGCTGGATTGTCGTCCGGGAAATGGACCGGAACGCCGACAGCTCCGGCCAGCGTGGCGGTATCGACATCCATCATGATGCCGTCGAGCCCATAGCGCTCAGCTGCCTCGCCGAAACAGCGCGCAATCACCCGCGGGTCTTCACGAAACTGGCGCATAGTCACGCCCGCCTCGCGCGCCGCCATCATGAAGTTATGCAGCATTACCGGCGTGCGGTCCGCCCATTTGCCCTTCAACGCCGCATCGATTCTTTGCCGTCCATTCAATTCTTTGCCATCCTTTCCTAGGCAGAACCCGGCAAGCGATCGCTTTAAGGCTGGTGGAGTCAACCCAGGAAAGCACCGATGCCGGGCAAGATTTAGCGAAAATACTGCAGATCGACGCTGCGAGAAGGATAGCGCGGCCTGCTATAGGCTATAGCTCCCCTTGTCATAGAGGCTCCCATATTGCGCCTCCAGATCATGCATTAGCGTCTCTTCGTTCATTGGAAGCGTATCCAGTGCTTCATCGATGCGCGTCAGCCATTGCAGTTCCTTACGCGATAGGTGAAGCTTTTCCTGCGCGATTCCATCCTTCAGAATCTCGACGGCGGTGCGGCCTGCTGCAACGGTCCGATGGTAGGGAGTATCCGCCTCCACGATTGCTGTTGCGATCCTTATGGTGGCTTCCGGCGACAATACGGCTGCTTGTGGACTAAGCCATTCGTCGGATACGGTCATCCAGTTGCGCATTTGCAGCGCGCCGCCCGGACTAGCGGCCGCGGTATTCATCAGCCGGCAGTCATAGGCAAGAAGTTCGGTGAAGACTTCCGGCGCGTTCCCTGAGAGGAGACGAACATTTTGCACCGATTCGTTGCTCCACAGGTCGCACATCGCGGCAGCAATGTTTCCCATGGGACTGAAGTGCGCGCAACTGGCAGATTTCCCCTCCATCGCAATGGGGTAGCCGGTGATGGCCTTGATCACGGGACCCTCGTAGGCGCAATCTTTTGACGGGCCCACAGCGCATTGCTCGAATGCCGCCAGGCTGCGCACCGCGCTCATGGCCCGCACTACGGCGGCCAAAACCTCGGGAAGCATCTTCTGGTGGGCGAGTTGCATGGCGGTATTGGCAAATCCGCAAGCCGAGTCGCCGCCCGGGATCACCCCGGGATGTCGTGCGCAGAGAGCGCCAATCTCGCCCCAGAGCCAGGACATATCTCTGGGTGCAAGCACTCCCAAGGCAAACACAACGCCAGGGAAGTCTCCGTACATAAGCGCCTGGTCGTGCACTTCCTTTCCTCCCACGGACTCGACTGAGAGAATGTCGGCGCCTGCTTCAGCACACAGCTCAAACGACCGCTTCAGGCAATCCCAGCCTAGTCCGGTTCTCATCTGGGGTGGCTTTTGCTGATCGCGCATGTCGGTAGGAGTGACGCGCAGAGCACAGGGTAGGTGGTATTTGTCGTGGTAACCCTGCATGTTGCGCTTGAGCAGCGCCGTGATCTCGGCGCCCCACTCCGGCCGCTGGGTCATGGGCGGTAGAAGCTCAAACTCCAGAACAATTCCAGGTGTCCCGAGCGACGTTGCCCGCCGCAGAATCTGCTCCGCCATCTGCTCGTAGTGAGCCACTACATCGGCCCACGTGGCGTCTTCAATACTCATCGGCGGCAGGGTAAAGTTGACCTCGGGAAAGACAGAGCCTCCGCCGATGGTTAACCCAAGTCCGCACTCGAGTGGATGCGGGCAAATCCCGTACAACAGTTGATCCTGGCTTGAAACCGCGAGTGTGGAATACCTCCGGCTTGTCTGATCAATCATCGGGTCACGCTCCTCAAAGGTGGCTCCTCACCACGACGCTGGCGTTCTTACTCTTCTACGCTAGCATTTCCGAGCATATACGGTTATATGCTTCTAAGAGATCATGGTTCGCAGTGTTTCCCACAGGGTCAGACGGCAATTGCTCCGGACATCATCGCGTCCACCTTTTCTCTGATCGTATCCTGCGCGTTGGGCACAAACAAGACGTCGCATTCCGAGCCCACAATATGGGGATGGCCGCAGGCTTTCATGTTGGTAACCAACTCCTCCGTGCGGCGAACTACCTCTTCAACCGGCATAGCTCCATCGGAGTAGAAGGACTTGGATGGGAGGTTACCGTAAAGAACTACGTCCTTCGGCACAAGACGAGCATCTTCCCAAAGTTTTCGCGAACTGCCGAGGCTGAGAATCACAGGATGAAGCCGGTGCGCGAATGCTTCCACCATCAAATCAATCAGCTCACCACAGTCGTGGAAGATCAGGTCGCAGCCAGCCTCCTCAAGCGCAGCTTTTAAGCGCAGGTTCGGCTCCATTACCAGACGCTCAAACAGATTTGAGCCTGCCTTGAGTTGGCGGGGAGAGATGAACGCACTGCACGCCGTAGGCTCACAGATCATGATGGCCTTGGCTCCGTTTCGGATTTGACTGCGCACGGAACGCAGAACCGCAGCCTCAGATACGCGCAGGCACTGCCAAAGCAGTTGAACGTCTTCCGAGTCTTCTGCTTCGACGCCCGAACCAGCCAGCGCCGCCAAAGTGATGGGGTCTGCCAGTAGCCGCGTCGTCAGCGAAAACGGACCAATAGCCATTCCGACCGGAACCAGGTCAGGCCGCGTGCCGATATAGGCCAATGCTTCATCGCGGGCAAGGCTTCCCGCGCAGACCGGCACCGCTTGCTCTCCACACATCCGCGTAAGCGTTGCCTCATCCAGAGGAGAGCCAAAGTGATAGGTTTCTGCATCAGTTGCTGAAATTCCAGCCAACGCCAGCAGGTCAATCTTTTCCAGGCGCAGGTCCATAAGCGGAACCGCAAGCGGCGTGCCCCAACGCCGTGCCGCCCGTTCAATGACTCGGGCTAGCGCTTCACCATCGTTACGAACCTTCTCAGGCTCGCTCTCTTCGTGCATCACCAGGTCGGTACCGATAGGCATGCGCAGCCCACGGGCTGCAAGATCAAGGTAATATTTGCGATCCATCAAGCTACTCCCACACGACCCTGCGCGCGGCCAGCAATGCTGCCCGCAGCAGAATCTGCCCTGTCAACGTTTCACGCTTCTGCGAGGAGATTTCTGACCAGGCCGACGGCTGCGCTTGCGTTCTCGCTGTATCCGTCTGCACCAATCTCTTTGGCATACTGCATCGTCACGGGAGCGCCACCAATCAACACCTTCACCCGAGTACGCAGCCCCGCGGTTTCTAAGGCCTTGATTGTTGTCTTCATGGCGGGCATGGTCACGGTCAGCAACGCCGACATACAGACAATCTGGGGCTTCTGCTCCTCAACCGCGGCCACAAATTTCTCCGGCGATACGTCGGCACCGAGATCGATCACCTCGAATCCACTACCTTCGAGCATGGATCCAACAATGTTCTTGCCGATATCGTGCAGGTCGCCTTTGACCGTGCCGATAACCACCTTGGTGGATAGCTTCTCTCCGGAAGCTGTCATGAGCGGGCGAAGCAGGTCCAGTGCGCTCCTCATGGCACGGCCCGCCAGCAGGAGCTCGGGGACGAAATATTCTTCGGCCTCAAATAGTCGGCCCACTTCGTCCATCGCCGGCACCATGGACTCGGAAATCAATTGCAAGGGCAAAGCCCCGGCCGCGAGCGCGGCCTCCGTCGCGGCGTGTGCCTTCTTTGCATCGCCGTTGAGAATTGCATCGTAAAGTTCTTTCGATTGCGCCATGTTTCTCCACCTCAAAACTGCGTCGTGTTTAAGAGCAAGCACTCTGCATGCGCTTGGCCGCCATGAATGCTTCGGTGAATCTGAAAATACCAAAAATCGGCGGACTGAATGTCGTCCTTGAGACAAAACTGTTGCGTAAAAGGGGGCAGCACCGTGATATAGAAGATTCCGATGCCGCTCAAGGTCTCTGAATACAAGCTCCATTCAGCCCATAGAGTAAAAGTTGCTTGTGACGAAGAACGACACTGACCACAACCTCACCTCTGGAGAAGCATTTCGCGGAACCTCAACGGTAACGTTATCCCCAGTGTCTCTTGGTCATGCATCTTCGACCGGGCATTCGTCAGTGAATTGGAACGCACCCATTTTACGGGCCGATAAACACAATGTCAATGTCAAGAAATCGGCGGACGGTAGCCTGCTGTCCTGTGCTCTCCTGAATGAGGCATGCGGTTGCCTACCTGGAAACCGGGACGGCAACAGGATTCATGCCACCTTTACCGTAAACGACGTTTTTCTAAAGCATTTTTTACTTTTCACAATGTGACGAATCAGTACCAGAGCCATGCTGGAACATTGTCAATAGTGACGATGGGCAACGTTCTGATTAATATATTGGCCGAGGTTATGCTTACTTTTAGCCCGGATCTGGCTAGCGCATTGTTCGATAGAAATTCCTAACGGATATTGGATCCCGGTGAACTCCGAGCGGCTTTCAAGGTGGCACCTTATGTGCTAAACCTCATTCCAGTTCGCCATTCGCTCAGTGAGTGAAAAGAATCCTACTTTGAGTAGTCCAGCGTTCGTTGCCACTGCGAGATGAGGAATAAACGCATCCTCGGTCTCTCCAGAACGCGCCCCCATCGCGACTTCGACGAGAACCGACCCATCCCATGGATTGACAGCTGACTCGGTTGCGCTTATGCACCCCTGGGCGCCGATGTGGTGTGACAGCGGCTTGGCAGTGTGACGAAACCACGAGAGGCGGGGGCGGGCTTGGTGATAGCTCCTGCTGGAGCTAGTCAGCCTTGATCCGAAACGCTTTCCTCATTTCTGATTGCCAAGTCGATCTGATCCCACAAAGTTTCCGGCGGTTCTTCAATGGGGAACAGCCGGCGGGCTGCCTCGGCGATGGTCTCCATGTCGGCTAGCAGGGCGCGGCACAACTCGCAGCTCTGCAGATGGGGATGGGCGGCGATATCCTCGCTGGATCCAATCAATTCCGGCAACTGTGCCTGAAACATTGCGCAGCTCATATTGTTGGCGTCTTCCGTCATCGCCGGGCCTCCTGCCGGGGATTGGTGCGCAGGGCATCGCGCAGTTTCAGACGCGCCTTGTGCAATTGGGACTTGGTGTTGCCGATCGAGCAGTCGAGCATGGAGGCTATCTCATTATGCTCATAACCTTCAATGTCATGGAGCACAAAGATGAGCCGATAGCCGGCTGGCAGATTATCGATGGCCCGTTCCAACGCCAGGCGGTCAATGGCCCCAGACAGGGCGGGATCCGGAGAGCCGAAACTGCGACTAGGCCGCTCATCCGGTGCGGGATCCATGGATTCATCCAGTGAAATCACCGACAATCCCTTTTTGCGCAGATGCATCAGCACTACGTTGATGGCCAACCGGTGCAGCCAGGTCGAAAAAGCCGAGTCCCCGCGGAAGGTGCCGATCTTGCGGTGCAACTGAAGAAACGCCTCTTGGGTCAGATCTTCGGCCTCAGCGGTATTGCCCACCATGCGCAGGCACAGGGAGTAGATGCGCCTCTTGTGCAGAGAATAAAGTTGGGCGAAGGCCTGATGGTCGCCGGTCTGTGCCCGGATAAGGGCGTCGGCCTCGGTCGGACTCGGTAATGTCGATCGTGTAAATGCCGTTGCAGGAGAGATTGGAGCCCGAACGGGCGGTTGCCCGGCAAGCTGCTCCGGGGACGGTTCGGGCGATTCCATTGGGGATCTCTTGTAAGGCATGCGATTCCTTGGCGAGTTGGTAAGCGCTTTAGCAGGAATTGGCCGGAGCCTATGTTGTACCAGATCTTCACAAATGGTGTTGACATAACCATACAGCGCCTGCCGGCGCAAGCGGGAGCACTGGTGCCAGATATTGGCTCCTCGCGCGGAATGAGCGACGGTCCCCGACGACGGCCAATATTGATTCCCGGCCATGTTCCCGTGAAACTCCCAACACCAGCTTAAGACTCGAAGAAGACTGAGAACTTGAGCGGCTCCTGGTCGTCCGCTCAAAGCTCGTGAAGTAAACCCTGCATCAATCTGCTCTTCTTTTGGCAAAGAGCCAAGTCGTCTTATCTAGGATGGGGATTCGGAGAGAAAAGTTGCCTCATCGATTACTCAGGCTTCAGGTTCCACCCGATGCTCAGTCGAGCGCCTTGTGGAAGCGAAGAATGGCGATGGTGAGAAGGCTGACTGACATGCCAGCCATGGCCGCCATCTGAGGCCACAGGATCTCCATGCCCACGCCTTTTAGATAGGTTCCGCGCAGGACGACCAGGAAGTAGCGCAGCGGAATGAGATAGGTGAGATATTGCATCCACTGTGGCATGGTGGCGATGGGAAATCCAAACCCGGAAAAAGTAATGGAAGGCATGATAAAGAAAAAAGCGGTCACCATCGCCTGCTGTTGGGTTGAGGACACGGTTGAAATGAGCAGGCCTACGCCCAACATGCACAGAAGGAAAAGGATTGAACCCGCCAACAATACCCAGATATGACCGCGGAATGGAACCTGGAACCAAAGCGTCCCCACTACGGCAATCAGCGAAACGTCAAATAGACCGATCAGAAAGAAGGGCAGCGTTTTGCCGAGAATAAACTCGGCCGGACGGATGGGCGTGACCATGATCTGTTCGAGCGTGCCGATCTCGCGCTCTCGGACCACCGCAAAGGCCGTCAGGGTAATCACTAGGACAAGGGTCAAGCTGCCGATCACTCCCGGCACGAAGAACCAACGGCTACTCAAGCCGGGGTTGTACCACGGCCGCTGCTCCAGCTCGATCGAGGGAACCTGCTCCACCAATTGTGGCGCAATCCTGTAAATATGGTCTTTCTCTTCGTCCTGGGAAAAGCCGAGTGCGATCTGCGAGATATAGCCGGAGGCAATCAGCGCCGTGTTTGAATTCGTTGCATCGACAATCACTTGCAGCGGCGCGGTCTGGCCCTTACGCAGTTTCTGGGCGAAGTCGGCATCGATCTCGAGACCGACGGTAGCCTGTCCCCGATCGACAAGATCCCGAATTTGGCGCGTATCGGTTAGTTGCCGCTGAACATCGAAATAGGGGCTGGATGCGAAGCGCGAAAACAATTCGCGGCTTTCCTGGCTGTGATCCAGATCGAGCACAACGGTGGGAACGTGATGGATTTCGTACGTAGCCGCGTACCCAAACACCAACATCTGAATAATCGGGGGGCCAATCAGGATGAAGCGCGTCCGCTTGTCGCGAAAGACCTGGATAAGTTCCTTGATCAGCATCTGCTTTAGGCGACCCAGCATGGTTCTCTCCTTTACTCCAACCTCTTGTGAAACGAGCGGGTAGCGAGCAACGCCAGCACGAGAGCGAAAACCGCCAGGGGTATCAAGTCGGCGTAGAGCAAGGCTGTGGGCGTCCCTTTGAGGAATACCTGTTTGAGCAGTGAAACGTAGTAGCGAGCCGGGAAAATGCGCGTAATCCACTGCAGAGCGATGGGCATTTGTTCGATTGAAAATAGAAATCCCGAAAGCAGGAAAGCCGGAAGAAAAGTGATCAGCAACGCAATCTGGCTTGCGGCAAACTGGTTCTTTGCAACGACGGAGATAAAGAACCCGAGCGAAAGCACGACCACCAGGAATAATGCAGAACTGAACAGTAACGTAAGGGCCGACCCGCGAAATGGTACATGAAACCAGTAGATCGCAATTACGGCGCAGACAAGGACATCGAACATGCCAAGGATGAAATAAGGCGTCAGCTTGCCAAGCATGATCTCCATCGCGCTTACCGGAGTTGAGATCAGTTGTTCCATCGAACCGCGCTCCCATTCGCGCGCTATGGTGAGAGAGGTGAGGAACGCGCCGATCACCGACATGACCAGGGCCAGCACGCCAGGAATGATGAATGCGCTGCTCTCCAGATCCTCGTTGTACCAGGTGCGAGTTTCGATACTCACGGGAGCTGGCTGGACAGACTGCCCGCGCTCGCGAAGCCAGTTCAGTTGAATCTCCGCCGAATAGCCTTGGACCACTGCCTGGGCGTAGCCAATAAGGACGTTGGCCGTGTTGTCGTCCGAAGCATCAACAAGCGCTTGAACCTGAACCGGGCCGCCATCGCGCAGCCGCTGCGAAAAGTCCCACGGTATCACGATTCCCATCTTGGCGCGTCCGTCGTCGAGCGCCCTGGTCATCGCAGGATAGCCGTCAACCACGCTTACAACCTTGAAATACTCGCTGTTCTGGAAGCGTTTGAGTAGGTCTTGGCTTTGTTGGTTGCCGTCCTGGTCGTATACGTAAACCGGCAGCCCCTTAAGGTCAAGGCTGACACCGTAGCCGAACAGTAGCATCAGAGTAACCGGCATGATGACGACGATGAGAAGGCTGCGTGAATCGCGGAGGATCTGGACGACCTCCTTTTTGGCCACGGCCAGCACACGAGGGAAGCTCATACTTTGTACTCCTGTCCAGCTTCGCGCGCCGCCGTGAGAGAGACGAAGACATCCTCCAGGCTGGGGCGTATCTTCTCAATGCGGCCAATGGCGATGCCTTGGTCCGCGAGGTATTTCCACATCCGGGGAATGGCGGTAGCCACATCCAGCACAACCAGGTGCAGGGCGTTTCCGAAAACCGCCGCATCCATGACATCCGGAGCCGATTGCAGCGCTTCCACGGCCTTGCCGAGCGGCTCGCACTCAATCAAGAGCAGTTCGCCCTTCATCGAGTCCCGCTTTAACTCTGAAGGTGTGCCGAGGGCCACCATCTTGCCTCGAAAGATCAGCGCGAGACGGTTGCAGTATTCCGCCTCCTCCATGTAATGCGTCGTCACAAAGACGGTCACGCCCTCTTCCGCCATCTGGTGAATGAGATCCCAGAACTGGCGGCGCGAGATGGGATCGACACCGGAAGTAGGTTCGTCCAGAAAAATGATGGGTGGCTTGTGCAGCACTGCACACCCCAACGCAAGACGCTGCTTCCACCCGCCCGGAAGCGTGCCGGTGATCAGATTTTCCTGTCCCTTGAGATTTGCCATTGCAAGTGCCCATTCGATCCGTCCTTGCAAGTCCTTCGACGGTACGCTATAAAGGCCTGCGAACAGGCGTATATTCTCAATCACCTTAAGATCGTTGTAGAGAGAGAATTTCTGCGACATGTAACCGATGTTCTGACGCACTGCCTCTGGTTTGCGGGCAACATCATAGCCGGCAACCAAGGCGTGCCCCGAAGTAGGCTTCAGCAACCCGCAAAGCATGCGAATGGTAGTGGATTTGCCTGCTCCATTCGGTCCAAGAAAGCCGAAAACCTCACCTTTGCGAACCTTGAGGTTGAGCTGGTTCACGGCCACAAAATCGCCGAACCGCTTGACCAGATTTTCTACCGCGACTGAGTATTCCGGTTCAGGCATGGTTTGAGCCTCCGCTGCCAACCGCATCCACAAATAGGTCCTCGATCGTTGGGGCTACTTGCTGAATTGAGTCGAACGGTACGTTCGCGCCTTTCAGACGGGACTCGAACTCGGGGATGCGGCTGGACGCATCGTCCACAACAACGTGCAGGCCGTCGCCAGTCAGTACAAGGCTGGAGATGCCATCCGCAGACTCAAGTTCGGTGCGCAACCTGCGCGGGTCCTGCGAGGTCACTGACAATACATCCTTGCCCATTGCCGCCTTGAGGTTTGCGGGCGTGTCGCAGAACAGCAGTTTGCCCTGATGGAGCAACGCTACGCGATGGCAGCGCTCGGCTTCGTCAAGATAAGCGGTTGAAGTTAGAATGGCAACACCTTCCGAAACCAGTTCGTAAAGAATGCGCCAGAAATCGCGCCGCGAAACAGGATCTACACCCGTGGTTGGTTCATCCAGCAAAATCACCTTGGGGCGATGAATAAGGGCGCAGACCAGGCCGAGTTTCTGTTTCATTCCACCGGAAAGGTTGCCGGCGAGACGCTTGCGAAACTCGCTCATTCCTGCTGCCCGCAACAGTTGTGTTGAGCGCTCTTCGCGCTCAGACCGGTTCACTCCGAAAAGGTCCGCGTAGAAACGGATGTTCTCATCCACTGTCAAATCTTCGTATAGTCCAAAACGTTGTGGCATATAGCTGAGAGCGTGCTTGGCGCCCTCGGGATCGCGCACCACATCAAAGCCGGCAATCGTGGCATTGCCCGTATCGGGCGCCATGATGCCCGCCAGCATGCGTAGCGTGGTGGTCTTGCCTGCGCCGTCAGGGCCGACCAAGCCGAAGATTTCTCCGGCGCGCACATCAAAGCTCAAACCATCCACAGCGTGCACTCCCGGAAAGCTCTTCGTAAGCCCCAGGGCCACAATCGAGGATTGGGGTTGACCGGTCATTGCTTTGCTGGGGCCGCTCCCAGTGTCTGCGCTCCTTGCCTGGCGTCGGCCAGTGCCAGAGCCAGATGAGCATCGGCGGGCATGCCGGGCTTAAGCTCGTGATTCGGATTGTCGATATCGATTTTGATCCGGTAAACAAGGGTGACCCGTTCCTTGTAAGTTTGCACACTCTTGGGCGTGAACTCAGCACTCGACGAGATGAACGAGATGCGCCCGTGGTACTGCTTGCCGGGATAGGTATCGGTGGTGACAGCTGCATCCTGCCCCCAATGAATGCGCCCCAGGTCGGTCTCCGCGATATACGCGCGCAGCCATATGTGATCGAGATCAGCGAGTGTGACTACCGGAGAACCCGGCGCTAATACTTCTCCGAGTTCAGCCTGGCGTACGGTAATCACGCCGCTTGAAGGCGCGTGCAGGGTTGTGTAATCCAGGTTCACTCGCGACAGTCCCAGGTTGGCATTGGCCTCGTTGAGATTGGCGCGCGCAATGGCGATATCTTCCTTGCGGCTGCCTTCGATGGCCTCGTTGTACCGCTGCTGTGCTGCCTTGTAGATCGCCTGGGCGCGTTTCAGCGCGGTTGCCGCCAAATCACGATCCTGAGCTGAGACTTCGTCCTTAGCGAAGAGGCGCTGGGCACGTTCGTTATCGAGTACCTTCTCGTCCAGATCGGCCTGCGCGTCGAGCATGCTCTGCTGTGACGCCTTCAGTTCCTGTTCACGTGTTCCAGCCAGCGTGAGCGCGAGATCGGATTCGCGTACACGAACACTGGCCTCGTCCATGCGAATCTTCTGCTTCAAATCAGCGTTTTCAAGGCGAGCCAGCAAAGCGCCTTGTTCAACTTGCTGGCCTTCCTCCACGGGCAACTCGATGATGCGTCCTTGCACCTTGAAGCTCACCAGGCTCTCGTGAGCTTCAATGTTGCCGGAGAGCGTAATCTGATTCACGGGCTCCGGCCTTTTGGTCAAGCGCGGATAGAAGTACACACCGGCGACTATTGTGGCAGCCAGCAGGATAAGCACAGGTATAACTCGTTTCATAGCTTCAAACCTCGTGATCGGCAGCATCGATCGGGTCGCGACGACAAACATTGCCTATGGGATCCCAATAAACTGCCCAATGTTTTTCTCCGTATCGCCCATAGCGCGGGCGAGCGCAAACTTTGCATCCACATGACTGGAAACGGCAAGAATGTAGTTTTCCTGGGCACGCGCCAACTCGTCCTGGGCGGTAACCACCTCGACATTGTTGGCCGTGCCCGATTGAAATCGATCCTGCGCAAGTTCGAGTTCGCGCAGCGCCAGATTCTGTCCTTGGCTTGCCACAGCCACCTGCTCGGCTGCGGAGGCGAGATTCAGAAGCGCCTCTCTGATGTCCTCTTCAATCCCGCGCCGCAGGTCGTCAATCTGATCGTCGATGCGTTTGATGCGGCTGGCAAGTTCAAGCGCCTCGCCATCGCGATCGCGATCGAAGACCGTGAAGTCGATCTGGCCTTGAATCAGACCTGTGCCCTGGACGCCTCCGATACTGCGGCCAATTCCGCCGTAGTTGCCGTTGACGCTGAGTTTGGGATAGAAACGCGCGCGGCTGGCGTGCTGTTGCTCGACCAATCCCTGGCGCTGGCTGGCAAGTGAAAGATAGTCGGCACGCTCGAGCAGCGCTGCGGGCACGAGGATCTCGGATTGAGGCTGGACCAGGGCCTGGTAGCGTAGCGGCTCGGCCAATTCCAACGGCGCGCCCGGACTCATACCCAGGTTGCGCGCCAGAGCCAGTAACGACTGTTTCAGCTGGTTCTGGGCCACAAGCAAGGCCTGCCTGTCGTTCGCCAGCTGCACCTCGGCGCGCAGCACATCTACGCCCGTCGCCGTTCCAGCGTCGTGCTTGTCCTTGGCCAGCTTCAACAAGGTGCTTGAGTCGGTCACCCGTGATTGGGCGGCATCCACACGCGCCGCAGCAGACTGCGCGTTTAAGTAGAGAGCGGCGATGGAGCGGACGATGATGTCGCGCGCATCCTTGTAATCCATCCTGCCGGCATCCAACGCCCGCTCGCTCGCCTTCAACTCGCGATAACTTTGAAGATCGGTCACGTTTTGCTGCGCGTAGACACGAAAATCGTAATTCGAAAACAGTCCCACCACGTTGGGGATCGGGATTCCAGGCAGCGAGAGTCCGAAGGCGCTCAGGTCGCGGTTCTGCACGTTCGCATAGGTTTGTGCGCTGACATGCGGCAGCAGCGCAGCCGACAGGCGACGCATGCGGGTGCCTTCCGCCTCCTCGACCCGCGTACCAGCAACCAGCACATTCAGGTTGGCTTGGAGTCCCTTCTGAATTGCATCCTGCAGCGTCAGTCGGTAAGGCGCTGCCTGCTGCGCTGCGCCGATCATGCCCGAGACCATGCCGGCAACCAGGCTTGCCAGCGAAAGCAGTGCGACCTTGCGAAAATCGAATCTCATAATCCCTACTCTTTGTCGGAGACCGCTATCGATCTCCAGAAGTGCTGAAAGCTGTCTTCCATCCAGATGTTGAGCGCTGGCTCCTCATGCAGCGACCAGAACAAGACTGTTCCCATGAACGTTTGAAGAAGCTGGATTGCTACCTTTTCCTTTACCAACTCAGGGTCGAGTTCTCCCCGTTTCTGTCCTGCGGCCACAATCTGGGCCACCATTGTGCGGCCCTCTTGCATATTGTGTTCAATGATGCGGCGAACGCCCTCGCTGGCCAGAAAGGAGGAGATCATGGTGCGGGCCAGGTCCGGGCTGCGCCCTGGCTCCTCAGCGGCCCGCAGAAACAAGTGGTGCAGTACAGAATGAATCGTTTGCTTCCCGTCCGCGGCCAGTGCCCTGGCCTCCACAACCTTGCCGAGCTGAATCTCTGCCATTACCCCCAGCACATGGTCTTTGCTCTCGAAATAGTTGAAGAACGTTCCCTTGCCCACGTCCGCTGCCTCGGTGATGTCTTCCACCGTAACGTTGGGAAAGCCGCGCTCGGCAAAGAGTTGGAGTGCACATCGGAACAAACGCACACGCGTTTCGGCAGCTCGACGCTGGCGGCGCTGCATGCCTTGCAGATGGGGCAAATTTTCGGCAATGAGAGACTTCCCGAATCCTGCGAATTGGGCGTCGTGACTGTTATTCATATATGACCATCAGTCATATATCAGCACTGAACCAAAGACCTGTCAAGAGCTACTTGTAGTTTGCTGGCGTCTTGCGACAGTATGAGCACCCAAATAAAGAACAACGCTGAGTCTCTGCGGCCTGCCGCCTGCTTTGGAATCCAAAAGCCTCAACACGTGGGCCGCCATGTGGAGCACATCTCGCAGTCGCAGAAAAGCCGGTTCCGGAAGATTCGACCATTTGTTTTGTTGGGATTAGGGACGAATTTTCACACCTTTGGTACAGGGCTGTAGGCCTGTATTTCCTCTTGGATGAGTCGGTAGACCGTGGTGCCCGAAGTTTTGTGAGTCTTGGCTTGCTGGCCAGGACTCAGCCCGTGTTGCGATCTCTGACGCTGGCTTTACGATCGAGGGCGGAACTCCCACACTACATTCGGTCTAAATCGGGCCTGATTTGCTTCCACCACGGCGATGCCACCCATCTCAACGCGATCAATCCGCTTAGGACCGCGTTCTGCGGAAAGCAGTGAACTCAGATTTCCCGTCTGGTTTGCTTGCCCACGTACATGTCAGCATCGGCTGCGGTCAACATGCTGTCTTTGGTTGTACCGTCCTCCGGGTAAGTTGCGATGCCTACACTTGCCGAACCCTGCATGACATACCCTTCCACGGCAAACGGTTCATCGAAGCAACGCTCCAGCCGAACCGCCACCTCCTTGACATCCGCGCGGTTGCGCACCGATGGGATCAACACCGCAAATTCGTCACCGCCCAATCGGGCAAGGACATCGACGGCCCGAAGCTGCCGCTTCATGCGCAGTGTTACCTCCTGCAGATACAGATCCCCCACGTGGTGACCATAAAGGTCGTTTACTTGCTTGAACTTATCCAGATCGATGTAGATCAACCCAAAGAGCCCGGCCTTTTGGCGCGCCTCCTCGATGCAATTATCCAAATGCTTGTCGAGGGAGAAACGGTTGTGGATATCAGTAAGCTGGTCGAATTCTGAGCGGTAAATGAGGTCGGAGTAGATTCGTCGCGTCTCAATCGCCAGTGTGGCAAGCCGCGCCCCGGTTGCGAGTGCTTCCGTCTCCTCACCGACACTTTCGCTCTCCCGGTCGAGCGCCGCATAAATTGTGCCCAACACTTGCCCAGAGTGGGACATGATGTCCTGGTGGATGACTCGCCGGCCCAGGGTTCCAGTCGATGTAGCCCCAAGCTTGGCTCCGTCGGCAATCTCGCACCAGCAGGGACTGTCGTGGAGCGTGAAGCAGACCAGTTCCGCAATGCGTTCGATGATCTCAGCGAGGGGGCGCGATTCGTTAATGTCCTCGAGGATGCGCGAGCGGCGTTGTTCGAGCTGAGCCATGCGGCGCTCCAGTGCGGCCTCTGCCTCAATACGGTTAGCCAATGCGATGGTCTGGCGGTGTACCTTGCGCTCCAGGCTCCATTGGCGGGCCGCGAAAGCCAGCACTACCAGCACGAGCAGGCTCACAAGCCGGGTGAGGTTGCGAACGGTTAGCCAGGAGGGCTTGGCCACCACGGTAATGTCGTCAGAAGAGCGCATCAGCAGACTAAACGACACCGGACCTTGAAATGGGTTGGAACCATAGGTCACCATACTGATTCCGGTAACACGGACCTCAGAGCCGACGGGAATCAGTTTCAAGGGCAGAAGCGCAGCACCTTCGGCTTCATTCATGTGGTGATAAACCGCGGAGAATACGTGGCCAGCCGAAGTCAAAACGTACTCATCCTGGGCGGCTTGGCGCACAGCGGTCAACACCTGCCCTTCGGTTGAGACCAGATCGAATTCGTAGGCCCCAGCGGCCAATTCCGACTCGGTCACCGGCCGAGGTGTGATGGGCGCTTCCACATCGCTGTCCCAGATTTCGCCGAGCGTCATGGTCAGAGAGCCGCCGCTGGCATTGGGAAAGCCTGTGACGTCGGCCAAGGTGCCCAGACGCTGGCGCTTCTCAGATTGGGTATTGATCCACAGGCTCTTGGTCCCGCTCTGGAGCACGATCGCCGAACCCGGCTCAAAGTACGTAATGGTACCCTGGACCCTGATCCTACGGGTAAAATCGCGGATATGATAGCCGCTGAGGACCTCATCCATGGGCGTGATGGGAAGTACCTCAGGGACCGTGTTGCTGCTCTTCAGGATTTTCACGTCTGCGAGCGTTGGAACCTGGAGCAGAATTCCGGTGAGTTGGTTCTTGCTATCGAACCTTCCCGATACGACTCCGGTTACCTCAACCTCGGAGTCCAGCATATCTTTGGGCATGGTGCCATTGCTGGCAACCACTGTTGCGTCAATGTATCCACCCTCCATGAGCAGGTGCATATAGAGGTCGTACCGGTTTTCATCCACCACCGTGTCGGCACTCCGGACCACGGCATGGACGGTTGCCCGGATACAATCGAGCTGGCCGCTGATCATGCGGTCGAAATCGGCCTCAACAGTCTTCGGGAGGGCGCCGTGGTGGAGAACGGTTACGCTGTCGCTGATCACGTCCGTTCGGAAACTATCCCGCGTGTGTCCCTTCACAAGAACGCGATCGCCCGGAGCCAGATTGGCGCCCACAGTTGCCTGGACATAGATGCCCTCGCCGCCCTCCTGTACAAACAGGTCGACGTCGCTTTTGTTGTAATAGGTAACCGTGGCCTCAAACGACACTGGGAGCGCCTGCGCCGCTTCCGCCTTGTTGAGGAAGCGAATTGAGCGCAACGTAGTCAGGGTACCGGGCGCTGTTGCCCAGAGAGCCGGAAACCATCCAAGAATGACCGCGCACGCAAGCACCCATCTCTTCATAGAGACAACCTGTTTGATTCGGGATTATATGCGCATTCCCCGAGACCTACTAGCGGCAAGCCCGTGATTTAGCTTATTCCGAGCGTCAGGAAGAACTGGCTGCTTTTGCAGATGTCTCGAAGGCTGCGGGGGTTGTGCACTCGTTGAGGTCTGTCCAAAACATCTGTTGTGTGCTGCGAATCGACAACTTCCGGCGTTGTCGCACACGATTTCATCGAAAGGAATGGCGATCGAAGAGGCTGGCAATTCTTACATTGGAATTATTTCTGGATTGTCCTTCGCCGGTGCGCTACATTAGCAATCTCACCGGCACAAATTATCGGGCTGTCCAGCGGCTGCCGGCATATTAATACGCTTGAATACGCAGAAATACTGACCAGTTCACGCTCTAGTTAAGAGGACTTTTTCGCTGAGCTGCGCCGTAGAAGTCTCCGCGTGGAATCCCGTTGAACTAGAGTCGGCGGCAACAAATGCAGAAGCTTGCCCTGAAAAGAGCTGGGTTTGGGAGCGATTGCGTCCAGAATAAGGTTGGCAGCAAGGCTTCCCATTTCGAGCATGGGTTGTCGCATTGTGGTAATTCCCGGGGAACAGAGTGCCGCATGGGGCACATCGTCGAAGCCAATAACAGAGCAGTCGTCAGGGACCCGGCGGCCTGCTTTCCACAACGCCCGCATAGCGCCGAGTGCGGTGAGATCATCGAAGGCAAGAATTGCGGAGAAATCGACCCTATTCTCGATGAGTTCGGCGGTGAGGCGTAAGCCACCTTCGAAGCCTGAAGATGGATCCATCAATGCGGGAAGCTGGAAGGTCAGCCGCGGTTCCAGGTGAAGGCCAACTTCGGTGGCGAATCTCTGAATGCCAAGCCAGCGACGGCAGCTGTCGTCCAGTTCTTCCGGGCCGCGCAGTATTGCGATCTTTCGATGCCCGAGGCGGTGGAGGTACTTGATTGCAGCATAACCCCCGGTCTCGTTGTCCACTACGACGGATCGAATTGAACGTGAAGTGAGATCGCGCCCTACTACAGTGATCGGGATTCTATTCTTCTCGATTTTGGAGAGGGGATCGATCTCGGCAAAGAGCCAGTTCGCAACCAAAATCAGGCCTTCCACGCGGCGTCCGATGAGCATATCGAGATACCTGTCGAATTGCTCAGGACGGTTATCGGCATCCATGATGATGGGGAGATAAGGCGTTAGGTAGAGCGTTCGCTCGATGCCGCGTAGCAGAGACATGCAGAACGGATCGGAGATATCAAAAACCAGAACGCCGATGGTCTGACTGTGGCGGCGGCTGAGTGAGCGCGCCAAGGCGTCGGGATGGTAGCCCATCTCCTCGGCCTTCTTGCGGATGTGCTCTTTCGTCTTGGCGGCAACATAGCGGGAGAGTGGCGCCTCGTTCAAGACAATAGAGACGGTCGAACTTGAAAAGCCGCTTGCCTGCGCGACGTCTGCTAGAGTCACATGGGTCGATTTGGTTCTGCGTATGACCACGTATTACCTCGAAGAATGTCTAAAGCTGGCGCGATTACCACTCCACTTGTGCGAGGGACCCAGGACGAAATTCGCAACCGGCGCTGCTGTTGCGGATCACCGGAAGGCAGGTCAAAATTAGCTATTGCGGTTCGTCGATCTCAAGAAGCTTGTCAGGACCCCCACCTGCCCGCCGCATGATGTAGTAAAGGCCGATGCCAATCAATATCCATGCCGTACCCAGTAACTGTGCCTTATGATTGAGATTCGACCAAATGAATGCACTGACCACAAAGCCCAAGAACGGCATAGTCGCGGCCAGGAACACCTTTTCCTTGGAGCGGAATTTGTAGTGAATAAGCGCCGCCACATTTACACCCATGAAGGCAATGAACGCTCCGAAGTTGAGTAACTCCGCTCCACTTTGGTAGGTCAGCATGAAGACTCCCAGCAATGTGCAAATACCGACAACGATGACGTTGTTGCGAGGAATTCCGGTGTGGGCATCGATGGTGGCGAAAATGCGGCTTGGCAGGGCATTGGCGCGGCCCATGCCGTACAACAGGCGGGCGGCGCCGAACTGCGCGGCCATGCCTGAGCCCATGTTGGCAATCAACAGCGTAGCGTTGAGTAGATGGAAAAGGAATGTTCCGCCAACGCGCCGAGCAACAAAAACATACGCCGTATCGACCATCGACTCGGGAAAGGGTGTGTGCGCGGGCCACACCAACTGAGCCGCGTAAACCTCTATTGCGGAGAGGATTCCGATCACCAGGCAGGTGGCAACAGTGGCAATCAAGATGTTGCGACGAGGGTTCTCCACCTCTTCCGACATGGTAGAGATGCCGTCGAAGCCGATGTATGTAAGAACCGCGATCGACGTACCGCGCAAGACACGGGACGGGGTAAAGATGGCCGGATCGTAGAAGGGCAGAAGCCATTGGCCTGCCATCGGGCGGACGACGAGCGCGATATAGTGTATGGCCTCAGCAAGGAAAATTACGACCACAACGCTCATGCCAATGGCCAACAGCGCATTCATGCGGCCGGAACTCTTTACGCCGAGGAGATTCAACAGTGTAAAGAGGACGACAAAGGAGACAGCCCACGCCGCATAGGGCACACTCGGCATAACATTCTGCGCGGCTGCACTGCACCAGATGGCACAGATGATGGGGTTGAGCAGGTAGTCCATGAGCATGGACCAACCCACGACATAGCCGAGCATCGGGTGCAGTTCCTTGCCGACGTAGGTATATGCGGAGCCTGCGCTGGGATACACGCGGGCCATGCGGCCGTAGCTGAAGGCGGTGAACAGCATGGCAACCATGGCAATAAGGATGGTGGTAACCACGTGACCGCCGGCGACGTTGCTGACCACACCGTAGATGCCCATGGGCGCCGTTGGCTGGATGATGATGATGCCGTATGCCACCAGATGCCACAGCTTAAGCGATCGCCGCAGGCCCGGTTGTCTATCGTACGTGGCAGAGGACAAGCCTTGCTGAGTCGATTCTTGTGACATGAATCCGCATTCTCCAAATGTCCCGCCCAGCGCGAGGACTTTTCATCCTATACGCCTTTTAAAGGCGGCGAGTGCCCGATCGTGGGCCGATCAGAATGTAAACCTTGCAGCAAACTGGAATTGGCGCGGTGAATTGGAGTCGGCCGTAATCAGGCCGAAGGGAGTGCTGTCATAAGGGTTGTTGTTGGCGTCGAGGGGGTATTCCGCAGGCACGCCCGGCGGCGCAAACTGTGGCTTGTTGGCAACGTTGAAGGAAGATATCTCAAAGCGGAGATCCCGCTCTTTGCCCAGTTTGAAGCTCTTGGAAAGCGTGAGATCCAGGTCGTTGGCTCCCATGGTGCGGACGTGGTCGAGATAGGCCGGCGCGTTCCCGGCAACAAACGGACTCTGATTGTCGCTGGGCTGCGAAAAGCAGCTCGGTGTGAACCACTGTGCTGCCGTGTGCGGGGCGCCTTTGCTGGGATCGCAGGTCATATTGGGCCGCTGATTGAAGTAGAGGATCGGTGCATTCACCACTGGTGAAGCGATGGGAATGCCGCTGCTCAGGTAGAAAATCCCGTTGGCCGTCCAGAACCCCAAAATGGCATTTGCAACCCCATTCAGATTCAAAGCCCTGCCCCTGCCCATAGGCAGATCGTAGGATGCCTGCCAGGTGAACTGATACTTCACATCCTGCGGGCTGACGGTGTGCTCAAGACTCAAGCTCTCCCAGTCTTGAGGTAATCCGGCATGAGAACCTACGAACCCCAACGGAGGATTGCCGTCATCGGTCATCAGCTTGCCCCAGGTAAAGGAGGCGAGCGTGGTGAAGTGCTGAGTCAGGCGCTTCTGCAACTTGGCCTGCAGGGAACTGTACTCAGAATCGCCGCCCGGATAGCCATGCACATTGACACCGTTGTTCGCGCCGTAAGTGCCATCACCGAATTGCGGATACTGCTGCAGAGACACCCACAGCGGAACAGTGGCCAAGCCGTAGTTCCCATTGGTGTTCGGCTGGGTGGAAGCCCACGTATTGGGCACCATCACGCAGTTCGGGTTGGAGGTGTCAACACACAAAGAGTAGTTGTTCGCAGCAATGACGCTTAAGGGAAGCTGATTCAGATCGACCGAAGCGAGCGGCAGAAAGAGGCCTCTGCTGCCCACGTAGCCGACGCTGAGAACGAAGGCGTGCGGCAACTCATACTCCAGACCGAAATTGAAGTTGTAAGTTTCCTGTGTTCGCTGCGAGTGGAGCATTGTGCTCAGAGTTGTGCCAAGGTTGTTCCCCAGGCCCGTCGGCGAACTGATAAGTGGAACAACACCCTCCGGGAATGGATTGGTCAGGGAATAGATACCCGTCGTGCTCGGCGCTGGTCCCCCTGTTGCACCTACACATTGGTCGGTACCGTTGTATACGGTGTTGCTATCGGCGTTATAACAGGTGGCGGCCCAGTTTGTTGCCGAAGAATATCCGTCGCTGTTCAGACTGGCGGTGCCGACCATCTCTGAACTCGGGCCAAAGTAGAAGCCGCCACCGCCGCGGACGAGCAGATGCTTGGCAGCCTGCCATGAGACTCCCAGGCGCGGACCAAAGTCGGTCATATTTGTGGTGAATGGAGAACGGTCGCCGCTGGCCGCATAGACTTCGGCACCGGTAAATGCCACGCCACTAACGCTATCCGTGGCAGTCGGATCAAAGTATTCCAGGCGGTTGTGTCTCTCCGTCTTCCCGCCGAAGATGTCCCAACGCAGCCCCGCAGTGATGGTGAGAGCCTTGCTGATGTGGTAGGTGTCTTCAAGGAAGGCCGCGTAATACGGACTGGCTTCAGCGACAAAGAGATCCTTGGTGAAGTTGTACGATTCAGTGCCTGGCGCCGTTCCCATTCCCATGAGAAACGATGCAAAGTCGCTGCCTCCCCCGCCATTGGCCGTGGATTGGTCTGTAGCGGAGATGTCGAAAGCATACGCTCCAGAGGGTGACGACGGCTGGCCCACATTCAGAAACCTCTTCATGTATTCCACGCCGGTGCTCACCTCGTGTTTGCCCCAGACCTTGGTAAGGGTGGCGCTTGCGTCGCTGTTCTCGCTGGCATAGTTGAAGGTGTTGGAGCAGCAGGTACCGCCGATGCCGCCTCCCACGTCGTTAAAAGTCACAATGGGAAGGGTTTTGTACACCTCGTCTGCAGAAGTCGGCGATGTGAATCCCAGCGCGGCGAGGTCGTCGACAGCGCTCTGGCCAGGATCGCCACCCTGGCTTTCATAGTGGCGCGTAAAGGAGTAGCGCAACTGCAAGACCGCTGTCGAATTCAGAGTGAAGTCGTCTCCGATGATGAAATTGCGGCCGTTGGTGATGTTTTGTGCGTAGTCCATATCCCACGCGTTGTTGAAGGCGTTGACACCCGCGGTGAAGAGGCGGTCGAAGGAAAAACGGCCGAAGATGCGCTGTTTCTCGCTTTGGTAATAGTCGACGCGCACGTCGAATTTCTGTTGTGTTGTTGGATCGAGCCCCGGAACATACAGATTGGGGGAGACATCGGTCGTAGCAGAATCGCACGTGCTGGGGTTTGGGTAGTTGCACTTAGGAAACTCGGATAGGAATTTCAATGCTATGGGGTTGGGGTTAGCAATCTTGTTGCCGGCTACGGGCTGGCGTGTTCCATCGGGGTTATCGGGAAGAGTGGGATCATAGATGGCAAACCCCATGTTCGAAAAATCACCGGTGCGCTCCGCCGTGGTGGGAACGGCAAAGGTGTTTGAACCGTCAAACATCTGTTGTTGCGTGGCTTCGTAATCGCCAAAGAAAAAGAGCTTCTTGTGCAGGATCGGTCCGCCGATCGAAGCGCCCTCCTGGTAGCGGTGAAAGCTGGGAGACTGGTTTGGTGTACCATTGGCCAACTGGCTTTGTTTATTGAAATAGTCATTGGCGGCAAGAATGTCCGGCCGGAAAACCCCGAAGACGGCGCCATGAAACTGGTCGCCACCCGACTTGCTGACCAGGCTGATGACGCCCGCGCCGCCGCTCTGATAAGAAGCCGGAGTGTTTTGAGTCTCAACGCGATACTCATCCACGCCGTCCTCTGGAATCTGCATTGCCGGGATGATGGCGGCGGGGTTGTTTTCGGCAATCCCCAGCGGGCTGCCATCGAGCATGTAATAGACCGAGCCCTGGATGGCGCCATTGATGGTGTAAGACGAGACATCGACTCCCGGGCGCCCGGTCGAGATGTTGATGATGGCCTCCGAACTGGAAGAGTTGGGCGATCCATTGGCCGGGGTCACGCCAGCGCTCAATTGCACAAGATCATAGACATTGCGCGTCAGCAGCGGAACACGGTCGATCGTTGCGGCGTCGATCAACTGGCCAACGGTTGAGTTGCTTGTATCCATCAGGGCAGACGATGCTGCCACCGTGACCACTTCTGTCACTTTGCCAACTTGCAGAGCAATATTTACGGTAGTGGTTTGATCCACAGTTACGGGCACGTTGTCTTGTGCGACGGCTTCGAACCCCTTGATACTGGCAATGACTTTATAAGTTCCAGGGTTGAGCGACACAAAGGAGTACAAGCCGGCCGCTGTTGAAACGGTTGACTGTGCCACGCCGGTCGCGTGGTTGAGCGCTGTCACTTTGGCTCCGGGGACAACTGCGCCGCTGGGGTCGGTTATCAGGCCGCTGATGCCACCTCTGCCAGCTTGGGCGAATGCGGCAGTTCCTGCACAGAGGATAAGAATCCAAACGAAGAGGAAGTTTTGTATTGTCCCGGCGTCCGCAATTCTTTGGTTCATGTGCAACCTCTCAATCAAACGCAAGTATTGAAACGCTTGAATATCTGGGAAGCAACTCTAAGCAAAGATTTCTGCGCCTGTCAAGAGATAGTTTTTCAAGCACAAAGGGTCCTCCGGACTTTGGAAAACTGTGTGCCTTCGGCCATTGCCTCGCGCGTGTTGTTCTGGCAACTGGCCGTCGTCCGCGCGCAGGAACAGGGGTTTCGCCCACTGCCGGCCGGTCTCCATGTTAGCTCATAGACAGGTACAGCCCCGGGTTTTGATAGGAGTGCAGGCGGCAGAGTGGACGCAGATGGCCGTTGATTTGCAAGAGCCGAAAAGTGGGCAAACGGCAAGACTGACCGATTTGCCGGTTATAGTGATGCATACGGCGTAAAATGGGCGAATCAAGCACGAATAGTAAGCAGCAGACTGACGTGACTCACGATACCATCACAATCTTGCCGGGTTCGCGCTTTCGAGCCGCCATGATACTGGCGATCATTGCGGATGCATTCCAACTTGTTGTTTTTCCCTTTTTTGTTGAGGGCGCCGCATCGCCCGCTGATGACATACTCGATTTCGGTATTGGGGCCGTGATGGTTTACCTTCTTGGCTGGCACTGGGAATTTCTGCCATCGTTTTGTGCCAAGCTCGTGCCCGGAGTCGACTTAGTCCCTTTCTGGACGATGGCGGTCGCAAACGTCTATAGGAAAGCAAAGCGGATCGCGGTCACCATGGAAGAAGATCACGAGGCGCACCCCACGCTGGGAGACCCACGGAATTTGTAGGCCGTAAATTGCCGGTGATCCTTGATCCGGTTGGCTACAGCCGGTAGCTCGATCCTGTGATGAGCATGTAAGCACGGTACCCGAACTGTTGAAACATAGGGATGCCAAGTTGATGTGGTGCTATCCGATAATCACGCGGATCAACCACATGGGTATGTTTCCCCGTGCAAGGCGTAGGTGCGCTCATGGTTCAATCCCGGCGGGCACTCGAAGGTCCGAACCGGTCAGCAAGGAAGGGAAGCGACAAGACGAAAGTGCTGCCTGGTCCAAGTGCTTATTTTGCCTGAGGGCAAGGGGATACGGCGATCTCCGAGCGACGGGCCAGTGGTTCCCCTGCGGAAGTTCAACTTTCGAAAAATCCGCAGAGGTTCGACATTCTCTATAATTCGGAAAATTGATCCTTGCTTTACGAGGAGTGAACTGTGTCCCGTGATCCATCCATCCTTCGCCGCTCGTTTCTTGCTTTGGGCGTACTCGCTATTGTGCTTCCCGCTGTTTTGGCCCAAACAGGAGCGCCTGCGCCTCTGTCCACGATTTATGTCAGGGCTGGACACCTTTTTGATGCCACCGGCGATCAGTTCCGCGACAACATGGTGCTGGTGATTGAGGGAGAACGTATCGCCAAGGTTGTGCCCGCAACCCAAGCGGCCATTCCCGCCGGCGCCACGGTCGTCGATCTCTCTCAGGATTGGGTGTTGCCGGGGCTCATTGACTGTCACACTCACCTCGAACATCGCGCCGATAGGTATGACCCCATCAACAAGGTCAAATTCACACCATTTCAGGGAGGTTTCAACGGCGTGGTCAATGCAGACAAGACCCTCCAGGCCGGTTTCACCAGCGTGCGCGACGTGGGTTCGCAGCCTTTTTTCGCGGTGGATCTGCGCCGCACCATTGATGAGGGATTCATCCCCGGCCCACGGGTGGTGGCCAGCGGACCGGCCATCTCCATTACCGGAGGCCACGGCGACATGAACGGCTTTGCGCCGGCCGTCGAAAACATGCTGTATCCGGCGGAACGGGATTATGCCATCGCCGACGGCCCGGAACAGGTCCGCCACGTGGTCCGTGAGCAGATCAAGTACGGCGTAGACGTGATCAAGATTTTGGCTACAGGAGGGGTGCTGTCGGCCGGCGACAAGCCGGGTGCCGAGCAGTTGACCTACGAAGAGATGAAGATGGCCGTCGATGAGGCCCATCGCGCCGGCCGCAAAGTGGCCGCCCACGCCCACGGCACTGAGGGTATCAAAGACGCGGTCCGGGCCGGTGTCGATTCCATCGAGCACGGCAGCCTCATTGACCAAGAGGGCATCGACTTGATGAAGGCTCACGGCACTTATCTGGTCGCCGACATTTATAACGACGATTACATTCTCGGCAAGGCCGTCGAGTTTGGTCTGCCCAAGGAAAATGTCGAAAAGGAAAAGATGGTCGGCCGCCTGCAGCGTGAGAATTTCGCCAAGGCTGTGGCTGCCGGGGTCAAGATCGCCTTCGGCACCGACGCCGGAGTTTACCCCCACGGCGACAACGCCAAACAATTCCACTACATGGTTAAGTTCGGCATGACACCTGCCGGGGCCATTCGCGCCGCCACGTCCTCAGCCGCCGACCTTATCGACCGCGCCAAAGACGTAGGCACCCTCGAGGTCGGCAAGTACGCAGATCTGATCGCGGTTACCGCCAGCCCGCTCGACCGTGTCGAGGTGCTGGAGCACGTTTCTTTCGTCATGAAGGGCGGCAAGGTTTACAAGGACGAACTCGGCGCAGGCAAAACTGCTCGCTAAATGCAATCGCGGAGGTCGCGAGTTCGGCGGCCTTCGCGCCCCCTTTTGCATGAGCCCGTTCTAGTACTACAAGAAAGACCTTCAGGTCATCTTCAAGGAAGTGGCAATGTTCTGGACAACTAGCCGGCAGCGGGACGGGTCCTAGCTGGATGAATCAAAACAAAGATGGCTATTGTTGCAAGGACAGGCAGCAAGCCGGCAGCCAGGAATGCGGGCCTGTAGGAAAACCGGTCTACCAGTATACCGACCGCGAAGGTGAAGCCTGCGCCAATAAGACCTGCCGCGAAGCCACTGAGGCCTGTCACAGTGGCGACTACATCCTGCGGAAATAGGTCGGAAGGCAAAGTCAGGCCCATGGTGGACCAGCTTGCAAAACCCCATAACGCTATGCATATGAGTCCCAGAGCCACGTACACATTGTGGACGTGGGCTGCGGGAATTCCAGCGAGAATTGGAAGGCAACTGGCACCGCAAACCCATTTCCGCGCACGAACCACTGAAAGACCTTGGCGGATGCAGTAGCCGGAGATCAAGCCGCCAGTGAAGTTGCCAATATCGGCTGCAACAAAAGGTATCCAGGCAAACAAGGCGATCCTCGCAAGGCTGAATCCTCGAGCGTCGCTCAGGTACTGCGGCAGCCAGAAGATGTAAAACCACCAGATTGGATCCGTGAGTCCGCGGCCAAGCACAATACCCCAGACATTTGAATCTCTTGCTAGAGAAAGCCACCTCTGAAGACCGAGGCGTTCAGACTTACTGGCCATTTCCTGGCCGGCATGGATAAATGCCACCTCATCCGGCGTTACCTTCGGGTGGCGATCGACAGGGCGGTAAGAGCGCAACCAGACCGCTAGCCACACTATGCCCAGCATCCCAGAGAAGGCAAATGCCCATCGCCACCCGAAGGCCAGCGCGATCCACGGAATGACCAGAGCAGCCAAGGCTCCTCCCACACTTGATCCACTGTCAAAGATCGCAACAGCAAGGCTGCGCTCCTCGCCTGGAAACCATTCAGCCACAGTCTTGCTGGCGGCTGGCCAGTTGAAGCCTTCTCCAATCCCGAGCATGAATCGAAAGGCTGCAAAGCTGAAAACGGAGCCCGCGAATCCGGTGAAGATATTAACCATGGACCATAGAGCCGCTGCTAGTGCAAGACCGAGCCTCGTTCCGACCACGTCAAGGACGATGCCTCCGAGGAGCCATGTGACGGCATAAGACACCTGAAATGAGCCGAGAATCTTAGCAATATCGGTGTGGCTGAAGTGATACTGGTGCGCGATCATCGGGGACAGAACGGAGAAAGTTTGCCGGCTGATGTAATTTGTCACAGTCGAAAAGAAAAGCGTCCAGGCTATCCACCAGCGCGTCTTGCCCAAGCTTTTTCTCTTCGGAGGAACCCCCATCTTCGGTCCCGACAAATGATTAAGCACGGCCCTTCTCCTCTACTTCAATGTTCTGTAAGCGGGACCGGATGGAACGCCGCATCCTCGTGGAGTGCTTTCCGGTTAGCAACTTCGGTCCTTTGCAATCGCGCTCTCTGCGGCCGGAACGCCCCATTGCACCGACGCTTTCGCTGCGTCATCTAGATGGCCGCAGCAGGACCCCTCAACTCCGCGCCTTGGACTCCTCCGTCATGCGGAGTGATTTCCGGCGCTTGGCAAATCATTCAAAACAGGCGATTTCAAAATGATCGCGCTACGATTTATGACGTTTGGCATGGTGAAGTGGAGTCCGTCGAGGCATTGCGGGTGCGCGGTATCCGGCCATTCAGGCTTAGGGAGTTTGGAGCGCCTGGCCTTGCTCACGCAGAAAGCGTTCGCGGTATGCAATGTCGCGAAAAGCCTCTGTGCCTCCCGGCTGTGTTGTGGAAAGAGCGCCTGCGAGGTTCCCCTTGCGCAGGCAGGTTTCCAGATCGGCTCCGTGAACAAATTCACTCAGGAAACCCGCGTCAAAGCTGTCACCGGCGCCCACGGAGTCCACCACATGCAATTTCAGAGCCGGGCAGTGCAGGCGCTCCGACGCGCGGCAAGCCATTGCGCCCTGCGCCCCCAGCTTGACCACAACCAGCGGAACCAATTCCACCAGGCGCGTGAGTGCCGACTCCAGGTTGTCGCAGCCAGCGATCTTCATGGCCTCTTGTTCGTTTGGCAGCAGTACGTCCACCAGCGGCAGAACTCTGTCCAGGCCAGACTCCCAAAGGTCATCCGGGTCGTCGTTGGTGTCCAGAGAGATGGTGAGTCCCGCAGACTTCAGTTCTTTCAGCAGATCTGGAATATGCTCCTGCAAGCCGCGCTGCAGGAAATATGAGGACAAATGAAAGTGCCGCGATGACGCCAGGTACTCCATGTCCAGGTGCTCGAGCGTGAGCGCGGAGATCGTACCTGGATAGGTAAGGATGTTCCGCCATTTCTCATGCGGCAGAATCACCGTAAGGCCGGTCTTGGCGTCGCGACCCAACTTCCGGACGGTCGAGACATCAACTCCGGCGGCGCGCAGGCGGCCCAGAGCAATCTCACCGAAATTGTCGCCCCCAATGCAGGAACTGAAGCCCACCTTGCAGCCCAGCGATGCCAGGTTATGTGCCACGATAGCCGAGGAACTGCCCAGCGTCAGCATCATTTCCGTGGCCAACAACTCCCTTTCAGGGAGCAGAACCTCTGGCAGGCCATAGAGAATCAGATCAAGGTTGAGTTCGCCTGCAATGGTTACGTCAAAACGTGCCACGGAAAACCTCCCACCGGCGGACTGTCTCCCCGGTGCGTCTTTATTTTACAATTTTCTTTTGTGTTATTGGTTAACTGAAAGCAAAGTAAACGCATATATAATGATGCGATATGGAGACAAATTCGACCATCCGTGAAGAAACTGTACCGTCTCAGCCAAGTGATTTCCTGAGCAATGTGGTCGAGCGGAACCGGCGGGGCGAGGCAGTCGGCACGTATGCAGTCTGTTCGGCACATCCAGCGGTACTGGATGCCGCCATTCAGCAGGCCCTGGCAGACGGGACGGTGCTGCATGTGGAATCCACGTCAAGCCAAGTGAACCAGTTTGGCGGTTACACAGGAAGCACCCCGTCTCAGTTTGCGGCGCAGATTCGCCAGGCGGCGCAGAAGGCCGGCCTGACGGCTGCGCGGGTGCTGCTTGGATCAGACCACCTGGGTCCGTATTGCTGGCGGTCAGAACCTGCGGCAACAGCCATGGCCAACGCATGCGAACTTTCAGCGCAATCGGTGCGTGCCGGATACCAGAAGATCCACTTGGACGCGAGCATGCCCTGCGGGGGCGATCCCGCGGCGCTCCCTGAAACGGTGGTGGCAGAACGGACCGCCATGCTCTGCCAGGCAGCGGAAGAGAGCTTTGCATCCTTGCCATCGGGTTCGCCTCGCCCGTTGTATGTGATCGGCACCGAGGTCCCCGTGCCTGGGGGTGAAGTGGCCGAAGGGGAGAGCCCTTTGCCCACGCGGTTGGAGGACCTTAAATCGTCGCTGGATGCGTTTCAGAAGGCGTTCATGGCGCACGGACTCGCATCAGCCTGGAAGAATGTGATCGGGATCGTGGTGCAGCCGGGAGTGGAATTCGGCGATAGCTCCATCTTTGAATATGACCAACAGAAGGCCAGGCTTCTAGTCGCCGGATTGCCCGCAAGCCCGGAACTGGTGTATGAAGCCCACTCCACCGACTACCAAACGCCCTCGTGCCTTGAGGCGATGGTGAAAGATCATTTCGCCATTCTCAAGGTAGGTCCATGGCTGACCTTTGCCTTTCGGGAAGCCGTCTTTGCTCTGAGCTTCATTGAGAACGAGATGCCGGAACACAAGAGAGACGCATCGCATGTACGAGAGGCATTGGAGGCCGAAATGTTGCGCAACCCGGCGCATTGGCTTCCGTACTACCACGGCGAAAAAGAGCAGCAGCAGTTTGCCCGTGCGTTTAGCCTGAGCGACCGCTGCCGGTACTATTGGCCACAGCTACCGGTGCAGCAGGAGGTAGACAGGCTATTGCACAACCTGAGCGGCTCATTGCCGCTGGCACTGCTCAGCCAATATCTGCCTTGCGAGTACGAGGCGATCCGCGACGGCCGCCTGAAAAACTCCGCGCCCGCCATCATTCGTCACCATATCCAGCGCGTGCTTAAGGTGTATGCAGCGGCTTGTGGCGCTTTGGCCTAAAGTATGTTATGAACTTCGAGTGAGTAGCCTGCAGATTGGGCGATCATGACACAATTTCATCTAAAGCCCAGCAGAACTGCTGTAACGCAAACTGTCACTCGAGCTTGGGCTGCGCGGAAACGATGCCGAAGCTCGTACTCTGTCTGGACAAACCTTCAACCGGCACGATGTCAGAGACCGCACTACTTGCTGGCAGAAAGCTCTGCCAAAGCCTCCCTGGCAAGATGGTGAGACATATGAGTATCCGAAAGAATCAAAGCCTTTTCGAATGACTCTCTTGCCTGTCTTTTTCGATTGAGAGCAGCCTGCAACATGCCGACGGTATATTGTAATGATCCTGAGTGGGTGCTGGCCGCTAGACGGCTTTCTGCTTCGGCCAAGGACTTAGCGACCCGTTGGTCCGCTCTTACCGCGTCGTACGTGCTGAGGAGTTTCTCCGCCTGGATCGCCCACGCCAGATCCGCAAAATCTACACTGGCCGCAGCTTTGTGTAAGAGCTCATCCGACTCTTTCGCATGCTCGCAGCTTCGTGCAACTCCAGCGAGCTTTACATAGTCTCGCGCTGACCTTCCATCCAGGCTCATCCCCGGCTGCTTGCCTGTAAGGAAACCTTCAGCCTCTGTGCAGTTGTGTGCCTTGGCCCACGACTCAGCCTGCATCAACTTAATCTCGAACACCACTTGTTCTGATGTCTCCCCTCCTTCTTCGCTCGGAATGAATCGATCCTTGAAAAGTGCTAGAGCACGCTCGTACTGCGCTGCTTCAGCGCGGGTCAACGCAAGTTGAAAGACCAGATCCGCAGGCATCTTCGAATCCGGAGCATCTGCCGATGGGTATTGGGAGAGAATGGCTGCACGCTCTACGGCCGAAGCCCCCGCCACACTCATCGCTTCATCAAGACCAACGTACACCTTCGCGTTTTCCGGATCGTTGCGGATGCCCTCATGGAATGAGTTCAACGCACCTTGTGGGTCGCCTTTTATTTGCAGCAACACATCTCCCATATCGACATCGACCACCTGCAGATGCGGAGCAAGCTGCTTTGCCTCGCCCCAATGGGTCATCGCCGCGTCGGTCAATCCTTTGGAAAAGAGCAGCGTGCCCAGCAGGTAATGAGCAGTCGCATCTTTTCCGTTCGCCGCAAGCGCGGCTTCCAATACAACCCTGTCGGTGGCTGACGATGGGAATACGAGGCTCGGGGAAAGCTCCGATGCTGCCTGCCAGTTTCGCTGTGTATCGCTGCCGAGCTTTTCTTTGCAGTACGCAGCGTAGTAGAGCACTAACGGATGCTTCTGCGGCAGCACTGAGCCCGGCTCACTTTGGTCCGCGGCCGCGGGAGGATAGGTTCGATCAAGTACATCCAAAGCCTTCCGGTAGAGACCAAGCTGCATATATTCGGCCGCCACACGAAGGACGCGGTAAGGATCTGCTGCCAGGTATTGTTGGTCCGGTTTCCCTGTATCTACTTTCAGAAAGGAGCTCAATGGGTTTGCGCCCAGACCGAGATTCGCCAGACGGTCTGCTTCATAGTGCTCACCCAACGCGCGCAATACTGCTTCCAGCTCTTCTTGCGCACGGAAGTTAGCCGGTTCAGCGGCCTCCGCGGCACGCAAGAAAGACGTCGCACCTTGCAGGTCCCCTTCTCTTGCTCGCAGTTCCCCTAGCCTGATCGCAGCCGGTCCGCGCAGACCAGCCTGACGGTAAGCGATCTCATAGGATGTCTCCGCCTCTCGCGTGTGTCCCAAGCCATCTTCAGCAATTCCCAAGTAGTAGGCAATTTCTGAATTGGGTGTGTCACGGTTCTGCGCGAGCCGAAGCAAGCGTTCCGCCTCGTCAAATTGCTGCAGCGACGCAGCCAGTCTTCCCGCAGCGACCTCGAGCGACTGGCTTTGCGGATACTTCTGCAATGCGCTCTTGTACGTCGCAAGCGCGAGTACAACCTTTCCGTTCAGCTCCTCATCATGGCCCGCCTGCAACCAGTCATCTTCCGATCTATTGGCCGGCTCTGGAATTTGCAGCAATTGCTGGTGCCCCGTTTTGATCGTCGATTCCGGGTCCCAATCATACTTACCATCGGTCTGTTTCAATAGCGAGTGGCCCGCGTGGTCTTTCAACTCAAAGGTTACCTTTCCGGTCTCTCCTTTCGGAGCGGCAGAATGCGACCATGTTGTCTCCGGCGTCAGATCCGTGGTTCCACTCCAGAGAGTAGTTCCATCCTGTGTCAGCGAAACCTGTGCGCCTTGAAGACGTTCATTCACGTTCAAGGTGACCGATACATCGGAGCCATGCGCATCGAAATGGACCACGCCAGCCTTGTTTGCCCGCGAGATTCCTCCCGTCCCACGCACGGGCATCCAGTATTCGCTAAAGTGAATGGTCTGCCCCGGCTCCAGAAACGCATAGGTTTCTTGATTGCGGAAGAGCCCCGCCTGCACTTCAACGTAGGCGCTGTTGTTGTCGGAAAGTGCCGTGCGCCAGTCAAGGCCCGCCGGATCGACACCCCAAGACCAGATTTTCTTCCCCGGCAGGTCCTGATACTCCGCAAAATGAGCAGTTCCTGTCTGCGTATGTGGATTCCAGATGCCCATGAACGGCTCATGGCTTCCATGGACAAAGAACGATACCGGTCCGTCGGTCTGATTCTTGATCAGGCTCAGGTCTTTGCCTTCCGGATCTACTGGCCAGTGATATACATCCGTGTATCCATGCGATTCGACAAAGCGCATCGGGTAATCGACGCGCGAGTCATCCCACACCCGGACACCGGCGTTGTTCCACCAATAGTAGCGATGGCGAACATCGCTGGGGTTAAACAAGGTCACCCTCTGCTCCAGCAACGTTGAGCCCGATTTCAACACCAGTTCGACTTCCCATTGCATACCGTATGCCCGATCGATATTGCCGACCCATACCGACGCACTCCCGTCATCGTGAGTCGCGTATGCAAAGTCCACCGGCGACATGGAGACCCAATTGTGTGAGACGGGAAAGTTGAATTCCACGCCGAATGCAGCCCAAGCTCCGCGATATCCAATGTTCGCCTTCTTGATCGAAGGGTTGGCATAGAACATCGGCTCGCCACTGATCTTATCGATGCAGGTATACAGGTGACCGCCGATATCCGGTAGCACGGAGCACTTCAGATATTCATTTTCGAGAAATATCGCGCGCCACGCATGGTCAGCCTTCATACCGGTCAAATTCGTCCTCAGCGTGTAAGGATAGTTGAATTTGTTCGTCTGATAGGTATCAAATGGTGGGTTCGGATCGGGTTGGCCCTCCTCATAGGACGGCAAGGTAAGCGTGCCTTGCCAGACCCTCACTTGAGCTGCAACAGGCTGGCAGATTGCGGAGAGGATTGTTCCCGCCAGCAACACGGCAAAGCAAGGCCGTTTCTTCATAAATCCCCGTTTCGTCTCGCGGTCCCCGGGTCAGTCCGCAGAGTGTGGAGTTGTACTTCGATCGTTTGAATCATTTCGAACGCGATATTTTAATTTGCAAGTATACACGATTAAAACATTCTTTTATGATCTTTTTGTATGCACAAACTTTCGTTTTCTTTTACAATTCTTCTGGCGAAAGGAGCCGTTCAGAATCCAATGCGCAAGAGCCGACAGTTAAAGGGGAAGCCATGAAAGCAGGAGCAGTGCAGATGAGGCCGCACACATATATGAGGTCAACGCTAGGTTATGCAATCATGCTGTTCCTGGTCACGCTTGCCAGTTCTGCTCAGGACCCAAGTTGGAAAGTGGTCGGCCCTGGCGGCGGAGGCACCACGATTGGTCCAACCATCAGTCCTCACGATTCCCGGCTTGTGGTTGAGCACTGCGACATGACCGGCGGCTACGTCACGCGCAACGATGGGCAGTCTTGGCACATGTTCAATCTTCGCGGCGGCATCAGTGTCCTCGCTTTCGATCCTGCGGATCCTCATGTCATCTATGCCGGAAATCCCGCCCTCTGGCGCAGCACCGACTCCGGGCTAACCTGGAAGATGGTCTTCCCCAACCCTGCCCGCAACACCATTGAGCATCAACTCGGCGATCACTCTGACTACAGCCTGACCTCCAGCGATCCCGTCTATCCCGGCGGAGATATCTCAGCCATTGCCATCGCTCCTCGGACCGAACGGAAAAATGGCCACGGAAGCTCGGAAAATCTCTATTTAGCTTTTCAGCAGAAAGGTCAACCCGCTGTCGTCATCTTTTCTCCAGACAGTGGCATTTCCTGGAGCCGCCTTGCCACCTTGCCTCAACCCGTCCTGCTCCTCATCCCGCACGACTCCGGCCTGATCGCCATCTCCAGTTCGGCAGCTTATCGCATCGCCGCAGATGGCAGCACCGCTGAACTGGGCAGTATCGCAACCGGCTTTAGAGCAGCCAGCGCGGCGCGGTCCGGGGACACGGTCTGGATCTACGCAACCGGTCTGGACGGAAAGGTTTATCTCTCGGAGGATTCCGGCGTGCACTTCAAGCCTGTCACGCCCGAACTCCAACAACGCTCCGGCAACTTTTGGGCTATCGCCGCCAGCGAGAGCCATCCAGAAGTTGCCTATGTTGGCTTCCGTGGTCTTCAACTCGACGAAGGCAAAGAGAATCTATTCAACGGCATCGCCAAGACGACAGACGGCGGCCACATGTGGAAGATCGTCTTCAAGGAATCGAACCAGCCTGCCGCCAATCTGACCGGAACCTGGATTGAGCAGCGAGCCACACAGAACGGCATTTCCATCTGGTTCGACTCGCCTTACAGCCTCGGTGTTGCACCCACGAACCCTGACGTAGCCTATGCGAGTGATCTCTTTCGCACGTATCGCACCCTCGACGGCGGTGCAAGCTGGCAGGAGATGAACTCGCGACCACTCAGTGACGGCAGTTGGACCTCCCGCGGCCTCGATGTGACCACCAACTACGGAGTTCAGTTCGACCCTTTCGATTCCCGGCACATCTTTATTGACAACACCGACATGGGCCTCTTCCAGAGCACGAACGGCGGCCAATCGTGGCGAAGCACCTCCGAAGGCGTTCCGGAGGACTGGCGGAACACCACTTACTGGCTAGCCTTCGACCCCGCTGTGCGCGGCCTCGTGTGGGGCGCCTTCAGTGGCGCCCACGATCTCCCGCGCCCAAAGATGTGGCGAAACAGCGGCACCCGGCACTTTACCGGCGGCGTTGCCGTCTCAACGGATGGCGGCAACCACTGGCAGCCCAGTAATGCAGGCCTTCCTGTGGACTCCATCACCCACATTCTCCTCGATCACTCCAGCCCTGCCGGGAGTCGCACTCTATACGCTTGCGCCTTCGGCCGCGGCGTTTACAAGTCCACTGACAACGGCCACAGTTGGACGCAGAAGAACAACGGCATCGCCGGCGATGAACCCTTTGCTTGGCGAATCACTCCATCCCAGGACGGATCTCTATATCTGGTTGTTGCTCGGCGCAGCGAGGGTAAAGACCACTCTGAGCTTGGCGCTGGAGGTCTCTACCGCTCGACGGACAAGGCGGAACACTGGCTCCGGATCGACCTGCCCACAGGCGTCACCGGCCCAACCGGCTTAGAGATTGACCCACGCAATCCGCAGAGGCTCTATCTGACGGCATGGGGGCAGGAAGGCGAAGACGTCGACCGGAACGGTGGTGTCTACAGCTCCGACAACGGCGGCAAGACGTGGCAAACCCTCTTCTCAAAGTCGCAGCACGTCTATGACCTGACCATTGATCCCGACCATCCGGACACGCTCTACATCACCGGCTTTGACGCTGCGGCCTACCGCTCCACCGACCGCGGAACCCATTGGACGCGCATCAGCGGTTACGACTTCAAGTGGGGCCACCGCATCATTCGCGACCCCAACGACCCAAGCCAGATATATATCACCACATTCGGCGGAGGAGTGTGGCATGGCCCTGCCGCAGGCGCAGCGAAACCATCCGAGGCCGACCAAACCCACGTTCCTATCGCTGAGACTCGCTAAAACCTCATCCGCGCTTAAATACCGGGCTCCGGCGCGATGGCCGAGTTCCACGACCCACCCGATGTCACCGGGGGCTCTGGGACCCACCGGATGGAGAGGCGGGAGGCCGACCCGCTTTTAGTGCGATTAGAAGGAGTTTCGTCAATGAAGGATCTAACACGCCGGGAATTCTTACAGGAAGCGGTGGGAGCCGCAGTGAGCAGCACGGTTGCGGGCCATGAGGCCCTCCTGCATGGCGAACCCTTAGCGGCATTATCAACGGGCGGCCAAAGTAACGCACGGAGCGTTGGGGCAGACATGTCGCTTCAGTCTCTTATCTTTCCGGAACCTCAAGAGATCTCCGGGTCGGGCAGCGACTTTGTACTCGACAACCAGGTGCCGGTTGTCGTTCCGTCTCATGCATCCGATGAAGATTTGTTCTTAGCCCATTTGCTGGTTAACGAGTTAAGCGACCGGTTTGGCCAGTATCTGAAGATAGAACGCGCAACCACCTTGAGTGCCAGCAGGCGCGCAATTCTTATGGGCTCGCTTGAGAACCCATTGGTCAGGCAATATTGCACGGAAATGGATCTGATCGCGAGTGTGCAAGCTCATGGCAAGGAGGGCTATGTTCTTCGCGCGAACAGCAAGATCGTTCTGGTGGCTGGTAATGGCGATCGGGGCGCATTCTATGGTTTCCAGTCTCTTCGCCAATTGCTCGCCAACCAAGACGGTCCATTGCGGTTTCGCGGCGTGCTGATTCGCGATTGGCCAGACAAACCGTTTCGAGGAATCTACCTGTTTCTTCCCGGACGCGACAATATCTTGTTCTTCAAGCGCTTCGTGCGCGACTTCATGGCACTGTATAAGTACAACACGCTTATTATGGAAATGAACGCATCTATGAGGCTTGACTGCCATCCTGAACTGAACTACGGATGGGTGCAATTCGCAAGAGACGTGAACTATAGCTGCCGCAACTATCCCCGACAGCCATTTCACGACATGGAGCAGAACTCCTCGCATCAAGATGTGGCTGACGGGGGCATTCTCGAGAAAGAGGAGGTAGCCGATCTCGCCTGCTGGGTAAGAAGGCATCACATTGAACTTGTTCCGGGACTCCCCTCCTTTACGCATAGTTACTATCTTTTGACAGGAAACAGAAATCTGGCGGCGGTGCCGCAGAATAAGTGGCCTGATATTTATTGTCCGGTCAATCCGAAGTCCTACTCCCTGGCTTTTGAGGTATATGACGAGTTCATCGATGTTCTAAAGCCCAGAAGTGTCCATATCGGCCACGATGAGCTGTTTCTTCCAGTCGACGTGTCTCCGCAGTGCAGCGATCAAGATATTGGCGAATTGTTTGGCGAGGACGTCAACAAGATACACCACTATCTTGCATCGAAGGGCATCAAAACTCAGCTTTGGGGCGACATGCTGCTTCAGTCGGTACGGGGCAGCGGACTGCAGAAGAAGAAGGCGCCGGATGGTTGGACCTACAACTTCCCCGGCGGTTTGACTCCCGAACAGGTGAACAGGCTGATTCCCAAAGACTGCCTGATCTATAACTGGTTTTGGCGCGGAGAACCAGGTCAACAGAACTCGGCAGAACGCAACGAAGCAACACTCGATATCATGGGTTTTCAGCAGGTATTCGGTAACTTTGAGCCGGATATTGAGCATTATGAGACGCGCAAGAAGCGTCCCACTCTGCTTGGTGGCGCGCCCTCGGCTTGGTTTGCCACGAACGAAGTTGGTTTTGGCAAGGACCTGATGTCCGATTTTCTCGGCTGCAGCAATATCCTGTGGACCGGTCATGTCATCGGAGCCAAAGATTTATCGACGCGAGTTCAGTCCATGCTGCCTTCCATTCGCTGTCGGCTCAGCGGAATAACCGCTCCCAGTTTCACTGAGGATTCGATTGTACCAGTGGATATATCACAAAAATTCAATATAGGAGACAGCATCCCGATGTTGGGCTTAAGTCTCGAAGATATGGCCGCCCACGCCGTTCAACACAACCGTGTCCCTTTCGATCTCAAGCGCACAAATGGCTTGCGCGCGATTGTCGTCGGGACCGAAGGAGCGGAGACAACCGGCCTGCCCACTGCTGTGACGAACATCCTAGTGGGAATATCACCTACCAGTTTGGTCTTTTTACACGCGTCTGCCAGGCATGCAAAGAATAGAGAGAGCTACAGATTGATCTGGGATCAGCCGGACACGGCTGACCTTCTGGGATGGTACGAGGTTGTTTATGACGATGGTTTTGTCAGCACTATCCCAATCCGTTACGGCGTCAATATACTCGAGTGGAACTGGGACAGGCGCGCGTCTGCACATGACTATTGCTACAACGCAGACGCAGTTGCAGTTGGAGACCATGCGACAAATAGCGTCACATTTTTCGCTTATGAGTGGGTCAATCCTCGATTAGGCAAAGTCATTCAAGAAATCCGGCTAAAAGGTACAACCGGGTTTCGAGGTGGCTCCGATGACTTCAACAACGATATGGGACCAGTAATCGCGAGCAACGCAGTGATCCTGGCAGCGCTGTGCGTGGTACGGAAGCGAGGCTGAGCCGGTATGCCGTCACGGCCATAGGGGCCAATTCTGATCGAGTCAAGGTGCATCTATTGAGATTCCGCTGTGAATGTCGCTCCATACGGCATAAGAAAAGCTATTGGCCACTGTTCCTGGCCATGAGCTACCAGCGTAGCCCAATTGAGAATGGAAGCGGATTCAGGTGTCAATATTGTTGCTTCCGGATCAATCTCCTGAAATCGAATTGCCAGGCTGTAAGCGTCACCTGTTGCAGCGAGCGTCAGGTGTTGTCGTGGTAAATGTGTTTCCCGGCTACGAACGAAAAGTTCGGCAATTTTGAGGTCATCCATTATTTGAAGAAAATATGGCCGGCCGGTGAGCAACGAATTATAGACATAATCCGCCAATACGCTTCCGAGGGGGTTAACGTACGCTTTGTCAAAAGTATCTTGAGCCGAATGTAGAACGTCTGAGGTGTCAGTACGATAGTTCATACGGGTCTCACCCAATCCGCGAACGTCAAATGAGAATACTTCATAGCCGTCGCCTAATAGCCTGAGTATCTGCGGCCAGTCTTTTCCGGAGGCTTTGCCATCAAGGCTGAACCAAAGAACGGCCCCGTGTGGATGGCTGCCATCGTCGTAAATGTGTAGAAGAGGCATTTCGAGATAAGTGCTGTGATGAAGCACGTAGCGGTCAATATGCACCGCCCCGATCGTGCTGCTTCCAACTGCTTCCCATCCTAGTTCTCTGACCGGAGAGTAGCCGTCATAGCGGCTGACTCTCCAGGAGGCTACATCGGGATCCTGGTAACCTCGATAGACTTTGGCGAATGTTGTCGAGTTGCGGTGCGAGGTCTCGGCGGCATAAGCAGCTATGAATTGCAGAAGCGTGTGACCCTCGGGATGATCAGTCGCTACCTGCCCACTTCTTGTCACGCGGAGGTCGGCGTCGCTAAATGCGGAGACTGAGGGAAGGTCATGGCGCACTGGCAGGTCATTGAAGCGATCAAGGAAGCTCAATGCCGCTTCTTGATTCTTGAGCGAATACTCATGTCTGTTATAGCTCTCTACGATTTCTATCAGGTCTGCGTGTCCAAAACGTCTGTAAAATGCGCTGACTTCAGAGTATGACTTGTAAGCGCCCTGCACCGGGAAAAAGTCGAGAGTGGTAGTTGCCAACATTACCGGGCGTGGGTACATCATTAATAAAAGACCCGCGTTATCCACGCCTTTCGAAATGAATCCGAGCAGGTCCTGTTCCGGATCGCTGTCGGGATCGGCAAAAATGCGATTTTCCACCCGCATGGGAAGCGCCGTAATGTAGCAGGAGGGAATTATGACCTTGATACGCTCATCCAGTGCGCCCAACAATGCGGTCTGCGCGCCGCCACCGCTTGTTCCGGTGATACTTATCCTTTCACCGTCTACGTCTGGGCGGGTCAGCATATAGTCCACTGCGCGCATGCCATCCCAAATTTCCCAGCGGGCAAGATTGGCTCCGGCGAGGTAGGCAAGGTTTCCCATCACGGCATGTTCACCGCAGATTAGGTTGTATCGGCTCTTGTTTGTCTTTGCATCCCAGAATTGGCTTCGTTCACCTTGCCCAACCGGGTCCCAACTGATGACCAGATACCCGCGCAAGGCGAGCCTCTGACAGAGCGCCTGGTAGTGAGCTTTTCCGTCTGGCGAATGTCCTGCAGGGACCAGAATGGCGGGATGCACCTTGTCGCCATTATCGGGCACGTACACAAGCGCTGTAACGTAGAAACCGGGAAGGCTCTGATAGATGAGCTTCTCGATATGAAATCCGGTAGCTAAAATTCTGCCGGTAATAGCAGCGTGCAGGGCTGTCTTCTCTGTGGGAAGACCCCCAATCATCTCTAGCAACGATTGTCTCAGCTCCGCTCGCAGTTGCAGAAGATCGCTCTCGTTCTTCACCCGGGACCATCGTTCTTGTCGAAGTTCGTCTTGATTCCACGCGAGTGCAGTTTGATAGAGAAGATAAGGAGTGATCTGTGGGCCTTCAGGATCTGCAGGAGGCAAGACGCGGAAGGATTCAGCGGGAGGCACACTGTCGCGCGTTGCATCCAGTGGATGCGAGCCGGTCGTTGTGAACTGCGTCGTTCTCGGAAGATCTTGTCCTGCGGCCGCCGCAGCACACGTTGCCGCCAGCGCAAGGCCGCACATAATCCGTACACGCATCGAACCGTTCACTCAAGCCTCCCATAAGTTGAGACGAACACAGCAAATAGGTTCATTTCTCCTTATCCTTGACCAGCTTAAGCAGCCCAAATTTCTTCGGGGCATGAAAGCTATTACTCATTGGAGACTTCCAGGCGATTGAGTATCGACGTTCAGGCGGCCCTTGACTGCGAAACAGATTGGCGCGAAAGGTACGACCAGCAACTGGACGATGCCGATCGAGAGCAGCGAAGGGAATTCGCATGGCACCATACCAGATCTTCGCTTTGGAATCAATGCGCGCATCTACTTGAAACCCAGAGTTCCAAGTCCATCCCACCGTGTGGTCTGGAAGATCAAGGTTAACATCAAGGTCGATCCACTCCCGTTGCGGAGAGAGTTCGAATTCCTTGTATCGGCGAATGTTGTGAAAGTCGGAGCCGATGAACAATTCAGCGACATCCCAGTTCCAAAGTCCATAGGTTTCGTCTACTACATTTGGTGATGGCTTTAGATAGAGCTCCTCATAGGGGCACTCAAAGAGGATATAGAGATTGTTCTTCGTCCACCGGGAGGTAACCCGAGTTCGATACGCGGGAATAAGGTGGCCCCAACTGTCGACCTCTGCATAGACCGAGGGGGCCGCTTGCCAGAAAAGCGACCGAGGATCTGTGTCTAACGCGATGTCGTGAGCTGCATAAGCACTCCTAAACGAGTTGTCGGCGGCACTGCTTGCATGGATTGTGCCGCTGAGAAGGAACAGGCATGAAGCAAGGAATCGTTTCACGGGCGTCATCCTCGACAAAGCATTGCGACGAGCACTCAGGTCAGCGCCGTTCAAGAGAAGTCGCGACTAAGAAGTTGAACTTCAATTCGATCATGCAAACCCTCTTCTCAGATTGAGAGACGCAGTTCGCGCACGGCATTCCCGTTGTAAAGCTTGCTTAAGATGGAATCCGGAAGGTTGACTCCGTAGATGCGCCAACGGCCCTGCGGCGGAACTTTTGCAGGAGCATAGTCGAAGTACTCATCATCCGTCTCAAGGAATCGATAATAGATATCATAGAGTTCGTTGCTGAATACTTGCTGTGGGTAATTATCCGCGTGCGGAGTGGCGTCGGTGCCGAACAAGATCCTGTCTTGATATTTTTCAAAAAAGGCGCGGGCTGCCCGCGGTTGCCTCCCCAATTCTCCGATCCGCGCGGCGATGTCGACATTCATGTTCGGAAAGCGATCCAAATTCTCGGAAACGTCCTCCAGATTCTCGGCAAAGTTGCCCACATGCAGCACGATAAACCGCGTGTTGGGATGACGGGCTATCATTCTGTTTCTTGCTTCGATCAACTCGGCGTTGGTGGGGAAGTCCCGTCCGTAATAAGACCAGTCGGGATGATTGTTCAACTCTTCGAAGCGTTCGTTGAACCGATCGGTGGGAGTAAAGAAGGCAATGGGGTCAGAGATGTGAATCGCGACAGGCATGTTCAATTGCCCGCATGTATCCCACATTAGATCGAATCTGGGATCGTCGATCTTCACCAATGTTCCCGTCGTGATGTTATCCCGCAGGTAAAGGCCGAGTGTCTTTAGAATCTTGAGTCCACGTGCACCGGTATAGCGCGCTTGTTCAATTGACTGAGCCTGTATCTGGGAATACCCGGGCTCCAGAAGCCGCGAGTAGGATGGTTCGGTAAAAGTATAGAAACGATCGCGATAACTCTTATCATATTTTTCAACAGTTTCAGTCAAGCCAGACCCGAATCCTCCCGTGAGATTAACCATGGAGCGAATGTTCTTGCGATCCATCACCGGAATCAGCTCATCGGGAGTAGCGTAAAAATTTCGTTCAGCGGCAAGGTCAACGCCGTTGATTGACTTGCTGGAGCCAGTAAGGTGAGTGTGAATGTCGATCACGGGGTAGCGCGCTCGCTCAACACGAGTCTCTTTCGCGTGCAACATGCTGGTTGGTTGATAGTCGGGAAGATTGAGTATTGTGGGCATCGGTTGTTCATCTGTCGGTGAGGATGCCTTCACTCCCGCGTGTGCAACAGCGCCTGAAATTAGCCCGATGCCGGTTCCGTACAACAGTTGGCGACGATTCATTCCGTCTCTTCTCCTAGCAATAGCGCGAAGCTGAAGCTATCGCGGTAGCAGGCTGTCCAGTTGTGGCCTGGCGCCAAGGAGCAGCGTGGTAGGAAGACTAGCACCTGCATGATTCTCTTGCAACCGTTTGTTGCCGCTCATGTCTGTGATGATGCCGACAATTGTCTGTGCACAAAAATCATTACTCTTCGGTGACCCACGAAAATCGGTTAGTGAGCTGTTGATTTGGCTGCTTTGGTGTCTCACAATAAAATTCTGAAAATGCTGAACAACGTACTTCCTCAACATCTGCTCAGCGGCGGCAGGGTCACGCAAACGTATCTAGCGTCAAGTTCAAATAGGACCGCAAGTCGAACCTCTGTGCTTCAGTTGCTGTTGGAGTATCCCAGACCATTCAGCACTCCCCTCATAAAGGCGAAGCTAGCTATAACGCCGGGCATTGGGTCATCGGCGTATGGTTCGTATTCCAGATCGACAAACCCCTTGTACTGAGTTGCAACAAGGGCTTCAAAGATATCTCGAATCGGCATGATGCCGTCGCCGACAGGGACCTCACTTGTTTCGCTCTGGAAATTCGTCATGTCCTTTATGTGAATGTTGAATAGCCGCGGTCCCACTTCTTGAATGGCCCGGACTACGTTTGTGCCGGCAAGCTCCGTGTGCCCGACATCGATGCAGCATCCAATGCGCGGATCCATGTTCTTTACCGCACCGAGAACATCCAGCGGCGAGGGCCACGTATCCTTCGGTCCGTGGTTGTGGATTGCGATCTTAATGTTGTATTCCTTCACGAACTCTTCTATGCGGGGAAGGGTTTCAGGCGTCGCTCCGCCCGCTACAATCACGGGAATACCCGCTCGTTTGCAATACTCGAACTTACTACGAATATCGGCATCTTCGTTCTTCGGGAAGTAGATGACTCCGGTAGCGTGGAGTGTGATGCCAGCCGCGGCATAGTCTTCCATCGCTTTCGCCTCTTCCTGTGGATTCTCAGGGAGGTGATCTTTGACGTTCTTCGCATTTAATGCGGGGACGTTGAGCTGCTTCATGAAGCCGATAAGCTGTACACGGCTGAAATGGCGAAATGTGTAGCTGGCCAGTCCCAAATGAAACGGCGATGGTTTCTGGTATGTCGGCTGTACCTGCGCGCGTGAGTAGATGGCACTGGAAGCAGCACACGCTGCTCCAAGGAGCACGCCCGATTGAACGAAGTTGCGACGTGAGAAAGTGTTCTTCATAAGTGATAGTCTCCTGGCTTGCTACTTACGGTGGTCGCCTGCGGGCGTCACAGTTGTCTCAGAGATGGGGTGCCCAACCGTTCTCGTAGTCGCGCGTCCACATCAACATGGCTTGCGAGTCATTCTGAGCCCTTCCGTCTCGCAGGTCGATCTGCAGTTCCCGGTTCAACTCCCAGGAAATGTTGGAGAGTTGAAGCATGGTAACGGCGATATTGCCTTGGGAAACAGGAGCATGGAGCTCTTCACCTTTGCGGACTGCCGCGATGAAGTTAGTGAAGTGGGCAACCGTTGGGGCGTCACCGTCGAACTTGTCATAAAACGGGATTGCATTGTCGTCCTTGAATACGCCCGTTTTATTTCCGTTCAGGTCATACACCTCATAGCCAGCGCCGCCATCGCCATAGATAAACACCGAACCTGTGGTTCCGATGACGGCCAGCCCTGCATTGTGGTCGTAGTACTTCATCCCGTTGCAGGATTTTCCCTCCCATGAGATCATCTTATCCCCGTAATCGAAGCTGGTTACGAGGGTGTCATAAAACTGCCAATCGTCTTTGAAGTGGTATCTTCCGCCCGATGAGGTTACGCGATTTGGGTAGTCGACTCCGAGCACCCAGCGGCAGAGATCGACACTATGGGTGCCGTTGTTGAGAGCCTCCCCGGTGCCCCAGTGCTTGAACCAGTGCCAGTTATACGGATGGATATTATCTCTATATGGTCTCCGCGGCGCAGGTCCCTGCCAGAGATCCCAATCGAGTTGCGGCGGAACAGGTATTTCCTGGCCAGTTCCGATCGACTTTCTTATATTGCTATACCAGGCTTTGGCGAAGTAGGGCCTGCCAATCAGGCCGTTGTGTATTCTGTCGACGGCCTCCATGGTGCGCGGACACGACCGCTGCTGCGTTCCCTGCTGCACATGCTTTTGATACTTCTGTTGAGCCTGCACCAACATTGCCCCTTCGGCAGGATTGTGACTGCACGGCTTTTCAACATAGACGTGCTTGCCCGCTTGCAGAGCGGCGATTGCCAGTGAGGTGTGCCAGTGGTCAGGAGTGGCAATTGTAATGGCGTCCACGTCCTTCTGCTGGAGAATGTGGCGGAAGTCCTTGTCGCTTACAGGAGCATAGCCCAACTCATGTTCTGCGATGCCGGCAAACTTTGCCAAATTATTGTCATCCACATCGCAAATATGCGAGATTCGAGCTGAATCCTTATTTGCCAGAAGCGCTGAAAGATGGGCATAGCCACGCCAACGGAGGCCCATGATTGCAAAGTTGAGACGATCGTTGGCGCCGAGGATCTGACCATAGCTCTTCGCGGTCGAACCGATAGCCAAACCTGCTGCCCCGACTGCTAGCGTATCGAGAAAGTCACGTCGACTTACCATTCTGCTTCTCCATCAAACTGACAAAAGTCTGTGGCGTTTAATTGTTGATTGGGCGTAAGCCCCTAGTTGAGGTAGTGGCGCTCCTCCGTAGTCGGAATTGACTCCCTAATTCGGCTTGCCGAAGAAATGCGATTACTCGACTCCGTTGTGCCTTCACCGGCGATTTGGAGACGCCGCAGGACTTGCGGACTGGCCTCCCGGTATTGATAAGGCCTTGACATCTGAGCAGCCGCCGGATGTTTTTCAGAGAACTGCACAGGCGCTCCAACGAATTCTTCCGCTCTTAGAATCTCCTTCTCCTTCGCTTCGCCAAATACACGAAAATTCAAGCGGTATCAAGTATACATAAAAAGAAACAAAACGCAATGCAAGCGTTCAATTGAAGCCCCTGCCTGCCCTTCATAGGAGTTCACTATTTGGGTTTGGGGAGGCATCGATCCGACCCACCGAATTGAGTTTTTCCTCCTGCATCACGGCTCTTCAGCCGGACGACCGTACCAAACACCTGCCTACAGGCATGTAGGATATGATGATAAGTAAAGAACGAAGAACGCAAGATTTATCTTGACAAATGTCTCAGGCCGAAGTATCCATTGTGTGCGTGTGCTTCAACTGGCTATAGATCGTTCGGTTGAAAAAATTGGCGGGTGCATAGCTGCAAGTGATAATTCAGCGACAGTTGTGGGGCTTGAGAGTGAGTGGCCTATCTAACATACGCATGCGAATCCATTCGAGCTGCGAGGCGTGATAACAACAAAGGAGTCTCAATTGATTTTGGAAAATGTTCAAACGAAGCATTTTCAAGTCGGGAGTATGAAGGTAGAGGTTCATCCTAGCAGTAAAGTTGCAGGGATTGCCGCAGCACAGGCCGCGGGAAGAGCATTGATGGAATTGAGAAAGACGCGCGGAGCGATGGCAGTGATTTTTGCCACAGGATCGTCGCAACTGGATACTCTTGACGCGCTTACCGGCATCGAAGGTCTGCCCTGGAATCGGGTTCTCGGCTTTCACATGGATGAGTATGTCGGTTTGTCCGCGGATCACCCTGCCTCGTTCCGTCACTATTTGCGCGAGAGATTGACGCAAAAGGTACGGATGAAAGAATTCTTTGAGATTGACGGAAGCGCGCCAGATCCTGAACAGACTTGCCGGGACTACGCACAAAAGCTGCGCTCCGCCGATCCGCAATTATGCTTGCTCGGCATTGGAGAAAACGGCCACCTGGCCTTCAACGATCCCTACATAGCGGACTTCACAGATCCGTTGGATGCGAAGATAGTGCGGTTGGACGCTGTATGTCGACAGCAGCAAGTGGCTGAAGGTTGGTTTGCATCCATGGAGGACGTTGCGGAATATGCTATTACGCTTACCATCCCGACTTTGTTTCGTGTGCCAAAGTTAATTGTGTCGGTGCCGGGAAGCCGCAAGACGAAAATTGTACGGCGCACACTTGAAGAGCCACTGTCGACGGAGTGTCCTGCGACCATCTTGCGCACTCACCCGGATGTGACTCTATATCTTGACGCTGACTCCGCAGCGGAATTGGATGGACTTGCGGCCCAGCAATAAGCATGTTGTTTTCCTTGGCACAAGGAAATGGCGTGAAATACCTGCCGGGGCAGGAAACGGGTGAATCATGACCGACAGTTCGAGAAGTGATACCGACCGTCGAACGTTCATGAAACAGGCCGCGGGCACAATGCTCGCAGCGGGAATGGACGCACGTTCCTACGGACGGGTGTTGGGTTCCAATGATCGTATCCGGCTGGCTCAACTCGGATGTGGAGCGCGAAGTCATGGCCACGTGCACATGGTCCAGTTGGCTTCCAGGCACATGCCAGTTGAAACAGTCGCGGTCTGCGACATTTGGAGTTTGGCCCGGGAACGGCGTGCGGCGCAGGTGAAAGAAGCTTTCAATCTGGATCCACAATCCTATAAATACTCCGAGGAGATGCTCGCTCGTAAGGATATCGATGGCGTGATGATCGCCACGGGCGACTTTCAGCACGCCAAGCTTTGCGCAGAAGTTGTCTTGGCGGGCAAAGACTGTTATGTGGAGAAGCCGTTTGCCAATGTTCTCTCCGAAGCCAAAGAGACTCGCGATACGGTGAAGGCTTCCAGACAGGTTGTTCAAATCGGATCACAGCACCGCAGCGAGCCCTACCAGTTAGCGGTTCGCGATATCATTCGGTCCGGCCGTATCGGCGATATCGTCCATATCGAACAGGAATGGAATGTGAACGAAGAGCGGTGGCGATTTGTCGACATGGACACCGGGAACTCCGCAGAGAGGGAACAGGATCGCCACTTGGAATGGAAGAAGTGGCTCTTTGAGAGCAGATCGAAGCTTCGCGAAGAGGACACGGACTGGGATCGGTGGCTGCTCGGCAAGCCTTACCGCCCATTCGATCCTCACGTATATCTGGAATTTCGTCTCTATAAAGACTTTTCGTCAGGAATCTTCGATCAGTGGATGAGTCATGGTTGCGACCTGGTGCATCTCTGGACGGATGAAGCATATCCCGAGAGTGTTGTGGCAAACGGTGGAATCTATGCGTGGAAAGACGGGCGAGAAAATCCTGATACCTGCGTGGCAGCGGTGACTTATCCCAAGGGCTTTCTTTATACCTACAAAACAGTGTTCGGGAACAGCTTTCGAAGCTTCTCAAGGATTCAGGGTCGCGATGGCACGGTCGCGAATTATGGCGGAGAAGGCGCTTCACTCTTTACGGTCAGTAAAGAAGGGGGCAGAGATGAGTGGTTGGGATCTGTGGAAACGAAAAGCGTTCCCATTGCGAGTCCGGCGATAGACCGGGAAGAAATTGTAAAGGTTCCAGGCGCCCCACCTCCAGACTCGAACGGCCCGGACGACGACAGCGTGGTTCATGTCATGAATTGGCTGAATGCCATGCGCTCACGAAACCAGCCGAATGCCAACGTGGATCACGGATTTTCAGCCTCCATTGTTGTAATTATGGCTGCACAATCGTACTGGAGCGGCAAGAGACTCTACTGGAACCCAGAGACGGAAGCAATCGTGGATCAGCCTGTAATACGCGCCAGTCAGGGAAGATCCGGAGCAACGTAAGACGGCGCCTGCTCAACGATTGGCAACGTTTGTGCCGCTATCGCGACGGACCAGCGATTCGACAAATCGAGCCGCTTCGGTTGAACTTGAGCGTGTATTGAGCACGTTTCACCACCATCCTCTCTGTCTGCTTTGCTCATTCTGAACCGCGCTGCCAAGGGAGACGTCTTGCGAAGGCAGGGTAAGTTGATTCCTCCCGAACGCGCTGAAGGAATACACAATACCGTTTATGGCGTCCCGGGATTCGTGCGCCCGGATAGACACCGATACCAACATCGAAATGCGATGAAGTTCACAGTTTCACAGCGTCACAGTTTTTCCGGGGGGGGGAGGGGGGGGTGTTGTTGTCGGACTTCTTTGCCCACTCGGACCTATGTACATTGTGCGCGGGCGGGAAGTAATTCCATGCAAAAGCAGAGCTCATCCCCCGACTGCGCGCGGGAAAATGCGTACGAGCATCGGCGCGAATCCATGTGATGGGCGCCGGACCTCTCAAAATATTCCGTTGCAGGCAGCAATTTAGCTTTCGCTTGCGAAGCGTTTAGTGTAGAAAGGAAAGTACAACAAAAAATACATCAGCAAGAGATGTCGGAGAAAACCAATTGAGCTCTCCTGAAGCCCCGCACTTGCGGCGTTCTTTGAAACTCTGGCACCTCATTCTGTATGGGATCATCATCGTCCAGCCCACCGCTCCGATGGGCATTTACGGCGTGGTCAGCAATATTGCTCACGGGCATGTCCCTCTGACCATTCTCATTGCGATGTTTGCGATGCTGCTCACAGCGGTCAGCTATGGACGAATGGCCAGGGTTTATCCTCGCGCGGGTTCAGCATTCAGTTATGTGTCAGAGGAACTGAACCCCAAGCTCGGCTACATTGTTGGATGGGCCATGCTCATGGACTACATCCTCAATCCCGTCATCTGCGTTATCTGGTGCAGCCAGGCCGCGCGCAATATTGATCCCAATGTCCCCTACTTCTTCTGGGTCATCGCATTCGCACTCTTCTCGACCTTTCTCAACACGCGCGGCATTCAGACTTCCAGCCGGGTGAATGCAATTCTTTCCGGCGCGATGGGACTGGTCGTGATTCTGTTTCTCGGTGAAGGCGTTCGCTACATTCTGACCGTGGTTCATCCTTCGGGAGCCGATCTGATCCATCCCTTCTATGATCCGTCGACTTTCTCCGCATCCTCGGTTTTTCATGGCACTTCCGTCGCGGTTCTTACTTACATTGGGTTCGACGGCATTTCGACGATGGCGGAAGAGGTTGAAAATCCTCGCAGGAATATTCTGATTGCAACTGTTTTCACTTGCCTGATCATTGGAGTGCTGTCAATGGCTGAAACCTATGTAGCGCAGTTGGCGTGGCCCGCCCGTCAACCATTTCCCGCAAGCATGGAGGATACAGCATTCGTGCATGTTGCATCGCGGGTAGGTGGGCGCTTCCTGTTTCAACTCCTGAACGCAACGCTCCTGGTGGCAAATTTGGGATCGGCGATTGCCGCGCAGTTTGGCGCCTCCAGGCTGATGTACGGCATGGGCAGAAGCAATTCGCTTCCGGCGAAGATTTTCGGCGCCATCGATCCGCGGCATCAGGTCCCACGCAACAACGTCCTCATCGTTGGCGCGATTGCGCTGACAGGGGCCCTCTTTCTGACTTATGGGCAGGGAGCGGAATTAGTCAACTTTGGAGCCTTTATCGCATTTATCGGGGTGAACGCGGCTGCGCTTGTGCACTATAAATTCCGCTCAACGGAAAAGGTCGCATTGCCGTTCCTGGTTCCCGCCGCGGGAATTGTAGTTTGTGCATTTATCTGGTGGAATCTAAGCCGCAGCGCTCAGATTCTGGGCTTTGTATGGATGGGTGTTGGACTGCTGGTAGCATGGGCCATGCAAAAGAGTAAAAGCAATCCTATTCAGGTTTCAGGCGTTTAAACTGTGGATTTCAGTTATCCAGGAGGACATCTGTGATGAAATGGACGCGTTTGATCGTTGTATTGCCGCTTGCGCTTGCGTTGCTGCCGGCTTGGCCTGCGAACGGAGCGCACGGGCAGTCCGTAGCTTCTGTGCCTGACTTGATTCGCGGCGGAGATCTCACCATCGAGGTCTTCGACGACGGCTTCTACGTATTGCGGTCAACGACGATTCCCGGAGATGTCCTGCGCTCAGAGGTAGAAGTCGATACGGCCGCAGGAACACTTCGATCCTCACTCTATCCGCGGCATAAGAGAACGATCGCCCCGTTCAACGATGAATTGGGATCGGGCCATCTACTGACGGTGACCCATACCGGGTTGCCCGGTACGCCCGACCTGGTCTGCGAGTTTCGCGTGTATGCGAACCAGCCCTGGGGAGACATCCGGGTGAGCGTGAGCAACACGACCGGAAACTCGATCGAGGTGCATTCCATTCGATTGGTGAAGAGCAACGCGGGCGCTGTGTTGCAATTGAACGGGCCTGCCTCGACGGATCGTGTTCTTTCTGACAATTTCAGCGAGAATCCGGTGCAGCTGATGGATCTCGGCGAGCCGGAAAATGGCGTTCACCTGGGGTTCGGAAGCCAACTTATTTACAACCGTAAGAGCGGGCAGAGTCTCTTTCTGGGAGCGCTTTCCGCGGACCGCTTTCTTACAGCCTTTCACTTGGTCAGCACTGTAGGGCCGGATGCGCATTTGCTTTCGTACGATGTTGCGGATGCAGGAACCAACGAGGCATTGCAAGACCAGAATAAGGAGTACCCACCTGCAAATAATGTTCCACTGCGTCTGCAGGCGCCTGCTGGAATGAGCATTGGCTCGGAGCGACTGATGTTCGCCATTGGGCCCGATTATCATGCACAGCTCGAGAACTACGGGCGCGCCATTCGCATTCTTCACAAATCGCCTGTTTCTACGCCGACCCCGATGGGCTGGTGGAGCTGGACGGCTTACTACTATGGCGTAACAGAGAATGCGGTACTCACCAATGCCGCATGGCTGGCACAGAATATGGAGCCGCTCGGGTTTCGATACTGCTTTGTGGATGAGGGGTACCAGTATGCGCGCGGAGAGTACGCCACTCCGGATGGAAAGGCGTTTCCCAGGGGTGTGGGACATGTGGCCCACGAGGCGGAGAATCAAGGACTCACGTTTGGACTGTGGGTGGCGCCGTTTGAGGTGTCGGATCGTTCGTGGGTCTATGAGCACCATAAAGAGTGGCTGGTGCATAATCTGGCCGGGGAACCGATTCACATCGGCAGGGTCGGCGAGAAAGAAGAGCTGTATGCGCTGGATACGACACATCCCGGGGCGCAGGAGTACTTGCGGTATACCTATCGCACGCTGGTGAACGACTGGGGCACGCGCTTTATCAAGATGGACTTTATGGATACCTCGGGGGTGGAGGGGGTTCACTATCGTCCGAATACGACGGCGCTTGAGGCACTGAGGATGGGCCTGGAGATCATTCGATCAACGGTGGGGGACGGCGTGGTGCTGGACAAAGATGGCAGCTTCATGCTCACGCCAGTGGGGATTGTGAATACGGGCCGCATCTCGCAGGATACCGGACACACGTTTGGATCTACACACGACGCCGCGGCGGGCGTGGCAGCGCGCTACTATATGCACCGCAACTTCTACATCTCCGATCCGGATGCGTTTACCGTTTCAAAGCAGGTGATCGGGGACCGGATTTGGCACGGTAACAAGGCGCCGCTGACGCTGGAGGAGGCGGAGGCATCGATCGCACTCTCGGCCGTCTCGGGCGGCATGTTCGAGATAGGAGATGACCTGCCCGCGTTGGGCGCTTCGCCGGAACGTCTTGCTTTGGTGAAAAATCCTGACCTGCTCGACATAGCGCGGTTAAGCCGCGCTTCCTTGCCGCTCGACTTGATGACTTACCGGACGGAGGACAAGATGCCGAGTGTTTTCCTGCTGAAAGAAGACTCGCGGCAGCAGATTCTTACCGTCTTCAACTGGACCGAGGAAGCGCGCAGCCACACGCTCGGACTAGCCGATCTGGGTCTGAAGGCGAGCGGCTCCTACACGGCTACCGATGTGTTGCGGGGCGGTACAGTGCCGATTGAAAGCGGCGCGCTCACGATGGCTCTGCCGCCGCATTCCGTTCGCATGTTGAAACTGACCGACACATCTGTCCCCGAAACGGCTCCTGGTTTTGAGGCGCATGCTCCGGCTGTTGAGCAGGCTGGTGCTCTTGTGGAGTTCCATGCCGGCGCAGGCAATGCCGATGCGCCGGTGCTGGGGTATCACTGGGAATTTGGCGACGGCGTGAGCGCGGATGGTGCGGACATTTCTCACGCGTACACACAGGCCGGACAATATACGGTTACGGTGACGGCTACGGGACTGAACGGACGCACGACGCAGAAGACGCTCGGCGTCTCTATCGCGGGGATGGTGCCGACGGCTTACAACCCAGCCGAGAAGGTTCGGTATACAGGGGCGAAGTAAGACTTTGGATTCAAGGCCATGTTGCTGCTTATTTCTTGCCAACGTGTACAGTCCAAATTTCTTTGGGAGATGAAAGGTATCGCTGCCAGGACCCTTCAAGGCGAGTCATTCTCGGCGGCTGGAGGGCCTTGGCCGCGAAGGCAAGTTTGCACGGAATGTTCTTCCGGAAACCGGAGGATTTGGATTAGAGACAGAGCAGGGAATTCGCATTGCGTAAAGCCAGGTGTTCAGACCGGGAACGACGCGTGCAGCAACCCGGAACTGACTTCATGGGCCATTCCACCGCATGATCTGGAAATGCGCAAACTACAGAGAAATGTTCAGCAAGCGCGCGGCATTCTCGTAGTAGACCTTCTTCAGAATGGGATCCGGCAGTTTGATTCCAGAGATCTCCCATCGTCCCTGAGGCGGAACCTTGGCCGGAGCATAGTCGAAGTATTCATCGTCGGTCTCAAGAAAGCGATAGTAAATCTCGTAGAGACGGTCGCAGAAAAGTTGCTGCGGATACTCGTCTCCATGCGGAATCGCATCGGTCCCGAAGAGGATCCGGTCCTGATACTTTTCAAAAAATGTCCGCGCCGCGCGCGGCTGGCGTCCAAGCTCGCCGACACGCGCGGCAATGTCCACGGTCATATTCGGGAAGCGATCGAGACTGCTTGAGACATGGGCCAGGTTTTCAGAAAAATTGCCCACATGCAAGGCGATGAATTGTGTCTGCGGATGCCGCGCAAAAACCCGGTCGCGCGCTGCGAGCAAATCCGCGTTCGACGGGAAACCCTGGCCATGAAAGGACCAGTCGGGGTGGTTGTTCAGTTCTTCGTAGCGTTCGTTGAAGCGGTCTGTCGGCCTGAAAAACGCCACTGGATCGGAAACATGAATCGCTACAGGTATGTGCAGGTTTGCGCAGGCTTCCCACATCGGATCGAAGCGAGGATCATCGATTTTGACCAAATCGCCGGTAGTAATCCCTTCGCGCAAGTACAGACCCAACGTTTTGAGGACCTTCAAGCCCTTCGCACCCGAACGTTTGGCCTGCTCGATGGCGCCAGCCTGGAATCCAGGATAGCCGGGTTCCAGAAATCGGCTGTACCACGGCTCGGTAAACGCGCAGAACCTTTCTGGATATACTTTGTCGTACCGAGCGATCGCATCGTCAAGCCCGCTTCCAAAGCCTGCCGTCAGGTTGTTGAGCATGCGGATATTTTTGCGGTCCATAACCGGTAACAACTCTTCGGGAGTTGCGAAATATTGCCTCTCCGCGGCCAGATGCACGCCGTTTACAACCGTTGCCGAAAACGAAATGTGAGTATGAAGATCAATGACCGGATATCTGGAACGCTCCACCGGAGTTTGCTTGACCTCAAGCATGCTCTGCGGCTCGAACTCGGAGAGGTCAAGCGGCTTCCATGTGCCCCGCGTTTCGATCGGGGAAGCGTTTGAATCGTTGCTCATGCATGATCTCCAATGGATAGCGCTCTAGCCACGGCTGGCGCAGCTTCAATCCTTGAGCTGTTTTCAATGGTGACTCGAATTTGCGCAGTACACCGCACCGCCTCAAAGAAGAGACGATACCCGACGTTCCTTAGTTTTCCGCTCGGTGCAGCTTGAACTCCTGTACGACCCGGTTGATGACTCCATCGCTGGAGGGCGAATCCGGCTCCAACCCTTCCTTGAGACAACGAAAGAATGCGAGCACCTGCCCTAAAATCACGTCGAGAACAGGCATATTCCTGTCACCCAGATCTGCCAGACCGTTGCAATCGATCATTACATCTTCGCTTCGGACCAGATCCGACGGAATGTTCTCGCCGAAGATAAGCTTCGCCATTCCAAGCTGCTTGTCATTCAATTCACGAATCAAATCGCACTCATATGCGCGTACCAATGGATCGGAAGAAAGAAAACAGACAACCAATGTATCCGGATGAACGGCGCTCATTGGGCCGTGACGCAAGCCAAGGTAGGTCTCACTCGTGGTGCACACCTTCCCGGCAGTCATTTCCAGCATCTTCAAGGCCGACTCTCGAGCAGCACCCAGTCGAGCTCCGCTGGCGAGGAACACCACCCGAGCAAAGTCGCGACGTGCCAAACCGGCCAGAGTGTCAAAATGCGCATACAGCAGTTCTTCTGCCTTCTGGCTGAGACCCTGCACAAGGGCCAGGTACTTGTCGGGCGTTCTTAACATGCCCAGGAATGCCGCGGCAAGCACCATATTTGTGAAGCTGCTGGTCATCACCAGGCTGCGGTCATTGGTCTCTTCGGCCAACAATACGACTTTCACGCGGGGATCGTCGCGATAGGTCGTCGCCAATCCGCCTTCCGCGTTGCAGGTGATGACCAGGTGCCGGATTTCAGGTTCCGTCTCCAATATGACTGAAATGGCGCCCACACTCTCCGGGCTATCTCCTGACCGGCCCAGTGAGACCATCAGGCCCGGGCGCAAGGGCGCAATGGCATCGCCGCCATGCGTCAACAACATGCCGCCGCCGAGGGTCTGGGCTGGAATCGACAAACTAGTCATTAAAGGAAGACGAACGCACTCCCCTGCATACTCTGAACTGCCAGAACCTGTGAGAACCAGTGTTTTTACACCTTCAAGCGTTTGCAGCAGTTCTTCGGCCCCTGACGCAACCTCGCGGGCGGTTCGCAGCCACGTCGCGGGCTGCTGCAGAATTTCATGCAAAGTATTGAAATATCCGGACTTAAGCTGTTCTTCTTCTGTCCGGCCAAGCAATGCGGCCGCTTCGGTCCGATCCCGGGCGATTGCGGCAAGCCAAGACTGATCACACGCGCTTTCTGAAAAGACGAACTCGCTCAAAATCCCCTCCCGATACAAAGAACAAACGATAGTAAAGCATAATATTACCAAAGTAAAGGAAATATTGCTAGAAAACAAAATCGTCGAAAAACGAGAATGCAGGTGATTTTAACTGAATGAAATTGAATCTCTTTACTGCGGTGACACCTATTGCGGGCGATTCGAAGCAGGCAATCGCAAGGTTTGCGAATATCGACTCAGGATCACTGGAACGCGGCTCCGTCAGTGCTGGATATGGGGACATCTACGAACGCGCCTCTTGATCTCGTCGAGGGCATCCACGGTGACCGATCTTTTCCTCAAATGCAGGCAAACCGCTGATTTTCCCCATCCCCTTCGATCCTAGGCCAATATCCTTTGGTAAGGAAAGCAAGCACAAGCGCAGAGAAGCACTTTCCGCTAAGAACAGTTGACTAAGCATTTGCATATCCTTAAACTTACGGGATGCGACGTGCCAATAGCGAAAATCCGCTGCTTGCCGAGCAGCGCCGCCGGAAGATTCTGGATTTGTTGGAACAGCAAGGGCAAATCACCGTTCGAGACCTGGTGGAGCGGTTTTCGATTTCGGCGGTCACGGTTCGCTCGGACTTGGACGCCCTGGGCGCTACCGGTGCTGTAGTGCGATCGCATGGCGGCGCAGTGCGGCAATTGGAAGCCACTCGTGACTACCCGCTTCGCCTCAAGGCGTCTGTGCATAGGGCGGAGAAGACTCTGATTGGCCGGGCGGCTGCCAACCTGATCCAGCCGGGCGAGGTGATTATTCTCGACTCCGGCACCACAACCGCAGAGATTGCACGGCAACTGAAAGCCAGCACGATCCACGGGGTCACCGTTATCTCGAACGCCATGAACGTGGTGTCGGAATTGGTGGATGCGCCCGGGATCTCCGTCATTGGCATTGGCGGCGTTCTACGCCCCGTATCGCTTTCGTTTGTCGGACCGCCGGCCGTGGCGATGCTGAAGGACCTGCATGCCGATCGGCTCTTCCTGGCTGTGGACGGATTCGACCTGGAAGACGGTCCAACCACGCCGGACGTACTGGAGGCCCAACTGAACGGGATGATGGTGAAAGCAGCCAAGGAGACCACCGTAGTGGCCGATTTCAGCAAACTCGGCCGGCGCAGCGTATCCCGTATCGGCTCGATCGACCAAATCCACCGGTTGATTACCGACACCAAAGCTCCGGAGGACTTCGTCAAGGCGTTGCGAGCGCGTGGCGTTGAAGTCATTCAGGCTTAAGGGGTTAGGTTCGCGTTTCCTCGCCGTGGAAAAGGCGTTCGCGGTATGAGATGCCGCGAGGCATCTTTGCGCCTCCCAGCCGCGTAACGGAACGAGCTGCTGCGCGGTTCCCCTTGCGGAGCAGGTCGCCGAGCCGGGGTTTCACGCAGGAAGCCGGTGTCAAAGCTGCCACCGACGCTTTCGGATCCACGACATCCGTCTCCAGCACGAAAACTCCCAGCCGGACACTCATGACTCGGATGAAAATCCGGACGCGGAGAGCCGGTTTAAAGCACTCAAGAACCGGGCCCAGTTCTCCAAACGCTTTGGTTCATCGACACTGCACGCGCCTTCTGCTACGGCTCTTTGGCTGGCACAACCGCGAGCGCGATCACGCAGCAGCCCCTTGTTTTCTCTGGAGTTGGTGCACTACGACGTGCCCGGAAATCTCATCCGGCTCCGGAGGGGCGCAGGCGCTCTAAAAAGGTGCAGGGGAGGGCCAAGACTGCGGAGGCGGATAAGCTCGTCAAGGCAGTGAACGGAGGTGAGACTCGCAGAACCGGAGATGCAGACTGCAACCCCTTATTTACCAGAGGGCTGTGCATATTCTTTGTTTTTTTATTTTTTGTACTTTTTTATTGCCTTTTATTCATTACATATGCTATGGTCCGTAATCATCTCTGAAATGGAGAGCGAAAGCGATCGGATGGAAGTCGTGAAAAGTGCGGAAATAAACCGCAAGAGAGGATTGGAAAAAATGGGAAGCAGTCAATTGTGGCAGACGAAGTGGCGCATTATGTGCGTTGTCTTGTTCGTCCTTGGCTTTTGCTGCGTCTTTTCAGGACGCAAGGCATTAGCCCAGGTTGACCAGGGAGCTATCACCGGTGTCGTGAAAGATCCCACTGGCGCTGTCATCCCGCGCGCCCAAGTAACACTCACCAATACGGACACAGGTTTCGTATTGCAGACCATTTCGGACACGAAAGGAGAATATGGTTTCTCTCCGATCAAGATCGGCAATTACACAGTGAGCGCCACGGCTCCCGGGTTTGAAACGACGACCCAGGAGAATGTGCACGTGGATATTCAGGACCGGTTGAATATTCCCATCGGCTTGAAACCCGGCGGCGCAAAGGAGACCGTGACGGTGACCTCTGCTCCCCCCCTGCTGGAGAATGAGTCGTCCACTGTGGGTCAGGTTATGGACACTGACACTATCAACGCCACACCGCTCAACGGGCGCAACTGGGTCTATATCGCGCAGTTGACGGCCGGCGTCGCTCCCGGCTTATCGGCGGGAGGCGCGCGCGGCGGCCTTACGGGTGACTTCTCAGCCAATGGCCAGCGCACGACCCAGAACAACTTCATCCTGGACGGTGTCGACAACAATGTGAACGTCGACGACTTCCAAAACGGGGCCAGCTACAATGTGCGGCCTCCACCGGACGCGCTGGCTGAATTCAAGATCGACACCTCCAACTACAGTGCCGAGTTCGGACACTCGGCTGGAGCCGTGCTCAGCGCCAGCATCAAGTCGGGCACCAACCAGATCCACGGAGACCTGTGGGAGTACGTCCGCAATAACGCTTTTGATGCGGCAGATTGGGACGGTGCGCCTAATGCCGCCGGCACCGCGATCACTGTTCCCGCGTACCATGAGAACCAGTTCGGAGCCACGCTCGGTGGACCCATCTGGAAGAACAAGCTCTTCTATTTCGGAGATGCGGAGGCAAATCGTATCGCATTTGCCCAACCTAACCTAGGTGGTGGGTCTTACACCGTACCCACGCCCAGCATGCGCAAAGGAGACTTTTCAGAGCTCTTCGATTCAAACCACAATTCGGCCGGCCAGCCCATCGGTATCTTTGCGCCGAATACTGGTGGTCAGGTTCCCTTGACCCAAACCGGCGGAGTCGTAGCGAACCCGGGCGGCCCATGCGTCTACAGCACCGCCAACGGATACGTCGGCAATGGATGTGCGGATCTCGCCTGGGATTCCACACAATCCACCCCGGGCGTGGGAAATGGCGTGCCCACCACAAACGTTCTTTCCCCAGGAGATCCAAGCATCGGCGGTATGATGGATACCGTTGCACTGGAAGTTATGAATGCTTACCCCCTACCGAACGCGGGTGGTTGGACATCAGCCAATTTGGGTACTCCGGACAGTGGGCAATCGTATAGCAATTACAACGTAAATGTGCCCATCCATGACGACACCTGGCAGTGGGATCAGCGCCTGGACTGGAACGTCAGCGCCAAGGATCAGAGCTACGCGCGCTATAGCTACACGCACGAGCAAACCCACTATGCACCTCCGCTCGGGAACATTCTCGATGGCGGCGGCTTTGGAACGGACGGCACCGTTTTTAACCTAGCGCAGAACTTCATGGGCAGCGAAACCCACCTTTTCTCTCCCAATCTCGTCAATGAATTTCGCTTCGGATATAACTGGGGTCTATTCGAGTACTCTCAGTTGAACGGCAATGTCCCGGCGGACCAGTTGATTCCTGGAATGGGCGGCGTGCCTTTTACCGGTTTTGCCGGTCCGAATGGGGGCCTCCCGGCGATGCGCATTGCTGGCTTCACTGGAGCCGGTTCAAGCCATGACACTCCGTCCGTCGAGCGCCAGAACATTTACCAGATTCTCGACAACATTACCAAGATCCATGGGAGCCATTCCTTCAAGCTCGGCGTACAGCTTGAGAGTATCCGCACCTCCTTTGCCCAGTCCACGTATCCGCGTAACGGATACAACTTCAACGGCGCATATACCGGCAAAGATTACGGCTCCGGTCCGAATAGCGCTGGTATCGGTGATACCGGATTCGGTGCGGCCGACATGTTGACCGACAACCTGGGGAATATTAAGATGTCTCCGGGTTGGGATACTGAGTACTATCGTAATTACCGTGCCGCGTACTTTCAGGATGACTGGAGATACAACTCCAAGCTGACCGTGAACCTGGGCCTGCGGTACGACTATATTCAGCCGGACAGCAGCAAGCCGGGCAATCTGGCCAACTTTGTCATTGATTCGCAAAGTGTAACCGCAGAGGGCCAAGGTACAGGCGGGTCTGACGCAGTCGGCGTGGGCCACTATATATTGCCTGCCCAGGTCGCGAACTCTGCCACTCTTTCGTCTACTTTTGTGAGTTCGCTGCAGTCAAACAACGTTAACATTGAATACACCGACGCCAACCCCCACTCTTTGGTAGGCGTTCAGCATTATAACTTTGGTCCGCGCATTGGGCTTGCCTATCAGGTCAATCCAAAGACGGTAGTGCGCGCAGCCTACGGCTTATTCTACGGAGCTATTGAAGCTCCTGGAGGCGCCGAGCTGGAAACAAACTATCCGTTCTCGTATACGGTAGTTGTTAACAATCAGTACCTGAGGCAGTATGGCGCCTGCGATCCAAACACCGAGGGCGGAGCCTTCAACATCAATAGCGGATGCCCATCCAACGCTACCCCGGATTACAATTATGGGGTTCCCGGCGCACCGCAATCGCCAGGTACGCCTTTGTATAATACGCCGCCTGGTCTTACCCCTCTTGCGTACGCTTCAACCATCGAGACTGGGGGAGCGGGATTTTTTGATAATGGCGGCATAGCTGCTTATGGCGGTTCAAGTGGCGTCGCGATGTCTGATACCAACATCAAGACTCCATATACTCAAAGCTACAACCTGACGGTTGAGCGCGAAATAACCAAAGACATGGTCGCAACTGTTGCGTACGTCGGAAATAATGCCAAGCACACGTTTGCTGGCACCGACCCGGTCGGTTCTCTTGCTGTGACCAATCCTGGCGAGTTGAGTACCCAAGCATTCCCAGTCATATCTCTATCGGCTAGCGCCGAGCAGTGGATAGGCGAATCGATGTATAACGGACTGCAGGCAAAACTCGAAAAGCGCTACTCTGACGGATTGAGCTTCCTGGCCTCGTATACCTGGTCACATGCCCTGGACGACGCTGGCAATCCCGGTATCGGGGGTGGCCCGGCTTATCGGAATACAAACCTCATCCCACTCAAAGCTGAGTACACGAACGCCAATTACGACACCCGTCACCGCATCACGGTGAACGGTTTGTATGATTTGCCGTTCGGCAAAGGCCGGAAATATATGCGTCAAGGCGGTGCGCTGGACTACCTCGTGGGCGGCTGGTCGTCGAGTCTGACATGGCAAGCGCAAACAGGCATCCCGTTTACCGTTACTACTGGCGGCGGCAATTTCGAAGGCGCCAACGGTTTTAACCAGTTGAATGCAATCAAGGTTGGCAATCCGTTCAAGGGCGGTGGCTCTGTTCCTGCGGCGAACCTCGACTCTACTTCCTGCCCAGCTACCGTGAAAAACAAGACGAACTGGTATAACCCTTGCGCGTTCATCGACCCGACGCCGGGAACCAACATCCCGATTGGTACATTATTGACCGACCTTGCCAGCGCCATTCAGTATGCCGGTTCAAAGTCAAACCAGATCTATGGACCGGGATTTGAGCGTGTCAACATGTCCATGTTCAAAAGCTTTAAAACCTGGCGCGAGCAGTACGTCCAGTTCCGTGCGGACGCCTTTAACCTTTTCAATACCCCGTCCTGGGGCCAGCCAGGCACCACCAACCTTAGTTCGAGCGCCGGTAACATCACCAATGCTCAGCCGTTCCAGCTCCACACGCCGGATGCCCGCTTCTTCCAGCTTTCCGGAAAGTACGTGTTCTAGAACGGTAGATAACCTGCAAGGCGCGAGGGCGCGCCTTGCACTTGAACGGCAAGGCTCCCGCAGGCGTGAAAGCGCCTGCGGGAGACATTGTTTTAGAGGCTATTGTGGATTAGTATCTGTTTGCGGACGGATTCCCGCTCCGCGCGGAGTTTGTGAGTTGTCCCGGTAAGCCATGGTGTGCGATGGATGCATCTCGAAGGAGTCTGCTGAAAGCGGCTGCAATCCTGCTGGTGGACCGGTGGGCCAGTCTGCACAGATGCGCCTTTGCCGACGAGTCCCCCAGTACCTCGGGGAAGAACGAACGGAAGGTCATCGTCCTGGCATGCGGCGGAATACGTCGAGCTGAGAGCTTTTCAGATACGGGCCTTGGAAACATTCCCCATCTTTACCGCGAACTGCTGCCCCAGAGCGTGTTTTATCCCTTCATTCGCAATGCTGGCGCGACATCGCACTACAACACAATTTCCAGCATTCTTACCGGGAATTGGCAAAGGTTGGACGACTGGGGGAAGACACCGCCGGTGAATCCGACTTTCTTTGAGTATCTGCGCAAGCGCATGGAACTTTCCCAGGACAATGCCTGGTTGATCTCAAGTAATAAAGCGCTCACCAGCCGAATAGGCGCCAGCTCGATTCGAGACTTTGGTCCCCGCTATGGCGGGAACGTGGTTTTCCCCAAGCAGTTGCTGATCAATGCAGTGATTCGTGCAGCCGAACAGGGACACGCTGAGCATAGCGCGGATCGGGCCGCTATGCAGGCCGAACTTGAGGCCATCCTGCAGCATGCCGATAACTATGAGGGCCTGGGCTGGTCTGTCTCAGGAGAAACTTCGTTCCTTGACCTTCGCATGCAAGACTCGATGCAGCAAGCCATCGAAGGTTTGGTTCGTACGAATGTGCCCATCACGGGAGATGAATTTACTTTTCTTGTCAGCGAGGAAGTAATGCGGCGCTTCGCACCCTCTCTACTCGTAATTACATTTTCCGATGTTGAAGTTGCGCACTTTGGTTCGTATTCCATGCATCTAGCCGGCATCCGAACAATGGATCGCCTGGTTTATGAACTCTGGAATCTGGTCAAATCGCAGCCCTCGTACCGTGGCAAGACCACTTTGTTTGTTCTTCCCGAATTCGGGCGGGACTTTGACGGTTCGAGCACCAATGGCTTCTTCAATCATAGGTCGATCGACGATTCCACTAGCCTGACATGGATGATGTGCCTGGGAGAAGCCGCGCGGTCCACCGATGTGGTGGAGCGACCCGTCCAACACATCGACCTTTGTCCAACTATTGCGGGCCTGTTTGGGATCAAGGACCTGGATCTTCCTGGGAAGCCTCTGCCCGGACTATCTGCATGATTTGGAGCCACGATGACTGAATGGCCTGGCATAGCGCGGAAAGAAGCACCAAGCACGGATGCTTATCGCCGATTAATCGAGCGATTACCAGTGACGCTGCGGCCTGCATTGAATCAGCAATTAAGCCAATGGGAAACCCTCTTCCCGTTCGAGCAGAATCGCTTCTCGAACTTCATGAAGGGCACAGCGACACTTAGTCCCTCTGCCCTGGATGCACTCACTGCGCCGCTACAGGCACTCGAATTGAAGATGGGCGTCAAGCACTGGAATTTCTCTGAGGCCTCTGACACGATCGAAAATGCATCCCAACTTGCACGGTCAGAATACTATGCCGCATGGCGCCGAGAGGTGCAAAGAGTCTTCGAGGCTATCAACGCCGCCGCGCGCGACTCCACACTGATTCAAGCTGACCGCACACGCCTGATTCTGCTCTTTCTGCCCAGCAGCCTGCCCGTCGACCCGCTATCCGCCTGGAAACTATGGGATCCTCGCGGGCATGTGATCAAGATCTCGGGTAACTCAGGAAGATTCTGCGAACTGGCGATGCAAGGCCAGCTAAATCTCTCCGGGATCGCGACCTTGGCGGCGCAGCAAGGCAGCGTGGAAAGCTCCGATCTGTGGCTCATCGACGCCGAGGCTAAACTCAGCGGTATGCTTTCTTCTCTCTCCCCAATTGCCGTCTCTTCTTTGAGCTATTCGGTTCTCAAACCGTTTCGCGATAAATTTCTTGCCGAGCTAAATAAAGCTCCCAAAGATATTCAAGCCACCGATGAAGTTATCTCGAAGCTACGGCTCGAGTCATGGAATGGCTGGGACCTCTGGCCATTGGAAGTTGCCAACCAGCCCAGGCTGCGGAAATTTGTCATAGACTTGTTTCTCAGCGGAAATGGCGCTGTCATCTTCTCCAACGCTTTCGTCGAATGGGCGGCCGCCGAGGTGCTTCGCCGCGCTCGTCCCCGGACGATTGTTGCCCGTTTTGGCATGCGAAGTAAGCCCAAGCCGTTTACAAGCATTGCCGTTTTTGAGAATCAGCAGAGAATCAGCTCGCTCCCCGATGTGGACGATCCGGAGAACAGCGCAATTGATGCGCTCATCCTTGCCCGCTATGTTTGGCTTGCTGCTTCCCGGTATCCAGAACAGGAACATACAATTTGTCTATGCGTCTCGGAATATCGAGATTCCGCCTATGTGATTTTGCCCGCAGGAAAGAGCCTGGGATGGAGTCCGGAACGCCCAGTAGCGCCAGAGGAGCTTTACAGTTGGCTCGGGGCACAGTTTGTTTCCTGAAGGAGCAGCCGTGATTTATCCAAAGGCTTTTTCTTTCTTGCGGGGTAATACAAAATGCCGCGCAGAAGTTGATCTGGCGTACCGCATGGACAAATCAGACCGGGCAGATCTCTTCTAAGTGTTTCTCTGTCTTGGGACTATCATTAGAATCATAACAATAGCAAGATGTATGGCGGTGGACGCAGTCTGTAGAACCTCTCTCCGTACAAATTTCCGTTAACAGGGAAATTTATGCTCATGTGCGCGAGACAACGTGCGATGAGTGGAGATCGATGTACGTGCACCATTCACTTCCCTTGTTCGCGCGAATGAAAATGAAAGGTGATTCGGAGTATTCCTGCGGGCTCTGCTGTTGTATGTGCAGCGCAGGATTCTTTAAATTGTTTAGCCATTGATCGCTGCAAGAGCCTTGTGGGAATGGTTGCCGGCACGGCTCTCGTCGGTGGTCGAAATCGGCTTACTTCTTGTTGGGAAATCGCGGTGTCCGCACTGCGGTTCCGGTGACTTTAGAGATTTCCTTGCTGCGTGGTGCCCGCACTCGTTGAGGTGCAGCTGTTTCCGCATCTTTCGACCGAATCTATCCTTGGTTGCAAGCACACGGGGAAAAGTGATATTTAAATGGATCATGTCCCAACAGTCTCGTTCTGAAAACACACAGAGGTTTCCTCTGTTCAATCGGCGTCACTTCCTGAAGGCTGCCGGATCGGCAGCAATTCTGCCCGCCGTGCTGCCCGCCTTTGCTGCGCAGAGCTCGGGCTCTTCAGCCAACAACCGCATCAACATTGGGGTGATCGGCATGGGCTGGCAGGGGGTGGGAAATACGCAGTCCTTTCTGGCCTTGGAAGACTGCCAGGTTGTCGCGGCTTGCGATATCGATGCCAACCACCTGCGGGCCGCGGTGAAGATGATCAACGAGGCCTACGGGAACGAGGATTGCAAAGGCTACCACGATTACCGGGAGCTGCTGGCGCGCGAGGATATCGATGCCGTGATGATTGCCGTGCCCGATCATTGGCATGAGATCGTGGCCACCGAGGCCGCGCGTCGCAAGAAAGACATCTACGCCGAGAAGCCCCTCGCGCACACCATCGCCGAACAGCAATCCATTGTTCGCGCAGTTCAGCAGAACAGCATCATCTGGCAGATGGGCTCATGGCAGCGCTCGGTTCCGACCTTTCATAAGGCTGCTGAGATCGTGCGCAACGGACTCATCGGCACGGTGACCCATGTGGAAGTCGGCCTGCCGGGCGGCAACGCGGATTTCGATGGCGTGCAGAAAGAGGCGCTGGCCAAGCTGGCTGCCCAGGGAATAACCGTTGCGAGCCTGGAGCGGGTTGTGCCCGACACCAAGGCCTGGGACCTGCTGGTCACCGACCCTCCGCCGGAGTTGGATTACAACACCTGGATTGGCCCATCGAAGATGGAGCCTTACATCAGGGCGCGCTCCCATAAATCCTGGCGCTGGACTTACAACACGGGCGGCGGGGAGCTTCTGGACTGGATCGGGCATCATTGCGACATCGCGCACTGGGGCCTGAATTTCGATAACTCCGGCCCGTCTGAGGTGGAAGGCAACGGCGAACTGCCACCAGCTAACGCCGTTTGGAACACCGCGCCGAAATACCGGTTTGAATTGAAGTATCCGCAGGGCGTCACAATGACCATCGCCGGCGGCTACCCGGATATCAAGGGCGGCGTGAAGTGGATTGGCACCGAGGGCTGGGTATGGGTGGATCGTGGCGCAATGGACGCCTCCAATCCCGCATGGAAGCAGGGCAAATACCTGCCCAGAGAACTGCGCAAGGTGAAGCTCTACACCTCTTCCAATCACCAGCAGAACTTCCTGGATTGCATAAGAACGCGCCAAGCGACCGTTACGCCCGTTGAAGTCGGGCATAACTCGGCCGTCCCCGGGCACCTTTGCCTGATCTCCATGCTTACCGGAAGAAAGATCCGGTGGGACGCAAAGGAAGAGAAGATCATCGGCGATGAAGCAGCCAGCAAGCTGATGACACGCGAATATCGCGCGCCCTGGAAGATGAGCTGAACTACTCTACGGCCCGGCCGGGATCCGTTGTTTTCACCGGCTAGGAGCACAGTCTTTTTCGATTAACTTTGCACTTCAACCTTGGCATCGACCGAGGAGACATGACCGATTCGACTGAACGAATGCAGGATCACGGCCAGAAAGTCCGTTGGGATTTTACCTTTGCCTTTCTGATTTTGCGCCTTTGGCTCGGCGTGCGCGCCCTATTTGTGGGCATTGAGAAATTCAGTGCCTATCGAACCGTGGCCGTGCCGCTCATCGATCCCACGACCGGCCAGCCGGATGCGAGCGGCGTGATGGTCAACGTGAACGTCAAGTCCTATGCGCTGGCCAATTACGCAGGCATCCCCGCCGCGCTCAGTGACAAGTTCTACCACGAGCCGCTGTTTCCGAAGTTCGTATTGGTGGCCTTCGACCGCATGCTTGGCCCGGCGTTTATTCTCACCGGGATCATGCTCGTGATCGGCCTGGGCACTCGTCTGTCGCTGCTTGCCCAGGCGGCGCTTTACATTGCGCTGACCGTAGGCCTGGTTCTCATCGATCAAGATGCCGGCGTGGCCTATCTTGGCATTCATATTGGCCTGGTGGCAGCGGCATTTCTGCTTGTCGAACACAACCGATTTGCGGTCCTGAAAAAATGGTAGATTCTCTTCTCAACCGTCGTGAGTTCATCGCCGCAACCGCGGTCGCCGGCGCTGGTCTGTTGCTGGACGCCTGCAAGTCCAACTCCGGGAAAAAACCGGCAAGCGCCAAGAGTTCTTCGCTGAACACTATCAACATCGCCCTCATCGGTTATGGCGAGGAGGGCAAGGTATTGCTGGAATCCCTTCTGAATATCGAGGGCGTCAAGCTTGTGGCGCTGTGCGATATATGGGATTACCACCGCAACGAGGGCGCGCGCTACCTGGAGAAAATCGGTAATGAGGTCCGCATCTACGAGAATTACGAGGATTTGCTGGCCAAGGAAAAAGACCTGCAGGCGGTGCTGATCGCTACACCTGACTTCTGGCACGCGCCCATGACCAACACATGCCTGAAGGCCGGCCTGCACGTGTATTGCGAAAAGACGATGAGCAATACGATCGACGGCGCGCGCTCCATGGTGCAGACCATGCGCGAGACCGGAAAGCTGTTACAGATCGGCCACCAGCGGCGCAGCAACCCGCGCTACCTTTTCACACTGAACCGACTGCTGCACGAGGCGCAATTCTGCGGCCGCCTGACGGGGGCGCAGGCGCAATGGAACCGGGCAGTGAAGGAAGATTTCGGCTGGCCCAAGAAATACGAGATGCCCGCCAGCATGCTTGCCAAATACGGCTATAAAGACATGCACCAGTTCCGCAACTGGCGCTGGTACAAGGGACTCGGCGGTGGGCCGTTGTCTGATCTCGGCGCGCACCAGATCGACATTTTCAACTGGTGGCTGGGCGTAACGCCGAAGTCGGTGATCGCCAGCGGCGGACTGGATTACTACAAGAGCCACGACTGGTATGACAACGTGATGGTGATTTACGAGTATCCGCTGGCCCAGGGCGTGGCGCGCGCGTTCTACCAGGTGCAGACGACCACCAGCTCGGGCGGCGGCTACTTTGAGACGTTCATGGGCGACGACGGCACCATCAAGATGTCGGAAGATCCGTCGCTTTGCGCGATTTACCGCGAGGCGCGCGCCACGACGGTTTCATGGGACGACCTGGCCCAGAAGGGCTATGTCCGCGCCAAGACAGCCTCCGCAGCGGACGCCGCGAAAGTGGACGTGCGCGAAACCGCGCAACTGGCGGAGTATGAGATTCCGGTGTTTTTCAACAAACCCCCGCATCAGCCACACTTGGAGAACTTTTTCAACGCCATCCGCGGGACGGCAAAATTGAATTGCCCCGGCGATGAAGCATTCAGCAGCGAATATACTATCCACAAAGCAAATGAAGCCGTTGCCGCCCAAACGCGGCTTGCCATCACTGCCGAGGAAGTGAAAGCCTGAGACGATGATAAAAATGCTGGCGAAGACTCTTACCGTTCTGACGGTGCTGGTGGTAGCGATTGCCGCGCTGGGACAGGACAAAGTTGTTTTGAAAACGCGATTGCCGCGGCCTCTCTTTGTAGGAACGCCGATGCCCCTCAATGTGCCCAATCTTGAGCGTCCGACGAGAAGCAAACGCCCCGATTTTCTGGTGCCCGCCGGCAGCAGAAACCTAGCTAAAGACAAGAAAGTCACCGCGAGCGACAACAGCCCCATCGTCGGAACGCTGGACATGATCACCGATGGAGACAAGGACGGCAACGAAGGCTCGTGGGTCGAGCTTGGACCCGGCAAACAATGGGCGCAGATCGACCTGGCTCAGCGTGCGAATATCTACGCCGTGCTCGTCTGGCACTTCCATTCGCAGGCGCGCGTGTATCGCGATGTTGTGGTGCAAGTCTCCGACGATCCTACGTTCCGGTCGGGCGTAGCGACCATCTTCAACAACGACTTTCACAACGAGCTTGGCCTTGGTGCGGGCAAGGATTTGAATTACATCGAAACGTACGAGGGCAAGTTGATCGACGCCAAGGGCGTGAAGGGACGCTATGTCCGCCTCTACAGCAACGGGAACACGGCCAACAAATTGAACGACTACATTGAAGTTGAAGTGTGGGGCAAGCCGGCCGCCTGAGTCCGCCTGTTGCTGCGCTGGTGTTCCGGCGCGACAACCCGTTGCCGGCTCTGGATGTGCTGTCCGGCAACAGCAGATATGCAAACGAAAAGGACATCGGCCAGGACCATCGCATAGGACCGATGCTTAGAACATTTCGGAATTGCCGTACTCCAAAACCGCAACGATGAGGTCAATGCGGTCACCAGGGAGCCGTGACTTGGTACGATCCTGGAAGGACACACCACCGCAGGGAACGCCGCAATTTGGCGGATCGATTCTATGAGCGCCGATCCGCCTGTCGATCCTTCCCATGCTGTTCTCCATCACAGGGACAGATCGCCCGCAATGGGAAATTCCATCGGTCCTTCGCAGTGGACTCGCTGGGCGGCTTTTCTTCTTATCGCGCTTTTCGGACTGCTCCTTCGCCTGCCGCAACTAGGTGTGCGGCCCATGCACACGGATGAAGCCGTCAACGCGTACATCGTGGGACAATTGCTGGCCGGCGAAACCTACACCTACGATCCACAGGACCGACATGGTCCGGCGCTTGCAGCGCTTGCCTTGCCGCTGGTCAGAATGCAGGGCACAAAGGCATTTGCTGACCTGACGGAATCGGAGCTGCGCCTGACAACGGTCCTGGCCGGAACCGTCACCATTCTGCTTTTTGGCGCGGCGGTGGAAATGTTCGGCTTCGTGCCCTGCCTGATCGCCGCACTGCTGTTCGCCGGCGCTTCTCTGCCTGTCTACTATGACCGATATTTTATTCATGAGTCCCTTTTTACCGCCGCCACCTTTGGATTGATTTTGACCGGTTGGCGCGCATGCAAAATGCGCTCTGCCGGGCAGGCAGCACTGGCTGCCGTCTGCGCGGCGTTGATGCTCGCATGCAAGGAAACCGCCGTTCTTCACATCTTCGCGCTGGCTTCCGCCGCGTTCGTCTTCTGGCTCTGGAATCTACACGGGAAAAGTCTTGGCGGCTTATGGCGGCTCAAGGCGGTTCTGCCGGCAGTTGCCGTTTTCGTCTTGATCAGTGTGGCGCTGTTCACGTGGTTTGGCAGCAATTGGAAGGCGCTCGCAGCGTTGTTGCACGCAGGCCCCAATTTCCTGGCAAGGGCAGGCGGTGAAGGCCACCAAAAGCCCTTCTGGTATTTTGCCGAGCTCCTCACCGCCAGCTGGTCGGGCAGACTCATCTCTGCCTTGGCCTGCATCGGATTCATTCAGACCGTTAGAAAGCGCACTGCATCGCCGTATGGATTTCTTGCGTTCTATGCCTTCTTCCTTGCCCTAATCTATAGTCTGATTCCGTACAAGACGCCGTGGCTCGCTCTGAATTTCTGGCTGCCCATCGCCTTGTTCGCCGGCCTGGCGATGAAGTTGCTGTGGCACCTGCCGGCCAAGGTTCCCGCTCTCCGCATAGTTATGCCGGCTTTTTGCATCCTGCTGGGGGCTATGGTCGCGGCTTTGATCGCCCACGATACGCGCCAGCGTGTCTTTGCCCATCCTGCCGATGAGAGCAATCCGTATGCCTATGCCCAAACATCGGAGGGTTTGCTGGAATTGCCCGCGGAGGTGGCTGAGCTGGCGCGCCAGAATGCACTCGCATCGCCGCGCATCGCCGTCATTGCCACCGATCCCTGGCCGTTGCCGTGGTATCTGCGGCACTTTTCCGAAGTCGGGTTCTGGCAGCCGGGGCAGCAGGTGGGAACAGCGGATTTTTACATCACCTCCACTGAAGCCGCGGACCAATACGGCAATCAATGGCAGAATCTTCGCCCGGAGTTTTTCGAACTCCGGCCCGGCGTGCTGATCGTTTTGTGGCCGCCCGCGCCGAAATGAAATCGTATGGCTGACATCCACCAATTCAACCATCGCGCCATGGCGACCTACTTCGATGTGCGCATCGCCGGCGAAGAGCGAACGTATGCCGCGCAAGCTGCACAGGGCGCGCTCGATCTTCTGGACAAGCTGGAATTGGACTTAAGCCGCTTTCGCGCCAACAGCGCAATGGCACAGATCGCCGGGCTCGCGCCGGGCGAAAAGATCTGCCTGAGCGAGCCCACATTCGCCTGCCTTGAAGTCGCAAAGAAAATGGAATTAGCCATGCAAGGCGCGTTTTCCGTCACGGCCTCCGCCTTGCAAACACAAACTTCTTTACCACAGTGGAGTTTGCTGCCCGGGGAGTCATCAATCCGCTGCGAGAGCGGGCGGCTGGAATTCGATCTGGGCGCCATCGGCAAAGGGTTTGCACTGGACCGCATGGCGGAATTGCTGCGGAACTGGGATTGCCCGTCGTTTTTACTGGTTGCGGGCGGCAGCAGCATTTTGGCAGGCGATGCGCCGAAGGATGCCGCCGGCTGGTCCTGCGGCTTGGGTGACGACAACGCCCAGCAGCGATTCTTTCTGACGCACGCTTCACTGAGCGGCTCGGGGCTGGCGGTGAAGGGAAGACATATTCTTGATCCACGCACCGGCCAGCCGGCCTTGCGGCAGAACCGCGCCTGGGCCCTGACCGATGCCGCAGCTGAATCCGATGCGCTCTCCACGGCATGCATGGTATTGAGCGAGCCGGAACTCAAGGAAGTGCTGGCGCAGGATCAGTCGTGGTTGGTATTCCTCGAAACGGACGGAACCGCTCGGCCGATGGGAAGCCGCGCGTTGCCGCCGCAAGCTTGATTTCTTGTGATCGCGGCAATTGGCGGCAAACAGAGCAGGGAATTTTCAAGGCCATATCAGGGAACTCATTTCCCTGTTTCCCCGCTTTTTGCGCTACTTAAAGGAGTGCGGAGGCTAAAACCACTCAGAACAAGAACGACTACGCCGCCCTGTACATGTCATTGGCATTGAGAATGCCCAGCGAGGAGTACGCACGGTCGAAAAAGGTTTTTCAGATCGAGCACGCCGAAGAGCTTCATGCCGTCCCCTGAGACGGCGTATTCGTCGCGCACGACGTTGATGTGCAGGTAGCAGAGCCCATCCAGCAGGTTGTGATGAACTCGGCGTGGGCGATGGGCTTGGAGGTGTCCATCGCTTCCCGAAGCCAGGCTGCAAGTTGTACGGCGTCGAACCGGATTGAATCGCCGAACTGCCAATGTGGCATGCGACCTGCGTTTACCATCTGATAGACGGTGCTCCGGTGGAATCCCAGGTATTGGACAATATCAAAGACCTTCAAAGCTCCTTCGTGTTGCTCGATTCGCGACGCCAGGTCGGTTGGCCGACCTGGTAGTACGGTTATCTGCGCCCCGCTGAAACACGGGCATCTTCGCGCGATCACACTTGCCGACCGAGGATGCGCCTCATCATTTGCAGTTCCTCTTCAACGAACGGCATCCCCTGCCTGAAGGCCTCCTCGGGCATGGAGGGCGGCTTGACAAGCGTGATCATGTAGACGGAATTTTTTACTCCCGCCGGCACAATCCGGGCAGAGACCTCCCACGATCCCTCCTTCGGATCGACGAACTCGTGGTCGAGGATGCCGTACGTCCGATCATAATGCGGAATCAGTCTCCCGGTGCCGCGAGGCGTTTGAATCTCCCACTCGTTTTGCTCCACAGGCCGGATCGATTTGACATTGTGGATAGCCCACTGCGGCATCGTCGCGGGATCGGCGATGAACCGGTAAGCCTCTGTCGCAAGGCAGGCGATTTGAACAGACAAGGTCACTGAGATTGCAGTCATAGTGTTTCCTTTTGAGGTCAAATTCCGACGGTTGGGCATGGTCCCGACTTGCTCAGGGCTGGCTTGCTCAGGCTTTCGGCTTCGGGAACTCCTCGACGTGCTGTTCGCCTTTCCGGCCAAAGTAGATCACCCTTTTGCCGGTCAGGAAGTCCCAATAGCCGATCACGCCTGCCGCGGTCGACCGCTTCACAAACTCGGGGTACCGCACAGTGTCTGCCTGGGCGCCGCGAATTGCCGCCACCAAGGCGGCACAGTCAAACTCCGCCGCTATCGGATCAGGGTTCAGGATCATGGGAACCGTGTGCGTAGTTCCGTCCGTTAAATAGTGGATCTTCTGCTTTGCTGCGAAGTCCACGAGGTACGATTCCACTCCGGCTTCGAGCAGTCCTTTGACGACTTGAGGGAAGGTCATCTTGCCTTGCTGTGTTGCGATCGCGAGTTCGTGAATCACTTGTTTGCTTATCCCTTCTCCTTTACTCGGTTGGTAGTGTCTGCAGGCCGTGTGCCTCGACCAGCTTCTTCATCGTTGCGATCATCGTAGCGCGCTCACGGACCGAGAGCGGACGAAAGAATTCCTCGTCGTTCTGGTCGGCCAAGGCTGCCAGTTGGGGAATCAGCCGCCGCCCCGCTGCCGTTAGCGCAATCGACTGGAAGCGGCGGTCATCGCTGCGATCCCGGCGGGTAACGAGCTTCTTGCTCACGAGCCGGTCCACAAGTTTAGACACGCCGCCGCGCGTCATCCCAATCCGCTCCGCCACAACGCCCGGCGAGATCTCCTCATCGTCAAACATCTTCCGCATCACCACCCACTCGGCCACGGTCACTCCGCTGGCCCGGAGCTTGCGGGCAAAGGCGTGCGAGACGTGATTGGAGACGAAGCGGAGCCAGAACCCAACGTGCTTCTTCAGGTCGCTGACGGTCAGATCAGTTTCATTTGCGTCTTTCATGGAAGTAGATTACATAGAAATAGTTTCCATATGAACTATTGTTGAGAAAACTTCCAACCTGCTGGGCGCTCAGTGGCTGCTCATCGGTTTGCGCGGGGATTGGGCATGCGCTGCTAATGCCCCGCTACTCCTCAGAGTTTTTCCGACCCCACCATTCCGCTTTATAAGCGCTAAATCGGCGGATCAACCCTCAACTCCGTATCAGTAACGATAGGTTGGCATTGCGCTAGGAGATCGAGCCCCGCGCGTGCATAGGCAAGCGCGGGCACTGGGGCGTTTACCGGGAGTAATCAAGCAAACCTCTGACGTTGTTCGGCAGAGGTCTAGTCCGAAATACCTTGTGTCCAACAACTTTCTGCCAGCAACCGGTTCAAACGAAATCGAAACTGCCCCGGCAAGACTTGGGACCGCCCCCATTGAAAGGGTGCGGTTTTAGTCCCGAGGGAATGCTGGTTCGTCGAAAGGCCCCTCGCAGAGACATCCTAAACGAGCAAGCCTCTGCTAATACCTTACTGTGACGGCAATCGGAGTATCGGGTAGCTAAGGCAGAAGGCACATGACTTGGCTGTTCGCCAAGGAGATGAAACCGGATTCCGGATGACAATGGGAGTGCTTCGCAATACACATGCAGCCAAGGAAACCTTTCTGCGTCGGTTGACAAAGGCAACCCCGTCGGTGATCGGAGGCATTACCAGCCGAGAATCGGGCAGTCAGCCTGTAATTTTTGGAGCGTCCGGCGCGTTCAGAAAAATATCAAATGCGGATTCCAGTTGCCGAAGAGCCGCGTCCCTGGTGAGCCTGTAGGCCCGAGGGTGAGTAATCAGCATGATGGTCATGCCATGAAGTGTTGCGAGAATCTGGTGCAGGCGCTCTTCCACCAATTGGTCCGAACTGCGTGGCGGAAGCGCAAGCTTGAGATTCTGCCTGAAATAAGCGATGGCCGGATTGGCTGCCGCGTGACGCATCTCCAAGCCCTGTTCGTCAACTGTCGGCACAAGAAAGGTCAGTCGATAATGATGCGGGTTCTTGACGGACAGGAGGACAAAGTTCCGAAGTGCCTGGCGCAGACGCTCCTTGGGGTCCGGTAGATAATCGAATTTGTCATGCAGTTGGGTGGTGAATCGCTGGTAGAGTTCGGTGCAGAGGTGGCGAATCAGAGCCTCCTTGTCAGGAAAGTGCCGATACATGGCCATCTGCGAGCAGCCCACCTCCTGCGCAATGCTGCGGATCGAAACGCGTTCATACCCAAATTCGCCGAACAGGCGACTTGCCGCTTCGAGAAGTCTTCTGCGCAGTTCATCTCCAGCTTTGAATTTGCGGGGCTCTTCCTCTTGGATAGACTTGATCACAGCTCAACTCTCGATCTGACGGGACAGTTCCATTCTTGCAAAAACCGTTGCCCGTCTCACGTTGCGTACCATATACAATAAGTGTACACTGTAAACATGCGGCAAATCCAGCCCACTGCAAAACAAATTGATCCGCGCTCCATCAGCCTGCGCTGCATCTTCCTTATAGGCACTTGCTTCCCGGTCTGCACATCATCTGCTACGGCGCAATGCGTGGGAACGATTTCAGATTTGTCCACTGCCGCAACATGCACGGCAAAGATGGCGGCGCCCAAGACGCTCGCCACTATCGACCCCCGACACCCCTATCGTCTGGAAGAGTTGATCGACATTGCCGAGACCAACAATCCACGTACCCGGATTGCCTGGGAGAGGGCGAAGCAGGCTGCCGAGGCGGTAGGTATTGCGCGCAGTGAGTACTTTCCTCACCTGGCCGGGACCGCCCTCTTCGGCAACGTAAGATTCATCAACCCGTTTCCCAAGCCGCTGGCCCCGCTTGGCTATACCATGGTCGAAAGTCCAACCATCGATGCCGGACTCGCGATGGAGTACACCGTCTTTGACTTTGGCCGGCGGCACGCCCAGTTGGAATCCAGCAAGGCGCAGCGGTTCGCTGCGGTGGCAAGCTTTCAGCGTGCCAACCAGGATGTGGCCTACGATGTGGTTGTCGCCTACTACAATCTGGTGACTGCGCAGGAGCAACTCGCGGCTATTCGGCAAATTCTGGCCACGGCGCGCACGACCCAGTCAGCGGCGGGGGCCCAGCTTGCCAATGGCCGGGCGACGCTTCCCGATGTGCTCAATGCAAAGGCCGGCACGGCTCGCGCCGAATACGACCTCCAGACAAGTCTCGGGGCCG
>CAZNAW010000012.1:0-101070 GCA_964571165.1 uncultured Occallatibacter sp. | reverse complement strand
ATGAGCCCAACGAGCTACCGGGCTGCTCCACCCCGCATTCACAGTTTAGCAACAGCCCACTTGCGGGTCAAATGGCGGAGGGTCAAATGGCCCTGGGGACACGGGCCGGCCCGTGCCGGACAACTCCCCCATCCGGTACACTGCAAGGGACCCCGGAAACGCCCTCGAGGAACCCCGCAAATGTCTCAGCTTTACGTTGCTGTGTTGGCCGTCATTGTTGTTGCGCTGCTGGCGGTTGCACTCTATCGCACCTCCCAGGTCAAGACCAAGGCCGACTACCTGGTTGCCGGCCGCTCGCTTCCCGCAGTGGTTCTGGTCCTTACCCTGCTCACCTCCTGGATTGGCGCGGGCTCACTCTTTGCCGGGGCTGAGAACGCCTACAAGAATGGCTTTGCCGCGCTTTGGCAACCGGCCGGCGGCTGGCTCGCGCTCCTGCTCATTTACTTCATTGCGCCCCGCGCCCGCAAATTCGCGCAGTTCACGCTGCCCGATCTCCTGGAAGCCCGCTACAACCAGACCGCCCGGGTGCTGGGCACCATCGCCATTCTCCTTTCCTATGTCGCCATTACCAGCTATCAGTTCCGCGGCGGCGGCGACGTGCTGCACCTCATCTTCCCAGACACCGTTACACCGGAACTGGGCACTTACCTGATTGCCGCCTTCGTCATCCTCACCACCGCCATGGCCGGCATGTCGTCGGTGGCCTATATGGACGTGGCTATCGGCTCGCTGGTCACCGTCATCTGCATTGTCGCGGCGCCCATGCTTTTCCTCAAAGCTGGCGGATGGGCCGGTCTCCACGCAGCGTTGCCACCCCAGTATTTTCAGGCCCTGGGTAACTACCGCCTGGGTTCCGACGGCGCGCAGCTGCCGGTGGGCATGGGCGTTATCCGTGGCCTGGAGTACATGGTGCCCGTCTTGCTGCTCATGCTCGGAAACCAGGTGATGTATCAGAAGTTTTTCTCAGCAAAATCAGAGAAGGACGCACGCGTTTCGGTGGTCGGCTGGATTCTGGGCACCGTGGTGCTGGAGACGCTGATTGTGGCTATCGCCGTTTTTGGCCGGGCACTTTATCCCACGGGCGAGGTCGCCCTGCATCCGCGCGAGATCATCCCCTACACGGCCCGCCACGGCCTGCCCGCCGTCATGGGGGCGCTGCTGCTTGGCGCGGTGTTCGCCAAGGTCATCTCCACGGCTTCAAACTACCTGTTTTCCCCCGCCACCAACCTGGTCAACGACGTCTTTGTGCGTTATATCGCCCCCGGCGCTTCAAACAAGCGCGTTCTCATCGTCTCCCGGCTGGCCGTGGTGCTTTTGGGATGCTGGGCGCTCTACCAGGCGGTCTACGCGGAAAGCATCCTGCAGAAAATGCTCTATGCCTACACCATCTACTCCGCCGCTCTCACCCCGGTGGTTCTGGCGGCCTTTTACTCGAAGCGCGTCACGGCCTGGGGCGCCGTGTCCGCCATCGCCGCCGGCACCGTGGTTACCCTGGTCTGGAATATCAAGGCGGTGAACTCTTTCATTCCAATTCTGGCCGGGCGCGACGCCATCTTTCCCGCGCTGGCCGCGGCCATTCTGGCCATGATTGTGGTCAGCCTGTTCACGCGCAAGCCTGCTCCGGAGCAATTGGCGCAGTTCTCGGACTAAGTACATCGACGCCCTGACAGGGCGCGGCTTTAGCCCCCAGGGGGGCTTTGCCTAAAAAGTGCCAAAGATGGTCTTCTTGCCCAAAAAGTCGAGAGCCTGCCTAAAAAGTCAGAACTTAGCCCAAGAATGCCTGCGGTCCGATCCCCCAGCCGCTGGATTGATGGGGAATAAATGTTAGTGAAAGGGTAATTGCCGGGTTGGCGGTAATACGCCCGCTATCGCGGGCTTTATGATGTTGGTCTATGAAATTTGTACTTGCGAGCGGGGCCGTCCTGCTCCTGATTGCGTTGCCGGGCCCTGCCCAGACCGCTAAAGAATGGAAGCTGGATTTAGGTCAATATGGCCTTGTCAAGCCTGCCTGTGCCTCATATATGGGACGGGTTGAGTTCTTGGACGACGATCATCTCGTGGTCAGCGCTCCTGTGGCAGACACCTGCGAAAAGAGCAACTGGGGCAAGCCAATCGAGACCAGGATTACCGAAATCGATCTGCAAGGACGAGAAGAGGCCTCGATCCGTCGATCAGACGTGGTGCAGTTCGCAGCAGGGCCAATCGGGTACGTCACAGTTTGTACCGGGGATCGAGTCGAGCTCCTGTCAAGCAAGCTAACAGTAGCAAATTCCATTACGATTTCTGAAAACGGACAGCCCGGTGGATGTTATTTTGGCGGCGGCCTTTCACCGTCACGCACGGCAATGGTAGTTGCGGGCCCTGCCAAATCTCAGTTTCGTCTCTACGGCGGCTCATCCAGTGAGCCAATAGCAGACATAACAATTGCAAAAGGGGATTCCGTCCGCGCCATTGCAGATGATGGTTTTCTCGTGTGCGTGAAAGAGAAGAAACAATGCGAGGTTGTCGGTTCCCACGGAGTAGTGCGCAGCTTCGCAATGCCTCAATTAGGGGGAGCCTCAGGGTACTACATAGTCGGCCTCGTTGCGTCAGACAGGCTGCTTGTGGCGAGCTTCGATGGCAAACGTCTCTACACAGAAACGCCGACGGGCGAAGCGGTCACTATGGGGGATATTGCCAAAATCAAGCCGCCGTTCATTGACGGCAGCGAGACGGAGATGTCGGCTGCGGAGCCGCGACGGATTCTATACAGCGTCGATGGCTGCCTGTTGGGGGACATCGATGATTGTTATGGAGTAGTATTCCGTCGTTTTGCAGTTTTTGATTCGCAAACTTCGCGGATGCTCTTTCGGCACAATTACGCGCCGGGAGCAGACCTGAAGATTTCCCCAAACGGACACATTGTCATGGAGCAAGATGGCGCAGAAGTCCACCTCTTTCGGCTCCCGTAACGTCTGTTGCGAGATGAAGGGGGAAAAACAAAGGGGGAGCAACAGAAATAACATTCGGCCATTCATTCCCCGAAGGCTTCAGTTGACATGCTCGCGGCCGAGTCGTCCCAAACCGGAAGTTACCGTATGGTCAACTCCGTAGACCTGTCGGAATTCGGGCAACTGCGGCGAAATTCGCTTCTTGCCCAAAAACTCATCGTCCTGCCCAAAAAGTCGGAGTTTTTTTGGCAAAGCCCCCAAGGGGGATGCTTCTCCACGCAAGACTACCCCGATATGAACTTGCCCCAACCTTTCCAAGACTCCCAACCTTTCGCACAAAAGTTGGTCTATCTACTTAAAAATTCCCCGCGTTCGCCGTAACCCGGCTTACACTGGCGGTGTAAATACCGTAACGCCATGCCCGTCGCTCAACTTATCCTCGAAGTCCGCATCGAGCACGCCCAGTCGCTCAAGGACCGCCGCCAGGTGGTGCGCTCGCTCAAGGATCAGTTAAAGCAGGGCTTCAACGTCTCCGTGGCCGAGATGGACGAGGCAGTCGTGTGGCAATCGGCCACCATCGCCGTGGTCGCCATCTCCCGCTCTCGCGACTACCTCCACGGCCTCATCGAAGAGGTGGAGCGCGCCGCCCGCCGCATGCTCAACGAACTCGGGGCCGAACTCGCCGATTCATTCTGGGAGTACATCGAAAGCTGACTGGCCTGCACGGCTTGCGCAAGGCTTGCTTCCACTCGCTCACGCCTTTACTACTTTCTTAATAGCGCACAAGTTACTTGCGCAAGTCATTCTATCTGTTAATCATTTCCGCACGCGTTGCGAATGGAAGGCTCTTCCCGGTCAGGCATCCGCATCTTCCACCAATCCCGTGAAAAAACGGGAACTCCTCGCCTCGACGCGCAAATGGGAGGCAACATGGGAACCGATCCTTTAGGTGCACTAACCGTCTTCGTTACTCAGCTGATCGGGCTAAGTATCGCGGCAGAGCGCGTCACGGAAACCGTCAAGCAGTGGCTTGGCACCGCGCTGGCCGCCAAGATGGGCGCAGACCGCTACAGCGGCACCATTCAAATCGTCGCCATTCTCAGCGGCATGCTGGTCACCGCGCTCAGCGGACTGAACCCTCTGAATATTCCCGATGCCAAACCCTTCGACTGGGGGAACAAGGCGGACTGGCTTAGTTGGGTCATCTCGGGCATCCTCGTCTCTGGCGGGTCGGCGTTCTGGAATCACCTGCTTGACATCCTGAAAGCCGCAAAGGTGCAAAAGGAGCAATTAGCGAACAGCGCGGCGGCTGCGGCAGGAAACGCGTTGATCGCGCCTTAGTCAGTCCAGTTCACGTGGAGTTTCTGGCGTTGTGCAAGGTGGCGTTTGCTTCCACCCTGCGGCGAGAACCTGTCACCGGGGACTCCGGAAAAGAAAACGCCACTCAGCAGCAGCGATTTTCCCCCGCAGCAACTGGAGAACCGCTATAGCCAACCGCACCGCAGTGCTGGCGGCAATGGTGCAGTGAGGCGCGGGCCTCCTCGAATCTTCAGCGTCACTCGCCCGCAGTCCAACCACGGCGGCGAATGAATAGCCGGCCATCGAGATCTGTTGCGATGGATCTCTGCTGCCGAAAGCTCAGGCCACGGCAGTTGCGCCGGATATTGTGTATCCTTGCAGCGAGGTATTTACTGCATGATGATGAGAACGAAATTTTTCTTTGCAACGACGGGGGTAGCAGTTCTTTGCTTTGCCCAATTGTCTTTGGCGCAGATGGACCCGCGCTGGAAGGTGCATGATCTCAGCCGTCCGCTGCCTGCGGTGATTGATCCGGGAACGGCGAGCACGCAGGAGGCCGTTGGGCGTCCTCCCGCCGACGCGATTGTGCTGTTCAATGGCAAGGACCTTTCCCAATGGGTGGGCTCGGATGGCCAGGCCCCGAAGTGGAAGGTAGCGAACGGTTACATGGAAGTGGCAGCCCACACCGGCGATCTGCTCTCGCGCCAACCCTTCGGCGACATGCAGTTGCACGTCGAATTCACGGAGCCTGTGCCCGCCGTGGGCCAGAGCCAGGGACGAGGCAACAGCGGCGTCATTCTCATGGGACAGTACGAGATTCAGGTGCTGGACTCGTACCAGAACAATACGTATCCCGATGGGCAGGCGGCGGCCGTGTACGGCCAATATCCCCCGCAGGTGAATGCGTCGCGGCCTCCCGGGGAATGGCAGACTTACGACATCGTCTTTCACAGCCCGCGGTTTGACAAAGACGGTAAGTTACTGCGCAAAGCTCGCGTAACGGTACTGCACAATGGAGTGCTGGTGCAGGACAATGTCGAGATTGAAGGGATCACGCGGTTGGAGCCGACGGTCTATAAGGTTGTGCCGGAAAAACTGCCGCTGGAGCTGCAAGACCATGGAAACCCGGTTCGTTTTCGCAACATCTGGGTTCGCGAACTGAGCGAGGGGCAATAAGAGCCTCCTGCATTCCAATCCTCGCCATTTCGAGGCTCCCCATCCCTAGAGCAATGACGCGCATGCGCGAAGGATGGGGACTCTCGGCTAACGACCAGAACGTCCCATCCCGCCGGCACGGCCCGACCTGTACCCTGCCATCATCCTTGCCTGACCCGCACCGTACCCATACGAAGCACGGCCGTAGCCACGCGGAGCCCCACCATAGCCGTAAGCACGCGCACCCGGGCCATATGGCCTCGCTGGCGCACGGTATCCATAGGCTCGCACGCCCCCTCCATATCCCCCGATAACCACACCTCCACCGTACCCGTACCCGTAAACAACCGGTGGCGCAGGGTACATGTACACAGGGGGCGGGGGCGCGGGATAATACGCGGGCGCTGGCGGCGGGGCATCCATCGGAGCATAATCCGCGACCACCGGGCTCGCCGGCTGTTCATCCACTTCCGGCGGCGGCGCGGCTTCGGCATTCGGCGAGCGGCGCATCAGCCCATAAGGATCCCGTGCCGGTGGTTCCGTTATTGGAACCGCCAGATCGTCCATGACCTTCAGGGTCAGGCGTGTCTCTTCCTTGAGTGTGGGCCGCGGACCACGCATGGGCAGCATGAGCAGATCGACCGGCCACAGAATTGGAATCGACCACATGACCGCATCCCGCACCGCATGTCCTTTGCCCAGGATGCGTCCATCCCTATCCACGTTGTAACCCGGCACAGCCACCACCCTTGCATCGACCGGAATGACCGTGTCCGGCTCGATCACCATGCGGTCAAACCTCAGCTCCATCCACCCCTTGCCTACAAAATGTCCCGGATCCTTGTAGTCTTCGAACCGGCCCACCAGGTAGCTGTTGTAGGGAAGCACGGAGCGTCCGTACCGTTCAGAATGGCCAACCTGGCACAGTACGGGATCCCCAATGGCTGTTGTTTTCGATGAAAGTTTCGGCTCTGAAACCGTGCATTGAATCAGAGATCCGGCTGGGATTAGCTGCTCACCCGCGTAACTGCACAACGGCGTGGCGAGCAAAAGGGAGAAGAGCGCAAGCGACGTACCTTTCATGGTCTGTTCTCCTTCGTTTTGAAGGGCTCTGCGACAAGAGCCGTTGTTCGTGCAGATCCAAGCGCGGTGGCGCTCGCTGAACGGGTAGATAAAGGGGCAGAACCGGTTCGAGCGCGAAAGTTGCGCCTGGGACAAAAATAAAATTCCCAAGGTACCCGCCGCTGCTCTCAAGGGAAACCATCGGCCGGCAGGTGAACCCCTTGAGCGCAGGCCTCGGAATCAGAGAGTGAAGCGCCACTCCCAGAGCGGGGCAAACCCGCCGCCTCTGTTATCCTGAATGGTTTCCCCGCTTCAAGGAGGATGGCCATGCCGGAGCACAGAGCACGCAAGCATCATCAGGACCGGGTGGCAGAGACGCTGCGCCTGGAGATCGGCGCCATGATCGAGGGCGAACTCGTCGACCCCCGCATCCAGTTCTGCTACGTGACCGAAGTGGCGCTCAACCCCGGCGGCAAGTCGGCGCGGGTGTACGTGGCTGTCGACAACGCGGTCAGTGACATCGCCAAGGCCGAGGTGGATACCATCGCCGGCCTCGAGGCCGCCAAGGGCTATATTCGCTATGAGTTGAAGGAGCGCATGGGCGTGCGCAACGTGCCGGAGCTAACCTTCCTGGCCGACCGCTCGGGCCGCTTTCAGGCACGCATCGTCGAGCTTATGGACAGGGCGCGCAAGCGGCAAAAGCCTCCTGCGGAGCAAAAGGTTCCGGTGGAGTAGCCCCGCATGGAGACCCTCCCCCAAAATCCGCAACGGCACAAATCCCCCCAGACGCCGGCTGATATCCCCGCTCCAACGTCCACAGCCCCCCAAGAGAATCCGGTGGCCGCGATTCTTCGCGTCCTGCGCCAGGGCCAGCGCTTTCTGGTCTGCTCCCACTCCCGGCCCGACGGCGATGCGGTGGGCAGCATGTTGGCCATGGGTATGTTGCTCGAGCAGATGGGCAAGCAAGCCGATCTGCTCTCCGCTGACCGGATTCCCAACATCTACCGCGCCCTGCCGCGAGCCGATGCCATTCGTTCCGCCCTGCGCGTACACGGTCCCTACGACGCGGTGATCCTGCTGGAATGCGACGGCCTGGACCGCACAAGGCTGCGTGGCCTGGAGCCGTTTTTCCTCATCAATATCGATCATCACCTGACCGGCCACGAGTTCGCGCATCTGAATTGGATCGACCGCGAGGCTGTCAGCGTGGGGGAGCTGGTCTACAGGCTGGTCAAGGCCGCCGGAGCCACCATCACGCCGGAGATGGCCACCTGCCTGTACACCACCGTGCTTACTGACACCGGGGGCTTCTCTTATGGTTCAACCCGCGCGTCGACCTTCGCCCTTGCGCACGAGTTGACGCTGGCCGGGGCCGACCCCGTCCGCATCGCACAGGACGTGTTCTTTTCCACCTCCACCGCCAAAATGCTGCTGCTGGGCGCGGCCCTCAGCAATCTCAAGCGCGAAGGCCGGCTCGCCTGGCTATGGGTCACGCACCACGATATGGTGCGCACCTGCGCGGCCGAGGAAGACTGCGAGGGCATTGTGAACTGCGCCGTCTGCATCTCCGGGGTCGAGGCCGCGGCCTTTCTCCGCGAACTGCCCGACCGGCGCATCCGCCTGAGCCTCCGCGGCAAGGGCTCGGTGAACGTGGCCGCGATTGCCGAGCGGCTGGGCGGAGGAGGCCACGAAAACGCCGCCGGTTGCACCCTCGATGGCCCTCTGCCTCGCGCTGTCGACCGGATTCTGGCCGAACTGCGCCCTGAGCTGGCCCACTTCCTGGCCTCCCAGTCTGAGATTCCTTGAGATTCCCCACGAATCTGTTAGCCTTGTCCCTGTTGAATCGCAGCACGATGTTCCCGTTTTCACGCAAGCGCTGACGGGACTCGGATAGAAGGGCTGGAGCGGTTCTCCAATTCACGCGCCCTTTCAAAAAAACTGTGCAGAGGGGCTTTCCACTTAAGAGAAAAGCCCCTCTGCGGTCGGGATTTTCGGGTATAGACATTGGAGAACCAACATACCCCCAATCGCCCTCAACAAAACCGGATGAGTGATTCTGCACAGAAGAAGCGACAGCTCTCCGTTGGAGCACTGCTGGAAGTGGAAACAACTCTGGAACCCTCTGCTCCGGATTCGCCTCAAGGCTGGCGTAAGCGACTGCCCGGTGGGGCTGCCGTCTGCGAGGCAACCGTATTTCTTCTTTTCACCGTCTTTTTTCTTCTCTACGGCGTGACTCCCTATCTGGGCGGCGACGGTTTGGGGCTGGTGGGCGCCGACGAACCACGCTATGCACAGATCGCCCAGGAGATGCTGGGCCGGTTTGACTCCGCGCACACCCTCAAAGGCCGCCTCAGTGCCTGCGTAACCCCTTATCTCTACGGCCATCCATGGCTGGAGAAGCCGGCCCTCTACTACTGGCGCGCCATGTTCCTCTTTCAGGATTTCGGCGTCCACGACTGGAGCGCCCGGCTGCCCTCAACCACCTTCGCTTTCATCATGGTGGGCCTCATCTACCTGCACATGCGCCGCTTCCGCCCGGGCGGCCACCTGGATGCCGCTCTGATCACCGTCTCCTGCGCCGCCATCATCGGCTTTTCGCGCGGCGCCTCCACCGACATGCAAATGGCCGCGCCACTGGCCATCGGCCTGCTCGGCTGGTATGCCTGGTACGAGACCGATTCCAAGTTCTGGCTCTACGACATCTATTTTTTCACCGGTCTGGCCACCCTGGCCAAAGGTCCGGTGGCGCCGTTTCTGGCCCTCACCATCATTGCCGCCTTCGCCTTTCTCCGTCGCGAGTGGTCCATCCTGCGCCGTTCTTTCTGGTGGCCTGGCGTGTTGCTCTATTTCGCCATGGTCCTGCCGTGGTTCATTGCCGTCCAGCACCAGAACCCTACCTTCTTTCGCGAGTTCTTTCTCGAACACAACCTCGAGCGCTTTGCCACCGATCGTTACCAGCATGTCCAGCCCTTCTGGTATTACCTGGTCGTCGCCGTTCTGGGCATGATGCCCTGGACGGTCGTCGCCGTGCCTGCGCTGATTGACGGCATCCAGACCTCGGTGGCCGAGTGGCGACTGCGGCACGCCAACCTCTGCAGGCCTGCCCCCAACCGCCCCGGCGATGCCTTCCCTGAGTTTCTCGTGCTCTGGGCGCTCATCCCCATCGTCTTTTTCTCGTTCTCGAAATCCAAGCTGCCCGGCTACATTCTCCCCGCCATTCCTCCCATCGCCATCCTCACGGGAGACTATCTTTTCCGTCGCCGCCAGCCGGGCCTCAACCGCTGGGTTCTGCTGGGTCATGCTGTGCTTTCCGGCATTATGACCATGTTCGCCCTGCTTCTGCCCTGGTTTGTCATTCATGGCGCGAAAGTGCCCCCCGCGCATGCCCTTGTGGTCGCGGGCCTGGCCGCCAGCGGCGCAGCACTCCTGATTCTCATCGTGGTCAACGGCTTTGGCGTTGCCCGGCTGCGGCTGGTTACCACCGGCGTGCTAATGGTCCTGGTTCTTTTTCTTTATGGCATGGGCCCGGTCTTCGGCATTCCCGAGATCGGCGCCACCAAGCGCGTGATCCATCTGCTTGACCGCACCTACTCTGCCCGGCCCCTCGCTGACCGCATCGCCGCCATCGCCCCTGCCGACGAGACCGTCGCGGTCTTCCGCGTCCGCCGCGACATGGAATATGGGCTCTCGTTCTATCGCAATCGCGAGGTCGTCAACTACGAGCAAAGCGGCATTCCTGATAATCAACACCTGCTGGTGGTGCGGGTCGCCGGTCACGGCGGCGCCGACCTTCATACTCCAGCGGCCCTCGATGAGTACCTCGAAGGCCGTCACTATGAGCAGCTTTTCACTTTGCCCGAGCAGAGTCTGGTAGTCTATCTCGTCGGCAGCCGGTAAAAGGCAGGAGAGAGACGATTGGCAACGAGTAACCCGATCCTCATAAGTCTTGCCCTGCGTGACCGGTTGAGCGGCCATCCCCAGGCAAGTTATGAAAGGTACGCCGCGCCGGGACTTATCCTCACCCGGATCCGGCCTTACATTGAAGAGTTCGTTCTTGCCGGAAAAGAACGGAACGCCAGATTTTACCCATCATTACCACTTGCATGGGCGAATGGATCGCAGATTTACACCAGGTGGTAACTCGTGGCACAGTAACCGGAAGGCACAACGCGGTCCACACGCTCCTGGGAACCTTTCTCAACAAGGCCTGACCGTATCCAAGGAAAGAGCATGGCATCGAATGCTTCCATCGAGATCCTCGACCTGCGACACTTCGCGGCGCCGGTACTGCGCCCTGTGCTGGATGCCGAGGGCGAGCTGTGGAAGCAGCGCCTGCACTGGGACTATCGCACCTCAGCCAAGCTTCTGCTGCAGTATCTTGACAGCCACATGCTGCCCGGTTACGCAGCCCTTGAGGATGGGCAGGTCACCGGCTATGTGTTCTGCGTCTACGAGGGAACCAAGGCCGTCATCGGCGACGTCTTCGCTTTGCCCAGCCCTCCGGCCGGCTCGCTACTCCTTTCGCGCCCCAGGCCGGCCTCAGCCCACGTAATCGAGGAGACCCTGCTCAAGCACCTCTTTGAGACGCTCCTGAATTCCCCGCAACTGGACCGCATCGAGTCCCAACTGCTGCTGCACCCTTCCGGCTCCCACACAGCGATCTTCCGCGAGTCCGGCTTCCAGCTCTTTCGCCGTCTCTTCCTGGCCCTGCCTCTGCAAGGCGTGTGGAACCCGCCCCGTGTGGACGTGCCGCCCGAGCTCGAACTGCGCCCGTGGCGCGATGAGGACCTGTCCCCCGCCGGCCGGCTCATCTCCGAGGCCTATCGCGACCATCCCGACAGCCTTATCAACGACCAGTACCGCACCGCTCACGGCTCACAGCGCTTTCTTCACAACATCGTCCGCTACTCCGGCTGCGGTGTCTTTTCTCCGCAGGTGTCGCATGTGGTGGTCGAGCGCCGCACTCGCGAGCTCGTTGCCCTCGTGCTGGGCTCGCGCGTCAGCCCCCAGAGCGGTCACATCACCCAGGTCTGCGTGCGTCCCGACTACCGACGCCTCGGCCTGGCCCGCATGTTGCTCTCCGTCGCGGCCTTCTTCTTCATGCGCCACGGCGCCACGGAGATATCCCTCACCGTGACGGAAGCCAACACCCAAGCCATCGACCTCTATCGCGCCGAAGGCTACACCTGCACGCACACCTTCGACGCCGCCGTCTGGCAGCGGGAAGGCACGGCTTGAGGGAACAGAGAAAATTGCCCGGCGCACCGGAGCCTGATTCTGAGACCTGGGAAGGCACGAACCCGAACCGGTCCAGGATGGCGGGCAGAAGAATTTAAGTGGAAGGCTTACCGCGCGATCAAAAACATCAGCCAGCTCAGCACAACCGCCGAACCCACAAAGAGCACAAAGCAGTAGATTCCGTAGCGAAACATCCGTGGCGGCGTCTCGCGCTGGGTGATGCCGAAGACAACGGATGCGAACAGGGCGAACAGCACAACCGCCGCAAAGTGAGAGGGCCTGAACATTACGCCTTCCTCCCGGTGCGAAGATTATGCGCGTCCACGGCGGCAATCACGTTCAGCAGGCCGGCCACCACGATAAACCGCGTGCCATAGTCGGCCGTCGTCACCTGTACCTGGTCTGCGCCCAGCCCCAGTGCCCGGCTGACGATATACAGCAGTCCACTGCCCAGATCGCCTGCCAGTCCCAGCATGTCCAGAATGTCGTGCGCCCCGCCATAGAGCTTGCCTTGCATGGCCAGACCCAACGCAAACATGCCCACAATCGACGCAGCCAGCAGCGCCCCGCGTCCCCATTTGCGCAGCAGAAAATGCCCCGCTCCCGGCACCAGCCAACCGGCGATCAGGGGAAGATAGACAAACCCTTGCTGCGATTCCTTTTGAGCCGCGGAAACCTTGTTCGGTGTTGTTGCCATTCCTTTTTGACTATACCGCACCAGAACAGGGAGCAGGGAATAGGGAACAGGCCCCTGCATCTCAGATTCGCACCAGCTCCCGCTGAATGCGGCCCGTGACCCATGCCTTGCCGGGAGCGGTCAGCATGTCAATCTCGCTGCGCACGCCGAAGTCAGGCAGGTAAATACCCGGCTCGACAGAGAAGCAGGTATTCGGCAGCAGGCGCCGCTCGTCGTGCGTCTCCAGATTGTCAAGATGCGCGCCGGACCCGTGGAGTTCCTGCGCAATGTTGTGCCCGGTGCGATGGGTAAAGAACTCGCCGAACCCGGCTGCACGGATCACCGCCCGCGCCGCATCGTCGGCCTCGTACCCGCGGATTACCCGGCCCTCTTGAAAGGCGCTGGACACGGCGTTGATGGCAGCGTCGCGGGCGTTCAGCACCGTGCCAAAGACAAGTTGCTCGCGCTCCGTCGGCTCGCGCCCCACCACCCCCGTCCAGGTAATGTCATAGAACACGCTGGCGGGCTTATTGAGGCGCGCCCAGATGTCAATGAGCAGAAAGTCGCCTTCGCGGATGGGCGAGGAACGCTCGGAAGTCGGTTCATAATGCGAGTCGGAACTGTTGGCGTTGACGCTTACGTCTGGGCCGTTCTCCCACACCAGCCCTTCGCGCCGCATGGCCTCGCCAAGCCACTGCAGATGATCGAATTCGGTGTATGTGCCGGCGAGGCCTGCGCCGGGGCGTATTCTGCTCCCAATTTCGCGCCAGCCCTCGGCCAGAATCGCATCGATGGCCCGCTGCGCCTCGCCGTGGCTGGCCACCTGCTCCTCGCTCAGAACCGCCTCAAACTGGCTCACCAGGTCGGCCGAACTCACAATTTCCTTGCCCAGGCCGCGCAAAAACTCCACCGTCCCGGCATCCACCATCGAGACGTACATGATTGCGTTGTCAGGGCTGTACTGCATGGCCAGCCGCCGCGCACCGAAGAGCATCGCCTCCAAGCCCGCCGCCAGCTCCTGCCAGCTGGAGTAGAGCCCCTTGGCCCCCGGCAGCGAATCCAGCCGCCCCTGCTCGATGCGATGCACCAGTTTGCGCGGTTCGCCCTCGGCCGGCACAAGGTAGTACCAGCGCCGCGTGATGTGCGCCTTCTCGTCCAGGCCCAGAATGCGCCCTGCGATCGGGTCGCGGTGATGATGGTCGTAGAACAGCCAGCCGTCAAAGCCGGCCTCGCGAATCGCCGTCTGAATCGCTTCAAGGTTCATACCGGCCATTTTACGCGCGCAGAAACGCCGCCCCCTATTGGACGAGTGCCAAATCCCAGCGACTTGCTTCCGCCACGATGGGGGGAACCACGAATCTAGATGAGTGAAAGGAAATCAGCCGTCTACAGCGCCGCCAGCGCCTCGGCCTGCCCCGGAAACAACCCTGCGTACTTGGTGATTCCCACCATGGTAAACACCTTGGTGAAGTGCGCCGAAAGCCCGAACGCGTACACCTTCTGCCCGGCGTTCGCCGCCTCCATCAGCAGTTGGATCACCAGCGCGATGCCGCTGGAGTTGATGTAATCCACCTTGGTGAAATCCAGCAGGACCAGCTCGACTTTGCCCTTGGGCAGCGCCTGGTAAGCACCCAATACCGCATCCTTTGAGGTGCTGGCAATATCCCCCTCAAAACGGAGGACTGACACTGGATGCCCGGCCGGTGAGGTGAGCTGGTCAACGCGCGACTTGGTTTCGCTCTGCACGATCGATAGTCTCCGTTCTCTCTCAGTTATTCCGCATCTTTATCCAGCCGGATCACCAGCCGGACATAACTGCTTTTGCCGCCGGACCCGGCCACCCACTCCGCCTCGTCGACCAGCGCCTGGATCAGGAACATCCCCATCCCGCGCGGATCTTCCTCGCCGTGCATCTTGCGGTCAATGTCCGGCTTGGCCGGCTGTTTGGTCATGCCCTTGCCGTCATCAATGACCTTCACTTCCAGCGAATCCTCGCCTGCCGACAGAACCACACCCACTGACAGCTTGTCATTCAGCCGGTTGCCATGCTCAATGGCGTTGATGCACGCCTCGGCCACCGCGGTCTTCAGATCCTCGACCCGGTCGTCAGGGAAGCCCATCAGCTTGGCTACCGCCGATGCCGTGCTCATCGCCACCTTCTCAAAACCCATCCGCGAGGGCAGCCGCACCTCTACAGTGGTGGTTTTTATCTCGCTCATGCCGGCATCTCCGTCGAGCTCGTCAAGCGGCACAGCGCCAGTGCGGTCATGTCGTCTCCCTGCGGGCCGCCCTCAGAGAACTCCCCGATGGCCGCCCACAATGCATCGAGAATACCATCGGCCTTCTGCGCCGGACACCTCAAAAATTCATCCAGGAGCCGCTCCTGACCAAATTCTTCATCTCCCTTGAAGACCTCTGTCAGTCCGTCGGTATAGAAAAGCAGCCGCGTCCCAGGTTGAAACGCGCTCCGTTCGCTCGAATAGCGCATCCCCGGCAAAAGCCCAAGGGGCGTCCCCGCAGCGTCAAACTGGTGCGGCTGGGCGCCCGGCGCAATGAGGAACCCCGGATTGTGACCCGCGTTCACCACTTCCACCTCGCCCGCCTCCGGGTGCAGTTTCAAAAAGATAGCCGTCACATAGCGACGCCGCGCCTCTTCGCCCTCTTGCCAGTGGTGCTGGTTCATGCGCGTAGCCAGCTCATCCAGAGGCATTCCAGTTACCGCCATGGCCCGGAAGGCCGACCGGAAGCTCGTTGCCATGATTGCGGAAGCCAATCCCTTGCCCGCTACGTCCGCCACCGCGATCAGCAGGCTGCCATCGGGCTGCTCGACAATGTCCAGGTAATCCCCGCCCACCTCATAACAGGTAATGGAACGGAAGCTCAACGAGTAGCCGGGAATCGCAGGCAGCTTCTGCGGCAACAGCGACCGTTGAATCAGCCGCGCCGCGTCAAGGTCCTGCTGCACCCGCGCAAACTCGACATTCCTCTTGTGGTTCCGGGCATTCTCCAGCGCCACCGCCGCCTGCAGCGCCAGCCCCTCGATAAAGTCCGCTTCATAGAGCGTCAACTCCCGCCCATCCGGAGCCACTACCGCCAACTCGGTCATCCTGCGTCCATCGCGGTCATCCAGCGGATAAATCGCCGCCGAAGTGCCGGATAACGAAGTACCGGGCGAAGAAGCAACGGGCACGCCCTCCGCGTCCTTCGCCGCGGCGATCACCGGATCCCCATAAGCCAGCCCGGTCCCCAGAAATGCAGCCCCAGACATCTCCAGCTCCCGCACCACGATTCGCAGCACCTGCTCTAGCACCTCTTCCTCGCGAGTGGTCGAGTGCACCTGCCGCGAAGCCTCAAGCAGCGCCTGCAACCGCGCCACCTGCTGCTGCAAATCGATTGTTTCGTCATTCCCCGGTAGCTGAAGCCCAGCCGCCATGCCGTCCTATCCTCCGTGGAATCCCACTCTAGCATGACCTTCCCCAAACTGGCGAAAGGAAGCACCTCAATAAATCACGCGAGCCATTTCTTATCGCTTCGCCCGTGCCTGGTCAAAGCAGAATCCCACCGTAATCCCACCCCAATCATGGATACTCGTGGTGTGCGCAGCGCAAAGCTCATGGCGGTTGTTACAGTTCTCCTGGCAGGGCCCTGCTTTTGCCAGCCGCAGGCCGCGCCCACCTGGCCCTCCGCCGTAGCCTACGCAGCGAAGTTGGCCCCAGAAGCCCGCATCGTCGTCCTCGACACGGCAACCGGCCATCTGATGGCCGCGACCCATCTGGCCGAGTCCGCCCGCACCCTGGCCTCGCCCGGCTCCACGCTCAAGCCGCTCGTCCTTTACGGTCTGGTCACCTCCAACCACTGGGACCCATCCCGCCGCATCGCCTGCAACCGCCAGCTCCGCATCACCGGCCGTTCCCTCAACTGCTCTCATCCGCCAACCGGCCCCATGGACGCCCGCCAGGCCCTCGCCTGGTCCTGCAACACCTACTTTGCCGCCGTGGCCGGCGGTCTCGCCCCCGGCGAACTCCGCGCCCTGCTCACCTCCACCGGCCTGCTGGCACAGACCGGCCTTGCCCCCACGGAAGCAACCGCCGTCTTCCACGATCCGCAAACCCCGGACGCCAACCGTCTGGCCCTGCTCGGCGTAGAAGGCGTCCTCGTCACCCCCTTGGAGTTGGCTACAGCCTACCGCTGGCTTGCACTCCAACTCGCCGCCCATCCTGGCTCGGCAGCGGCGCAGGTGGTTCGCGAAGGCCTGCAAGACTCGGCCAGCTTTGGCACGGCCGGCGCGGCAGCCCTCGGCGGCATCTCCATCGCCGGCAAAACCGGCACTGCCAGCTCCGCAACCGGTGCTCAAACACATGGATGGTTCATCGGCTTCGCCCCATCCAGCGCCCCGCGCGCCATCATCGCTGTCTATGTTCCCGCCGGCCACGGCGCTGACGCCGCCCGCATCGCCGCCGAACTGCTGGCGCACTCTCCCCTGAGGCAGCCGCAACCATGAAATCGCGCCTGGCGGTCGCAAGCCGCGCCCTCTTGCCGGTCGCTCTCATCGCAGCCATGAGCACGGCGCTGGCCCAATCCCCCTCAATGGCAACCCAGCACCCTCCCGCAACCCTCCGCGTCGGTCTCTGGACCCTCTGGCACGACAAGGCGGTCACCGTCTCACCCGCCGCTGAAGCCGCCGCGACCCTCCGCCTCTGCGAAACCTGCGCCGCTGCCCCGCTCACTCGCCCAACTCCGATTCGCGCCATTGCCAATCGCCTGGCCCTTGCGGCCAATCGCAAGGCCGCATCCGTCTGGCTCAGCGGCACCATCACCCTCGCAGCTCACGGCGAAACCCTCACACTCCGGAACCCCATTCGCATAGCAGCCCGGTCAGGCGAACTGGTCCTGTCCGTCACCCTCCCGGTGGAGAGCTATGTTGAGCGCGTAGCAGGCAGCGAAAGCGGCCCTGCCGACACACCTGAATCTCTCAAGGCGCTGGCCATCGTCGTCCGCTCGTTCGCCCTCCACCAGCCTCACGGCCACGCCGATTATGACCTGTGCGACTCCACCCACTGCCAACTCCTTCACTGGGCCGGAAAGTTCCAGCCCGCCGCCCACGCCGCCACTCTGGCCACTGCCGGCGAAACTCTCTGGTTCCACGGTCAACGCGCGCAGGCCTGGTTTCACCAGAACTGCGGCGGCCGCACCGCCTCGCCCGCCGAGGTTTGGTCTTCAACAGTTCATGGAGGCGAACTGGCCCGCCAGCCCATGCCCTGGCTGGTCTCCCGCATTGACAGCTACTGCACTGCCAGCGGTGCCCGCGAGTGGTCCGCGAACCTGTCCCAATCCGATCTCTCTGCCGCCCTCGCCGCACAGGGTTTGGTCAAACCCGGATGGAGCAGCCTCACCGTGGCCCGCCGCGGCGAATCGGGCCGCGCGGTCACGCTTCTGGTGGGCGCAACGGAAATCTCTGCCGAAGATTTCCGCCTCGCCGTGGGCCGTTCCCTGGGTTGGAACCGCATTCTCAGCACGTGGTTTGAAGTTTCGCGTCAGGGCGGCGATTTTTTTTTCCACGGCCGCGGCTCAGGACACGGCGTTGGCTTATGCCAGACCGGAGCCGCTGCCATGGCCGCCCAGGGCCGCAATTCCGCCCAGATTCTGGCCCAGTATTTCCCCGGCGCAGGCGCGGCGGACGAAGCTACGGGCCAACCCTGGCAAACCCTCCGCGGCCAGGGCTTCGCGCTTGAAACCCTCGGCTCCGCCAACGCCGCTTATCTGCCCCAGTTGACCCAGGCCCTCGCCGAGGCCGAAAACCGCTCAGGCCTCAAGCCGACAGCCTCCATTACCGTTCGCGCCTTCCGCTCCACGCCCGCGTTTCGTAGCGCCACGCTCGCACCCGGTTGGGTAGCGGCCTTCACGGAAGGCAACTGGATCGGGACGCAGCCACTCACCACGCTGGCGTCGCGCAAGCTGCTGGTCCCTGTCTTCCGTCACGAATTTCTGCACGTTTTGGTCGAAAGTCAGGCCGCGCCGAATGCTCCGCTGTGGCTGCGCGAGGGATTGGTCGAGGCCTGGAGCGGCGACGGGAAGGCAAATGGCCCGGCCCCGGCCCTGAATCTCGACCAAGTCGGCCACGCTCTTGGTTACGCGAGCAATGAAGCCGAGTCGCAGGCTGCGCATCGGGCAGCGGGCTGGTACGCGGCGCGGCTGCTTGAACGCTTCGGCCGGGCGCAGGTGCTCGGCTGGTTGCGCGCCGGCGTGCCCGCGAGCGCTCTGGCAGTGCTCAGATAAGCGTCCACAGTTTTCTCGGCGGTACCTGAGTTTGATAGAGAGCCGTTCCGCGGCGGCTAAGGATTGTTTGGTGAATTGGTTAAGCGTTCGGCAAACGGATGAATATTCCCCGCAGGGGATTTGCCTAAAAAGTGCTAAAAATGGCCCTCTTGCCCAAAATCTCCGCGTCTTGCCCAAAAAGTTGGAACTCTGCCCAGGTATGCCTCCGGCCAGATCCCCAGCCGCTGGATTGAGGGGTGAGTAAATGTTTATGAAATGGTAACTGCCGAGTTGCCCGTGATACTCCCGGATCAGATCGAACGGCCGTACTTGGCGCGGGATAATGTCAGCATGGAACCGAATCACAAGGAGGCTGCCCTTGGCTAGCGAAGACCAAAGATTCGAGACTGCACGAACGCGGCATTTTCGCACTGGAATTCTTAACGAGCATGATGAGGGCACAATCCGAAATATTGAGAAGTTCGGCTGCTCTGTCCTTTCGGTGAACAGCGATGCAGGGCGAGCGTTCGGCTGGACGTACACCATCGGGGTCTTCGATACCTGTGGGAAGCCAGATCTTGTCACTGTAGGTTTGGACCCACAAGTGGCTCACTCCTGCTTGAACGAAGCCGTAAAGCGCCAGCGTGACGGCATTGATCTCACTCAAGGTCGGCACCGGAACTTGATTGGGAACGTAGACTGTGAATTCCGCCCCGTTGACTCAAAATGGGTGAAGCACATCATGAACTGGGCGAATTGGTACTACGGAGGATCGGACTATCCAGTCTTGCAAGCCATATATCCCGATCTCCAGAACCGGTTTCCTGAGGACGAGGGCTTCAACACTCACTTCGAACAGCCCTTTATGCAGCCGGGTGCTCCTATGACTCGCGTAGAAGATGATTTCTGGGCATCACAGGATCGCAAAAGCTGCTTATTCAATTGGAAGTTCTCCGATCCACCACACAGCGGAGCCTATTTATCCAAGGCGGTTCACAACGGCACTGAGTCGGTCACTTACGTGTCACACGATGAAGACGACGGAGCGTGGCAGTTTCTCGGTGACAGCATGACCGACACTGGCGGTGTTCTGGTCTGCCTCCATCATCCAATAGACAGCGATCCCTCCCTGACTGAATTAGCCGACCTGCCCGTTGGCTGGTGCGCAGAGAGAAGCAAGCCCGGAGAACCCTGGACGAGGTACAAGCATGAGCCGAAAGACAATTCGACAGAGGAGTAGATAGGTTCCGGTCGGTTGGTCGCCAAACCGGAAGTCGCCAATCCGGAAGTTACCATAAAGTCAACCTCATAAACCGGTATGAATTCTTGCGTCTACGGTGAAATTCGCCTCTTGCCCAAAAACTATTCGTCTTGCCCAAAAATCAGAGTTCTTAGGCAAAGCCCCCGCAGGGGCTAGAGCTCTATTGATTTGCTGGAGTTTCGGCACGACTGAAGTCGCGCCCTTTCAAAGCGAATGCGACCCTGCCACCGGATCATTCCCCAATGATTTATTCTTAGCCCGATGCGCAAGACCCTGTCTGTAGCCATGATTGCCATGAACGAGGAGGCGAATCTGCCCCGCACCCTCGAGAGCGTGCGCTGGGCCGATGAAATCATCCTCGTCGATTCCGGCTCCAAAGACCGCACCCTGGAAATTGCCCAATCCTTCGGCGCCAAAACCAGCTACCACGCCTTCGGCGGCCACGGCGAACAGAAAAACGTGGCCCTCGACCTCTGCACAAGCGACTGGATTCTTCTCCTCGATGCCGATGAAGTGCTTACACCCGGCCTTCAGGACGAAATCCGCCGGGTGCTGGCCTGTGAGGACGGGCGCGAGCCCAAATACGGCGCCTACTGGATTCCCCGCTTAAACCTGATCTTCGGCCGCTGGATGCGCCACGGCGGTTTCTATCCCGACCACAAGCTGAGGCTCTTCCGCCGCGGGGCGGCGCGGCTCAGCGAGGGCGTCGGCCCCCATTCGACGCCGCAGTTCAAAGGCCCGCGCGGCAAGCTCAGGCACGACATGCTCCACTACGCCTACCCGGATATGAACATCTATCTGGAGCATATGAACCGCTACAGCTCTGAGATCGCCCAACTCCTCAAGGACAAAGGCCGCACCAGCAAGTCCCTGCCCACCTTCCTCTGGAACGCGGTAGCCAATCCCGCTGCGACCTTCGTCTATAACTACTTTTTCCGGCTGGGCTTTCTCGATGGCCGCGAAGGACTGCTGCTGCACCTGAACCACTCCGTCTATATCCACTGGAAGTTCATCAAAGCGTGGTGGCTGGGGGGGACAAGAAGTAAGTCTTAACACGGGAAGATTATCCCGGATTCGCGGTTCCATCCTCGCGCGTGCGTTGGTTCTAACCGTGGGGGTTGTCATCCGGCGGAGGAATCTCCGCCTGCGTACCCCGTTCACCTTCCGGCGGCCCAGCCAGCACCGGAACCGCGACCAACGCCCCCTCCTTCGGAGGCTTTTGCCGCCCAAACAGCGTAGCCACCCACCCCAGCAGCAGCATCCAACTGCCAACACCCAGCAGATAAGCCCCAGCCAGCTTCAGCACCACAGCCCAAACCTGTGTGGAGACCGTCCCGTGCGGCGGCCCGGCAAAGAACCGGCCCGGAAGCCACACGCCCACCAACGATGCCACCACAACCCCCAGCCACCACTGCCAGTTCCACAGTATCCGCAGCACCCGTCGCCACGGCAGCCGCCAGCCCCACTGCGCCGACACCGCCGCATAGGGAATGATCTTGGCCGGCACCACCACCCAGCGCAGAATCCATTCGAGAAAGGCGAGCCAGCGCTGGATGTGCTCGTAAGTAAACACCGTAGCCCGCGCACGCGCCGAGGCCCGCGAGTTCAGGTATCCCGCCCACTGCGGAATCTGGTCGTCGCACCAATCCAGCAGCACCCAGACCACCCAGCCCATGGCAATCCACACCAGCAGCGTGACCGCACCCCACACCAGCTTGACTCGCTTCCCGTCGTCATCCGCCAGCCGTCGCACCGTCCCGGCCTGCAACTCCAGCGCACTGATTGCCAGCAGCACCGGCAACAGCAAACTCAGCACCACCTGCCAGCCATGCTTGTCGGGCAGCCGCGTCCACCCCAGCCCGAGCAAAATCAACAGCAGCGTAACGCCGAACTGCGCCGCAACCCATCTCCGCGCGCCCCGCAGCCGGATAAACAAATCGTTGAATATTTTCACGGCTGCACCTCCAGCGTTGCCGGGTCGCTTGTCGCCTGCACATCGTTCTGATACATCGGCCCTACCTTTGCCGGGCTGATGGCAAACTTGCCCGGATTCACCACCTTCAGCAGGTACACATACTCGCGCCGTCCGCCGAATTCGGTATTGAAAAACGCCGCCCGGTCATCGTGAAACTCTTTCCGCGTAAACCAGTCAGTCCACCAATCGGGCTTGTGGTTCAGCGTATAAAGGCCGGTGTTCGGCAGGAACTCCGTCCCCGCCGGAATCGGGTCCTCGGCCAGCAGGTACTTCCAGTCGGTCCCATTCACGGCCAGGCGCACCGCCACAATATCGCCCACATGCACCGGGCCCTTTAGCGGAACCAGGTCGTACGTAATGGGATCGCTCGGTGTGGCCTGCTTCTTTTGCAGCACGAAGTAGTCCCGCGTCAGGTTGAGCGCCAGTTTCTCTTGCTGGTACAGCCTCTTGTCCGCCGCGTACCAAGCACCCTCCGCTGACCAGTACGTAATCCCGTTGCCGCTCTTGCGGATTGTCACCTGCCCGCCGCTCCCCGCCTGCGCCGCGGGTACCTTGATTTTCCACGGCAGCGCGAAGCCGTCTCCGATGCCAAAGTGCTGCCTGCCCACGCTCGCGCCGTTCACCAGCACCTCCACATCGGAGGTGTTGGCCAGTTCCCCGCTCAGCGCGAGGTAGTCGGTAAGCCCCTCGATCACCATCGCGGTCTGCTTGGTCGAGTACCAATAATCTCCAATCCGATGCTTGCCCAGCCACTCCGCCGCCTTGGGCAGCAGACCGCTCGTCTGGTCCTGCCGCACCAGCAGCTTCAACGCAAAGGCCGTCGTTTCGGCGGAAGTATCCTCCCAGTATTCCAGCAGCCCATCATAGTTTCCGGCCCAGTACGCAGCGGCGCCGTCGGATTTGGCCTTCCTTTCCAGCAACTCCGCCGTTTCCCTGGCGCGCCCATCGCCGCCGGCATCCAGCGCCAGCCCAACCAACGCCAGCCCCTCGTCACTCAGCTTGCCGCGGCTCTCCCAGGCCTTGTCGAGCGCCTGGTTCGGCGCACCGCCGGTGGTGGCCAACGCATAAACCACGTAGGCGCGCAGATCGCCAACCATCTCAGGATGCGCCGCCAGTATGAAAACGAGCCAGGCGCGTCCCCTGTTCAGGCGGCCGGCATCGATCTTGTACCCTGCGTCCCGGGCCTGTCCCAGCCCGCTCACCACGTAGGCGGTCATGAAGACCCGGCTGGGATCGTCCGGCCACCATCCCCATCCGCCATCGTCATGCTGGTAGCTATAAAGCCGCTCCAGTCCAGCCCGCACCATGTCGTTCAGCGTGGCCCGGTCAATGGGCGACTTCAGATGGAGCTTGTCCACCGCCTGCGCCACAATTACGTCAGGCAGAAAGCTGGACATGGTCTGCTCCGTGCATCCCCACGGATACCCGGTCAGGTAATCCAGCGCATCGAAGACCGTTCCCGCCACACTCGGCGCGACAGTGATCATCAGACCACGGGTTCCCGCATCCGAGCTACCCGGATAGCTGTAACTCCACTGGCTTTGCCCCGTTCCCGAGAAAACCACCCCCGAACCGGCCGCCCTTTGCTTCACGCCAAAGGCCTCAATCGGCAGTGTCATCTCCAGCGCGTCGCTCTCCTCATTGGTCAGCGCCTTAGCCGTCAACACCGCATTGCCGGTGGCGTGAGCCCGCACCCTCCAGTCCACAAAGCTCTCGCCCCTGGCCGGGATGTTCACCTTCTGAGTTTGTCCCCCCACAACCTCCAGCCCGGTAACATTCAGGGCAAAGGTCACGTCCTTGGCCGTCTCAAGATAGTTATGCGCTATTACACGCAGCGTCACCTCATCCCCTTGCCTGAAGAACCGCGGCGCGGCCAGCCGGACAATCAGATTTTTCCTTACCAGCACCCGCGTCACCGCCCCACCGGCTTTGCCGTCGTCGGTCATGGCGCGGATCGTTGTCCGCCACGTCGTCAGTGCATCGGGAAAGTTGAACTCCACACGCGCGTGACCGTCGGGCCCCGTATGCACATTGGGATTCCAGTACGCCGTGTCAGGAAACGCCTTTCGCACCTTCGGCACCACCAGATCCGAACCCGGCTTTACCTGCGCCAGCCGCGGATGGTACATTCCGTTCGCCAGTCCCGCCAGCAGCGGACTTTTCAGTCCCGCCTCTCCATAAAAATAAAAATCAAAGGAAGTTTGCGGGTTCAGCGCCACCTCCCGCCTGGGATAGAAAAACGCCACAATGTTCCCGCTCGTATCAGGCCGTACAGAGTAGAGGGCCTCATCCACCTCGCCGAAGCTCAGATCCGCCTCTACCGGCTTGCCCTGCGAGTCCACCACCAGCACGTCGAAGCTGCCCTTTTCGCCGGGAAGATACTTTGGCTTGCTTGGTGTGGCTGTCACCGTCAGCGTCCGCTCCACCGCCGGCGCCTTCAGGCTCTTTTGCGCTGTAATCAACTGGTTGTCGTGGACAATCACCGCGCTCACCACCAGATTCGGCTGCGCGAGCCGCGTAATTGGCACGTCGAAGGCAACGCTCTTGCCGGTCGAGTGAATCAACTGCTTCCACTGCACGCTGTCCCCCTCGGCCGTTACCACCGCCCACGATTCGTCCAGCCCCGTCACCAGCAGCAGGTGCGCAGTATCTCCCACCTGGTAACTCTTCTTGTCGGCCACAATCTGCGCCTGTGTGTTGGCGTTGTACCACGCGCCCGCTCCGTTAAAGATCCAAACCCAGGTCTTTCCCTCCACGGTCCGATTCTCCGGAGTCTGAGCGCTGACCGTCACCTTGAAGCTCCCGCTTGCCCCACTCCCGCCTCCACTTTCAATGGGCAGATCCAGCAGCGCCGTTCCATCCGCTCCCGTCTGCGCATCGCGACTGGTAACAGGCGTATCCGTCCGCTGGCGTGTGACGGAATCCCATCCACTCCGGCTGACCGCAATATGGACCGGCGTCTGCACGGGCTTGCCATCGTAGTCCTGGGCCGTCACCTTCACACGCGGCGTTTGGCCCGGTTCAAACACATAGCTCGTCGGTTCCACGCTCACCCGAAACGATCCATACGTCGCCAGCACGGTTGAGTGGCCAGCCACCTCGCGGTTGGCTGCGTCCGTCACCCGCGCCTCGATGCGGTAGTCCTGGTCGTAGTGTTTGCTATCCACCGCAACCGGCACGCTCACCGTGAGGCGTCCATTGACGTCCAGCACCCCCTCGTGCTCCTGCTGCTCCGTCTCGCCGTAGGTATCATCCGGCTCCTCACCCGCACCCTCGCTCGAATCGTCGCCGCCAGCGTCGCTGTCTTCCGCGTCGTCCTCGTCCCACCAGTAGTGCGTGGAGGTATGCACCACGTACTTCACCTTGGCGTTGGCCACCGGCTCGCCAAAGAAATAGCGCGCTTCGATCGTTGCTTGAATTGAATTTCCTTGAAGTACGCGCGACGCAGTTGGTTTCACGGTCACCTGGTACTCGGGCTTCTTGTACTCTTCGACATAGAAGCTGCCTGTGCCTTCCACTCCCGTGTCATTGAGCTGAATGCTGTAATAACCCAGCGCAGCATCGGAGTCGAGTATCAAGTCAGCCGTGATGGTTCCATGCGCCGAGAGGACGACATCCTTGGATAACACTTCCTTGTTGTCACTGTCGGTCACCCGTAGTGTTGGCGTCCAGCCCTGTGGCAGTTGGAGAGTGTCGTCCTTTTGCAGGCGAACGACAGCTTTGATATGAACCGTGTGGCCTGGCCGATAGACGGGACGGTCGGTATAAATGTATGCCCGCGCCTGCCTCTGGTTCTGTTCTGCGAAGCCGTAGCTCCACGGCGTAACAACGGCCGCATCGGCGCCATGCCGAGCCAGAATCCACACATTCTCCGGCTCTCCGCCCAAATGAACGCCTGGCCCGCTCATGGCGAGCATGGCCATGCCGTCCGCGCCTGTCTTCGCAGACGATTGCTGGTTTCCGTTCGCCCACAGCGCGACGTCCGCCTCGACCGGCGCGCCCGTCTTGCGGTCGGCCACATACAAGTTCGCCTGCCCATTGCCCTCCCGCACCACAACGGCAATGCTGGTGACAATGGCTACGGTATAGGCCTTGTAAGTGCCGTCCGTAGCTTCGATCAGGTAAACTCCCGCGCTGAGCCCGTCGATTGGCAACTGCTGCGTCTCGCTCACCAGCACCGGCGGCGTCTCCAGTTTCCACCGCGCCACCAGTTGGCTCTGGTTCAGCAGCGGAACCTGCGCAAACTGCGTAGCTCCCACCACCCGGCTCCGCTTGCCCAGCTTGCCCTGGCTCTCGCGGAAGCTGTCTCGCGCCTCGTCAGTGAACTGGCCGCGAAAGAAGTGCCGCACCCGATACCACAAATCGGCCTTGAAGTCGTGCAGCCGCTCGATCCACGTCCGCTCGTCGATCTGCTCTCCCGGCGAATAGCTCTGCACTCCAAAGCTGTGCAGGTCCTTGAGCCCGACAAAGAACTTCTCCGCATCGCGCACCTTGTACACGCGAAACTCCAGCGCCGGGACATTCCGCGCCAGAAGCTGGATCTTCACGCTCTCCCCCGGCGCAAACGTCCGCGTAGAAGAGAGCGAAAACGACCGCGGCGCATCCTTGGCCGCGGCAGGCCTTGCGGCACAAGCCAGAAGCAGCAACAGCGAAGCGAACAGCAGCGGCTTACGCAGACTCATAAAGTCCCTCGCAGAATATTCCACCGATAAACGCCAAGAAAGTTAGGATTGCCGGGAACCGGCCTCCATTGCGGCTGGGGATGGTCAATCAATTCAGCCAGCGCCACGCGCCGCAGCTCGCCGGCCTTCCCGTGATCCGTTCCCGTGTCGTAAACCACCGCTGTCTGCCCGCTGATCCGGGTAACGATCATCGAGTGCCACGGCGAAGACTGCCCAAACTGCCGGTAGAACAGCAAATCGCCAGGCTGAGCCGCGCGGACATCCCGGCTGACAAAGTAGGCATTCCGTTCCACCAGCGTCTTCGCATCCGCAAATTGCGCAAAGGCCCCGTTGGCCGCGTCCGCAGCCTCAAAACTCCCCGGCCGCACCCGGAACAACCCTGCTCCCAGCGGTGTTTCCGGATAGCGCCACGCTCGAATCTCTCCGGGCAGCGCCAAGGCCTCGATCCCCGTAACCACAAACCAGGAATCGTCGTGCCGCTTCAGCGCCTCGCGGTAGGCATAGCGCAACAGGCCGGCGCAGTCGGCAATCTCCGCCGGAACCTCAGCCCTGGGACGTATCGCCTGAAAATCGGCAATCAGCGTGAACCACTGCCGGAACGCCGCCTGATCTGCCGGGTCAGTCAACCGCAGAAAATCCGGCGTGCCATCGCCAAACCGGTCTGTCCAAGCCAAGCCGTCCCAGCCCGCCTCGTTCCGGTAGCTCGCCGCGTGAACCGTGCTCATCGCGGCGTGCGTGTCGCTCCCCGACGGTCGAATTCTCCGGCGCCCGTGTCCATGGACAAAAACAAACAGCCGCAACAACAGCAGGATTACAGCAAACACGACAGCGCCAACCAGAATCAGTCTCTGTAAGCGCGACTTTGCCTGGGAAGTCATGCGGCGGGTCCACACGAAGCGAAACCAATCTTACCCTGATTCCCGCGCCCCGTGTGCGAATGTGTGAGGAAAGAGTTGTTTGTTTATATATAAGTTACGAGCATAGGAGGACGAATATAGCTCCCCGGAGATGCGAAGGCCCTTCGGCTTGCGCCGAAGGGCCTTCAATTGACAACTATCCACCCTACGCCGTAATTGTCCGCGTAGGTTTGGATCCCCACAGCCCGTAATAGGCGATGTAGAGGTAGCAGATGACCGGAATGATGAACGCGTGCTGAATCCCCACCTTGTCAGCCAGCGCGCCCAAAAGTGGGGGAATCACCGCTCCACCCACAACCGCGGTCATGATCAGCCCCGAACCCTTGCTGGTCATCGGTCCCAGCCCCGCAATACCCAGCGTAAAGATATTCGGGAACATGATCGAGTTGAAGAATCCGCAAAGCACCAGACTCCAGATGGCGACCTGGCCGCTGGTGAGCATGGAAATAATGAGCATGGCGGTTGCGGCAAAGCCGAAGATACCCAGCAGCTTGCCGGACGCGATCTTGGTCAGCATCCAAGAGCCGAGCAGACGGCCCACCAGCGCGCCAATCCAGTAAAGAGAGACGAGAATCGCGGCAATTCCAACATTGGTCCAGGGACCGATCAACCGGGTAACCAAAGCGCCGAACCATCCCAGCGACTCAAAGAAGGAGGCTACTTTTGTGCTGTCCAATCCTTGGGATAAGAAGTAGTTGACTCCAATCGAAGCCAGCCCGACTTCCACGCCCACATAAAAGAAAATGCCTACGGCTCCAAGCACCGTGTGTTTGTATCTCCAGATGCTGCGGCCCACCAGCGGGTCGCCTTCTTTGGCAGGGCGGAAGGCCTGCGTTTCGGCAATCGGAGGCAGGTGGGCGAACGCCACCGCTAGTCCGAGAATCAGCAACCCGGCGGCAATGAAAATATAGGGCCCGCGCACCGTATCGGCAATGGAAGCCTTTGAAGCAAGCTTCGCTGGATCCGTGAGAATGTAATGGCCGGCGATCAGAGGAGCAATAGCCCCACCTAGCGAGTTGAGGGCCTGGGCCAGATTCAGGCGCACAGACGCGCTACTTTCCGGTCCCAGGATGGATACATACGGGTTAGCGGAGGTCTGCAACGCGGTAACGCCCGCTCCCACGACAAACACTGCAGTCAGGAAGAGCGGAAAGCTCACCATCTTGGCCGCAGGCACGAACAGCAGGCAGCCTACCACCTGGATGAACAAGGAAACCACCATCGTCCGCTTGTAGCCGATAGACTCAATCAGCCTGGAGGTTGGCGAGGAGAAGACGAAGTAAGCCAAGAAGAAAGCCGACTCAGCCAGCATCGCCCACGCATAGGGAAGAGTGAAGATATTCCGTAGGTGGGGCACCAGCGCCATGTTCAGGTTGGTGATGAACCCGAAGATGAAAAACAGTGCGGTCACCGTAATAAACGGGATAAGGTACCCGGGCGACGTGAGAGCCGCCGATTGTTTTTGTTGTGCTGCCATAGAAGGTTTTTCCCCGCTTCCTCAAAAAAAGTCTTGCCCGGTTAGGGCTTTGTGTCTCGCGCTCCGTCCCAGGATCGTTCCGGGGAGACTGCGCTGTCGCATCCAGAGGCCGATCTTCCGCGGTTCGTTGATTCTTCCCCGGAATCCGGCTTTTTGCACCACACAACACTATACGTAAAAACCCTCACTGGGGAAGTGACAGGGAAAACCATTGGCCTGGTGGACGCCACACAAACCATGCAAATCCGCGCCGCAATTTTTACCTGGTTTCAATCTCCCCCAGGCGCAAACACATGCCCGGAGGCTGCAAAACCCCGGAAAAATGCCGTATCCTCATAAAAACGTCAGGAGACGCACTTGGCCACAGCAACGTTGAGCGGCACCAAACTCAAGAAGGTTCTGGCAGCCCTTGAAGGCAATTGGCAAGCTGAAATGGAGGGTTACCACACCTACACGGCCCTGGCCGACCGTGACACCGAACCGGTCCGCGCCCAGGTTCTGCGCCACCTTGCCGGCGCCGAGTGGGAACACGCCAGTCTTTGGCACGGCCGCATTCTTGAGCTTGGCGGTCCTGAGCCGGTCTACTCCGGCAAGCCCGGCGGCGAGGCCGACTCGCTGGCCAACCGCGCCGGCGGCGTCCGCATGGCTCTCCGCCGGCTTGAAATCGAGGAAAGCCGCCAAATTGCCAGCTACGGCGAGCAGCTCAAGGCCCTAGGCGACGAGGGCTCCATCGCCATTCTCGACCACGTCATCGAAGACGAGAAAGACCACTACCGCGAGCTGGGTTCGCTGCTTCGCGGCCACTATACCGCGCCGGCCGGCGCTCCCAAAATTGACGCCAAAGCCGTCCTCGAAGAACTCCTCGCCAAGCGCAACCAGGGCCGGAAACAGCCCGGCGCATGGATCGGCGACGCCATTTACGGCGTCAACGACGGCCTCGGCGCCATCTTCGGCATTGTCTCCGGCGTTTCCGGCGCCACCGCCGGCAACCAGAGTTATGTCCTGCTGGCCGGCTTATCCGGCATGATCGCCTCTGCCCTCAGCATGGGTTCCGGGGCTTACCTGGCCGCAAAAAGCGAGCTCGAAATCTACCACGCCGAGGTCACCCGCGAACGCGAAGCCATCCAGATGAACGGCCCCGAGGCCCGCGAACTCCTCTCCCTCTACTACCAGGTCAAGGGCCTGCCCGAGGAAGACGCCCAGCACATGGTCAACCACATCGCCAGCGACTCAGAACAGTTGCTCCGCGCCCTGGCCAGCGAGCGGCTCGGCTCCTCTGAGGAAGCCCTCGCGAATCCCCTCGTTTCGGCCTGCTCCGGCGCGCTTTCCACCGCCATCGGCGCCACCATCCCCATCATTCCCTTTTTCTTCATGCGAGGCGTTCCGGCCATCATCGCCGCGGCCATCATTTCGCTGGCCGCCCACTTCGCCGTCGGCGCCGCCAAGTCCCTCATCACCGTGCGCTCATGGTGGTCCTCCGGCTTCGAAATGACGGTAGTCGGGGCCATGGAAGGCGTCGTAACCTACGGCATCGGCCTGCTCCTCGGACAAGGCGGCATGTAAGCCGGTCCACAAGAAATGGGTGGGGAACCACGAAACGACTGTTGTCGAATGGCAAGTCAATGTGAATTGAAGCCGCTCCAGGACCGGATGGCTTTGAAAGGGCGCGGTCGGGTAGCCTTAGGGTGCCGCGCCGCAATATCCGCACAAAATGACCGGACTCTATTCCCCGAGGGAATGTCTGCCAGCAGAGTTGAAACACAAAGGGCCTGCTCACGCCGCCAGGACACGTCCTGGAGTAATGAGCAGGCCCCGGTCGTTACAGCAGTTTCATCGCATCGGGATCCCAATGGGCGATGGTCCCACGCTCTATGCTCAGATTGCTCAGGAGCGCGGCTCCGGCTGCGCGGAAGCCAAACACCGCATCCTCCACCACAGGCTGGCGCGACCGAACCGACGCAAAGAAGTTCTTGAAGTGGTCGTAGCTGTCGCTGTATCCCTCCGGCGCCACGTACTTCTCGTATCCAACCGGCGGCTCACCTTCCGGGTGCATCGGCGGATACTTCTGCACGTATTCTTCACGAATCCGCTTTTGCATCGCTTCGGTGAAGGTGTCAATCATCAGGCCGGGAGCCTTCTCGCGCGGCACGCGGTTCACACTTACCGAGTTTCCAGCAATCTCCATCGTGCCTTCCGACCCGGTGAAGATCAGCCCTTCGCTCTCTTCGCCGCCGTCCACAAAGTTCACACGGAGGCTGAGGTTGAATCCCTCGCGATAGTCGAACAGGCCCACCATCACGTCCGGCACATCGCGGCCGTCCTTCCAGAAGCGCAGACCGCCAGTGGCCATGCCCCGCGTCGGCCCGTGCGAACCGGTAATAAAGTGAGTTCCGCTGAACAGATGCACAAACAGGTCGCCGGCCACGCCGGTGCCGTAAGCCTTCCACTTGCGCCATTGGAAGAACTGCTCGGCGTTGAAGGGAATCTTGGGCGCGGTACCCAAAAAGCGCGGCCAATCGCAGGTTTCCGTCGAGGCATCGGGCGGAACCGTATAACTCCACGCGCCCATGGTCGTATTGCGATCCCAACGCGCGGTCACCATATTCAGTTGCCCGATCGCGCCTGCCGCCAGCAGTTCCTTGGCCTTGGCATAGATCAGCGAGCTTACGCGCTGGCTGCCCACTTGCAGAATCCGCTTGGTTGCGCGCGCGGTCTCAATCATCTCCGGCCCGTCGGCATACAGGTGGATCATCGGCTTCTCGCAATAAACATCCTTGCCGGCCTTCATTGCATCCACGCTGGCTTGCTTGTGCCAATGATCGGGCGTGCCGATGATCACCGCATCGATATCTTTGCGCGCCAGAATTTCCCTGTAGTCGCGCGTGGTAAAAATGTCGTCGCCCCACAGCTCTTTGCTGTGCTCAAGACGGCCGTTATAACAATCCGCAACGGCAACCACCTTCACGCCCGGCACCCGCGCCGCGTTCTTCGTGTCGCCTTGACCCTGCCCACCGGCGCCGATCAATGCGATCTGAATGTGGTCGTTTGCCGAAATAGGCCTTGCGGCCTCGCTTTGAACTGCGGTCAGAGCATGCATCCTTGCTCCCAGCAACGTTCCCGTCGTTGCCACCCCTGCCGCCTTAATAAAACCCCTGCGATTTAACAATTGCACCGGAACACCTCGCACAACGAATTTTCCTACGTCTGTAACGATACACTGCCCCCCTGACCCCAAGTCACCCCCATTCTGTTGGTCGCGCGCTGGTAAAGGGAGCCGGTTTCACACGTCAAGCAGGTCCACTAGAATGGACTTGGCTTTTCGCCGCCAAGAAAGAGACCACCCCATGCCCAAGAAGATTCTTTGCCTGCTTGCTTTCGCCGCAATGCTCCTGCCCTGCCTCTCCGCCCTGGGCCAGACCGCTCCCGATATCGTTGTCGAGCGCGGCGTGGCCATGAAGACCCGCGACGGCGTCACCCTCCGCGCCGATATCTACCGCCCTGCCGCGGACGGCAAGTTCCCCGTCCTGCTGCAGCGCACGCCTTATAACAAGGACAACGCCGCCACATTTGGCCGCATGGCTGCCGCACGCGGTTACCTGGTCGTGGTGCAGGATGTTCGCGGCCGATACAGCTCCGAGGGCGAGTGGTATCCCTTCAAACATGAAACCGATGACGGCTTCGACACCGTCGAGTGGGCCGCCGGCCTGCCCCAGGCCAATGGCAAGGTAGGCATGTTCGGCGGTTCCTATGTGGGCGCGACCCAGATGCTCACCGCCATTGGCCATCCGCCGCATCTGGCTGGAATCTGCCCTGTGGTCACCGCCAGCAATTACCACGAGAACTGGACCTACCAGGGCGGCGCATTCGAGCAGTGGTTCAACGAGTCCTGGACCTCGGGCCTCGCCCAGGACACCCTGGACCGCACCGTCCGGCAACACACCAACGCCCTCATCGGCAGCACCGTTCTGCCTCTTAGCCAGTACCCTGTCTTCAACTTCCCCGCTGCGCAGAATGGCGCGGCCTTTACCCACGCCCTCGCCCCTTACTTCCTCGACTGGCTCGACCATCCGCTCTATGACAGTTACTGGAAGCAATGGTCCATCGAGGAGAATTTCGCCAATATCCAGGTTCCTGTGCTCACCGTCGCCGCCTGGTACGACATCTTCCAGGGTGGATCGCTGCGCAACTTCATGGGGATCAAGGCCCACGGCGGCACGGACGCTGCCCGCACCGGCCAAAGGCTGCTTGTCATGGTTGGCGGTCACGCCGGCGGAGGCCGCAAGATCGGCGACGTGGATTTCGGTCCCGCGGCCGAGGAATATGACGAGAGCACCCTCACCTTGGCGTGGTACGACTACCTGCTCCAGGGCAAGCAGAATGAATTTGCCACCGAAAAGCCGGTGAAGATCTTCGTGATGGGCAAGAACGAGTGGCGCTACGAGGACTCCTGGCCGTTGGAGCGGGCCCAATCCACCAGCTACTTCCTGCACTCGGCGGGCAAAGCCAACACCGCCTCGGGCGACGGTTCGCTCTCGGCCCAGACTCCGCACTCCGAGGCTGCGGACAGCTACGTCTACGACCCCGCCAAGCCCGTCCCCACCGTGGGCGGACCTCTCTGCTGCGATGGCGGACATCTTGCCGCCGGCCCGCGCGACCAGCGTGAGCTGGAAAAACGGCCCGATGTCCTCGTCTATTCCACTCCGCCGCTTGAAGAGGACCTTGAAGTGACCGGCCCGGTCACCCTCGACTTCTATGCCAAATCCTCAGCCGTGGATACGGACTTTACCGCCAAGCTGGTGGACGTAGGGCCGGATGGCTTTGCGCAAAACCTCACCGAAGGCATTCTCCGCGCCCGCTTCCGTGAATCCACCAGCGCGGCCAGCCCCATCGTTCCCGGCAAAGTCTACGAGTTCAAAATCGACATGTGGTCCACCAGCAATGTGTTTCTGAAAGGCCACAAAATCCGCGTCGAAGTCAGCAGCAGCAACTTCCCCCGCTTCGACCGCAACCTGAACACCGGCAAGGACGCCAGCGCCGGTTCCACATTCGTGAAGGCGACCAACACCATCCTCCACGACCAACAACATCCCAGCGCGCTGATTCTGCCGGTGGTGCCAAAGTAAGAACGCCCGATGGCGCGAAGACGAGAGGCACGACCGGACCGACTGTTTGTACATCCCACCCTTCGCAAGAAGCGAAGGGTGGATGGGATAAGGCCGAAGGCTAGCTAACTAGCTGGCTCGCTGACTTGCCAGCAGTTCCTTCGCCGCTCTTCGTCCCAGCCGTATGCAGTCCGGAATCCCGATTCCGTCGTAGGCGTTGCCAACCAGCCGCAGCCCTGGCAGGGCAGCCGTCCGCGCCGCGATGCGCTCCATCCGTTCCTGGTGGCCCACCGCGTACTGCGCCATGGCCCGCCGCCAGCGGGACACCTGCGTATGCTCCGGCTCAGCCTGAATGCCCAGAATCTCACCCAGTTCCCGCCGCACCGTGGCCACCAGCGCCGCATCCGTCTCGGCCAGGAGCGCCTCGTTCTTCGCTCCGCCCAGAAAGGCCCGGAGCACGGCCTTCCCCTTGGGCGTCCGCCCCAGAAACTTGCGATGGACAAAGGTGCAGGCCAGCATCAAACGGCCTTCGCTGGCCGGAACCAGGAAGCCGAATCCCTCGGGCAGCGGCCCCAGTTTTGCCTCGTCGTAAACCAGATTGACGGTAATCGAAGACGAGTACGGGATGCGCCCCAACTCCGTGCCCAGAACCGCATCCACCTTGCCCAGCAACACGCCCGCGGCCCAGGCCGGCGCAGCCATGATGACCGCATCGTAAATCTCCGCTGCGCCGCCAGCTTCCACCCTCCAGCCGTCCGCAACCTTCTCCAAAGCGCTGACCGGCGTCCCGATCCGCACGGAAGCCTGGTCAAGCTGCCCCTCCAGTGCGTTGATCAACTGCTGCAACCCGCCCCGCAGCGTGGTAAAGATTGCCCGCGCCGGGTGCGAGTTGCCGCCGCCGTGGCCATTGCCGTTGGCCGCTCCGTTCTTCTTTGCCGACGCCTTTGCCTTGGCTCGCATCTGCCGGTACGCCGCCAACATGCCGCGCGTCAGCGAGCCGTATTCGCTCTCCATCTCCACGAGCCGCGGCAGCACCGTCCGCGCGCTCAGTTGCGCCGCGTCCCCGCCATAAATCCCGCTCAGCAGCGGGTCGGCCAACCGGTCAACGGCCTCGGCGCCAAAGTGCCGCTCCACCAGCGCGGCCACAGCCTCATCCGGCCGGCCACTTGGCCGCGGCGGACGCAACAACTCCAGCCCCATCCGGACCTTGGTGGTCAAACTGAAAAGCCGCGTCAGAGCCGTGGGAATCAGCTTGGTGGGTACCAGAAACATCAGCCCATCCGGCAGCGCCACCAGCCGGTTATGCACCACAATATAGGTTTTTCGCTGTGTGTCGTTCGAAGGGATGAGGTCCAGCCCAAGTCCCAACTCGCGGCATAATTCCGTCGCTGCCGGCTTCTCGCTCAAAAACGAGTCCGGCCCCCGCTCCAGCACCGTGCCGTCTACCACTTCCGAGGCCAGTGAGCCGCCCAGCCGCTCCCGCGACTCAAACAGCGTGTACTCTATCGCGGCTCCCGCATTGCGCGCCTGCTCCAGTTCATAGGCAGCCGCAAGCCCCGCAATGCCACCACCAATGATTGCAGTCCGCATCCCTATCCCCATCCCATCATTAGACCATTCACGCGCTCACTCGGATGCAAGTTGCGAAAACTTCCCTATTTGGTGAAAATGCGCCTAATGCGCCTGTTGCAGAATTAGAATCATGACGATAGCTCTGCTCTGCATGGGATGTATATCACATACAGAGCACAAGGAAGTCCGCATTTCTCGCTTCTTCGCAGATACTTCCGCCGTTTTAGGCGGTTCTCCAATTGCTGTACACAGAAGCTACGACCGTTCGATGGCGTTTTTCTTTCCGGGATTCCCAGGGACGCGCCCGGCGCGCTGCGTTTCGTACTGGCGCTTGACACAGGAGCTCCTCCATGACCGCTGAGTTGATCCACCGTCTGCACTTCGCCTTCACCATCACCTTCCACTATCTTTTTCCCCAGCTCACCATGGGTCTTGGTCTGCTCATCGTAGTGATCAAGTCGGTTGCACTCCGCACCGGCAGCGAGCAGTGGGACCGCGCCGCCCGTTTCTGGGGCCGCATCTTCGGCATCAACTTCGTGTTCGGCGTGGTTACCGGGATTCCCATGGAGTTCGAGTTCGGCACCAACTGGGCTCGCTTCTCCCGCCTCTCCGGCGGCGTCATCGGCCAGCCCCTGGCCATGGAAGGCGTCTTCAGCTTCTTTCTTGAGTCGGCCTTCCTCGGTCTCTTTCTCTATGGCGAAAAGCGCATTTCCAAATGGATGCACTGGTTCGCGGCCTTCATGGTCTTTGTCGGCTCCTGGATCTCGGGCTTCTTCATCATCGTCACTGACGCCTGGATGCAGCATCCGGTGGCCTTCGAGCGCCTGCCTAACGGGCAGTTCCAGGTGCTCAGTTTCTGGCAACTGCTCCTCAACCCGTGGGCGTTGCTCCAATACGCCCACAACATGACCGGCGCGGTGGTCACGGGCTCCTTCGTCATGGCCGCCACCGGTGCTTTTTACCTCCTGGAAGAGCGGATGGAGAACTACGCCCGTATCTTCCTCAAAGTTGGCGTGGTGGCCGGCCTGGTGTCTACCATCCTGATCATTTTCCCCACCGGCGACCTGCACGGAAAGTACGTTGCCCGCAATCAACCCGCCGCCATCGCCGGCATGGAGGGCCTGTTCAAAACCGAGAACGGCGCAGGGATGGTGCTCATTGGCCAGCCCAACGAGGAGACCGGCCAGATTGACAACCCCATCGTCGTCAACGACCTGCTCAGCTTTCTCATCTACGGAACTACCAAGGCTGAAGTCAAGGGCCTGGACCAGATTCCCCGCGACCAATGGCCCACCGCCCTGCCGCTGCTCTACTACGCCTACCACATCATGGCCGGCCTGGGAACCTGGTTCGTGCTGCTGATGATCGTTTCCGCCTTCCTGCTTTGGCGCAAGCGGCTCTATACGTCGCGCTGGGCGCTCTGGGCGCTGCTGCTCAGCTTTCCGCTGCCTTACATCGCCAATACCGCCGGCTGGATGACCGCCGAACTTGGCCGCCAGCCCTGGCTGATCTACGGCCTCATGCGCACCAGCGAGGGCTACTCCAGCACCGTCTCGGCCAGCAATGGACTCTTCACGCTGCTCGGCTTTATGGGCCTCTACACGCTGCTGGCCATTCTGTTCACCGTGCTTATCTACCGCGAGATCAGCAACGGGCCCGAGCCGAAGACCGTTGAAGCGGAAGCAGTTCATGCCGACTAACCATCACTGGGCGCTCCATCCTTTTCGCAGTTTCGTCGTGAAAAGGATGGGAGGCTGCAAACCTCGACCATCGTCCGTTTATAGGGAGTTTTCATCATGATGGGTTTTCTCTGGTTCTGGCTGGTTGCCGTAATGATCGTCGGTTACGTCGTCCTCGACGGCTTCGACCTCGGCGTCGGCGTGCTTCATCTCTTCCTTGTCCGCACCGAGGAAGACCGCCGCGCCACACTCGCCAGCATCGGTCCGGTCTGGGACGGCAATGAAGTCTGGCTTCTGGCCGGCGGCGGCACGCTCTACTTCGCCTTCCCGCTGCTCTACGCCTCGGCCTTCAGCGGCTTCTATCTGCCTCTCATGATCGTCCTCTGGCTGCTTGTTTTGCGCGGCATCAGCCTGGAACTGCGCAACCACATCGATGTCGGCGTCTGGCGCGCCCTGCTCGACGGCGTCTTCGGCCTCTCCAGCGCCCTGCTCGCCGTGTTTTTCGGCGCCGCCCTGGCCAATGTCCTGCGCGGCGTCCCCCTTCAGGACGACGGCTATTTCTTCCTGCCCCTCTGGACCAACTGGCAGCCCGGCCCCCACCCCGGCATTCTTGACTGGTACACTATCATCGGCGGCCTCGTTGCGCTTATCGCTCTCACCCTCCACGGCGCTCTCTGGCTCACCATCAAAGCTACGGGAGAACTAGCCCACCGCGCCCGCCGAATCGTTGGCCCGCTCTGCCTCCAGTTGGCGGCCGTCACCGTGGTCAGCCTGGCCGCCACCATTCACGTGCGCCACGCCAGCCTGGACAACTATTTCAACTACCCGTTTACGTGCGTGGTACCGGTTGGCGTCGTCGCGTCCCTGGCCGGCATCTGGCTTTTCAATCGGTCGCCGCAGCGACCCCAGCCGGTCAAGGCCTTCCTTTGCTCCTGCTTCTATCTCTTCTTCATGCTGGCCGGAGCGTGCTGGGGCCTCTATCCCACCCTGCTGCCCGCCACCACGGGGCCCGACCGCGACATCACCCTCGCCAAGGCCATCTCCGGCCCGCACACCCTCGCCGTAGGCCTCGCGTGGTGGAGCTTCGGCATGGCCCTCGCCATCGCCTATATCGTCTTCGTCTACACCAGATTCAAGGGCAAGGTAGACCTGGGCTCTGCCGCGCACTGAGTGCGAAGCCGCATTTCAAAAGCTGAGTAATCAAGGCTGAGTAATCAACGCCGCGTGTCCCATCTTTTCAGCGGTTCATCGCGGAAAGGGTGGGACACCACAACTCTCAACCGGTGCTTGCCGGCTGCCCTGGTATTGGTCAATGTTCGCCGGCCAGGGCTGCGCATAACTCCCAACCCGAATGTATGGGCATCCTCTTGACCGGCGAAGCGGATGCGCAAGCTACAAATTTAATATCAGGCTTTTGCCTCTGCCCGATTCTTCAACGCTTTCATATAGGCGAATCCGTAAGCCTGCTCGGGGTAACGCCCACCAACTACTTCGGGAGTGTGGTCAAGGATCACGATACCGTCATATTTAACTTCCACCAGGGCCTCCATGATCTTTGACATGTCGTAATACCCGTTATCCATGAAGGTCTCAACGAAGTGCGGGAGCGGCGCGTTTACGTTGCGGAAATGAATCTTCCAGATCTTCTCCGCGCCGAAATACCGGATCGTCTCTGCCGGATCCTTGTGCATGAGTTTTGGACCGCCTTCGATCCAGCAGCCGCAGCACAGGCAGATTCCCACGTTGGGACTGTTGGCAATCTCCATCGCCCGCTTGTATCCCTCGAAACTGGCGAAGATGCAACGGGGAACACCAGCCAGTTCGGGCACCGGCGGATCATCCGGGTGAATCCCGATGCGAACATTGTTCTCTTCCGCGACGGGCGCCACCTGCTTGATGAAGTATGTGTAGTTATCCCAAATCTCTTCCTGCGAAAATTTGCGCCCGTGGGAAAGCGGCTCATAGAACTTCTGATCTGCCCAAACACCTACCCTGTTCGGACTTGCCATATCAAATTCTCTGCCGGAAGCTCCGCGAATCACGCCTCGGCCGCTATTCCAGATGCCGTTTGCCATGTGTGCATAGGTGGTGTAATAGATGCCGGCCTGCCCCAGATTGCGGATATATTGCTTGTATTCTTCAATCTTCTGGTCGCGGCCGGGAAGATTCAGAGTCACCTCAGGCATGTTATGAACACTGGTATTGCCAATGTTCCACACGGTGATCCCCGCATCCGCATAGCGCTTCTTGATCTGCATGAAACCTTCCGCGGTCCTGAGATCCGGGGTTGACCCCACGCTGACATACTCGGCGCCAATCTGTTTTAGAAAAAGAAGCTCATCGTCAGTGGGTTTGGGCGATGATTGCGCGCAGAGTTTTATGCCCGGCGCATTCTTGTGCACGGACGCCGAGGCAGGCTTTGCCGACAGAAACGCAGCGGTGCTTAGAGCGCCGCCCACCGCCAGTTTGACGAACTCTCTGCGGTCCGTGGTAAACGGGGCACTCGATGTATTGGATGTCTTCCAGTCCGATTCAGGGTTTTCCATATCATCTCCTTGGAGCGGTTCTCCACTTGAAGGCATTGGATTCGGGGTACAGCAATGGGAGAACCGCTGTAGCCGGAGCTTCGATTGTGTTTCCCGGCGACGAGCCAGTATACCTTCAACTACCCTCGCTTCGATCCTCCGGGCTCAGGCGCACCGTCGTTTCCTGCATTCCGCGGCCTGAGGTTTTTCCAGTTGACACACAGCACCCTGCCTGGAGCACTTCGCCTGCCCAAAAAGCGATGGCCCAAAGTCCCTCCGGATTGCACCAAACCGGAAAAGCTTCAGGCCACCAATCGGCGTCAAATCGACGCTTTGTCACTCAACGATTTGAAGAGGTCCACCCAGTGAGGAAGCAAAGGCCCCCGCTTCGTTCTCAAGTTGCGGATCCCAGTGCTTGGGCTGATAGATGCAGCACGGCTCCTGCGCCAGCGGGTCGCCGGTAAGCGCGTAAGCCCGTGCCCGCGAGCCCCCGCATATCTCCTTGTACTCGCATACACCGCATTTTCCTTCCAATTTGCTCGTGTCGCGCAACGATTTGAAAATAGGCGCGTTGCGGTAGATTTCCTTGAGCGGCGTCTGCTTCACATTGCCGGCGTGGATGGGCAGAAACCCGCTGGGATACACATTGCCCACGTGCGACACAAACAGGAACCCCTTGCCGTCGTTTACCCGCCGCGTCGCCCAGCCCACAGTGCGGGTATGGGCGTCGCTGGTCGGCGCGCCTGCCTCGTAAGCCATTGCGCCATTGGCGCTTGCGGACCGCGTGTGCCCGTGCCCCATCCGCCGCTCTTCCAGGTTGTGCTCCAACAGGTAACGGCGATAGTGCATCGCTTCCGTGGTCTTGATCTGGAAGTTCACCCGGTGCGAAAGCTCATAAATCTTGCCAAAGACCTGCTCGAACTCCTCGCCGCTGAGCAGGTCGCCAAGTTGCCCGCGCCCGACGGGAACCAGGAAAAACACGTTCCACATCACGATGGCCAGCCTCTCGAACAAGGCGCATAAGTTGTCAAGATCCTGCGCGTTGTGGCGGCTGATCGTGGTGTGCACCTGGATCGGAATACCGACTTGGTTGGCCCATTCGATGGCCTGAATCGTCCGCGCCCAGGCACCGGGAAGGCCCCGAAACGCATCGTGAATCTCTGGCGTGGACCCGTCCAGCGAAATTCCCAGCCGGACCAGACCCGCCTCTTTCATCTTTTGCATGGCCTCCAGGGTCAGCAGCGGAGTAGCGCTCGGCGTCACCGCCACATGCACGCCCTTGTCCGCGGCATAGCGGATCAACTCGAATACGTCCTTTCGTTTCAATGGGTCACCGCCCGTAAACACGAAGATAGGCACGTGCATCTCGGCGATCTGATCAATCAGCGCTTTGCCTTCGGCTGTGGTCAACTCGTCCGGGTGAGCGATCGGCTGGGCGGCTGCCCGGCAGTGCTTGCACGCCAGGTCACAGGACTGGGTGACCTCCCAGATCGCCAGAAAGGGCGTTTCGTCAAAGTTCAACCCGCCGCGGGCGGGAATATTGTGCATTGGTTGCATTGTGCCTCCAGCAGAATCGATGCGAGCCGGCCCAGGGAAGGAGGGTCATCGGCAGGGGCATTCCGCTCGATTCCCCTCCAGAACACCACCCTCGATGCGGAACCGGCTGTGATTGGGATCACTTCATCTTGCTCAGCCGGCAGGCGCGGTTTTCTTCCCGCAGGCAAGAATCAGGCCCGGGTTGACAACCTTATTCACTGGGAGCGATTGTTTTGGCACCCGCGTCTTTCGGGGCAGAACTATATTTGTGGGTGCGTCGATGGTCGGGGGACTTGCCCTCTGGGAGTGATTCAGATCACTTCCTCTTGTGCCGCCGGGCACCGCTTGCCATTAACACGTCTGCCAAAATTTGTCCGCATCTCAGGAGGTTCCCATGGCCACCGTCATCAAGACCGGTTGGAGCAAACCCTCCACCATCCTCTTCGCCGCCGAAATCCCCGCCAATGAAAAGGCCTTCGTCTTTGCGCTTGCGCAAGCCGCCGAGTTTGGCGCGGATCTCATTCTCTTTCACGCTTATGACACGCTGGTCGTGGCGGCATCGGAGACCTCCGGAATCCGCTATTACGACTATGCCGCCGCCGCCCGCGCCGAAATCAAACAACTTGAACCCCTTGCCCAGCGCGTGCGCGACGCCGGCGTCCGATGCGAAGTGATCGTTCGGCCGGGACTTGCCGCCGACCAGATTCTGTCGTTTCTGCGTGAGCGGGAGATCGACCGCATCGTGATGGGCACCCACTCACCCGGCCCCATCGGCAAGCTGCTTGTGGGTTCAGTGGCGGAGGCCGTGCTCCGTACCGCCAAGGTGCCGGTTTACATTGTCGGGCCCGAGGTCGTCGATGGCACCTACCGCAACTTTGCCACACACACCATACTGTGCGCCGTAAGTCTCCAGGAGGCCAGCCACGTGGTGGCCGGCCTTGCCGCAGAATTGGCCGCCCAGCACAACGCCCGGCTGATCCTTCAGCACGTTATCCGCCCCCAGGAGCGCGCTGAGGTGCTCGCCGGACGCTCAATCGATCAAATTGAATCCGACCTGCTCTCGCTTGTGCCACCGGAGTTGCAGCGCAAGATTGCCGTGCAGACCATCGTGGTGCCGGGCGATCCGACCGAGGAACTGCTCTACCAGGGCAGGGCCCAGCAGGCCGACCTTATCGTGCTGGGAGCGCAGGGCGCATCGGCTTTTGCCGCCATTACCCGCCACGGCGTGGTTTACAAAGTGCTGGCCCATGCCCACTGCCCCGTGATTACGCTGTCGCCTGCCGTGCTGGCCGAATGCGGAGTGAATGGAGAAAAGCACCATCCGACCGAGGTCTATATGGCCGGCGTCCTTTAGAACGCTAAGCGAAGGGTGGAGCTTTCCCCGGAGAAGACTCCACCCTTGCAGATTTTGCCTTCTCATACGGGTTGCCCGACCCGGTATCCTCCCGTACATCAATTCATGAAATGTCAGAGAATCGGCGCCTGCGACCGGTTATACTGTGCCCAAGGGCGTTGCGCATCTAACCGCGCCACCCCAAGTGAGGTGCGTCTTCAGCAGTGACCCAGGTTCACTGACGTTCGACGTTCCACCATCGGAGACTTCCCGATGGCGCGCAGTGGCCCGTGTGCTGCGAAGTCCCATGGACGCCTTGGGTTGTGCCCTCCTTCCTGCATTTTGCTCTCTCTGCGGCTCCCCTTTGCCGCGGCTCTCCTCTGTGCCAATCTGTGATGTCTGCTGGTCGGAAATCCCCGTCCAAAGCGGTCGCTCGTGTACGCGCTGCGGCGACACCCTCGACACCCCCATGTTGGCTTCCAGACCAATGGATTCAGAACTCTGCCGGGTCTGCCGTCTCGCCCCGCCGCCTTTTGTCAGGGCCGTGGCCTTTGGGCTTTACCAGGACCGCATGAAGGCGGCCATCCACGCGCTCAAGTATGACCGGCTGCATCCGGCAGCCCGCGATCTCGGCCGGATGCTGGCTCAGGCGATTGCGCAGCTGGCGGCTGAAGCTCCGGCCGAAATGCTGGTGATTCCCGTGCCGCTGCACCGGTCAAAATGCTCACAGCGCGGCTTCAACCAGGCCTGGTCACTGGCCGTTTACGCGCTTGCTTCTCTGCGCACGACTCACCCGCACTGGCGGCTGAAGCTGGCCCCAAGTACGCTGGTGCGCCTGCGCCGCACTGCAAGTCAGGCCGGCCTCACCTCGCGCCAGCGGCGCTTGAATGTGCGCGGAGCCTTTTCGGTCTCCGATCCGGCCGCTGTCGACTCGAAGCACATCTTGGTTATCGACGACATTTTCACCACAGGCGCGACGGCCCGCGCCGCCGCACAGGCGCTGGTTCGCGCCGGGGCAGCCTCAGTATGGGTGGCTACGCTGGCCAGAGCACGCCGCACAAGCGATTTCCGCCGCCGCTCCTCGATTCAAAACGCAGAGGACAACCGCGGCGAACCCAGTATCTCTTTAAACGCAGACTTTGATCCGGCAAGCTTCTATTCATCGCAAGACCAACCATCTTTTTAACGAGGGGAAAGAGATGTCGCTGGGAAAAGCTATGATTCATGCTCGCAAGCAGAAGTCCATTGTCAAGGCAGCGGCATACGCCGGGGATTACGCGGCTGTGCAGCCCTGCCACATGCTTCAAATGCCCGTGCTGGTGCTCAACGCATCGTATGAGCCCATCAATATTTGCGGCGCGCGGCGCGCCCTTGTGCTGGTACTCAAGGGCATTGCGCGCACTGAGGAGGAGCACGGCCTCACCTTCCATGCCCAGCGCAGCCACATCGCCATGCCCTCGGTCATCCGGCTGCTGGAGTACCGCCGCATCCCCCACCAGACCCGCGCCCTCTCGCGCAAGAACATCCTGCTGCGCGACCGCAACTCCTGTCAGTACTGTGGCGTCGTGCTGCCCTCCGGCGAACTCACGCTGGACCACGTCATTCCCCGTTCTCGCGGCGGCAATTCCACCTGGGAAAATCTCGTCGCCTGCTGCCACGCCTGCAACCGCCGCAAGGGCAACCGGATGCTCCATGAGATCGACGACATGGCGCTTATCCGCGAGCCACGTCCCTTCTCGCTGCATACCAGCCGCCAGATCATGCGCATGTTGGGGCGGGGGGACGATAGGTGGCGCAAATATTTGTTCTTTTGAGGGAATCGTGAGTAGGGAACAGGGAACAGGGAACAGGGAATAGGGAATAGTAAATAGGGAACAGGCTTACGACGAGAAGTTCGGCTAAAGCAAGACCAGTATGAACATCCTTAAGATCGTTCTTCGAATAACTCGGCGTGGGGTTCTAGGATTTTTGCTCCTTTATTGGGTAGCCTTTATCGGCTATACAATTGTGGAACTGATCGAGGGCGGCCCAAACAGGGTTCTTATCTGGTACAGACATATCGGGACATGGATCGTGCCCATCGACGGACAACCGGCTGCATTTGTGATTCACGAGTTGAATTGGTGGCAGTTTCTGACCATACAGCTCTTCTATCTTGCCGTTACATGCTCCTTTGCGGCCTCGAATGGAAGCCAACGAGGAAAAAGAAATAGAAAGCAAAGGGGCAAGACTTGGGCCAGTCATTCAAGGATCTCGTCGTTTGGCAGCGAGCTGTTCAGTTGACAGTGGCAGTCTACAAATTAACTGCTTCATTTCCAGCCTCTGAACAATTCGGCCTGACAAGCCAGCTTCGAAGGGCATCTGTCTCAGTTGCCAGCAATATTGCAGAGGGCTACGGCCGGTCAACGAAGGGGGAGTATCTGCAATTCCTCGGCCACGCACGCGGTTCCAAATGCGAAGTCGAAACGCAGCTCGTGATCTCAGGAGCACTGGGTCTCGGTTCGGAACAAGAGCGCCAACTGGCCGAAAGCTTAGCCGAAGAAGTGGGCCGGATGCTCGTCGCGGTGATGAGAAAGCTGAGAGAATGAGCACCAGCTTTCTACTCCCTGTTCCCTACTCCCTGTTCCCTACTCCCTATTTTTTCGGCTTCCCGTCCGGCTGCTTCGAGGGCTGGGTAATGTCCTGCCCTTCGTAGATGATCTTGCTCGTTGACCCAAACTGCTTATAGTCGGAGTACTTTACCGTGTCGCGGATGTGCACGTCCTCGCCCATGTAGCCGTGCCCCCCGCTGAAGTGCAGGATTCCCTCACCCTTGGTGTACACCGGGAACCAGTAGTGGCCATCCACCTGCTGCCGCCAGGTCATGAAGGGTGGGTGCAGATCCTCCTGCCCTTTGCGCGTGTCGTCGGGAACCATTCTGCCGTTGGTCACCACGATCTGAAGGTCGGTCGCGTCCACCCAGATACGGCCCAGTAGATAGCGTTTCTTCTTTTCGATGACCTTGGGGCTTACGTCGAAGACATAGCAGTCCACCTCATCCACCTTTTGCCGGCCCACGTATTTCACGTCGTACTGGCCGATATCCTCGGCGGTTAGAACGAAGGGGTACCCGTGCGAGATATCCTGCAGATCAGACGGCGACATTTGCACCCGCTGCAACGTGTTCTCCGGTGCGTAGACCACCTTTTCCGTGCGACTGCCCGATGGATCGAAGATCACGTCGTCCACCTCATACCACTCGCCATCCACCTTGTTGTCGTCGTCGATGGTTTGCACGCGGGCGATGCGGCGATAGGTGTAGTGATTCAGCGCCCGCTGGAACTCGCTCTCCTTGGCCGCAAACTGGCGAATGATCTCCTCCGGCGCCTGGGTGGGCACGGAAATATCCATACGGCCGAAGCCCGCATCCAGCGCCATCGGTGTAAAGCTGTCTTTCTCCTGCGCCGCAGCCGCCAGAACGCACACCGCAGCCGCCAGCATCGCCATCAACCACCGATTTCGCACCTTGGTCCGTCTCCCCGTGGATCTCATAGATATGCTGGAACTCCCCCCATGGTGGGCTTCCCAGTCCCGCAACTTTCGTGACCGAACTACAACATTAGACGCATGTACACGGGTACCGGGTAGTTTGAGAATCAAGGTTTGGGCGCCCCCGCGCTTTGCTGTACGCAACCAGCGTTGCCGTGTTCCAAGTGCCGTCATTCGGGCCGGCAACGCTTTACGCAAAGCATACCGGGCCCACGCCCGCGATCGTCAAGCCAGATTCGTTTTCCGCCGATAAGGGCGGAAGGAGATGTCCGGTATTCATGCCCGACTTTTATCAGATTCCGGCGCTCATCCTGACAGCGCTCCTGCTGCCCGCCTTCGGGTACCTCTACCTGCGCTTCCGTGACACCCGCACGCTGCTCTGGTTCCTGGGATTCCTCTGCGCCGTCATCCGGATGGTCCTGCTCTACAGGTTAGGCAGTTGGGACTTCGGGAATGGATCCCATCCCTGGATGCTGGCCGCCAGCCAGACCTCCATCCAGGTCGGTTCCGCCTTGTTTCTTGCCTCGCTGTCTCCTTTGCGCTTTCGCGTTGGCCGGCTCAATATCCTCTACGTCATCCCCTTCACCATTCCCCTGATTGCCTATTCAATCCTCTTTCACGGCGTCTTTCACGACATAACGCCCAAGGGACCGCTGTTTCTGATCTTTCCAGCTCTGGGCCTGCTTTCCATCGTCGTAGGTTTCTTTTGGGGAATGGCAAAAGGCAGCATGCCCAGGTGGCTGGGGGGGTGCATCTGCCTTGTGCTGGGCGGCCTTGGTCTTTGGATGTGCCTCGTGCCGGGGGGCGGATGGCCGCTCACGTTTGTCGAGTGCAGCAACCACTTCATGACCGCATTGCTGCTGATCTCTGTTTTCCGCCGCGTCTCCCCGGGCGTGATGCTCGGCGTGCTGGGCTTTCTCTTCTGGTCGATTTCCATCCTGTTTATCTTTCCTGCCATCACACTCCACCCCATGCTCGGCATCCATTTGACGAGAGTCATTGTCCTGGCCAAAGTCATCGCGGCTCTGGGCATGATCCTGCTGGCGCTGGAAGACGAACTGGCCCTCAACAAGGCCGCCCAGGAACATGAGCGCAGGGCGCGCCGAGAGCTGGAAGCCTATGCTAATCCCATCCTGTCCCGGCGCCGGGTTGAGGACTTTGATCGCCAGGGACCCGAAATCTGCCAGATCGTGGTGGAGCACAGCCGGTTTGCGCAGGCCGCCCTGCTGCTTGAATGCTCGGGAAGATATCGCCTGGCCGGATCTGCCGGACTGGATGCCGCCACCGTCACTGCGCTTGGCTCGCTGATCGCGCGGATTCCCGTTACAGGCTTCCTCGCGCCGAGCTCCGCTCCGCCCGCCGTTGAACACTGCCAGACCCTCAACCTCGACCTCTCGCCCTGGCTCAGCCCCGGCGACGATTTGAAGCGCCTGTGCTTCACCTCGGCCCTTGCCGTGCCCATTATTGGCCGCTCGGCCACCGAGGGCGCTTTGCTGCTGTCTGCTATGCGCAATCCACAGGACCCGCTCCGCGCCGACGATCTTCTGCCTTTGGAGATGCTTGCCGGCCGCTTGCAGGCCGTGCGCAGTCAGACCAGGATGCTGGAGAAGCTCATCGACTCAGAAAAGTTTGCCAGCCTCGGCCAATTGGCCAGCAACGTCACACAGCAGTTGAACAATCCTCTCACGGTGATTCTGGGCTATGCCTCGTTGCTTGAAGAAACACCTTCGGCAGACTTGCACGAGCGCAAGGCTGTGGAGGCCATCCTGACCGAGGCCCGCCGGCTGAGGGCCACGCTGGAGAGCCTGGGTCGGATCTCCCGACGTCCAATCGACCAGTTGGACGCGATCTCTGTAAGCGAGTTGCTAGCCGACATGGAACAGCTTCACCGCTCCGAGTTCCTGCAGCGTTCCATTGACTTCCGGCTGAGCATAGCCCCGGCGTTGCCCAGCGTCCTTTGCCATGCCCAGCAGTTGCGCCAGGCCGTACTCCACTGCCTGCAGTTTGCCATTGAAGCGACGGACCGTCAGTGCCCCACCCTGGCTCCAGGCGAAACCAACACCAAGACCGTCCGCCTGGAGGCCACTGCCGAGGGGAACGTAGTACAGATTCTGGTGGCTCACTCCGGTCCCGGATTTGTCTGTCCGGAACGCGCCTTTGATCCTTTCGTTCCAGCACAAGCCACGGGCGAGATAGCGGGCCTGGGCCTCGGCCTCTGCGCCACCATTCTCCGCGACCACAATGGCCGGGCCTCCGCCGTCAACCTCGACCCGCAAGGCGCCGCCATCATCCTCGAATTGCAGGCCGCCTAAAAGCTGACTGGCTCCTTCGTCCGGTGCCCCGGAGCTTCGCACGCGGGAATCGAACCGTCCCCATTCCTCGCCTTCATCGCAAAATCCGTAGAATAGCCTTGGATGGCCTTTACCGAACAATACGACGTCGCCGTAGTCGGCGCCGGTCACGCCGGCTGCGAGGCGGCGATGGCCGCGGCCCGCATGGGGCTCAAGACCGCGCTCATCACCATGAATCTCGACCTCATCGCGCAGATGAGCTGCAATCCAGCCGTCGGTGGCGTGGCCAAGGGACATCTGGTCCGCGAGGTAGACGCTCTTGGCGGCATCATGGGCGAGGTAGCCGATGCCGTGGGTATCCAGTTTCGCCTCCTCAACGCGTCCCGGGGCCCAGCCGTCTGGAGCCCGCGCGCCCAGTGCGACAAGCAGCTCTACCGGGTAAAGATGCGCGAGGTACTCGAGTCGCAGCCGGGACTGCACATTCGCCAGGCAGAGGTGGTGGACCTGATTGTCGAGGAGGATTGCGGCGCGGCGGAGGATCGATCCCAGGTCTCAAAAGAGGGATCTGGGGCACCCGCACCCAGAACGCGACGCCGCGTTCTGGGCCTCAAACTCCGCGACGGCCGCAGGCTGCTGGCCGGGGCCACCATCATTACCACCGGCACCTTTCTCAACGGCCTGATCCACTGCGGCGAAGAGAAGTATCCGGCGGGGCGCAGCGGCGAGCCGGCCAGCGTTCTCCTGGGCGAAGCACTGCGCGCGCTGGGTCTTCGGACGTGCCGGCTCAAGACAGGAACACCACCCCGTCTCGACGGCCGCACCATCCGCTGGGATGCCTTCCATGAGCAGCCCGGCGACGCGGACCCCACGCCTTTCAGCTTCCGCACCAAAAAGATTGTGCAGCCGCAGATAAGCTGCCACATCGCTTTCACTACGCCTGAGACGTTGCGCATCATCCGCGAAAACGTACATCGCTCGGCCATGTACTCCGGCCAGATTGCGGGCATCGGGCCGCGCTATTGCCCGTCCATCGAAGACAAGATCGTCAAATTCCCTGACAAGACGCAGCACCAGTTCTTCCTCGAGCCTGAAGGCCTGAATACGCACGAGGTCTACGTGAACGGGATGTCAACCTCACTGCCCATGGAGGTCCAGTGGCAGATTGTGCGCTCAATTCCCGGCCTCGATCAGGCCGAAATGCTACGTCCCGGCTACGCCATCGAGTACGACAGCGTCGACGCCACCGAGCTGGACCGCACCCTCAAAGTGAAGCAAATGGAGGGACTCTACCTCGCCGGCCAAATCAACGGAACCAGCGGCTACGAAGAGGCTGCCTGCCAGGGCATCATGGCCGGCATCAACGCGGCCCTCTGGCTCAAGGGCGAACCGCCTTTCACCATGGACCGAACTGAAGGCTATACCGGCATCCTGATCGACGACCTGATCTCGAAGGGCACCAATGAGCCTTACCGCATGTTCACCTCGCGCGCCGAGTTCCGCCTGCACCTGCGCATCGACAACGCCGACCGCCGGCTCACACCGTATGGCCGGCGTCTGGGCCTGATCAGCGACGAGGCGTGGGCAGAATTCGAGCGGAAGCAGGCGCGCATGGGCGCTCTGGAGCGCCTCCTGACCACCCGCAAAGTGGACTCAGAACGCCTGGCCGGCGCGGGATTCGCAGCCCTGACCGCAACCGCAGGTCTCACGTGGGCGCAACTGCTCAAGCGGCCTGAGGTGACCATCGAGCCGGTGCTGGTGGCGCTGCGCGAAACCCTGGCCCAGGACCCGTTGCTTGCCGACTTCTGCGCCGAGCTGAACAGAAATGCAGACCACGGCGCCAAAACGGAAACCGCCGCCCTGCGCAACGAGGCACGCACTGTCGAAACCGAGATCAAATTCGCGGGCTACCTGGACCAGCAGAAAAAATCGATAGAAAAGCTCAAGGCTGCCGAATCTGTCGCTATTCCCGAGTGGATCGAGTACGGCGCCATCAGCGGACTCTCGCGGGAGATGCGCGAGACGCTGGAGCGCGTACGTCCTTTGACCATCGGGCAGGCCAGCCGCATCTCCGGCGTCACGCCCGCCGCGCTCAGCCTGGTCCATGTGTCCATCCGGATTCAGGGAGCCAAGCGGCTGGCAGGTTAGCCAGCGGCCGAATTGGTCCCAGACGGCAGGAAACCTCTAAAGCGCCGCAACCGCTCTAATTGCTCTTGTCACTCTTGGTAAACAGGGGAATGTGGAACGGAAGCTCGGCATTGGATTGCTTCTTGGGCTTGGCGTTCGAATCCTCGCGCAGCACCGTGCGCTGCGAGTTGATGCACAGCCAGCCGCCACGCACACGCTCAAACACGTGCGTAAACACACCCTTCTCGTCCACCGTAGCTGAATTGACTTTGTGGCGCAGCGCATAGGTCCCGTTGGCTACGGCGATGTCGCCCAGCATGCGCACCGTGATCACCCGTTGATCGAGATGGATGGTCTTGTCCTCGCCGGTAATCACCATGGCCACCTGCTGGTTGCGGGTGGTAATGTCCCCGGTGGCAGAAACATCTACAAATAAAGGAGAGAGCACCAGTTCGAGACCGTACTGATCCCGCTGGTTGATGGCGTTGGACCAGGAGTCCTCAATCTTCTGGAACTCTCGAATCTCAGGGCTCTCAGTAGTCGTGACGTTAGGCCGTGCCGAGGCTGTGTCCGTAGCTGGAGCCTGAGCCGGAACTGGAGCCGGATCCTGGGCAGTTGCAGCGCAGCAGAAGAGAATTACAACAGAAAAACAAGCCAAAAAACGAGTCATACTTTGCATGAACTCCTAATTCAAAATAGTAATCCTTGGACGCAGGAAGAAGGGAAAAGCTTCCGCCCTCCGGCTGCTTGCCGGGCGGCAAACACGGTGGCTTCGCCCCGTTGCGGAGCTCTTGAACTTCCCCCTCCCGGCCTGCATCGAATGGCGAAGCCTATGGATGCTTCGATATTTCGCCCGCCACATAATAGTAGTTGTTGAAAGCGGGAGCGGCCTGGATCAGGTCGGATCCTTCGCCAGTCAGCAGCGTCTTTCCTTTGCGGTCCAATTCAAACTGCGGTTTGCTTCCGGTGGTTGCGGGCGCCTCTACGTCGGTGCTTCCGGCGGGCAGATGGAAGACCGTAGTGTGTCCGCCGCAGGTAACCTTCAGTATTGCCGGAGCGGTGAGGTTGGCGGTGACGTAGATGCGGTCCGCCACCGGGCCATATTTGTTCTCGACCGGTGGCAGGCCCGCGTCGAAATCCTTGGATTGATTGCGGTAGAAGTAGTAGAGAGCATCCTGCGTAATCGCCGGCTGAACGCCGGTCTTGTACCACTGGATGAAATAAGGCAGCAGCGCGTTGACCGCGGCATGGCTGTGGAAGTAGTTGAGTGCGCCCGGCGGCACACCCCTCAAGCGCAGATGGTTGGCCTCGGGATATTTGTTTGGGTCGTCGATCGGGCTGACGTAGGTTCCCTCAATGAAATCGTTCCAGGTGATGATTTCAACCCATTCCGGGTGGGTCACCTGGATCGCATCCATCCACAACTTTCTCATGCCGCTGGCGCCCGAGTATTCGTAGTAGCGGTCGGCGTTCGATCCCCAGAATTGGATGGCGACCGGCGCCATATAAAGCTTGCCGCCGCCGTGGACCACTGAGGCCCAGCGATCGCTGGCCGTAATCAGATCCAGCGCGTCGCCGGACCCTGGGACGCCCGCGATCCCCCAGTAAAACGCACCGTCGATGGTCGATTTCCACTGGTCGAAACCGCGCTGCAAATCCGGCAGCGACGGCGTCTCTCCGCCCCAGAAGAATACCGGCACAAAAAAGATCTCCAGCGGCTGGTTGCTGGGGGCGCCGCTGGCTTCAGGCAGTGCCGTCGGCTCAACCGCCGTGGAGGGGTTGGTTCCCGTTTGAAGATCAGAGCGGAACTGCTGCCAGGCTGCCGTGCCCAGCTCGTCACCGACAAAAGTTGTCAGCACAAACTTGCCATCGTGCTTGAAGAACACCGGCGCATAGTGGGGATTGCCGGCAAACCGCCGCATCATGTCTTCCACATCGTCTATGCCGTTGCCGCAGCAAATGTCGGCAGAGAACATCAGCTTGAAACCGCTATTGAGCCGCACTGCGGCCTCAAACATCTGCGCGGTGTTGCGAATGTAAGTGGGTTGTCTCAGCCATCCGCCGGCATTCAGGACAAAGCCGTCGATGCCGATAGCCTGTGCCTGCCGTATTTCTCTTTCGTAGGATGCAATTTTGAGTTCCTGATTCTGCCCGTTATCGCTCTCGTAATCCTGATACGTGACCATATAGTGGGCGAAGACCGTCTTTTGCGCATGTGCGCCAATGGGGCAACATGCCGCGGTCAGGATGAGCAGGCTCTTCAGTCCCCATTGCAGTGTCGTGCGGGTAAATCGCATCTCGTGCTCCTTCAAAAGAGGTGATGAGCAGCCTCGCCGCCAACCAAACCACTTAGAACGCAAGTCATGCTCAGCGTGGATTCGTACCCGGAATTATAGTCCTTGGCCTTCGAAAACAGGTGGAAAGGGGACGGAGGACGCGCGCCTGGGCTGAAGCCGGTCTCAGACCAGCGTTTGCAGGCGTTCCGGCTGGTGCAGGGTGACCAGGGAATCCTCGATTGAGATCCAGCCATCCTTGCGGAACTGACCGAGAGTGCGGGTGACGGTTTCGCGGGTGGTGCAGGCCATCGAGGCCATTTCCTCGTGGGTGAGCAGCAGCGGGAACCGATAGCCCCCGCCGTTCAGGTGTTCGCCGATTTGATGGGCCAGCTCGAGCAACAACCTGCCCAGGCGGGCGGCCACGGTTTCGGCCAGCGCGATCCGGCAGGCATCCTGCAGCGCAAAGCGGTACTCTTGGCAGATGCACTGGACTGCGCGCATCTGTGCCTCCTTGTGGCTGCGCAGGAAGCTGAGGAATCTGTCCCGCTCGACAGGGCGGAGCTGGGCGCTGGTCAAGGACTCGGCGGAGACTTCATACACACCGTGGGAGAGAACGGCATATAACCCGAGCATCGAACCGGGTCCGGCAACCCGGACAATCATCTGACGATCTTCCACGCGGCCGGCGGTCAGCTTCAGGTACCCACCGCAAATTAAATAGAGGCAGCGGGCATCCTCACCCTGTTGAAAGAGAGAGGCCTGCGCGGGCAGTGAGATGGTGCTGGTGGCCAGCTCAAGATCGGCCAGCACAGCGCTGCCCAGCGAACAGAACCATCCGGGGCGGCGATTACCGCAGGCCGCGCAACCCGCAGGCACCTGGCGGGTAAGGTGCTTTTGCCGAGACTGCGCTACTGCCGTGATCTCTGTATTTGCCATGATCTTGCCCCTTCCGGTCCCGATCGAGCACCCTCGCCACTCTCTATTTCTGAGCCTTGCGTATTGACGCAAGGGCTCCCTGTGCAGGGAAAATACTCTGGGCCTCCCGGAAGAGAGGCTCGTGCTTAATGCGAGTTTGCCGGAAAAGCCGCCGCACTGGATGTGATGGACCTCACGTCTATGCGGCCCTCGCCGGCAGAAAGCTCTTCCATTGCGGAAACGATTCCGATGGCCGCCCAGTTGGCCGTTTACCGACGCCGGCCACGCTGCCAGTCCCACGGCAATGCGATTTCGGGACCGGTTGCGAACGCAAAACTGCCCCAGGCCGGCGGTCAACCCGCCGTGATGGGAAGGGTGTTCGGTTTTATACAGATTAAAGGGTGTAATTCTGATAATCTTCGTGAAACAACTGTTTTGTTCCGCGTTTCCCCGATGTGATACGGACAGTTCGAGCGCCACAGCAACCGATTGTCTCTGGCATCACATGAAATTTTTGGCTTTTCCGGGTATCCACATTACGATGGGGCAGGAGATCCAAGCCGGAAATCGACTTCTCCACCGTGTGTGACAGACATCACCGCAAGCGTGCATCATAGGATCGTAGTCTTCCCGTCATGAAGTGATGCTCCGCACAACGAGCCCCTTCTGGGAGATTCAGTTCAACGAGCCGGCTTTCTATTCAGCGCTTCGCCGGGGAGATTGCCGTTTTGGCGGCAGGTTGTTGGCGCAGTTGTTTTTCCGGAATTGGCAATGAGAGCACTTGAAGGTGGTATTTTCCATGCATAAAGCAGGGCCTGTAACGCAATTACCGATTGGTGCGGCTCCGGGCAGGCGGCCGGGGTTGCGAGCTTGTTTGCTGTTGATGCTGGGCGCAGGGATACTGTGCGCCACTGCCCTGGGGGCTCCAGCGCCCGGTGAGAAACCCTCCGGCGCGCAGGCCACGGCTCCCGCTCCATCCGACTTCGTGGGCGCAGAAACCTGTGCTACCTGCCACGAAGAGGTGGCCAAGGGATTCAGCTCCAATCCGCACAGCAAACTTGCTGAGATGCATGGCAAAAACGGGGCGACTTGCGAAAGTTGCCACGGCGCCGGTCGCGCCCACGTTGAGGGCGGAGGCGACAAGACCAAGATCTTCAATCCCGCCACGGCCTCGGCCAAGGATGTGGATGCCAAGTGCCTGGGCTGCCACGCGGGAACGCATCCCAACTTCGAACGTTCTCCTCATGCCAAGGCCGGCGTAAGCTGCCTCGGCTGCCACGATATCCATGCCGCCAAGGAAGAGCGACTGTTAAAGGCTGCCCAGCCCACGCTCTGCTATCAGTGCCACACCGACACGAAGCCGGCGTTCGATATGCCGTTCCACCACAAGGTGAACGAAGGCCTGGTCAAGTGCGCCGACTGCCATGACGTTCACGGCACCTTCGGGAACAACAATGTGAGATCCACGGCTGATCAGAATGCGGTCTGCACCAAGTGCCACACGGAGACACGTGGGCCTTTCGTGTACGAGCACGCCGCGGTCAAGGCGGAAGGGTGCATGGGGTGCCACACGCCGCATGGTTCACAGAACGCCCGGCTGCTGAACATGCCGAATGTCAACACGTTGTGCAACCAGTGCCACAGCCCGGTGTCTGCCGCAACGGTTCACGGAATGGCCGCAGGATCGTCGGAGCTGTCACCGTGCATCAGCTGCCACACCTTTATTCATGGGTCGAACTTCAATGAGGCGTTCCTGAGGTAGGAATCATGGAGTTGCGCCGCGTCTTCCAGGCCTATCGGACGGCGCGGCCCGTATCCCGTACCAACTTTGTGCACCGGTTCAAGATTTCGATGTCAGTAACAGTGGTTTTTTCAAGTGAGGCTTTATATGACGAACATAAGCTGGTTTCCTCGGCTTTCCAATAAACAGCCCTCTACCGCAATGATCTCGCGCATCGCTGGGGGCATTGGAGTCGCCATCTTACTTGGGATGACGAGCATTGCCGTCGCCCAGAATCCGACCCCCGCCAACCCATTGCCGACGCCGGAGACACCGATGAGTGTCCCGACCGGATATACAATCCACCAGAGCGTGGATCTGGGTGGGCGCATAGCGAGCACCACGGGCAGCGGGGCGATGTACGACACGCTGGTCAACATGCAGTCCGGGCCGCGCGTGCTGGGCGAGACTCTTGAGATGCGCGCGCTTCCGGGCACAAAGAACACGCTCTTTGATAATCTCAACGCCTTCGGCAGCGGGTTCGGCGGCGATCCTAACAACTTCACCAAGCTGAACGCCTCCAAGGGCAAGCTCTACGACTTCTCAGGAATGTTCCGCCGCGACCGCCAGTACTTCGACTACGACCTGCTGGGCAACCCGAATATCCCCGGAGGGCAGTCGATTCCGATCGGTCCCTCGACCGCGCCGACGGGCACGCTGGCTTGGCCGCAGCTCGAACAATCGTCGGTGTTGTTCAACACGGTGCGCCGGATGACGGACACCAACCTGACCATCCTTCCGCTCTCGAAGGTGACGTTTCGGGCCGGGTACTCGCAGAACATCTTCCAGGGGCCGACCCTGAGCCCAAGCGGTTATCAATTCGCCAGCTCCCACGATGTGCTGCTGCAGGAGTTTCAGCGGAACAGTACCGACGATTTCACGGGCGCGATCGATTGGAAGCCGCTGCCGGAGACCAAGGTGACCTTTGAAGAGGAGGTCAGCCACTACAAGGGCGACTCCTTCTTCACCATGGCTCCCGGCGATTTTTACGTGCAAGAGGCGGACGGGACAAAAGCCGCCCTGCTTGCGAACTACGATAGCCTGACGCCTTACTCCAGCAGTTCCTGCAATGCAAACAGCATAGGCACCACTCCCATGCTCTCGGCGCCGCCAACCACCGGCGGCCTGCCGGTCATCAATGCGGCATGCGACGTGACCACCAGCTACATGCGCACGCAGCCGACGCGCATTCTCTATCCCACAGAGATTCTCCGGTTCCAAAGCGCAAGCATCCGGAACGTCTCGATGAATGGCGATGTCCGCTACACCAACGCGAACATGAACCTGCCCAATTACTACGACAGCTACCAGGGTCTGAACGGGACGGCGCGCTCGGTTACGTACATGGGCAGCGCGAATGCAAAGCGCGAGGTACTCGCTGTCGACTATGGCGTCGTCTGGCAGGCTATGAAGACGTTCAGCCTCTCCGACCAGGTGGACTTCTCCAGCGCGCGCCAGCCGGGAGTCTCCACGATGACGGGCGAGACCACTCTGTCGACGCCCGCGACTGCGGGCAACGAAACCATCAACTACGCGGGCCCGTTGAACACTACCAACGCTGCTGCCGGCGCCTCCACGTTTGAAGGCAGCGGAGCCATCGGCACCCCCGCGCCGGCTTTCTTCGGCCAACGGTTCCTGACCAATAACCTGACCGGGACCTGGGATGCCTCGGCCCGCGCCACGTTCTCGCTCACCTATCGCTATCGCACTCACGTGATCGCTGAGAACGCGTACAGCGCCGCTACCACTACTACTCCTGTTGATCCCGGTGGTAATCCCGGAAACGTTCCATTGGGCGTGGGTGCGACGACAAACGGAACCGTAACCATCAACGAGAACGGCGGAATCTTCAACGCCGCCGTGCGTCCCTCTGCCAATTGGAGCATCAACGGCACGGTCGAAGTGCTCTACGACGACAACGCGTTTACTGCGGTCAGCCCGCGGCAAACGCAGCACTACAGAGTGCATACCATGTACAGGCCGAAGCCCTGGGCGACGATATCGGGCGCCTATAACGACCTGGAACGGCATAACAACACCAACAACAACCAGAGCGCCGTCGCAGCAGGAGCTGACCCGTACGAGGGTCCGCTCAATCATGTGGATCACAGCCGGGTTGTGAGCCTGGGTGCCGTGCTGATGCCGAATGAGCACTATGGGCTCGATTTCAACTATGCCTATAGCGATGTGTATGCGGCAACCAACATCTGCTATGACAACGGCGCGCAAAATGCCTCGACCAAGGTGGGCCTGCCCGGCACTGCCTCGACCAACAGCAGCGGCGGACCGAATGTATGCCCGGGCGTGTTTACCAGGGGGTCGACAACCCAGCTCGCGGACTGGTTTGCCAGGGACTTCATGGATGCTCCCACGCAGTATGGATCGGTGGCTTTCACGATGTCTCCCGTCAAGCCAATCCACTCCAGTATTGGTTATCGCATGAGCGCTGTGAGCGGCAGTCAGTTCTTCAACGATGCACGGTCGGTCAACGGCTCGCTGCAGTCTGCGTATCAGTCGCCTTTTGTGAATCTTGCATGGACGATTCGTCCAGGATTGATCTGGAAGGCGGAATACAACTTCTACGGCTACGGCGAGGGCGGCCCTTCCGGCCCACAGTACTGCAGCACGTCAACGTCTGTAACCTCAACGGTTGCACCTTGTACCTCTTTTGCTCAACCGACGGGCCTGACCGAATCGCCCTCCGGCCTGACCGCGCCGCGGAATTTTCATGCGAACAACGTAACCCTTGGAGTGCATTACGCGTTCTGACCGAAACCACTGTCCCTCTGAATCATGCCGGTGTGAACCGGGCACGAAGGTTGACCGGTTCACACCTTTTTACCCTTGCGCCATTCGCGGGTATTTGCGATTTCCATGAGTCCAGCACAAATAGGTGCGACGGGGATTATATTGGTAGAAATCCCGCTCGGCCGTTGCCGCACACGCGTAAACTGGCCGTTGCAATCCTACTGGAGTCTTGTGATGAAGAATACGATTCGATCCCATGCGATGCTGGCAGCGGTTCTCTTGTTAGCCGGCACCATTGGATTCGCCCAGTCCTCTGGGCAAGCAACCTACAAAGCCAAGTGCCAGAGCTGTCATGGTTCGACAGGTCTGGCTGATACGCCATTAGCCAAAGGCCTGAAAGTCAAGCCCGTGACCGACCCTGATGTGAAGAAATTTACCGAGGCCGCGATGATTGAGGCCACACGAAACGGCATGGGGAAAATGCAGCCGTACAAAAATAAGCTCACCGACGACCAGATCAAGGACGCGGTGGACTTCTTTCGTACGTTTATCAAGTAAGACAGGATCGGCGCAGGCCCTAAGGTATAGGACTTGCGCTGATTTTTGTGTGATGGTTTGAATTGCCATCTTGTTTATCGTCCGGCAGCCGGAGTTGAAGCCGGAGGCCGGGTGTATGAAAGAAGCCACGCGGCAGGTGCCGCTCTTACGCATGCTGGCCAGCAAAAAGCTTAAGGAGTCTGCAATGACGAAAACAATTCGATCCCAGGTGGTGTTGGCTGTTGTAGTTGCTCTGGCCGGCGCCGTGGGCTTCGCCCAATCCTCCGGCGGAGCGACCTACAAAGCCAAGTGTCAAATGTGCCATGGTCCGACCGGCACCCCCAGCGCAGGGATGGCCAAGGCGATGGGTGTAAAACCGGTCTCCGATCCGGACATCCAAAAGCTCACGGCGGACCAGATGTTTACCGCCGTCAAGAACGGCAAAGGCAAGATGAAGCCGGTTGCGGGACTTACTGACCAGCAGATCAAGGACGCGGTCGCTTTCTATCGCGGTCTTAAGTAACAGGCACAATCGAACCGGCAAGTTTAACCAGGCCCGCCGCAACCGGCGGGCCATCTTGAGTGTGGGGGGGCAAAGTGTCAGTGCTTCAAAAATTCCGTGAAGGCTGGGTGCGGCCCGCGCTGTTCTTCGGCAACAACCCCATAAGCCTTGCAGGCGGCGCCATCACCAGCGCCTCTGGCGTAACCATGATCGGCTATTGGCTGGTGGAGCTTTTCGGCCGGCCCAATGACAATCCGTACCTTGGAATCATCTTCTTCCTGCTTCTGCCGGCTTTGTTTGTCGCTGGATTGCTTCTGATCCCGATAGGCGTCCTTATTCGCCGCAGAAAGCTTCAGAAAGCCGGGCAGATTCCCGCCGAGTTTCCCAAGGTCGACTTCAACGACAGGGTCTTCCGCCACGGCGTCGACATCGTGCTGGTGGCCACCATCGTCAATCTGCTGGTTGTGGCCATGGCCAGCTATCGGGGCGCGGCCTACATGGATTCGCCGCAGTTTTGCGGACAATCCTGCCACGTAATGCATCCGGAGTACACGGCCTACAAGATCTCCGCGCATTCCCATGTAGATTGCGTCGCCTGTCACATCGGTTCGGGCGCGGCTGCCTATTTCTCCGCCAAGGTCAATGGCACCAAGCAGCTTCTCGAGGTCTCGTTCGATCGCTACCCCACGCCCATTCCATCGCCGGTCCAGAACCTGCGCCCGGCGCGATATATCTGTGAGGGCTGCCACACACCGGCCAGGTTTGTGGGTGAAAAGCTGCTGGTCAAATCCACCTTTGCCGACGATGAGAAGAACACCGAGACACAGTCTGTAGTGGTTCTGCACCTCGGCGGCCGCGATTCCCTCTCGCATCTCACCGGCATTCATGGCGTTCACCTGGGCCACATCGAATACATTGCAACCGACTCAACCCGGACCACCATCCCCTGGGTACAGAAGCAGAACGAAGATGGCTCGGAGACGGTGTTTGCCGCGTCCACCGCGGGCAAAGGCGTTCCCCAGGGAGAGCGGCGAACGATGGACTGCATCGATTGCCACAATCGCGCCGCCCACACCTTCCTGACCGCTGAAGATGCGCTGAACCGTGCCATGGCCGAGGGCGCAGTCAGTCCGGATCTGCCTTGGGTCCACAAGGAAGGCCTCGAGTTGCTGAAGGCCAACTACGTCTCCCAGGCCGAAGCGAGTACTCAGATTCCGCTTCAGCTTGCAGCCTTCTATCGCACCCAACATCCTGAGGTACTGGCGGCAAAAGCGGCGCTGGTGAAGTCAGCGGGTGAGCAACTGGTCACTCTCTACAGCCAGAACGTGTTTCCCGCTATGAAAGTCACCTGGGGAACGCATCCCAACCACATCGGCCACATGGCTTATCCCGGCTGCTTCCGCTGCCACGATGGCGACCACACGGCCAAGGACGGCACGAGCATCACCCAGGACTGCGCGGCCTGCCACAACCTGCTGGCGGTGGACGAAGCCAAGCCCAAAGTTCTCACCGACCTCGGCATTCAATAGAAGACCAACCGGTGACCCTCCTTCGGCCGCTTCACAAAACATCACTCCCCATTCTTTCCGCAGCTTTTTCATCAAAAGCATGCGGAAAGAATGGGGAGCCGCGAATCGCAGACCGGTCTCCTTCCAATTCAAATCTGAGAGATGCCCCCCGGACATGGTAGGCTGGCACTTCGTAATCAAGGAGCCCCATTCTCCATGCATTCCACCCAGCCCTTGCACTTCAATCTTGTCGCCGCCGCCCACGCCGCCATGATCGAACATGGCTTCCAGCCTGAGTTTCCCGCCGGAGCCGATACGGAGTTGGCCGCCATCGAGGCCCACCCCGACCTGCCCGCCATCCCCGGCATTCAAGACCTGCGCAGCCTTCTCTGGTCTTCCATCGACAACGACACTTCGAAAGACCTGGACCAGATCGAGTGGGCCGAACAACTCCCTGACGGCCGCATCCGCGTTCTCATCGGAGTCGCCGACGTGGATGTGCGCATCAGCCGGGGCACGATCCTCGACACCCACGCCCGCAGCGAAACCACCTCGGTCTACACGGGCGTCAAAGTTTTTCCCATGCTCCCCGTCGAGCTCTCGGAGGGCATTACTTCCCTGAATGAAAACGAAGACCGTGCAGCCCTGGTCATCGAATTCACCGTGGACGCCGCCGGAACTGCCTCCGATGGCAAGGCCTACCGCGCTCTGGTGCGCAACCGGGCCCAGCTTGCCTACAACGCCGTGGGCGCATGGCTTGAAGGAACCGGCCCGGCCCCCGCCAAGGTAGACGCCAGCGCCGATCTCGCCGCCCAGCTCAAGCTACAGGACTCCGCCGCCCAACGCATGGTCGACGGCCGCTTCCAGCATGGAGCCCTCGATCTGGAAACCATAGAAACCCGCCCCGTTATGCTTGCCGATCAGGCGGTCGAAATCGCCCGCCTTCAGAAGAACCGCGCCACCTCGCTCATCGAAGAGTTCATGGTAGCGGCCAACGGCGTCATCGCCCGCACCTTCGAGCAGGCAGGCGTAGCCTCGATCCGTCGCATCGTTCGCGTCCCCAAGCGCTGGGACCGCATCGTCGAGGTGGCCGCTGGACTTGGCGCAACCCTCCCCGCCCAGCCCGATTCAAAGGTACTCAACGACTTTCTCCTCGCCCAGAAGCAGAAGGCCCCCGACCACTTCCCCGATCTTTCCCTGGCCGTTATCAAGCTCATGGGCCCCGGCGAATACGTCCTGGTCAAGCCCAACGAGACATCGCCTGGCCACTTCGGGCTCGCCGTCCAGGACTACACCCACTCCACCGCACCCAACCGCCGCTTCCCGGACGTGGTCACCCAGCGTCTGCTCAAAGCCTGGTTAGCCAAAGCGCCCCAGCCTTACTCCGAAGACGACCTCAACGCCATTGCAGTGCGCTGCACTTTGATGGAAGATGGCGCACGCAAGGTGGAGCGCGAGATGCAGAAGCGGATCGCCGCCGTTGTGCTGCACCCCCGGATCGGCCAGAGCTTCCCCGCCATCGTCACCGGCGTCAACAATTACGGCACCTTCGTCCGCACCCTCGATCCGCACGTGGATGGCATGCTTGTCCAAGGCGGCAAGGGGCTGGACGTAGGCGATAAGGTGACGGTGAAGCTGATCTCCACTGACCCGCAGCGGGGATTTATTGACTTCGCAGCGTGACGGAGCGGTTTACATCGTAGGCGGCCCCTGCACCAGCCCCACCAGGTGTCCCTCGGGATCGGTGAACCCGGCAATGATGGCGCCATCGGGGATGGGATGTGGCCCGAAGGCCAATTTTCCGCCTTTGCTTTCGATGAGCGCCAGCGCGGCATCGACATTCGCAACCGCAACATAAAACGTGAGATGGCGCCCGGCTTCCTCCGTTGCGCCGATGCCTCCTTTGATCCCGGAACCAGGATCGGCCAGCGAATATCCGTCCATTAGCGGAGTGATCTGCCAGTTAAAGATGTCCTTGTAGAAGGCTTCCAACAGTTGTTGGTTCTGGCCAATGATCTCAAAATGCACAACCGGATTGGGCATCGTCCTGCTCTCCTCCTGACCTGATGTGAGCGCACTCTACACGGTCACTTCCAAGAAAATCCAATGAAAAATCGGACCTGAGAATTTATTTTTCCGAATTCTCTTGCAATTTATCGCAGATTGCGATAAATATATTGCATATTGCAATGGGAATCCAGCCGAAAGGCGCTACCATTGCTGCCAAAGCCATGAAGCTCGGCGAGAAAATCCGGTACTTGCGCGAAGTGGAAGGCAGCCTCAGGGGCCTTGACCGCGACCTAAGTCAGCAGGAGACGGTCCGAGCCATTGAAGCAGAAACCGGCTCCCGCCTCAGCCAGAGCTATCTCTCGCAGATCGAAAGCGGCGCCCGGCCTCATCTCACCAATACCACGCGCCAGATTCTGGCCACCTTTTTCAAGGTCCATCCCGGCTATCTTGTCGACGACCCGGAGGGCTATCACCCTGAGTTGCAGAGCGAGCTGCGCTCGCTTGAAGACAAGCTCGACCTTTGGCTGGTTTCCGGCGCGGAGCGATTCCGCCGGGATCCGGAGCTGAAGCACGCGCTGCTCACCCTGGCCCGCCACCAGCACTCGCGCGAGTGTCTCCTGCTCCTCGAAGCCATTCTGGAGACGCCGGGTCTGGCGCCTCGTCTGGCTGAAGTGCTGCGGCCCAAACTTGAACCCAAAGCGCAGGAACCCAAACCGAAACGACTCAACTCGCAGCAACCTGGCGCACGCAAACAGGGGGCCAAGAAATGACCTGGGAATCGTTCTATCTCGTTTGTTTTGTTGCAGGACTGCTGCTCAGCGCGTTCTCGCTGCTGGGCGGACTTGGCCACATCGGCTGGCATATCCACACCCCGCATGTCCCGCACATCCCCCATGTCCCGAGCGTTGCGCACATGCCGCACGGCGTTCCGCAGCTTGGCCATGTGCCGCAGGGCACGCCTGCCGGCAGCGCCGTGGAGGGAGCAACCGTCCCCTGGTGGAACGCCTTTTCCATCATGATTTTCCTCTGCTGGTTTGGCGCCGCCGGCTACCTGCTCACGCGCTATGGCAGCTTTGTTGCCCTGGTCGTTTTGGTGTTGGCGGGGATTTGTGGAGTGGCCGGAGGAGCCATCGTCTTCCTTTTCCTGACCAAGGTGATGCTGCCCCACGAGCATGAGCTTACCGCCGACGAAACGGAGATCACGGGTGCCGTGGGCCGGGTTTCAGCCCCCATCCGGCCCGGCGGAACTGGAGAGATTGTTTATGAACAGTTGGGCGCGCGCGTCTCTGCCCCGGCGCGCTCCGAGGACGGCGTACCGATTCAAAAACAGGAGGAGGTCTGCGTCGTCCGTTACGAAAAAGGAATTGCCTACGTCAGGCGCTGGGAAGAAGTGCTGGAAGAGCAGGGGGCAGTGGCCAGAGATCAGAGATCAGGCTCTGGCCCTGGCGCACACATTACTGAACACGGAGACAACTGATCTCACACAACTGGAGATTTGCAATGACGCACACGACCGTTCTCATCACGGATATGGCCATCCTGGTAGGGATTTTCCTGCTGGGATTCCTGGCCAAGCTTTTTCCGAAGAGCGGCGGCAATGCCGGCTCGAAGAAGTAGTCAGGAATCAGTTATCGGTAACAAACGCTAGAGGCTGATAGCTGACGGCTGACGACTGATAGCTGCCAAGCAGTAAACCATCCAACTCCTACCTCCCGGGCGAAAGGGCCGGGATCGCAATGACGAATGAAATCGTTCTGATTGTCGGACTAGGCATACTGGCGCTGATTATGATCATGGGCTTGCTGGCCAGGATGTATCGCAAAGCAGGACCCAACGAGGCATTGATTGTCTACGGATTTGGCGGCACTCGCGTCGTCAAGGGCCACGGCACAGTGATTTGGCCCATGGTGCAGAACTGCCGTGAGCTGAGCCTGGAGCTGATGAGCTTCGACGTGGCGCCGCAACAGGATCTCTACACCAAGCAGGGCGTCGCGGTGACAGTCGAGGCAGTGGCGCAGATCAAGGTGCGCAGCGATCAGGTTTCGATCCTGACCGCTGCCGAGCAATTTCTCACCAAACCGCCGCAACAGCGCGAAGGCCTGATCCGGCTGGTGATGGAAGGCCACCTGCGCGGCATTATCGGCCAGTTGACTGTCGAGCAGATCGTCAAGGAGCCGGAGATGGTGGGCGAACGGATGCGCGGCACCTGCGCCGACGACATGAGCAAGATGGGACTCGAGGTTATCTCGTTCACCATCAAGGAAGTTCGCGACAAGAACGAGTACATCTCTAACATGGGACGGCCGGACGTGGCGCGCATCAAGCGCGACGCGGAGATGGCCACGGCTGACGCCGAGCGCGACACCGCCATCAAGCGCGCCACCGCACTCCGCGAATCCGCGGTGGCCAAGGCACAGGCCGACCAGGAGCGGGTGATCGCTGAGACCGCCTCCGCGACCCGGCAGGCTGAGGCGCAGCGCGACCTGGACATCAACAAGGCAGCCTACGCCGAGCAGAGCCGGCGCCAGCAGGCCACGGCCGACAAGGCTTATGAGCTGCAGACCAACATCATGCTGCAGCAGGTGACCTCAGAGCAGGTGAAGGTGCAGCAGGTGGAGAAAGAGGGCCAGATCAAGGTGCAGGAAGCCGAAATCCTTCGCCACGAAAAGGAACTGATCGCCACAATCCTCAAGGGCGCCGAGGTCGAACGCCAGCGCATTGAGAACCTGGCCAACGCGGAGAAGATGCGCCTGACCACCGAAGCCGAGGGCCACGCCGCCGCCATCCGCACTGAGGGCGAGGCGGAAGCCAGCATCATCTTCAAGAAGGGCGAGGCGGAAGCCAAGGCCATGAGCGTCAAAGCCGAGGCCTACCAGCAGTGGAACCAGGCCGCGGTGGTCGACAAGCTGCTCACCAATATGGCCGACGTGGTTCGCGCCATGGCCGAGCCGCTCTCGAAGGTGGACAAGATCACCATCGTGTCTACGGGCAGTGACGATGCCGCCGGGGCGCACAAAATCACCGGCGATATGACGCGCATCGCCGCACAGGTCCCCGCGCTCTTTGAGGCCCTCAGCGGCATGGATATCAAGCAACTTATGGCCAACGTAAAGGCCATCAAGACGAAGCCGGAGACAGAGAACAAGCCGGAGAGCAAATAGCTGTCAGCCACCAGCCTCTGGCTCCCGACTGGTTCAGCGGGCGCTGGAGGCTGGATGGCTGAATGAGCGAGGAAGCACAACTGCTGGTGGCTAACAGCAGGAACTGGAAGCTAGCACCCGAAAACGAGGAGGACGATATGGCACTGTTGGAGAGAGTGAGCACCCTGCTCCGCGCCAATCTCAACGACCTGATCGAGAAGGCCGAGGATCCGGAGCGGCTGTTGAAACAGATTGTGCTGGATATGGAAAACCAGTTGCTACAGGTCAAGACGCAGGTAGCCATCGCCATTGCCGATCAACATCTCTTGGAGAAGAAGCGCGCCGAACACATGGAACAGGCCGCGGAATGGCGTCGCAAAGCGGAGTTGGCCGTGCAGAAAGGCCACGACGATCTGGCCCGCGCCGCCCTCGAGCGTGCGCTAAGCGACGACCAGTTGGTGGCCGGGTTTACTGAGCAGGCCGAGGACCAGAAGTCAGAGGCAGACAACCTCCGGCAGGCGCTTCACAAACTCGACCAGAAGCTCAATGAGACCCGTGCCCGCTGCGAAATGCTGGTAGCCGAGCATCGGCGCGCCCGGGTTGTGGGCCGTGCCGCGCAGGTGCGTCAGGCCGTGGGCACCGGCCAGGAGCAGGCGCTGGGCCGACTGAAGAGCCGCGTCCGCACCAAGGCTGCCGAGAATGCCGCCGTCTCTGAAGTCCTTGCCCCCGAAACACTCGAAGATCGTTTCCAGGCCCTCGAGAGCGAGGACAAGGTCGAGTTGCTGCTGAACGAAATCAAAAGCCGCCAGTCGACCCAATAAGAGGCTGTGCCCGGCCTTCGCGCCCATCTTCCGTGTCCGGCTCCCGTGCCCGCCCCCTGTGTGCAGGAGCCGGAACTGTCTCATGAAGTGATTCTCTGTGTCCGCAAAGCATCGAATCGCGTCTAATGAAGCAGGTAGTGTGTATACGCGATGAAACGTTGCCCTGCGAACCGCGCTGAACAACAGCATGAAAGGCGGGGTGATTTACCCTAACGTTAGCCCGCCCAGCTTGATCCGGTTCGATTTGCCCTTTTGAGGGGGTCCAGCCAGGCCGGTGCCGACTCCACGATTGGTGAATGGATGCGCTTAGGTTCCTGTCTTGTTTCTGCAACATTTTTCGCTGGCATTGCCCTTCTGGGGCTGCCATCCCAACTATTTCCCCAGGAATCGGGTCCCGGCCGAGTGGCAGTTGCGGCCGAGGAACCCCCCGAAGCGCCCCAACCACAGTTCGCGCTTGCTTCCGTCGACCCGGCTGCTATTGAGGCCTCCTCCACGCAGAGCCAGAATGCTGCACAGTCTGCGCCCGGCTCCGCGCAGGGCAGCTCCAGTTCTCAATCGTCCGCTCGGCAACCCGACGCGGGAAAAAGCCAGCACGATACAGCCGAACAACAACTCAAGGAGCAGGAACATCAGCGCGTGCTCGGTGTTGTGCCCGCGTTCAACATCTCCTATCGCTTTGACGCCGTCTCCCTGACGCGAGTCCAGAAAATCAAGCTCGCCTTCCGTTCCTCGATCGACCCGGTCACCTTCGGCGCCGCGTTTCTGGTTGCCGGTTACCACGAAGCTTTGGACGACGATACCGAATTCGGCTGGGGCATCGAGGGATATGGGAAAAGGGCCGGTGCAGCCTACCTCGATGCATTCGATGGCACGATGATTGGCAATGGCTTCCTGCCCGCCATCCTGCACCAGGACCCCCGCTACTTCCGTCTGGGCCATGGCACCACAACCCACCGGATGCTCTATGCCTTGGCTACCAACGTGATATGCAGGCACGACAACACAGGCAAGTGGGAGCCCAACTACTCCAACGTGTCCGGTAACATCATCTCGGGCGCCATCTCCAACCTCTACTACCCTTCACAGAATTCCGGAATCGGCCAGACCTTGACCAATGGCTTTATTGTGACCGGCGAGGGCGCTATCGGCTCCCTGTTCCAGGAGTTCTGGCCGGACATCTCGCGCCACTTTCTCCACAAGGACCCGACCCAGGGCCGCGATGCCCAGGCCCGCGCGCTGGATGCCGAGGAAAAGAAAGCCCGGCAAGAACAGAAACAGAATCAAAACCAGAAATAGGAACGGGGCCAGAGCTGCTCAGGCGGCCGGCCCCAGGATAGCGTCGATCTTTGCCAGTTCGCCGGCATAGAAGGCAAGATTGCCGAGCGCCGCCACGTTCTGTTCAATCTGGCCCACCTGGCTCGCTCCGATCAGCGCCGAGGTCATGCGCCCGTCGCGCAACACCCAGGCGAGTGCCATCTGCGCCAGCGACTGTCCTCGTTCGGCGGCCAGTTCATTCAATGCACGCACCTGGGTTAGCCGGTGCTCTTCAATGTCGCGCTTCTTGAGGAAGCTGTAAGGCTTGGATGCCCGCGAGCCGCTGGGGATACCTTGCAAATAGCGGTCCGTCAGCAATCCCTGCGCAAGCGGACAGAAGGCGATGCCGCCAATGCCTTCTTGTCCCAATACATCCAGAAGGCCATGTTCAAGCGTGCGGTCGAACATCGAATACCTCGGCTGATGGATCAGGCAAGGTGTGCCCAGTTCCCGCAGAATCCTTGCGGCGGTCGCGGTCTGCTTTGCGTCGTAGCTGGAAATGCCCGCGTAGAGCGCCTTGCCTGAGCGCACCGCCTGATCCAGCGCACCCATTGTCTCCTCGACAGGCGTATCCGGATCGGGGCGATGTGAGTAGAAGATGTCTACATACTCCAGGCCCATGCGTTTCAGGCTCTGGTCCAGGCTGGCCAGCAGGTACTTGCGAGAGCCCCAGTTGCCGTATGGCCCGGGCCACATATCCCAGCCGGCCTTGCTGCTGATGATCAATTCGTCACGATGCGGCTTGAGGTCGAGCCGCAGAATCTCGCCGAAGTTGCTCTCCGCGCTCCCTGCCGGCGGCCCATAGTTGTTCGCCAAATCGAAATGTGTGATGCCCAGATCGAAGGCCCTTCGCACCATCGCGCGACCATTTTCAAAGGTGTCTACCCCTCCGAAGTTGTGCCACAAGCCCAGAGAGATGGCGGGCAACCGCACGCCACTTAATCCGCAGCGGCGGTACAACATCGCGTCGTAGCGCGTCTCGCTTGCAAGGTACACGGTGTTTCTCCTTCTTCGCGAACAGAGCCGCATTCACTCTTTGCGGTCTGCTTGCCGGTCCTAAGCCAGAATACCAGCGGCAGGAGCTTCCTTCTGTTCGTCCGCAGGAGGAGGCGTGGAATCCCCTGCCGCACCGGATGCTGAACTCAGACCAGCAATCTGAGAGTCACAATCTCCCAAGGTTTCACATCGAGTTCCACTGTGCCATCCGAGTTAACCGCGACCGGTTCACCCTCCTCCTCGATCAGGTTGGTTTTCCAGGCCTGCTTGATGGGCCGAAGTAGTTTTACGCGAGCACGGCCGTTGGCTTGCCCCTCCGCTTCATAGAATCGCAAGGTGATGGAATCGTCGTCTTCGCTCTTTTTGAGTGCCGTCATCGTCAGATTGGCGGGTTCAAGGCGCAGAAACTCCCCGGCGGCCGGCAAAGATCCGCCGCTGTTCCCCGTAGCCATAAACGCAAGCAGCGGGTGGTTGAAAGCAACACCCTCGCGATGGCGCTCGCGCCATCCACCTCCGTGGGGATACAGCGCCATCCGAAAGCTATGGCTCCCCTCCTGGGTGAACCAATAATCAGGGTTCCACGCCAGGCTCTTGCGTGAAGAGAGAAGCACGTGCTGCAACACCGGGTAGGTCACCGGATTGTCCGACTGGTCCGCGAAAAGGTGGACGGTGCAGTCGGAAGCTGCCAGGCAACCAAACTTTTGAAAACGGTCGGAAGAGGCATCTATCCAGTTGATGGCCTCGCGGTAAGGCAAGGGCGAATCCCCACCATCGATCAGGGAGGAGAACTGGCCCGGAACCCCAGGCGGAAAGAGCGAAAAGTCAAGTTCGTCCTTCCCCATCTCCACCGTGCCGAACGGAACCTCGTAGCTCAACCGATAGTCATGAGGTAAGTTGATGGGAAACGCCACCCGCAATTCGCGCGACTTGGGGCCGTCCCAGTTGCGGATATCCACGTCTATTTCGACACGGTCGAGCGCCGGATAAAGACGGAAGGTTTGGTGCAAGAGAAAATGCGCAAACCGTGCCTCATGCACGGAGGCACTGAAGACCGGCCCCCGCGTTGAACTCACGGTGCGGAAGTCGTGACGGCTGGTCCGATCGAAGTCCTCGGTTGTGACCTCCACCATCGCGTCCCAGCCGACGCCCGGAGCTGTGAACTGCAAGACTTCGCCGCCAAAGAACTTGTCGGACTTCAGAACCTCCTGCCCCAAGCGCTTATCGTATAGGCTGACGAGACCGCCGGCGCCTGTAATGGCGCGCAGACTATCGTTTTCCAGGGTGTGGCCGATTAAGGATTCCACCTCCGCGATTGCCGCTTCCGCACGTTCAACGAAATAGGTTCTGTAACCCACCGGCGGTACGTCATTGGCGATAAAGATGATCTCTTCGTTCGTTTCGCCTACGGCACCACCCGCGAACTGATAGGGAATTTCCGCGCCGGCGAAGTCGCGCAGACGAAATAACGTCCAACCGGCGGGTTTTGCCACGCGGCATCGCACCACATCGGTCCGCCGCCAGGAGAGCGGGTTGTAGACCACCACGGCGGGCTGCCCGGCTGATTTCTGTGGAACGCAATGCGCCAATTGGGTGCAGGCGCTGGAGAGCAGTTGGTCGGCCAGTGTGCGCGATTTCAGGTAAGACTCCACGTAAATGCGGTCGGTTTCAGTTCCCTTGTTCCCGCCCCAGCCGTGATCCGGCCAAACGTTCGCCTGCCAGGCATCTTCAAAGGTTTTGGAGGGATAAGCCCCGGCCTGGTTCACTTGCATCAAGCCTGCATACAACCTCTCCGCCGCCAGAATGCGGTTGTGGGCTTGGCGTCCCGCCAACAGGCCGGTGCGGTGCGCAGGCTCATCGTAGTATGCCCAATTCAGGGCCCAGTCACCCCGGATGGTGGTGACGTCTGGTTCCCTGGAGGTGAAATTCTCAAGCGTTCCTTCCGCCTCAACAAAGCGCAGAAGCGGAGGCTTAATCTGGCTGGAGGGCTGTCCACGGTAGTGCTCATTCCACGCATCGGCAAATCGCTTCATAGCCTCGTTCTGCTGGTGCACATAAGGCGGAAAAGAAACCGGCGGCGGAAGATAGTCGCCATTAAAATCAAAGATCATTTGATGTGGAAGTTTTTGGGAAGAATAGTACGCCTCGCGCTCACCGGCGTACTGTAACCATCCCTCATTGCCCTTGGGGTTGATCAAGGGGTTGGCATAGCGGATGGCAAAGACAAACACACCTGATCCATCCGGGCTCTCCCAGTTATAGAAACCCCAGGGCAATCGCCCTTGCAGCACATATTTGATGCCCGCCTTCTTGAGGATTTGCGGCATCTGCAAGGTCATAGCCGGCGGATCGGTCTTACAGTAATGAATGGTATCGCAGCCCGGAAAATTCTTTTTCAGCCATCGACGTCCCAGATAGAACTGCCGCACAAGTTTCTCGGGACCTACATGTACTTCGAGATTTTGAACGTAGCTCGCTCCCCACACAAATCTACGGTCGCGCATCAACTGCGCCATCTCCTGCCGTTTCTCCGGGTGCCGTTCCAGGAATTCCACCAGGTAAGCTACCGATTCCATCGAATAGCGGAAGTCCGGATCCTTCTTCATGATCTCCATTGCCGGCAGGATCAACTCAGCCGAGCGGTAATCCGCGGTGACTTTTTGCGTGTCAAGCCAGCCGAGGTCGTTGTGATTTGTTGCCAGAATGTCGAAGGTCCCACCATCGAAGTAGGAATGATAGGCGGGTACCTGCAAATTACGCGTAACCGTGAACTTTGCCTGGCTATCCCTTATAGAGAACTCGATATCCTGGTCCTCAAAAGGAGAAGGAATCCAAAGGTTCTGATGAAGCACGGATTGCGTCGGAAGGGCTTCCAGGGGAATGGTTGTGAGGACTTTCCCCGCGTGCGAAACCTGCAACCGGGCGTCGCGCACTTCCACGCCGGGGTTGATGACCGCAATGGTGGCGGATTGCACGGGCATTCCGTCGTGGACGTCGTACATGGCGAAGACAGAGAGGTCGAATGAACAATCGTGAGGCCGGGCAAAGATGCGCACCTTGCCCAGGCCGGTTCCCTGCCGCCCATCTTCGGGCCATATCTCGTCGATCGTAATGCGAACGGATTTTGCTTTTTGCGGGTTGGCGAGAGTGATGATCCGGAAGTTTTTGGACTGGTCAAGTTCGGCGCTGAAGGAGCCGCTCCCACTGAGCGAGCAAGTCACCTTGCGCGGCGTCTGCATCTTTCCCCCGCGCGTGTACGGGTCAAACACGATGTCATAAGGATGCGGTTTGGCCAGCAGCCAGATTTCATCCACGGTTTTCTCTTCAGGGAAAGTAATTTCAAGCCATGCCCCACGGGTCTCCGTATCGGTTTCCCAACTCGTATTCAGGTTGTTGCTAAGCACTTCGCCCGGCGTGTAGCTGAAAGGTGGCGATTGCTGAAACGAGGATACGCTCAAGGTCGCGCCAAGACTGGCGTTCGCAAGGTTTGGATTGTCATCCACGCGTCCGCCTTCCGATGCGGACAGCTGCAGGGACGGGAGCAGTGAGCCAAACCCCGCTCTGGATGCCCAAGCTGTGGCTAGTATTCCACTGTCTTTGAGAAACTTGCGCCGATCCATGCAGAAACTCCTCCATCGTTACTTGCAACTGCAGTGTTATATACCATCCAACTGGATAAGTCCGCAGCATAGAACATTTCAACAATAACCAGGTGAAAGCTAACTTCAAAGCGATTCAGACAGATTATCTCCATTGAAAAGCAGAAGCTGCTGCAAACTTACTTCTTCAACACAGCCTCGAAAACGTCTACCCCACTACGCTGTCGGGTCATCCCACAATCCGCGGACGACACAATCCAGGTAGTCCTGCATCTTCTGCCGCCCACTTTCCAACGGTTGACCAACGGACATGCTTCCGGTCCACTTCAATTCAAGCGGAACATTCCATATCGGTTTTCGGTTTGGAACCAATATACTCTTCGTTTCACCCGCCGGGTTCGCTTTTCGCATCCGTTACCATGCCATGGACTCGGCCCAACTGGAAAGGGTCGCCCGAGTTTTAGGGTGCACGAAACAAACCGGGCTGCGGCAACTGGAGGTATATTGGTTTCTAGCCGGAAAAACTAGATGGAAATTCCGCTGAGTTTTGGTTGGTCTACCTATGCCAACATTTCAGGAGGCGGTTTGGGTTTCAATCGAGTTTGTGAATTTCTATTCGCCCCGCAACGGAGTGATGGTTGCTTCGCCAGCCACATTCGCTTCAATTGCCTTTTCCTGCTGGCTGCGTTTTGCCTCTTTGCGCCGCAAACCGCGCACTCCCAGGAGACGGTGCCCCCCGCCAAGTCGCCCGTGGAGAGCGAACTCATCGTGGAGGGGTTGGCTTCCTACGGCCATTACAAGATCTTCGCCAGTGGGTCAGGCTGCAAGCTCTATACGGGAGGGGTCGAATACGACCGTCATTCCTGGGGCTCTTTCCTGAAGGCCCGAGTGGACTACGTGGCAGAGGTTCTGCCGCTGGTTCTTCTGGACGCACCGGTCACGCAAGATATATGGGGCACTCCGACCAGCCCCAACCGGCACGTTGTGCCTGGGGTGGGATTTTCACCGATCGGCTTTCGCATGTTGTGGCGAAATCACAAGGCGGTTAAGCCCTACCTGACGGCCAAGGGCGGGGTTCTAGCGTTCCCCCAAAAGGTGCTCTCGCAGAAGGCGACCTATGTGAACTTCAGCTTGCAGTCTGCGATGGGCGTGCAAACCAGACTTACAGATCGACTCGATCTGCGCCTGGGACTATTCAGCGATTTTCATTTTTCAAACGCCTTCATTGTGCCAGTCAACCCTGGCCTCGACGTAATGAATGCGAATTTGGGTCTAAGCTACCACTTCGGACAATAAAATCTGAAGAGTGCTACAGTAACTGCAACCTTCCTCAGGGCAGCGGGAGCACAGCATCCATGCCGGTGCACGGGCATTTGTCGGTGGAAAACTCGATAGCTCTCAGTAAGCCGTGACTGACTTCGCTGGAGCGGGCTGATCGACATCGGGCAGCTTCGGCACTCTACCAGCTTCCGAATCCGATGCTCTGCGTAGCATCCTTCTGTCTTGCGCCTCAAATGTTTCGGTGTCGAGCAGGCTTTCCATGATAGAGCTGTCCCAGCGGAACAATACGCTGCTGACAACGAGCTTGAGATCGGAAAGAAACGTGGCGCCAGCCATGTAGTCCGCGTCGAGCCGCCGTTTTGCGGGCAGAACGACCGTGTGGTAGTAGGCTTCCAAACGAGGCTTGGGCACGCTGTCGAGGACCGCCTCTTCGCGGGCAAACGCGATGGTGGCCGCGCCAGTGATCCCTGGACGGCACGGAAGAAACGAGGCAACATGCTCCGGCATCTTGGGCCGGGGACCTACCAGGCTCATATGCCCGACAAGCACATTCAACAGTTGGGGTAACTCATCGAGTTTCCACCGGCGCAGAAAGGGGCCTATCGGAGTAAAGCGCTGGTTGCCGGTCGTGGTGACCGCATGATGCGCTTTGGCCGGTGAATGGATCATGGTTCGGAACTTCAGAATGGTGAAGGTCCGGCCGTAACGGCCCACGCGCTTCTGCAAGAAAAGCGCAGGCCCGGGTGATGTCAGCCACACGGCCAGGCCGATCGCCAGCAAAACCGGAATAAGCAGAGGCAGTACCGGCAGAACGCAGGCGCAGTCGAAGAGGCGCTTGGCGCGCGACCGCGACCAGGAACTCGGCCGCTTTCCATTCAGAGTGAGTGAGGAGCGAGCCGCAGGCGTGAGGTTGCGAGCCGTCTCCAGTCGTTCGATCCCATCCGCGCCAATATAGGCGTAGAGCTGCGCGGCTTGCTTCATGGCCTTACCTTCAGAAGTTACAGTGACAAACGAATCAGCACTCAAATGACCCTCCACGGCGTAAAACTCATCGACGCGCTTGAGCATCTGTGAGACGAAAGAGTGTTATGCCAGTCTTGTGACAATCAATGTCGTCGGCCAGCCAACTCCTCCGCCGTTGTTTATTAAGAAAAGCAAATTTCTGATCTTCGCAGGCTACCGTATCAAGGCAAAAAGAAACGCGCATAACTGAAATGTTCAGGCAGAGCAATCAACCACACTATACCAGATTCGGTACGTACTAAAATGGATTGGACGCAGCGTGGTAAGATTGGTTAGAAGATACCATGTTTTTTGCCGCATTGGCATGTGATCATTTCGATGATTTGTATTTATACAAAAAGCAACAATCGCGCCGTCGCATACGCGCGAACAGAATTATGAAAGAATGATGAAGTAAGGGACGTAGTCAAACTGTCGAAAAGGTCTCGCTAAGCACTGAAAATCGTTTTATCGCGTTACACGGTCTGCGAGTTGGTGGGCAAAGCACAGTGGGGTGTTTACCCCGCACTGCATGTTTTGGCGCGCGGGCAAGGAATATCGCGCAGGTGACACAACTATTGTCTATTAGGTTAATAGAGTCAGAGTACATCCTTTCCAAAGCATCCGTTTACCGTCGGACTTGAAAATGGAGAGTGGCGTGATGGCCCGGCCCTGCCCGCGCAGCCGGATTCCCAAGTTCGGGGCGCTGGAAGAGTAAACCGGGCAAGCGGAGTCTTCAGGCCTTCCCGAGACAGGCTTGTAGGATGGCTCGTGGCCCGTGCTAGACTCGTGGCATATGATCTCGTTTGGGTGTGGAAGGGGTATCGGAGGTTACAAGTCGAACTCTGTCCACTATTGGCCTGCATTCCGGGCTCGCAAAATCCGGCAGATTGGGCTTCTTATCGTGGCGTCCTCACTGGCGACAGCGCTGTACGCGCAACTGCCATCCCAAGACAGCAATCTGGAAGGGGCACAGAGCCCAAGCTCGCAGGACTGCTCCGACCCTTTGATGGCAAGTGCATCAGCGTGTTCCGGTGACACTCAGGGAGAAGCCGCTCCGCTCTCGACTGAGCAAGCGGGCACCCCACTGCCAAGTGTATACGGCACTCGGTCAGGGAATCCCAATTCCAGTTATTCAGATATCGAACAATTGTCCCGGCAGGCTACCACACGGAATCGCGCGCAGCAAGCGCCGCTTCCGCAGGAGCCGCTGACCGAGTTCCAAAAGTTCGTCGCCTCGACCTCCGGCCAGACTCTGCCCATGTACGGTGCGAGCCTCTTTAGCAGCGTGCCCTCCACTTTTGCGCCGCTCGACATGACTCCGGTTCCACCCGATTACGTCATCGGGCCTGGGGACGAACTGCGCATTCGCGTATGGGGACAGGTGAGCATCCAAAGCAACGTGCGTGTGGACCGTTCGGGGGAGATATTCCTTCCCCAGGTTGGCCCGGTGCATGTTGCGGGCATGCCCTTCTCCGCACTCGACGCACATCTGCGCGGCGCTATCGGGCGCATCTATCACAACTTCGATCTCACCGCGGATGTGGGCCAGATTCGCGCCATTCAGGTATATGTAGCGGGAGAAGCGCGGCGCCCCGGCGTCTATACGGTGAGTTCGCTGAGCACGCTGGTCGACGCGCTTTTTGCCAGCGACGGGCCCTCGGTTCAAGGCTCGATGCGCCATATCGAGGTGCGTCGGGGTAGCACAGTGGTAACGGACTTCGATCTCTATGACCTGCTCATTCACGGCGACAAGTCGAAAGACGTGAAGCTCCAGTCCGGCGATGTGATCTTCATCCCCCCGGTCGGCCCGCAGGCCGCGGTCACCGGCAGCGTGCGAAATCCCGCGATCTACGAGATGCGGACAGATGAGTCGCTTGCCAGCCTTCTCGCCAATGCCGGAGGCGTCACATCTATAGCCGCGGAGGCACGCGTCTCAATCGAGCGCATTGAGGATCATCGCGACCGGCACGTCATGGAGGTGGCCTACGATCCAACCGGTCTGGCGACCCCACTCACCGACGGCGATATGGTGCGCGTCTTTTCCATCGTGCCCTTGTATCGGAAGACCGTCATCCTTCGGGGCAACACGGTGAACCCGGGCCGTTTTGCCTGGCACCCCGGCATGCGCATCAGCGATCTGATTCCGGACAAGGAGTCGCTGATTACGCGGAACTACTGGTGGAAGCGGGCGCAGCTCGGACTGCCCGCTCCAGAGTTTGAGTCAACGCCGGGCTTTGCCGATATGCGCCAGCCTACAGACAACCACGCAGTCACACTGAAAGTTTCCGCTCCGGAGGAGACGAGCGTATCGAACCAGCCCGGATCGCCACAGAACCAGTCTCAGTCTGGGCTACAGCAGTATCACGACCTGAGTGCGCAGCAGCGCGCCGGCAGCTCTTCCCTGGCAGCCGAGCAATCTGCTGTTTCCGAGCGAGTCCCTGCCCCTGCGCAACGAACCGAAATTGGGCAGCTCGCGCCGGAGATCGATTGGGATTATGCCGCCATCGAGCGGCTTGATCCGGAGACGCTGAAGAACATCGTGGTCCCCTTCGACCTGGGTAAGCTCGTGCTGCAACATGACGCCTCACAGGACCTTGAACTACAGGCCGGGGACGTGGTCTCGATCTTCTCAGAGGCTGACATCCGCATACCCATTGCGCAGCAGACGAAGCTGGTCACGCTGGGCGGTGAATTCGCGCACGCTGGCGTGTACTCGGTCCAGCCCGGCGAAACCTTGCGCCATCTGGTGGAGCGTGCCGGGGGGCTCACACCGGACGCCTACCTTTACGGCTCGGAATTCACCCGGGAGTCGACGCGCGCGGTACAGCAGGCCAGAATCGATGAATACGTGCAGAGCCTGGGTATGAGAATCGAACGCAGCAATCTGGAACTGGCGTCGTCTCCGGTTAGCTCAGCGCAGGACATGACCAGCGGCACAGCGGCACAGAGCACCGAACGCGATCTTCTTGCAAGCCTGCGGCAAATTCGCGCCACGGGTCGTATCGTACTGAGATTTGCGCCCGATAGCCGCGGCATGAACAGCTTCCCCGACATCACAATGGAGGACGGAGACCGCTTTGTCGTCCCGTCCGTTCCGGCCACCGTCAATGTGGTCGGTGCGGTGTACGATCAGAATTCCTTCCTCTACGCACCGGGGCGAAGGACCGGGGCGTACCTGCAACTTGCAGGCGGACCCAATAGGGACGCCGACCGGAGCCATGAGTTTATCATTCGCGCGGACGGCGAAGTAGTAAGCCGCTACAGGGGTGCAACAATCTGGAGCGGCAGCGAGTTCAACACCCTGCGCATCAATCCGGGCGATACCATCGTGGTCCCGGAAAAGACCTTCAAGCCCTCCGCGCTGCGCGGTGTGCTCGACTGGTCGCAGATGTTCTCGCAATTTGCGCTGGGCGCTGCGGCGTTGGACGTGATTCATTAGCAGGAATTGGAACACCTACCTTGTAAAATGCAGGCAGGGATACGCGCCAGTTCTCCCATCCGGCAGGAAACAATGACGACCGAAATTCCGCTTTCCGAACAGCACGAGCACATCGATTCTCTTTCCGCGCCGGAGCCAGCGGAGCATAGCGCCAAGGGGACCGACGAAATCTCCTTGCTCGATCTTCTGATCGTCCTTGCCGAGAGGAAGCGCGTCATCCTCGGGGTCACCACGGTCTTCGCTATCCTCGCGATCGTCATCTCGCTGCTTCTGCCCCAGCGCTATACCGCAACCGCTACCCTGCTGACTCCGCAACAGGACACTTCGATGGGTGTCGCGCTGGCCTCGCAAATGGGTAGCATGGGCAGCATGGGCGGCATGGGCGGCATGGCCGCGCTGGCCACCGGCAGTCTCGGCCTCAAGAATCCCAATGACATGTTCGTCGGGATGCTGAAGAGCCGCACGGTCGAGGATGCCATGGTACAGCATTTTGGCCTGATGCAGCAGTACCACATGCGGTATCTCTCCGATGCTCGCAAGGCGTTTGAGCACCAGACAACCGTGGATGGCAGCGGTAAGGATGGCCTGATTCACATCTCAGTGGAGGACGCCGATCCGCGCCACGCTGCTGATCTGGCCAACGGCTATGTCGAGCAGTTTCGGAATCTGTCTCAGCATCTCGCCATCACGGAAGCGGCCCAGCGCAGACTCTTCTTCGAGCAGGAGCTTGAGCAGGCGAAAAATAACCTGGCCAACGCCGAAGAAGCCATGAAGCAGACAGAGCAGACCACGGGAGTGATCGAACTCGACAGTCAGGCGCGCGCCCTGATCGAATCGGCCGCAGCCTTGCGCGCGCAGATCACAGCGAGAGAAGTGCAGATTCAAGGGATGCAGACGTATGCTACCGGGGAAAATGCCCAGTTGGTGCAGGCACAGCGAGAGTTGGAGGGCATGCGCGCTCAGTTGGCAAAGCTGGGAGGCTCGGAAGACAGCACAGGCGGTGAACTCATCGTCCCCAAAGGCCGGGTTCCCGAGGCGGGCCTCGAATACATCCGCAAGCTGCGCGACGTGAAATACTACGAAACAATCTTCGACATCCTTGCGCGACAGTTCGAGGTCGCCAAGCTCGACGAGGCCAAGCAGGGCGCGCTCATTCAAGTCGTGGACTCCGCCGTTCCGCCCGACAAGAGATCCTTTCCAAAGCGCGGCCTCATCGTTATCGTAGCTACTGCAATTGGATTCTTTATCGGAATTTTCGTGGCACTGGTCCTGGCCGGCTTCCAGCGTTTGAAGGATGATCCGGAAACTCGCGGAAAGCTGGCCGTGCTGCGAAAGAGTATATGAGAAGCAATGGCGATAGCGCGGTTAACGCAGATAGGTACTTATAACAGCACCTTTGTTACCAAGCGCAGCAGGTTTTATTGATCGGCCACGAATATTTTGGACTTGGCAGAATGTTAGTCTTCGGGAAGAGCCGAGCCTGAATCGGGCGGACCATCCTGTAGAGCCACAATTTCTCTAAACAGATCTACCGCAGGAGTATCGTTGTGAACTAGATCGGCCGCGACAGCACGAGAATCACAATTGCCCGGCGGTTTCCACTATCTGAAGTGGAGATCTTTTGCGGTCCCGTACTTTGCGAGCGCGCCCTTCGCAGCCATATTTTACACACAAATTCGCTATCGGCTGCCGATGGATTGGATTCTGTTGTTGCTAGACGCGGGCATGATCCAAATCATTTTCAGCCGTCATTCCCCGGCCGAGTGTTCGGGGATAGAGAAGTTCGCGCTATCTAAACCATAGGAAGGCAATCATCCTCGATGATCTCATGTATGAGAAACCTTTGACTTGAAATCGTCACGCAGGTTTACGTCTGGAAAGATGGGGCAGAAGGCAAAGAACCACATCAGGTATTGCTGAACGCTTGCGGTAGAGCTTCCCGTAAGCTGAGCGATGAATGCCACGACAAACATTGCAAGCCTGAAGGAATTCAAATACACCCTGGTCCTGAAAAAAAGGTAAAATTCCACCACAAACTCGAGCAGAACTGCGATCAATCCAAACTCGGCAAGCATTCCCGCGACTTGATTTGGGATGATGCCAGACATGAGGCCAGTCCCCATCCCGGACACGTCGATCAACTTGGCTTGCCCCAGCCCTATACCCCACCACAGACTTTTCTGTGAAGCGAGTGTGTAAGCGACGAGAAAGGAGACGGTGGTTCTGACGTTCGTGGAGGAATCGTTTCCCGTAGCAACCTGCACCAACCGATGCGAGACTGGATTGGGGGTCAAAAGCAATGCGCAGAAAGTAATCACCAAACAGACGATTACGATCAGAGATTTAGGCCGTGTTAGAAGTCTTCGGTTGCTGGTCATTAGCGATATGCCTATCGCCGCCAGGCACATGCCAAGCCCTCCCATGGACTGACATAGCAGAAAGGGAACGCCAACCATAATGAGATATACGAAATTTCGCATTCTGCCATGGCACAGGAGCCGAAGAGTCGCAAAGATCAGCAAAGGAAGCATTAGTTCTGAATAACCCGACGGCTCCAATGTCAGGAGGGAGAGCCGGAGCGGATTAGAGGCGCTAGCGATTTCGGTGCTGTCATAATTCCAGAGAAGAGTCTTCAGCGGCGTGGGGAAGGTGGCAATCGCAAACACCGCGGCACAGAAGTTGAGCACAATTAACTGGTCGAACAGCCGGTCAACACTTCCGCATTTCATGAGGGCCAGGCAAAATGCGTATACCACGACATAGACAACCCACAAATGCACCGTCGTTCGCAGATAATTCAAGGGCGCCGCAATGCCCAGGACCATGTGTGCGATGATGAAGGGCGACAAGACCAGCAGGAACTTCGTCGTCAGCCAGCGCCTTCCCTTAAGGTACAGCCAAAGAAAAAGGAAGGGCGAAAGAAGCATGGTGTAGGTGAGCCCTATAGGCAGTCCGGCGTTGTTGAAGAAAAAATAAACCACAGCAATAGGAAGATAGCTATGGATATGCAGTCCGATCGCTGCACTTGGACGATAGCGTACACCAGGGGCATTTAGTTGCGCTGTACCGGGATGTGTAATTGAGTCTGCCAAATGCCGGGTTCCTTATGCCTGATTCTGATTCCGCGCCTTAAATTCGCGCCATGGGGGGGTGGTGCGGTTGACTTCGCGGTTGCGAAGGATACCTGTTGCCTGATAGAAGGCTGCCCTCAGGAAAAAACTGCCGAACGAGACAAGACTGCAGAGCAGTTGGTGCAAACCCGTAATGTGACGCTCGGCGTAGATCGTGTGGCTGTAGACGTAATCCGGAATCCGGCTCGGGTTAAACCCACCCAAATGCAGGTATTGCCAGCGGAAAAGATAGGTACATCTGAACCCGGCGTTCCAGATCCTCTTGCAAAGGTCAACGTCCCACGTACATGAAGTATCTCTCATCCAAGTCGGTCAGCGCCTGCCAGAGGCCCGCTCGCATGAGAAGAAACAATTCCTGCATCCAATCAACGTCACAGTACTCATCCGCGCCGTACTGGTGGGATGATACCAGCATGGGGCTAAGCAGCACTAGCTGGTGCGCTGCGATCTCTGTAATGCGGAGCTGCTGGCCGTATTCTTGCGAGGCATCGGTGAAAGTGACTCATCCGATCAAATCACTGTTAGCCATGCATCAGTCCCTTTTCCCGCATTTCAGCGAGAGATTGTTCGTAGTTGCGTTCTTCGAGCCGTTGACCACCAGCCCAGGCAAGGAACTTCCGCAATCCGTCGTCAAACCGCCAACTCGGGACGAAGCCCAGTGTAGCCCGCAGCCTCTCTACACTGGCGAAGTTGTGGCGGATGTCTCCTTCGCGGAATGCGCCGGTGACCGCTACTTCGGAGCTGCTTGAGAAGTATGCGAGAGTGGCTTTCAACACCTCCGCGACCGTAATAGGACACCCCGTGCCCACGTTCAGCGCGACTGGTTTCTGCGCCGGAGCCTCGACACAGCGCACAGTTGCCTCTACTACGTCGTCCACGTAAACAAAGTCACGGCTTTCCTGGCCATCCTCGAAGATATAAATCGGCTCATTCGCCCGAGCGAGGTTTGAAAAGATGGCCAGGATACCTGTGTAAGGATTCTTGAGCGACTGCCCCGGCCCATAGACGTTCTGATAGCGCAGCGCAAAACCGTTGATGCCAAGCGTTGCTGCATACATCAGCACCATCTGCTCCTGCACCTGCTTGGTGAGCCCATACAAGGACGAAGGATGGAACGGAGCATTCTCTGGGGTCGGAACGGCCGTTGTCGCGTGTCCGCAGCAAGGACATTTCGGCTCGAAGTCTCCAGCCTCCATGGCCTCCTTCGAGCGCGCGTTGGGATAGACCACGCCATGCTCCGGGCATCGCGCAGCGCCCTCCCCGTAGATTGCCCGAGACGATGCCACAACTACGCTCCGTACTGGATACTTGCCGGTCAGCAGAAGCTCCATAAGGCCCGCGGTAGCACCAATATTCACGTCCGTGTAGTGACGAACGCGGTACATCGACTGCCCCGTCCCAGTCTCGGCCGCGAGATGAACCAGAACCTGCTGGCCCTCCAGAGCACGCTGGCAAAGGCTCACGTCTCGAACATCGCCGCGAAACAACTGCACAGAGTCACGTAAATCCGCTGGAAGGTCGGTGTTGTCTCCGTGAATCTGCGGACTGAAGCTATCAAGGATCGAGACCTTGTGGCCGGCGCGCAACAGACTTCGTGCTACACGCGACCCGATGAACCCTGCACCGCCAGTAATAAGTACACAATCTCCCAACTTTTGCCCCCGCCAAACCCATCTTAGAACAACTGGACACACACGCTGAGCTAGAACACCCAAGGTCCCATCTACGCACTGCTTAGTGCGGGCTTATACCTCTCAGCACTCCCACGATCATGCATCACCTTGTTATATCCTTGAACGCGCTCAACCACCCAGAATCAAATCTCCGATAGTTAGCTATATTTCGCATAACTTGCACTACGCGAGCCATGCGATTTTCTGGAAGGTTTGATCGGAACCTCAAGTACTCAATCATCTCTTCAACCTTGGCGAGGAAACATTGTGCCTCGGGAGAATGTTGCGCCCTTATTCTATCGCAAAGATCGGATAACAACCTAGCCTTCTTTGCATACATATCAGTTCTATCTTGCAAATGGTCGGATAATGACAATGGAGCTACCCCGCACGATTGCGTAGGATGTATGCGATAACAAATTAGCGCCTCAGGAATAATGTCGATTCTGGAGTACATTGCTATTATCCATGCGATCCAGCCGTCATGATCCCAACGTTCGGGAATGGGGATAATTTTATCGACGAGGGAGGCCCTGAAGATCATGGTACAGCCCAGAGCCTTCCATTTGGTTACGGCATCGGAAAACATATCGCCGTTATGTATTTTCATTTGCCCTGCATGCGTGAACCTGTTGACTTGCCACAACGTCTTGCCGGTATCTTGCGATTGGGAATCGATCAGACGCGCATCGGAGAAAACGCCACCCAAGCCTGGATCCCGCTCCAGCATCGCACACTGCCGTTCGAGTTTCTCTGGAAGCCATATGTCGTCTTGATCGCATAAGGCGATAACATCACCTGTGCATAAACTAATGGCTTTCTCAAAATTCTTGGTTGATCCAAGCCGTGCGTCATTTCGGACAATCAGCACTTGAAACGTGGCAGTCTTAGCAAACTCAGTCACAAGGTCGACGGTGGAATCCAAGGAGCAGTCGTCGCAAATGACGAGCTCATCCGGAAGGCGAGTCTGCGATTGAATACTATCCAGTTGTGCCCGCAGATGCTTTGCTCCATTATAAGTAGCCATCGCAACTGATACTGTCACTGTCTTTCACTCCTTTAGATGTGCGATTAATTGTCGTCCATTCATCCACAATTAGGGCAGGCGGAATGTTATGCCTAAGGTCGGATCAGATGGGCTCATCATTCGACCAAAGATCCCTTTTCGTCTAAGCAAGTTACGCAGCCTATTCGGCAGTAGCCTTAGAAGGATTCTTCTTAGTATATATGCTCTATACTCCCGACCTGATGTTCCCGCTAACTGAATAATGAGAAGACCAAAGCGGACGGAATATGTCCAGGGAAGACAATTCCAAATAGGCCCGTCTGGCAAGAAAATAGCCTTATCCTTCTCCCATCGACCTTCACGCCAGTATATATCAACAGCTATGTCTGAGCTAGCCACAGGTCTATTGCCAGCATAGATACTCCGTATTCTTCGCTGGAAAGACGTTATCGATTGCGCTGTCTCTAGTCTCTTCTTCATCTCCTCAATTTTGCGAATACTGTCTTTGTCACGATCAAGCAGCTTACTCACTTCATTTGTTAATGCTGACACGTCGCGCACTCTTAGCTCGTCAACGCAGCTATAACCCTGCATAGGGCAACTGACCCCAGTAACCAGCTTTCCATTTAGAAGTGCTTCGGGGAAAGCTGTCCCGCCTGTGAGGGGAAAGCTATCTACGTACACATCTGCTTTCTGCATGATGTCCAGGAACTTGGCATGAGGCACTCTTCCTTGAAAATGAATACGATGGCCCCAGCGTTCCTTTACTTCGTTCCACCAAGGTTCGTCTCCGGTTGGGCCGACAAGGGCAAAAGTGACGTCGCTTCGTTTCTGACACAAGGAATCGATAAAATCTCCAAAAAACAGATCTCCTGGCGCATATTTACTTGAGTCACCCGCACTCATAATTATTTTGTCAGGAGTAGCTTCTGAAGCATAGCCTCGATGCTCCGTTGCGCTGTTGAAGTCGATAGGAATACCAAGATAGCAAGAGTCCTGAAGTTGGCGCGCTCGCTTATTGATCTCGATTCCGTAGGTACTCACCTCACATACCATATGCGCAGAGGACATTCCGAAACTGAATACGTGGTCTGCATGGTTATAAAAAATGATGTGTTTGCCTGACTTGGCAAGAACTCTGGCTGCTATCACGGCCACAATATCATCCGGATGAATGTGCAAGACTACCCGCTCGGCATTTGCGCAATAGGCAAGGATCTCATTCACTAACTCAATCCCCTGACTCGCGCACAAGTGAAACGGGATGCTCTTGTCTTCAAGCGTAGATCTGAAGGCGTCCATCACTGTCCGCGTAATTAAGAGCCTGTGATCTCCTTCTTCTTCAAATGCCTTGAGCCAATTCAGGACAACCCTGGAGTGCCCACCGAAGTCGTACAGTTCCGACGCGATGAGAACGGTACCGCCGTTCATTTCCGACAATCTTGGGAGTCTAAACTTCTTGTTCTGAATGACACGCTGTTCAACAAGATTCTCTAGGTCATCGTCCTGATAAATACCGTCAGCATTAATCCAGCGAAACAGTCCATAGAATTGAGCAATGGCTAGTATATTGTCTATATTCTTCGCGGCAACCAATTGAGAACGTATCAATTTTATAATCTGTTCGTATGAATTGCGGAATATGCTGATATTCCCTTCATCATGATTCCGATTTCCAGAACGAGAGCTACTCACGCGTCGCTCCTATACTACTTGTCAGCCGGCGCGCCAACGCTCCGATGCGCCCTATTGGTCCGCCCAGGTTGCTCATGTGCGTTATCCGTCCCAAGGAGAATACCGCGAACGCGCCTGTTGCAAGGCAGCCGATCAAGATACCCCAGCGCGTCAGGGCAGTCAGGATGTCGACGCCGACGCATATGGCAAACGTCGCGGCAGACAAGAGAAGAACAGGTCTGGACCAGTGGAAGCCGATTCGCCGGCGTGCCAGCCAATATACCTGCGGCAAGTAGAGTGCGTACATCGCCACATAGGCCATACCGGTGATTGGCAAGCCCATAACTGGCGCCAGCCCTGTGATGAGACCTGTTGTAACAAGCCATGGGCCAGTTTCGGTCCAGAAATAGGCCTTTCCATCGCCCGCGGCCAGAATCACAAACCCTAATGGCCAGCTTACCACTTTGAGGACATCGCCCAGCACTTGCCAACGCAGAATCTCGATCGCGGGCGTGAAAGATGCCGCGTAGAGCAAATGAATGACCCACGGTGCTACTGACATCATGGCAATGAAAACGGGCGCGCTCAGGAGCGTCGCGACCTCCGTTTGTTCGTTTACCAACCGCCCTGCGGCTTTGGGATCGTGGATTATGCCAGTCAGCCTGGGGTAGTAGTCTGACCCCATAGCTCCGAGCACGAAGGATACGTACTGCATTGAGATTGTCCAGGCCGCCTGATATTGGCCAAGTGACTGCGCACCTAAAACTCTGGCGACATCGATCCGTATCCAGAGCTGCGCCAGCTGTTGAACAAGCCCTGCTCCCACCATTGCCAAGCCGAGGCGAAGGAGCATCTTCCATTCGCGCGATAACTCAGGTAGGGTGACGTTCTCTTTTCGTGGTTTCGGCAGTCTCGACACGTAAACGTGGCCGAGTACAAAGCTCGCCAGGGGGCCTATCAGAATGTACGCAACCAACCCAGCCTTGCCCCACCGCCAGAGCATGCCGATACCCAGCACAGTGCTGATTGCTGATCCAAAGACATTGAGACGGGCTATATCGCCGATACGGCGCATCCCTTGGATCAAAGCGCCCTGCGATGCTCCGGCAACGGAGAGCGCCACCCCTATCGAAAGCCATCCGACCGCGCCGGAATAGGAGGCGTTGCCCAGTGCATACACGGCCAGAAACGACCGCAGAGACCACACAACCAGTCCGCCGGCGCAGGCGAGGAGCATAGTGCCCCAGAACAAGGCCCGTCGCGCCACCAAGAGTGCATGCGCATCGTCCTTGCTGCAGGCCTCCGCAATCTGGCGCGTTCCCACCGAGCCCAAGCCCAAGGTAGCAACCGTGGATGCGGTCCCAATAAGGCCGGTGTACAGGCTGGCCACGCCCACACCCGCAGGTCCGAGCAATACAGCAAGAACCTTGGTGCGGAGCACACCGATTGCGATGTTGATGAACGACGCACCTCCAATAATGGAAGTGCTCTTCAGTATGCGATGGTACGATGCTTTCGCTTCAGTCATCCGTGAGCCGCGGCCTTCAACGCGGTGATCGCGGCCGTAACTCCTGCATCGTCCAACTGCGGCCCCATGGGCAAGCTGAGCAGGCGATTGGCGATGCGCTCCGCGATGGGAAACCGGCCCGCGGCATATCCCGCATCCCGATATGCCTCTTGCAGATGCGGGGGAATCGGGTAGTGGATCAGCGTCCCAATACCAGCTTCCTGAAGGGACCTTTGTAGGGCACCCCGTCGTGCATGTTGCACAACATAAATGTGCCAAACGGGCTCGGCCCACTTCGGGACTTCGGGAAGCACTAACCCTGTATCCGCCAACTCCGCTGTATAACGTGCGGCAATCGCTGTCCGGCGGGCATTCCATTCATCCAAATGCCTGAGCTTGACTCGCAAAGCGGCGGCTTGCACTGGATCCAGGCGACTGTTGTAGCCCCTTACCTTATTCACATACTTCGTTATTGAACCATAATTGCGCAACACACGAACCCGGTCGGCAAGCTCCGGGTCGTTTGTTGTTACGGCCCCGGCGTCGCCCAGCGCGCCCAGGTTCTTGGTGGGATAAAAGCTCCACGCCACAACATCTCCATGACCGCCAATGCGCTTGCCCTTATAGCGGGCACCGTGCGCTTGCGCGGCATCTTCCAGAACGCGGAGTCCATGCTTCCGCGCGAGAACGAGGATCGGATCAAGATCCGCCGGTTGGCCATATAGATGCACCGGCAAAATGACCTTGGTGCGTGGCGTAATGGCCGCTTCAATCTTGCCCGGATCAAGGTTGTAGGTGGACTCCACCGGCTCTACTGGGATCGGGGTCGCTCCGGACTGACTAACCGCCAGCCAGGTGGCGATATAAGTATTGGACGGGACAATAACCTCATCTCCCTCGCCAATCCCAATGGCCAACAACGCGAGACGTAAAGCATCCAACCCATTGGCAACGCCCACACAATGCCGGGTTTCAGTGAAGGCTGCAAATTCCTGCTCAAAGGCCTCCACATCCTGCCCGCCGATGTACCAGCCGGAACGCAAAGAGGCCAGTACCGCCAACTCAAGCTCAGCTTGAATCTCGCGATAGGCCATTCCCAAGTCGAGAAACGGGACACTCATCCTTGACTCCGCGCCCGCATGAATTCTGCATAATCGCGATAATAATCGTTTTCGTCGTAATAATTGGACGCCAACACCATGCAGACGGACCCGGAAGAGAAGTTATCCAGCTCTCGCCAAATCATGGGGCAAACATATAGGCCGTTATAAGAGCGATTAAGATGAATTCGCTTCTTGTTCTCGCCATCATCCAGGATCACATCGAAGCTTCCAGACATGGCAATAATGAACTGGTGCAATTCTTTGTGTGCGTGGCCGCCGCGCTCTGAGCCGCCGGGCACGTCATACAGGTAGTAGACCCGCTGGATATCGAAAGGAACCTGGTGACTTCCCTCGATAAAGGTCAGGTTTCCGCGCGGATCGGATATCTTCGGGAGATCGATGATTTTGCAATGATCGAGTAATCGTTCCATGTCAACATTCTCCGGCGGTCGATTCATCGACCTGTTCCCTACATCAGATGCTTTGTTGCAGCCAGAAACGAGGTAGCTGTCGCAACAAGGTACTCGACCTCTCGGAATTAAGAGCAACCCATACGCCAACGAAGGACTGTTGCTGCCCATGAATAACCGACGCCGAAGCCAACTATCATTACGCGTTGCCCATCCTTCAGCCTTCCAGATGCAGCGGCATCGCTAAGGACGATGGGAATGGTCGACGATACCGTGTTTCCTACGTGTTCCATGGCGACCACAAACTTTCCTTCCGGTATCTTGAGCTTCTTCCGTAGATGGTCGAGCATGTAGCGATTTGCCTGATGAAACACAATCAAGTCGATGTCCTCCAAGTGCAGTCGCATCGCTTCCAGAAGTCGGTCAACCGCCTCAGGAACTGCTCGAAGAGAAAAGCTGAATATCTCTCCTCCATTCATGTAGAGGTTCGATGACGCTCGTTCATTGCCGAACTCGTCCACATGCGCCTCATCGCCAGAACAAGTTCGTTGACGCAGGCCCCCAACTGGAACAATCAAGTTCTTGGCTCCGCGGCCGTCCGTTCCGTAAATGAACGCCCCAATCGGCTCATCCAATGCTTCATCGCCAATATGCACTGCTTGTATCAATGTTGCCGCGGCGCCATCGCCAAAAATGGTACGCACGCTTCTGTCATTCTCATGGATGAACTTGCTATACGTCTCCGCGGTCACCAGCAAAACATTCTTGGCTTGATCAGTCTCAATTAGACCCTTGGCTAAGCCAAGGCCGTAGACGAATCCAGAGCATCCCAAATTGAAGTCAAGCGCTCCGCACGTAGTTGGCAATCCAAGCCTGTCTTGGACCATGCACGCTGTTGTGGGTAGAAAATAATCGGGGCTTTGCGTACAGAACAACAAAAAGTCAATATTCTCGCGCCGGCATGCACGACTATCAAACAGCTTTTGACATGCCTGAACCCCAAGGTCCGACGCGCACTCGTCGCCCTTGACAATATGACGTTCCGTTACGCCCGTCTTATCAGTTATCTTCTCAGGAGTCCAGTCGCCGAATCTTGCGGCCAGCTCTTCGTTTTTCAAAAGGGTCTCGGGAAGACTGTATTCAATTGCGGCGATACTTGCTTTCATTGAGCACCCGCTGTAAGGTGTTAGACCTGTTGCTGCAGGTCCTTAGTTGCGGTCGATTCCTCTAGCAGTTTAAGAATGTCCCCAACTGTAACGCATTTAGCCAATCGGTCCGCGTCAATTTGAACATGAAGTAGTTCGTCGGCTAGGGCTAGAACCTCCAACAATTTGAGTGAATCCCAATGCTCAAGATTGCGAACATTCTGGTCTTCGCGTAATGTCCCCGTGCCCATCTCTAGAACCATTTCGAGTTGAGGGATGAATTGTTCTCTGTTCATGATATCCCTTTCCAGTCAAGAATCTACAGGGCTCCCACCTGCGCTGGCGCAAGCAATCTTTTTGCGAGGGGGCGCATTCTGGCGAAGCATTGAGGCCACTCCGACCGATCCATGCTTAGGCCGATGAGATGCGCATTCAAGCCGTTCACCTGCTCAAAGCGCTCATAACGGGCATCTCTGCTCCATCCATTCTTCAGGTGAAAGTTCAAGACTGCGTTGTTTCCCTCCATCACGACGCAATAGAGAGTTCGTATGCCGAGGATTTCAAATGCAAACGACATGCCGAGCATCTCCGCCGCAAGTGCGAAGATGCGTCGTCCATCATCCGGCATCATCATCCGGCCAAATTCGCAGCTTTCTCCATGCTTGATGTCATAGAGGCTCAACGTCCCGGCAAACCTTCCCTTAGCCACTAGAGCAAAGTTTAGCGCGTCGTCGCGTTCGAGCTGCTCAGCCAACCAACGTTCATGGCTCTGCGCAGTTAGCTCGACGTAGTTAATATACTTGCCTAGCGCTTGAGTATTGCGGAGTTGGACCGTTTCTGCGGTAAAGTGGCCATCCGTCAATGTAATATAACAGAACTCCGTACCGTAACGCAGGGGCAACTTAGAAAAAGCGAGCGTTGATAGACTCAGGCTCTTCTGATCGCCGGGCATTTCTTGCGCTCCTCCCACTCTGTCCAAAGTCTCCCGTCTCAAGAGATATTGCCTTGGCAAGTTGGTCGAATATCGGTTTTGCCGATGCTCCTTTGTTGAAACCAACCCTATCCGCACTTAGCCGCTCTCGAGGATTGCCTCTGGCTAATGCATTACTATATCATGTGGATATACGGCCCGTCGCCGAATTCATAGGTAAGCGAAGCATTTCGAGTCCCGATCACCCGCGCAGGAACCCCGCCTGCGATAGAAAAGGCTGGGATGTCTTTTGTAGCTACTGCATGGGCTGCCAAAACAGCGCCTTCATGGATAGTTACACCGGGAAGTACCGTGGCACGAAAACTCAACCAAGCTCTTCTTTCCACAGTAACAGGCGCATACACAGTATCAAAGGTGGCCGATTGCGGATCATGCTGAGCCGTCCAGATAGCAACCTGGGAAGAGAGGTTAACATACTCCCCGATAACAATCCCTGCACGACAATCAAGAATACAGTTGTGACCTACTATGCTTCCTCGAAGAATTGTTAGCCTCCAAGGGCATCTTATCTCAAATCCGGAGTAGATTTTTACCCCTTTGCCTATTGTCGCTCCCATGCACCGGAGCGCCGCCTTTCTTAGACGATTGGATGGGAGCACTGATATGAATTTGAGAGCAAACCATACTGCGGTCTGCATCAGAGAGTTCACACGCTTCGCAATCTCAGCCAACTCATGCATCCTTTCGGAGATCTCATCTCAATAAGTTCATAGTGCCAGCGACGATGCCCCTCAACGAGTTCCGGAGCGTTTATATTCCCCGGGCCGTCCGCATAGGCGGGTACCACGAGATGGCGGCGGCTAAAGCCGAACTCACTACAGCACTCTGAATCCCCTGCAAATGCGCTGCGGGATCGTGAGAGAAGACAGCGTCTCAGTGCCTATAAAGCGCAAGTCTGTTTTGAAATCTTAAGCATCGAAGTTTACTCCCACTAAGGTAGCTGAGATCCCGGCCACAGGATGGCAAACCAAGCTGCATCCCAGTTAATCACTATGGCATTCGCACCCTTGACGGGAAGCCGTCTTAATTGAGCTCCCCTTCACCACCTGCTCGAAAATGGGTTTCATTGCGCGGCCCCAAGCATCCCAATTCAGCCTTTCTTCGTAGGACCTACGGGTGGTCCTCACCAGGTCGCTGTATGCACCACCATCCCGCACAAGCTCCAGAATCTTCTCTGCATATTGTTCTCCCTTTGCGTCCGGTGGCAACAGATAACCGTTCTCCCCGTCCGTCACCACGCCTCGTACTCCTCCGGTATCGCGCACTAGCGAAGGAAGTCCGTGTGCGCTTGCTTCACAGAGCACAATTGCGCATGCCTCTGCAGTCGTCGGCAAGACTAAGAAGTTTGCACCCAGAAATAACTGCGATAGTCCTCTCCGCTGTACCGGATCGCGCTTGCTCAGAAAGGGAACGATCTCCATCTTGGGATGACGATAGCGTTCGGGTGGAACGCATCCACAAACCACCAGCCGCGCATCTACGCCCTTGCTAATCAGTTTCAGCAAAGAGTCATAAGCGATTGCGCCGCCCTTGCGCTGCCAATCGACACCAATCCAAAGCAAAGTGATTCCTCTCTCAAGCGAATGATGCAAGGTCGCTGTCCGCGATGGAATATCCTGTTGATCGAAGTTCGCCCCATATGGAATGCAATGCACCTTACGCGGATCCGCTTTGTAGTGCTCGATCGCCGTTCTTGCTGCCCAAGCTGAGGGAAAGATAGACGCGCTCGCCTTGCCGATGGCGGCGCCGTCTATTCGGTCCCCCTCCACCCGGGCAAATTTCCACATAGAAGAGTGGCTTGGATAGTAGTCCACAATGTCAGCCCAACTCATGTCTGGGTAGTAAATGATAGGTATATTCGTCGATAGATAGGCAATTTCTACCGACGCAGTAGGCGCGAAGAGCACATCGCAAGCGGATTGCGCTACGCGCAGGCCAAATGTGCGCGCAAGCCGCTTTGACAGAATGCGGTGATGATCGGAAGAGATGTGGCGCCGAAACGCTGCGTAGCTGGCGCGGTTAATAGCCCGCCCCGCAATTTCAATCGCCTTCGTCAACAGGCTGTTATCCGGGCCAAGATAAATAACTTCTCCAACGTGCTCCCGCAAGGCCTTCCCCATAAAGTGCGGAGTGCCCGACAGGGAATGAACATTATCCACCTGGAAACGATTCACGATTCCAATTTTCATTCTACTCCCAAATGCATTACTCACAAACGCACAATCATCCTTGAATCTAGGAATCAAGAAATGTCAGATTAGGCATATTCTTTAACCATGTTGTAACATAGGACGACAGCTTACCATAGGAATTATCAAAGGCAGTCACGCGCTTCCCAAGGAGCAATCCCAGTAACATGGCGTGCATCCGGTTCGTAACGATTCGATCCGAGTGCGATAACATGGATACGCCGTGTTGCACCATAGAGTTGCGAAGTGCATACCAGCAAGGAATCAGATTTAGCGGGCGGCCGCCCATTCTATTCGCGACCATACTCTTTGCGCATATGGCCCATGCCGCTTTTTGCCACAACGACATGCAATCACCCCAATCTACGGCACCGCTAACCTCTGCTCTGAATTCCTTGGGAATTGATCCCTTTTCCTTATCTCTCCGGAAAAAATATAACGGACGTCCTGCACGCGTTGCATCCGTTTCGTGCGCTTGAGGCATCTTCCCCCAAAGCCAATGCGCCATATCCGGGATCAGCGTGACATTATGCAGTCCAGAATCTGTCAGCGACGCAAACGAGGATTCGTCACGCACGAAGATATGCAAGTTATGATGGGAGGCTAACAGAGCGCAGCATGCAGTCTGATTAGCCCTGTTCGCAAAATAAACAGTTTGAGGTAAAAAGATCACCCGGTTATGCGGATACTTCAAGAGAATCTGCTCACGTAGAGACTGATGCCCGGGCCAGAGGTCTCCAAAATTTCCGCCTCCCTGCATCAGGAACGTGACATTATCATCTACTTTGAAAATACTCCGGGGAATGTCCATATCGCAACAACGTTGTTCTGGCCTGATACCATGCACAGAAAAAAACGCTTCTGTCCCAATGTTGATCAGCAGATCGCCGACATTGAAAGAACGTGGAATATCCAGATAGACAAAGCGGCTTCGTAGATTGATGTGATCGAGGATCGTCTTGAGTTTAAGTTTTAAAGCCTGCATGGGAAGTTCTTCCTGTGGCATCATGAGATGCCCTTCCTCTGATTTCGCATAACCCATCCTAATTGCATCAGTTCAAAACGTCCAGCGCCTTACCTGTGTTAGAGCGTATTTCATTAATCTTCTTCCCCAATAATTGTCCAATTGGATCGTTGATGTACTGATTGGAGAATGTTTATGTGCACACTTTAGGAGCATTTGCGCAGTCACATTTTCGCATCCTGTCTTAATCAAATGATAAGTGAAGGGTAAGGGGCCGCTGTAGCAGGCACTGGCGTAGCAAACGAGTGTTGAGAAGTATGGTCGGAAAAGCAGCAGAGAGTGACCTCTTGATCAGGTTGGGCAGGTGATGCCCTGCAATGAGCTATTGGCGCGGGTGAAGCCTCATTATGCCACAGCGAGCAACGGGCAACGAAAGGTCAGGAGATCCTTCCATTCAGGTCAGTCCAAAGTGTCGGCGGTATGTTTTGGCGACGACGGCTGCCGTGCTCTCCCAAGTGAAGCCCTTAACCCTGTCTAACCCACGGCGAGTCAGATCTTGCCGCATATCAAGGTCATCGCCTAACTTACGAATTGCGTTGCTGATGTCTTCGATGTTCTCAGGATCTACCAGCAAAGCAGCCTCAGAGCATACCTCCGCCAGTGCCGTCGTTGCAGAGGATATGACTGGAATACCTGAGGCCATGGCCTCAAGCACGGGCATCCCAAAACCTTCAGCCATGCTGCAATAAACAAACGCTTTTGCATGGCGAAAGATGGCGGGCAACTGTTCGTCGGAGACGTTCTCAAGAACCACTACGGATTGTTCTAAGTGCAACGAACTCACTAAGGCAAGCGCCTCATTGTAGCCAAAATGCCGCTGACCGACGATCGCTAGACGAGGGCGCGGCTCGCCGAGTTTTGCCCACGCACGCAGGAGGTTGACGTGGTTCTTGCGGGGCTCCAGCCGTCCGACGGTGAGGAAATACTGCCCCGACGCCAATCCTAGTTCATCGGCGACATTCCTGCCCTCCATGCCCGGGAAAAAGCGCGATGTGTCCACACCATTGAGAATTGTATGGACCTTGTCGTTTTTGACTCCGTACATTTCACAGATTTGCCTACGCGAAAAGTCACTAACCGTGAACACTTCAGCGCTCTGGCGGACGGAGCGCGGCACCATCAGGTGTGAACGCAGAACAAAAAGCCTATCGAAATACTCTGGGTGCGATTCAAAAAGAATGTCGTGAACTGTCACCGCCGTCTGGCAGGGTGAGAATGGAGGCACGATGTATTGCGTATGCAGCAGATCGAACTGGTACTGTTTTGCTAGTTGGGGCAGTTGCCAAAGAAGACGCTTCGCTGGTGAAACGTGCTGCATTGCCACGAGACTCACATTTCGAAGTGTAAAGTTGGCACTGAACCTGCTTAACCTCTCAGGGGATGCTGAGAGAACGACGAAATCGCATTCAGGCATCGCGGCAACGACGCGTGAAAAGAGTTCAAGACAGTGCGTCCGCGAACCCTGGTAGATGCCGTCGGCGACATGGAGGTCAAGGCCAATTCGAGGACGCTTGCGTGCGGCATTCTTCGCGGCTTTCATCGTCTCTGATAGCATCGGCTCATACACCCACAACCTTTCGTTGCTTCCTCATTTACATGTCCTTTTCGGGGAAGAACGCAGCGAAAGTTTCTTCTGCCTGGATAGATAATTAGGCATAGCCGCTGGTTGCACTACCGAATGCACTACAATCTGAACGGCACTGGGTCAATCTGAGTTTGTTTGCACAGTGAGCATATTCCAGCCATCTCTCGCAGATGCTTGCTGAAGCCGCCAGTTAGCGTACGACGTTTTATGCAAAAAAAACTTCAGCGCATAGAGCGTTTGCACTTGCCAGTACCAAATAAGTGCTTGCCAGCATGGTAGATTCTTGCGCAGAAAATAGATTCTGTTTCGCGCCACGTATCGTAGCACAAATTCAGAAACTGCTCCGCCGGTCAGCGAGCCGACTTTGTGCCAAAGCCTTGCTTCGGGGACATACCAGAGCGAGAGCCCTTGCTTGAAGCAACGGTATAGGAAATCTACATCATCAGAATAGACGAAGTATCGACTGTCCATTAGGCCGACGCGGTCAAAAACGCTCATGCGCACCAGAAGGCAGCAGGTGGGCGTGTAGGTCACACGGCGAGGCTGATTGAATTGTCCAGTATCTTTCTTATTTTCTCCGTCGTGTTGGATGCGATACCCCAGCCAGGGCTGAAAGCGGCCGCCCGCGCACCAGAGGACATCCGGCCGGTCGTAATAATACATCTGGCCAGTGGTCATATCGCAGTGGTGCCGATCCAAGCCGTCGTAAAGCTGCGCGATGAAGTCCGCAGGAAAGACCGTGTCGTTGTTCAGCAGCAGGACGCATTCGCATCCATCCTCGAGAGCGGAGCGAATCCCCTGATTATTTCCCTCGGCCACCCCCAAATTGTCAGGATTGGCGATGACGACGGTCGAAATATCCGGCTGTTTTCTTGCAATCTCCAGCGTTTGATCCTTGGATGCATTATCTACAAGGTAGAGGATGATATTTTCGTGTGTTTGTGCTACCAGCGAATCAAGGAACTCCTGCAGTACCGGCTCGCTGTTGTAAGTGACGGTGACCACTCCGATCTTGCCCTGTTCGATTGGTCTAGATTCAGTCACGCGTCCTCCGGTCCCGCATCTTTGCCATGGAGTGACCACAGCCATCTATGGAACGTGCAGATTGTCCAACCCAAATCCTGCAAGTGCTCCAAGCTATTGTGAAAGCTGCATGCAGCCTGATGCTCAGCAATCGTCACGCGCGGTCCAGGTCGGCGAAGCCGTGGCAGATGTCACACTCTCGGAGTATATGCTCAACCGATAAAGACGAGCTGACTCCAAATTAAGCGTTGATCTGTCTTCCAAGGCTTGGCTTCAATAGCGTCCAACGCTTAAGCAACAACCGGCTCCAGATCTTCCGCACCCACCTCAATTGCAGCATGCTGGTTAATCAACGCGACTGTGAGTACAAAGCGCAGGTTATTGTTCTTTCTAACAAGAACGCCCTCAACACCCTCCATGGCCCCGCGCTTGATGCGAACTTTCTCTCCGGTAACAAGTTCCCTGTAAGGCTCTAATCTCTTCCCACAGAATTCTGAGCGCAGAAACTCGATCTCCGCGTCGGAAACAGCAACAGGTCCCCTACCGTTGCCGACGATATGCAGGACACCGGGAGATCCAAGGACCTTCACCCGCTCGCGGCGATTGATATGTGCAAACAGATAGGAGGGAAACAGAGGCAGTTCGAGTCGAACCTTCTGACGGTTCTTCCAGACTCTAAGGGTTTCGTAGATAGGCAGAAATGACTCAATCTTTCTCAAGTCAAGCTGTCTCGCCACGGACTTCTCGTTTTGCGGCAGAGTATAGACTGCGTACCATCGGCGTTCTGAGCACGGATCGGCAATTGCTGGAGGATGATCTACATGATCGTCGAGATTCGAATTTGAAAGATCCAGACTCATCGCTGATCTAGCAATCGGCCGAGGTGCGCGCGGAAATTAAGAAAGAGTCCGTTTGCCTTTCGCCAGAACGTGAAAAAATCGCACCCGCAAAGCTCGCGATTCACAAGGCTCCGCCTTGCTGACTTAGCAAGTCAGTTCAATATCGGACTCCTCTCAATCGCCTCGACGGCCGTCAGATACGCTCGACACTTCACGTGCCGAATACCTACAGGAAAGCTCATTTTCTCAAGCTCCCTCACGCGCACCGTCCCGAAGCTTCCCGGAGTTGGCTTTATTATACCTACATGCGGAGGACCGACAAACAGTAGCTATCAACGGGAAAGAGCTTTCGGCGAAGGCCGTTCCATCGAAATTACTGGTTTTGTTTTCAATGGTTTAGAATAAGGCGCATACCGATTTGGCATTCATCAGGCGATCTCTGCGGCGAAACTTCAGCCTGATCGGTCACCGTATCTTTGAACCAGATGAAATGTTAGTCTTCGGGAAGAACCGTGCCCGAGGAAGTGGGGATATTGCCCAGGAGGAAGAATCGATTCAACGCTGAGCAGAGCGTTGCGTGCTGAACAGGCCGATGTAGGAGTGCTTGGGGTGGAGTTGATCCGAAGATTACGATCCGTAAGCAGATGCCTTAGGCCCACTTTGCTCTGCCGCTTATACTGGTGCTGGGCTGGATGCCAACGCCATCTCTCCCGCACAGCGCAATAACGACCGTCCCGTAATTTTGTGCGTTTCCCGCATGATCCGCGGCAGGGGCATTTTGCATTGGATTGACGCCGCCCGCATCTTGCACCGCGAAGGGCTGCGGTTCGACCTGTGGTTGGCGGGGTGAACGGGCGTCTGGTTCCACCTGGCAATGCTGCCGCCTTGGCGGATGCGCTTCGTTCTCTTTTATGCGATCCGGAAGTCTGCAAGCAAATGGGCGTCGAATCTCGGCTGCGTTTTGAACAACTTTTTACACGGACATCAGTCTTCGCAGCGTTCAGCAGGTGCTACGCGGCACTGGGTCTATCACTTCAGGTGTGATGCAGGTGAATCCAGACATGAAGATTGCCATCCTCGGAACGCGCGGAATTCCGGCGCGTTATGGGGGATTCGAGACTTTTGCTGAGAAACTCGCGGTTGGACTCTGCGAGCGTGGATTCGATGTAACCGTCTTTTGCGAGTCCGGGAAATCCTCGGCGCCTGATACTTTTCAAAGGGTAAAACTGCGCTACGTTTCCAATCCTCCCCTCGGTCCTCTTCAAACCGTCCTCTACGATCTGCGATGCCTGTGGGCGGCGCGCAGGGAATACGACGTTGTGTATATGCTCGGGTATGGCGCCGCTCCGTTCTGCCTGATTCCCCGGCTGTGGAACACCGAGGTGTGGATCAATCCGGATGGGCTGGAGTGGGCACGCGCCAAGTGGGGTTTTGTGGCGCGAAGCTATTTCCGGTTAATGGAATGGATATCGCTTCGCGTGGCCAATCGCATCATCGCCGATGCGGAAGCTATCGCGACGAGCCTTGCCAGCCGTCACGGCAAGCTTCCGGCATGCTCCGTGATTCCCTATGGCTGCGAGGTGATCGAAACGCCCCCCCCAGCCCAGCCGTTATCCCAATGGAACCTCATTCCGGGAAGCTACCATCTTGTTGTCTGCCGGCTTGAGCCTGAGAACCATGTGCTGGAGATTCTGCTGGCGTTTCAACAATCCCGCAGCAGCCGGCAACTTATCGTGGTGGGCAACCATCTTGCTGAAACCCGGTATGTCGCGCAGCTTCGCGCGGTGCAGGATCCACGGATTCGAATGATTGGAGCCGTGTATGACCAAGCCAAGCTGACCTGCCTGCGATACCATTCCTTTGCCTATATGCACGGTCACAGCGTCGGGGGGACGAATCCATCGCTGCTCGAGGCGATGGGGTGCAGAAACCTCATCTTCGCCCACGATAACTCCTTTAACCGTGAAACACTGGGACCTTGCGGGATCTATTTCGCAAATGCAGGGGAACTTACGCAGGCCATTGACTGTGCAGAGCAGGATGGTGCCCTGCCAGAGCAACTCAGAGAAGCTTCCAGGTCGCGCGCCCGCGCGCTTTATCGCTGGCCAGACATCATCGCAAAATATGTAGCGCTGCTGGAGCGTACGCCTTTCGATATCAATCCACTTGCAGCATCCTTTTGATCGGATCGCCGCGTACGCTGGTGATCCGATCGAACGTCTGCTGGCCTTCTTCAAGCGGCATCTCCGCGGTCCATGGGATCCACCCGATATCGCCAGCCTTGATCAGCGTCAGCGAGCGCTCGAAATCCTCCGGCGTATAGGGGAAACCCAGGCTGGACAGCCTGGGTAGAATTCAATGAAAATTGTTGAACGAGTGGTCGGCCCTGGAGGACGATCTTAGAACTTTTCTGCTCCGTGCGGCATGATTCCCGTTTGAGTACGTCACCCTGACAGGGATCAGAATAGCGGATCAGCGCCCATTTGAATCGTGTGCACCTCCCCTGCGTCTCTGTTTAAAAAATCGCGCATGAAGGCGTAACGGGGGGCATGGTATGTCCCTATACTCCGACGCGAAGCGGCGCGCCTTTCTGCCTGTGCCCAGCGATGACGCTACCGTGGTGAGTGTCGCGTTCGGCAACTGAGGCGGGTTATTTGAGGTGCAGACAAATCACTCACATCAAAAGGTAGTTGGGAATATCAGAAATGTCGCCACGCCAGAAGAAAGATAGAAGAGAACGGCGAGAAGAAACGGATTGGTTTTTCCCTTCATCAAGAGCAGCCAAGGTAGGGGGTAGAACGAAAGGTAGATGATTGCGGATGTGTGCGACTGCGGGCTCATTGCGATCCAGTGGCGATAGAACTCAAGCGCGAGGTAATACATCTGCAAGATATATAGGACTCCTGTCCCTCATTTCACAAGTGTTCGAAATCTTCTGCTATTAATGCCGGTGTTATCTTGTGGCTGCAACATTCATTCTCCTTTCTTTATTGACACATATGCGCGTAAATTGTCTGCCCAATTTGGGATACCCCTTGTATCACAAGGCCGCTGAGGATCAACCCCGGAGCCGCCACCTGACCACCAGGGACGAAGGCGGCGATTACACCCGCACCACCAACGACATAGCTGGCATTACTAGCGTTTTGGCTGCTTACAGCAAGGTCGTGACAGGCTTGCTGCTGCGCAGGTGTCAGTTGTGTACTCATCGTCTGCGGCGGGTTATTTGAGGCACTGCAGCTATTCGCTCCGCCCGATGAAGATGATCCACCCGATTGGGCTGCA
>CAZNAW010000011.1:0-108166 GCA_964571165.1 uncultured Occallatibacter sp. | reverse complement strand
CCTGGACAAATGCCTCCAAAGGGCATTGTCCTACCATTAGACGATCGCCCAACTCGACAGCCGACCGTGAGTCTCTCTCTCAAATCGGTGGACTGTCAATGTCCTTCGTGCAAGAGCATTTCGCGCCAGTAGGGCGCACGTGGCAGGGTGCGGGTCAACAGACTCCGAACTCCGGCTGTCCGCAACCGTTCCTGCGCCGTTACCACATCTCCGCGGGTCCGATACAACCCGTAGAGTGCCGAACCGGACCCGGACAGCGAAGCATGGAGGGCTGCCTCCGGTGTGCCTGAACCCAAAAGAATGCGCTTGATCTCTGCAAGGGAGGGATGCTGGGGGAAGACGACGCGTTCAAAGTCGTTCTGGATCCAGCTACTGATCTCGGTGCGGACAAGCGCGGACTCGTTCGGTCCGGCCAGGTCCTCTCCACAGGAGAGGACACCGGAGGAGCCTGCTCCCTGCCCACCCCCCGGGATCGCTCCCGCAAAGGCGCTGGCATAGGCGCGGCTCAACTCACTTAGTTTATCTGTACTGGCGTCGGCGGTCAAACCCTCGGCGATGCAGAGGGCGTCCCAGTCGCGAAAGGCCTGTGGGGTGGAGACGCCGATCTCGGGTGTGGCGACGATGCACCAGACGGGCTCGATGTCCGGCAGTGGATACACCTGCTGACCTCGGTCCAGCCCCAGCACTGTGCCGCCGATCAGGAACAACGGCACATCCGAACCCACCCGGGCGGCAAGGTCCAACCGGCGCGACAGCCATCCCTTGGGCGCAATGCCCAACTCCGCTTCCAGCCCCACCAGGGCCGCTACCGCGTTGGCTGAGCCCGCGCCCAGTCCTCCCTGTACGGGCAGCCGCTTGTCGATGACTATCTCCACTTCGGCGGAGAGGCGCAGCGCCTCAAGCGCCAGCGCAACCATCTTCCAGGCCGTGTTGCGGCTGTCAGTGGGAACGCGGCTGTCACTCGACGAAAGCCGCAAAGCCGTCACCGGCGCGGGGCGGGCGGTGACGGTTACGACATCGTACAACGCAAGAGTCTGATAGACGGTGGCCAGTTGATGGAAGCCGTCCGGACGCGGCGCACCGATGCCGAGGCCCAGGTTGATCTTCGCGTGCGAACGGACGGCGGTAGACATACCGGTCTATTGTAGTGGGGCGCCGGGCGGCCGCGTTCTCAAACCGCGCTGGCGCTCCACGCGAGTGCCTTTGCGGCGCGCAGCGTGGCTACCTCGTCGCCGGTGGGGTAGAACTCCATGGCCACCATGCGCCGGTAGTTGAGTTGCACCAGCTTGCGGAAGATATTGGCATAGTTGATCTCGCCGGTTCCGGGCTCGTGGCGGCCAGGGACGTCGGCCACGTGGATCAGGGCAATCGTGTCGATGTGCTTCTCAAACTTCTCGATCAGGTTTCCCTCGGCGATCTGCTCGTGGTAGATGTCGCAGAGCATCTGGACCTGAGGGTGGTTGACCTTGCGAACGATTTCGATGCCTTCGGCCACGGAGGTGAGATAACACTTGGGGTTCTCTTCGGGGTCGATATTCTCAAGCAACAAGCGCACCGGCTGGCCGTCAATCTGGCGACCCTCGATTTGAGCCGCGGCCCGCTTGAGCGTTTCAATGCAGCTTTCGTGTTGAGCCTCGCGGGAGAGGCCCGGAGTGATGTCGCGGGAGAGCACGATCATGGCCGGGCAACCAAGTGTTTCCATGGGCGTGAGCGCCTGGCGCAGTTCGGTGAGGAACGCGTCGCGCTCAGCCGGGTTGGCCAAGCCATGCGCCAAGCCGGCGGTGGCGTCGAATTTTATGTTGAGGCGCTTGCGGGCAGCGTTGGCGCGGGCAAAGTCGCCCTCCGACCAGTCGCGGTACTCGCCCACCAGCTCGACATTGCTGTAGCCCGCCTCAGCCACCTTGGCCAGCCGCTCCTCGAAGGGCAGGCCCTTGAAAACGGTCCAGAGCATCACGGAGAGCGAAAATGGCGGCGCTGCGGTTTGGGACGAGGCAGCGCCTCTCAATGATGCGGCGGGCAACTGGGGTGCAGCAGCGCTCAAGGCGGCCGTCGCCAGGGCTTGCGTAAACGTACGGCGATTCATGCGAGTCTCCTAGGATTTTGTTTGGAATTAGATTTCGTTCGAGTCTTGCGGGAGCGGCGCAGATCTTCCCAGTCCTTCTCAGTCTGATCGGCGTAGAGCCCGCCAAACTTGCCCAGCGCTTCAGCAAAGCTGTCGCCGGAGCCGAGGTAGCCGGCGATGACCCGCGGATCGCCGGAGCGGGCGTGACCCCGCGCCAGCAACTCACCGCAGACCTCGGCAAATGCCTGCAGTCCGCCGCCGGCCAGGTCTTCGAGCTCGATGGACCCCTTGTGATCGTTCAGTTGCCGCACCAGGAATTGCCGTCCGCCGATGTGCGTCCAGCCGAGGAAGGGATCGGACTGCAACTGCATCGCCCGCTGTCCCTCGGCCACGCGCTGGCCGTTGTGGCGGGCAGGGTGCGCATCGGGCAAATAGGGCGTATACGCGGAGGCCGGTTCTTCTTTGATCTGCAGGAACAGCGGATCTTCCGGACCGTTGCCCTCGAAGTACACGCAATAGTCGCGCAGCCCCACCGAGCCCGTGCCCACCACTTTGAAGGCCACGTCCACGGGGCGGTAGAACGTCAACATGCGCTGCCTGTGCGGTTCCAGAGTTTCCCGGTAGGGCTCAAGCGAGGCCAGCACGGCAGCGGCCTGCGCGCCGGTGACGCGGGTCAACATGGGCTTGGATTCCTTGAAGCGGCGGGGTGCGCCGGGAGCGGGGGACGCCGGTTCAGTGAGCTGTTCCAGCGTGTGCCGCGGCGTGGCTCGCTCGGCCTTGAGCAGCGCTTCGTGCACTGGCTCGACCTGGCCCAGCCGATGCACCTGATAGTGGGCAACTTCCAGCAGAGGCATTTCCGCGAAGGCCCGCATCTGCGCCGCATAGCGTTCGATGCATTGTTCCGCTGCGCGCCGCGCGGAACCCTCTTTGTGGCCGGAGCCCCGCCCCGCAAGCGTCACTGCGGCAGCCATGCGCTTCAGATCCCATTCGAACGGTCCGCGGATGGTCTCGTCGAAGTCGTTGATGTCGAACACCAGCCGCCCGTCGGGCGCGGCATAGGCGCCCACATTGCGCACGTGCGCATCGCCGCAAAGCTGAGACAGGATGCCGGTGTTGGGCAGAAGGGCCAGGTCCGCGGCCATAACCGGTACTGCGCCGCGAAAGTAGCCGAAGGGCGACTCCGCCATGAGTTCGTATTTGAGCTTGATCAGTGCCGGAACACGGCCACGCATCGACCGCTCAAGCAGCGCAAGTGGCGGCGTCTTCCGCGCCTTGGCGCTGAATTCGCCATGTTCCTGGCGGCCCACCTGCTTGCGCCGCGCCTGGCCCAGATTGCCGCGTTCTTCCGGAGTTGCCCAGAGCATCATCCGGAACATACTCCTTCTGTCCCCGACATGCAACCGGGTAAACCCTTTGATTTACACTTCTACCTTGAAGCCCCGCGCCCTCCCATCGCAGCCTGAAAGACCAGGCCGGGCTTCGTCCCCGGAGGAACCGTTTTGACCCGCGCTGCCGCCCTTCTGCTTTCTGCCGTTGTCCCTCTTGCCCTGGCCACGCTTCCCCTTGCCGCGCAGGCTCCTCAGAAGCCTCTCACCGTGGACGCGATCTTTGCCCATGGGGTGCTGACGGGACACCCACCCGACGAGCTTACCTGGTCACCGGACGGAAAGCATCTGACTTACCTGGACGGCGGCGAACTGATTGACCTGGATCCGGGCACGGGCAAGCCCCACGTCCTGGTCAGCCGCGCCAAGCTGGCCGCGCTCTCCGGCGCCAACGGGTCAGAGACCGACCGCGACCATCGCGACCGCTACAAGATGGCCAGCTACCTGTGGGCGCCGGACTCGGCACATCTGCTTTTTGACTCCAACGGCCGCCTCTGGTTCTTCGATCTGCACAACGGCACGGGGATCCAGATTGGGTTTACGGGAGCGGCCTCCGGCGACGATCCCAAGTTTTCGCCCAACGGCGAATGCATCTCCTTCGTCCGCGACCATGGCCTTTCGGTGGTGCGGCTGAAGGATTCCGGCACGCCCGCGGCCATTGTGGCTCCCGCGCCCAATCCGGCGACGATCAACGGCGAGGTGGATTGGGTATACGAAGAGGAACTGGACGTTCGCAGCAACTACTTCTGGTCGCCGGACTCGAAAAATCTGGCCTATCTGCAGATGAATGAGGCCAGCGTGCCACAGTATCCGCTTACCGACTGGATTCCCACGCATGCCAGCGTAGATCTGCAGCGCTATCCGCAGCCCGGCGACCCCAACCCCGATGTCCACGTGGGCATCGTGAGCGTGCGGGGCGGCAAGACGGTTTGGGTCCGATTGCCGATTCGTCCCGGCCAGGATTACATTCCGCGCTTCGGCTGGGTGGACCGCAAGACGCTATGGATCGAGACGGTCACGCGGGATCACAAGCACCGGGATATCTACTTTGCCGATGCGGCCACGGGGCAGGAGCATCCGGTGCTGCAACTCGCCGACGATACCTTCTTCGACGAGAGCTATGACGTCGATGTGGCCGACGGACACATCATCCTGACCAATTGGTCCGACGGGCATAACCATCTTTATCTCTACAGTTATGACCAGACCAATCCCGGAGCGGCGACAGCCAAACTGGAGCGGCAACTGACCAAGGGCGACTTTGAAGTGGGAGACGTTCTCGGCGTCGATTCCGCGCAAAAGCTGATCGACATCGAATCGAACGAGGGCAACCCGCTGGAGCAACAGTTATGGCAGGTTGGCTTTGACGGCGAGCGCAAGCAGTTGACGGCCGGGGCCGGCTTCCATAGCGGCAGCTTTGCTCCCACAGGCGGCGCGTTTACCGACAAACAATCCACGCGCCTCGATCCGCCGACCCTCCGCTTGTGCCGGGCCGCGGGCAAGTGCAACGTCTTCTGGCAAACGCGGGCGCTGGAGCCGTACCATCTTCGCGCTCCGGAGCAGCTTGAGGTAAAGGCTCACGACGGCACAACGCTCCACGCCACCCTGCTGCTGCCCGAAGGGGCCACCCATTCCGCCAGCGTTCCGCTTATCGTGAATCCCTATGGAGGGCCCGGTCCGCAAGAGGTGGCCAACCGCTGGGCAGACAGCCTGCTCTTTGACGAGTTGCTGGCGCAACATGGCTTTGCCGTGCTCCACGCCGAGAATCGTGGCGAAGGCAAGCGCGGGCGCGCCTTTGCCCAGGCGGCTTATCACAACTTCGGTCCGGTGCAGCTGGAAGATCAGTTGACCGTGCTGGATGCGGCGCTGGCCCAGTATCCGCAACTGGATGCCAAGCGCCTGGGCTGGTGGGGCTGGAGCTGGGGCGGGACTTTTACCCTCTATGCGATGTCTCACTCCGACCGCTTCCGCGCCGGGGTTGCGGTGGCGCCGGTTACCGACTGGCACAACTACGACTCAATCTATACCGAGCGCTACTTGAGCGAGCCCGCTGAGTTTGGCTCGGGTTACCGCGACTTTTCCGTGGTCAACTTCGCGGCCAACCTGAAAGGGCACTTGTTGCTGGCGCATGGCACGAGCGACGACAACGTGCACATGGAAAACTCCGTTCAGTTTGTGCAGAAGCTGATCGAAGCCGGCATTCCCTACGACCTGCAGATTTACCCGCGGAAGACCCACTCCATCGCCGGCCCCGATGTGCGCACCCATTTGTTCAACCGCATCCTGGCCCACTTTGAGGAGTATCTGAAGCCGCCGGTCGCGGCTGGAGCCGGACAGTGAGCATGGGAACTGCCGGGTGCGCGACCGTTAACCCAGCCTAAATGCGCCATCTTTCGCGTTTTTTGCGAAGGGTGGGAATGGTATGCTGCCAACGCACCTCGCGTCGAGCGAGGAATCCGGTTGGGGTGCGTGGTATCCCACCCTTGCGCTAGAAAAAAGCGCAAGGATGGGGCACCCGGCGGCGCGAAGCCGCGAGGCAGGACCAGACCGGCTGTCGTATAGCCCACCCTTCGCAAAAGGCGCGAAGGATCGAGGGACACCCACAGATCCGGTTTTGGGAAAGAAGTAAGCGACGAGCTGTGGGCCGGGCACCCCGTCTCAGGCATCAACGCTCTAGCGTTCGTGGCGGCGGAAGATATCGTCCTTCTCGCGGCACGGGCAGTCGGAGCATCCCAGGCAGCAGACGAGAAGCACGGCCACGCCCACCGTTACCAGGACCGCGAGCAGGCTACCGTTTGTCGCAAACCAATGAAGCAGGCTTTGCATATTGAGGGACACCAAACAATCGAATTCGAAACTCCGGTCGGCGTCAGCGTCACGCCCGCGCTACCGGGTCTCGGAACGCAGGAATCCCAACGCAGACAGTGTATCACCGGTGAATTTTCTCAGTCACCTCTTGCCTTATAGAGAATAAAAGGCGAATATGATTGCAAGATGGCAACTGGCCCCAATCCAGCGCCCGCCGTGTTCGCGACCGAGGTGCGGCCGGACTCTCTCAGCATCTCGGAGACGGCGCCGATCGCGTTGACCGCGCCCGATCCGCAAAGCCCCTCGCGCGGATCCGCGGACGATGCGCGCCAGGAGCCGGGTCTCGCGCTGAACTGGCTGTTCGTCGATTTGAACTCCTATTTTGCCTCGGTGGAGCAGGAGGTTCGCCCCGAACTGCGCGGACGTCCGGTGGGTGTGGTGCCCATGATGACCGACACGACGGTTTGCATTGCAGCCAGTTACGAGGCCAAAGCCCACGGCGTGAAGACCGGAACGGTGGTGGCCGACGCCAAGCGCATGTGCCCCGGCCTGGTGCTGGTGGAGGCGCGCCACGAACTCTATGTCGATTACCATCACCGCATTGTCGAAGCCGTGGAAAGCTGCCTGCCGGTGACGGCGGTACTCTCGATCGACGAGATGGGCTGCCGGCTGATGGGCCGCGAACGGCCACTGCTGGCTGCGCTGGAAATGGGCAGGCGGGTGAAAAGGAGCATCCTTGCGAAGGCCGGCCCCATGTTGCGCAGCTCGGTGGGCCTGGCCACCAACCGTTACCTTGCCAAAGTGGCCAGCGACATGGAGAAGCCCGACGGCCTGGTCGCGCTGCCGCTGGACATTCTGCCGGAAGCGCTGCGCCAACTCAAGCTGCGCGATCTGCCCGGCATAGGCGCCCGCACGGAAAAGCGGCTGAACGAGAAGGGCATCCACACCATGGAAGAGCTGCTGGCGCTCAACTGCGAGCAGGCGGGCGAGCTGTGGGGATCGGTGTGGGGCGAGCGGCTGTGGCACTGGCTCAAGGGCGAAGACTTTGACATGTCAGAGACCGAGCATCTGAAGTCCCTCAGCCACCAGCACGTGCTCGCTCCCGAGATGCGCACGTCGGAGCAGGCCTGGGCCGTGGCCCATAAGCTGCTCCACAAAGCCGCCATGCGGTTGCGGGCGAACGCGTTGTGGGCCAGCAACATCGGGCTGGCCATTGGCTTCGCGACCCGGCGCGGCGATAGCGTACCGATCAGTAACTTTGGCATGCCCACGCGGGGATGGAAAGCCGAGTTGAAGCTGAGCGAGTGCCAGGATAACCAGACGCTCATTGCTGCGCTGAGCCGCTTGTGGGCAAGCAGGCCCGCGGGGCCGGAGTTTGAGCATCCCTACTTTATTGGCGTGCATCTGAACGGCCTGGTGCCCGACCGCCTGCACACGCTCAACCTGTTTGAAGGGACCGAGGACGAGCAGAGCCGGGTGCGGCTGCTGGCGGCCATGGACGCGCTGAACAACAAATACGGCCTGAGCACGCTGGCTCCTGCCACCATGCTCACCGCCTTCAAAGCCGCGCCTACGCGCATTGCGTTTCACAGCATCCCCGATCTGTTTTGATCACGCTTCTCCCATCCGATGGATCCCTGCTCTCTTCCGGCCCGAACTTTTTTTGCCGGATGGCGTACTCTCTGCATCCATGCGCACCGATTCGTGCGGATAAGAGAGTAGAAGCGAAACCCATGGCTCACGACTGGCGGCCGGACTTTGAACAACTCGTGGACGAACACCAGTCGATGGTTTTCTCGCTGGCCTTTCGCATGACAGGAGACCGTGGCCTGGCCGAAGAGATTGCGCAGGATGTTTTTCTTCAACTTGACCGGAGCCTGGGCAAGATCGAGTCCGCGGCCCACGCCTGCTTCTGGCTGCGGAGGGTTACCATGAGCCGCTCGGCCGATGCGCTGCGGCGGCGCAAGGTGCGGCGGATGGACCTGTGGGTGGAGATTGAGGAAGAGCACGCCGCCGAGGCGGAGGATCGAGATTCCCCACTGGGTGCGCGGCTGGAACAACTGCTGGCGACATTGCCCGAGCCGCAGCGCGCGGCGCTGGTTCTTCGCTACCAGGAAGACCTGACGCCGGAGGAGATCGCGGCCACACTGGAAGCGCCGCTGGCCACCGTAAAGAGCCATCTGCAGCGCGGACTCAAGCTGCTGCGGGCCAAGGCCGGGAATTATTTGAAGGAGTACATCCGTGGAGTTTGAACCGATGGAGGACTTTGAGCAGGAACTGCGCCATGCCATGGAACGGCAGCCCGCGCCGTCCAGCCTGAAGCGCAAGATCATGGCGCACCTCCGGCGTGCGCCAGGGCCGCAAAGCCATGCCGTTCTGTGGCAGCGGCTGGCCGCTTCTCTGGCGTTGGCCGCGATATTGGGCGGCGGGGCCGTGGAATGGAATTGGCATGTTCGAGAGGAACGCCGCAAGGGCGAAGCGGCCCGCCAGCAGGTGCTGACCGCGCTGCGCATCACCAATCATGCGCTGGACCACATGAACAGACAACTCGTGGCCCACAGCCGCGCCAACATGAATTAAGGAGAGACTTCCATGCAGAACCGAATCGCAGCGTTAGTTTTTTGTGCGGCTGCGCTGGCCGCGCCCGCGCTTGCGCAAACCGCGCAGTTGCCCGCGCCGTCGTCCATCGAAAAGGAACTGGCCGCGCGCGCCTCGAACGTCGACGAGATCACGCTGGACAAGAATACGCTGGCCCTTGCGTCCAACTTCATGGCAGGCAAGAACAAGGACGACGACGCAACCCGCCAGCTTATCGAGGGACTGGACGGCATTTACGTTCGCGATTATGAGTTCGACAAGGAAGGGCAGTACACCGCCAAGCAGATAGAGCAACTGCGCAAGTACTACGAGACCAGCGAGTGGTCGCCGCTGGCGCGCGATCGGGACCGCAAGACCGGCGAGTCCAGCGACGTAATGGTCAAACTGGTGAATGGCCAATCACGCGGATTGTTTATCCTCGATGTCGAGCCGAAAGAAGTGAGTATCGTGCTGATTCTGGGGCCTGTTCACATGCAGGACCTGCACAAGGTGCTGGGCGTTGCCACTCGTGGCGCGCTGAAGGGGACGGACGCGGAGAACAGCGTGCAGACCAAGGACAAGAAGAGCGGCAATCAATGAGGCGTTTGTAAATTGTTCCTGCCGCGCAGATGCCGCTACTGGTTCCAAAAGCGGTGCCGGCGGCGGGAATGCATTGGAATAAGGGCGAGGTAGGAATCAAACTCAACACTGGAATCAAGCTGTCCATATGCTGCGGGGGGTTGTCTGCCTACACTTATCCGTAGCATGGCCAGTCTATCTCCAGCAGCAGTTTCTAGTTATCGCGGTCGGCTTGCGCCCTCGCCCACCGGCTACCTGCACGTGGGCCACGCGCGCACCTTCTGGACGGCTGCGCAGAGGGCTCGCGACGCGGGCGGCACACTGGTAATGCGCATGGAAGACCTGGACCCCGACCGCAGCCGCAGCGAGTATGCCGAGGCCGCAATCGAAGATCTGCGCTGGCTGGGCATTCGCTGGCAGGAGGGGCCGGACAAGGGAGGGCCGTTTGGTCCCTACGTGCAGAGCCGGCGGCGGGCCGTCTACCTGGCGGCCTGGCGCAAGCTGCTGCGGCGCGGATTCCTTTACCCTTGCCGCTGTTCCCGCAAGGACCTTGAGACCGCGCTTGCCGCGCCACACGAGAGTGTTTCGGCAGGCGCGCAGGGTAACCCGAAGCTGGAACCGCTGGACGACGAACCCATCTACCCAGGCACCTGCCGCCCACTCCAGGGCAACATTCCGCGACTGAGCGGACCGAATGCCAGCGAGAAGGAGATGCCGGAGGGCATCAACTGGCGTTTTCGCATCCCGGACGGCGAAGTGGTGGAGTTTGAGGATCGGAACCTGGGCACCCAGCGCTTTGTGGCAGGCCGCGACTTTGGAGACTTTGTGGCGTGGCGGCGGGACGGGAGCCCAAGTTACCAGCTTGCCTGCGTGGCCGATGACGCCGCCATGCGCATAACGGAAGTGGTGCGTGGCGCCGACCTGCTGAAGTCCACCGCGCGCCAGATCCTGCTGAACCGCGCCCTGGGATTCGCCAATCCGGGCTGGTTCCACTGCCGGCTGGTTGTGGACCACAACGGGCGCCGGCTGGCCAAGCGCCACGATTCCTTGAGCCTTCGCGCACTCCGCGAGCGCGGACTCACACCGATGAACATCCTGTCGGCGGAGCTACCGCTGGAGACGTGAAGGTCTCAAGTTATCGACCTCCCGTTCTCATAAGTTCTCTTTGTAAATAAGTTACTGCATAAAGAAAACCTGAAGTTTCGTCCGGCGCCTTTCAGATCCCCATTTCTTACACGCGAGGCAATATCCTCTACGGCACAATCTCATCGGAACTTGCCTGAATGCTTTCTTCATTTCCGCCCGGCTACGAAGACTGAAACAACCACCAGGGCAAGCTAGCTTCCGCGGCCATTTGCACCACAATGTGTACTCAAATCGCGGACAAGCCAAGTTACTCAAGCATTGCTGTGCAATTCACGAAGAATTAACCCAATGATTGTGGACGATGAACTTTCAACGTGCACTATGAAGGCCGCTGAGCAAATTCCTCATCGGCCCTCCCCTGGAAGCCTGGTAGCCGAGTTGGATTCGAAATGCAAGTTCCAGCAACTCCGTTCAGGTTTTGAGTTTATCCATACGTGATCCCTCTAACTGTCTGGCCCGTAGTGACTTAGGCTAACTGACCAACATTGGAACCACCAAACCAGGAGGCATCCGGAATGCAACGGAATCGTTTTGTGAGGCAAAGCCTCGCCGCGAGTATTCTCGCCGCCGTCGCCCTGTTTGCCGCCAATGCCGCTACCGCGCAGCTCAACCGCATTCTTTGGACGGGAACGATGGGCAACAAGCCCTCTCCGACCACGCGCAGCGGGCTCGATCTGCAGGACAACCGCGCGGAACTGCTGAAGAACGTCCAGATGCGGCAAGCCGCTCAAGCCGGGCCTTCGGAGAGCGGGCAAAGGGCTTCCTCTCCGTCCGCAGCGCCTGGATCGTCAATGTAATACTCGCCTGAATGGGAGGCGGGCCATCCTATGGCCTGCCTCCAACCCATCTCCACGATGCAAACTCATTGCGAGGCTAAAATGCGCAGATACCATCCCTTTCTCTCCAGATCCTCATTCGGCGCTGCCGCCGTGTTGTTCGTTTGTCTCCTGTCACAGTGTTTCGCGCAAGTGGATCGCAGCGCGTTGAACGGCACCGTCACCGATGCCTCCGGGAGTCTGCTGACGCAGACGCATGTCACGGCGGTCGAAAACGAGACCGGTCTGCGCCGCGAGACCGTTTCGGACGCCAGAGGCAACTACAGCATTCCCCAATTACCGGTGGGTGTTTATACCGTCACCTTCGAGCACCAGGGCTTTCAGAAGTTCGCGTATGTCGATGTGGAGCAGGTCATCGGCAGGACGCGCACTTTGAATGCGAGCTTGCCGGTGGCTGGCGGCGAGGAGCGCGTGGAAGTCTCGGCGAGTTCGGCGCTGATGGACCGCAACACCAGCGCGGTTACGGGCCTGATCGAAAGAACGCAGGCGGACGAGTTGCCGCTCAATGGCCGCGACTGGTCAGTGCTAACGGCCTTCGTCCCCGGCGCCATCGACACCGGCGGCGGCAACCAGCGGTCGGTCCGGTTCGCCGGACGGGGCCTCGATGACAGCAACTTCACCTATGACGGCGTTGACGCGACCAACATCGTGAATCAGACGCAGCGCGCCTGGGTGCGGCTCGCCATTCCGCTGGACGCGATCCAGGAGTTCCGCGTCGATTCGCTGATGTCAACCGCCGAGGAAGGCGCGACGGGCGGCGCCCAATTGAACGTGACCTCGCCCTCGGGCACCAACCGCTTCCACGGACAAGCCTTCGAGTACTTGCGCAACAATTACTTTGATGCGCCGCTGCCTGAATGGGGCACCCCGCTGGTCTGGACCCCCAGCCTTGAAACTCAGCCGGAACCTCAACAGCCGCTACGCCTGAATCAGTTCGGCGGATCGGTGGGCGGACCCATTGTGCACGACAAGACCTTCTTCTTCCTCTCTTCTGAAGCCTACCGGCAAAACTGGGGCTATCCGATCGCCGGCGACGTGCCGAATCCCGCGTCGCCGTTGTTTGAAAATGTTCCGGGCACATCGCCCGTGTATGCAATCATCACCGGATTCCCAGGACCGGGCCCGAAGGCAACTGAAACCACCACCAGCGACCCGAACACCAACATTGTGGTCTGCAACTGCACGCAGGTGGTGAACGAAAACTCGTTCATGCTGCGGCTCGACCAACGCTTCTCGTCCAAGACCACGAGCTTCATGCGCTTCAATTACGACCGGTCGGTCGATACGCAGCCGCTTTCGGCTTCCGCGACGGACTTGCAGCAGAAGGTCTCCGCGCCGGTCAATGGCGTGCTGGAGTTGCTGCATGTTTTCAATCCTCACCTGGTGAACGAGGCCCATGCAGGCTTCAATCGCGCCACTAACAACCAATATAACTACAGCGACTCTGGGATCATTTACCAGATTGCGGTTCAGAATGGTATTGGGCCGGGATTTGTAACTGAGAACTACGATTACACCAGTGTCTATGTGGGCAACTCGTTTTCGGTGAACGACAACCTGACCTGGACCCACGGCAGGCATACCCTCAAAGCCGGCGCGGAGTTCCGCCACATTCAAATGAACCAGGAACACGGGGAACACGGAAAGATCACGTTTTCCTCGGTGGAGAACCTGGCAGCGAACATGGTCAGAAAAGCGAGTCTGACAGGCGCCTTGCCGGTCAACCACTTGCGCAAGAACGATATCATCGGCTACGCCCAGGACGAGTATAAGTGGCGGCCGAATCTCACCCTGAACCTCGGCTTGCGTTACACCGTCTTCCAGCTCTTCGACGAGAAGAACGGGCTGGCCGAGCCCTTCGATTTCGACACCTGCGGGCCGCAGGGATACTGCCCCGTGGGCGGCAGCTTCGGCCAGCAAAACTACGGCGACGTCGATCCGCGCGTGGGTCTGGCCTGGTCGCCTGACAAGAGCGGAAAGACAATTGTTCGTGCCGGATTCGGAATCTCCCACGAAGATGGCCAGCTGGACGATCAGAATCTGCCTGCCGGAAACGAAGTACCCTCCTATTCGGCGTCAAGCAAGTCAAGCTCGCTCTCCTATTGCCCGCCCACAACGTGCCAGCCCGAGGATGCGGTCGAATTCGGCGCCGCTGCCTACTCGCCGAATGCCGAACAACGGGACCGCAAAGACACGTATGTTGAGCAGTGGGACTTCTCCATGCAGCGGGAGTTGCCTGCGAAGTTCGTGAGCACGCTCACCTACCTGGGAAGCCACGGCGTGCATCTGCTCGAGCAAGGCGAGACAAACCTGTTGGCGTACAACTCGTCGACGGGCACGTATGGTCCGCAGACGCAATATCCCGAGTGTGCCCCGAACGCGAGTGAGCCTGCGGGCAGCTGCGCTACGGGTATTCAGTGGCGCGGCTCGGTCGGCATGAGCACGTACCATGGTTTCTCCGCGGCATTGCGGCGGCCGTTCTCGAACGGGCTCCTGCTGGCGGCCAATTACATGTGGTCGCACGAGATCGACAACGGCTCCAACGGCAGCGGCGACGGCGACGAGATACAGCCGCAGAATCAGGCGTGCCAGGCCTGCGATACCGCCAGCGGCGCCTGGGACGCCCGCCACGTCTTCAATGGCAATGCGGTCTATCAGCTCCCCTTCGGTCACGGCAAGGCGTTGCTGAACCATGGCGAATTTGCCGACGCCGTCGCGGGCGGCTGGCAACTGACCACAACGGCGGTGGCTCGCACCGGCTTCCCGGTGGATGTGGTAACGACTCTGGACGGGCCGGACGGCAATCAGGCTGGTACACAGCGTCCTCTACTGACCGGTCAATCGCTGACTCCGCCCGGAGGCAGAACGGTTGCGCAATGGTTCAATCCCGCCGCATTTGAAATCCCGGCCCTCAATTCAGACGGCAATGCGAGCGTATTCGGCACCGTGCCGCGCGACTTGCTTCGCGGGCCGGGCACCTGGCAGGTCGATATGGGCGCCGGCAAGACGATCTCGTTGGGAGAGCGCGGACAGATTGAATTCCGCACGGAATTCTACAACGTCTTCAACCACCCTCAGTTGGGTCAGCCGGGGGCAACGTGTAACGGTAGCGGCTCATCCTCAGGCCCTACAGCCTGTGAGCCAGGGGCGGGGTTCGGCCAGATCACCAACACGATAAACCTGAACACTGCCATCGTGTCGCCCATCACTCCGGTGGGCTCGGGAACGCCGCGCGAGATTCAGTTCGCCTTGCGCCTGGAGTTCTAAACGGGAAGAAGACAGTGCTTTCGAGCATCGGGATAGGGGCCATTGCGTATGGAAAGACGAATGTTTCTCGGTCTGCTGTCGGCCGTTGTCATGGCCCCTCACGAAATTTGCGCGCAAACCCGGCCGGGCTTCACAGGAACCTGGAAGCAGAGTAACGACCGCTGCCTGCCCAGGCGGACCGGCGACGTGACCCTCCGCATCGAGCATCGTGGTCCGGAGTTGACGGTTGAGACATCCATCCTCCGTGGCTCGGCTGCTCCGCGGCACGCTGTGCAGCGCTACACAACCGACGGCCAGGTGTCGGTATCCACGGGCGCCGACGGGGATGAGTTCCATACCTCCATCGTTTGGAACGGCCAGAGCCTGGTCTTTTCCGTCGAGGAGCACGAGGATGGCCGCATCCTTCTTTCCAGGGAGACTTGGACGCTGATCGACGATGGCAGTGCGCTCCAGAGAGTGCGCGAGCGCCCGGATGGCGGCGAAAAGCAGACGCTGATCTATCTTCGGCAACCGCCGCAACCCTGAAGCGCGCGGGACGGAGCCTGTCGCGTTTTCAGAAGTACCGCAGACCATAGCCAATTGACTTCCGTTGGCGCGACTCCGGGGAGCGGCGGTCCTGCCCGTGCTCAAGCGCCGGACTCAGGCGCGGGTGAGTGATCAACTGGCGACTTCCAGTCAGGTGGTCCTCCGCCCGGAGCCGCCAGAACCCGAAAAGCAGCCGAGAAGGCGACTTGTCGTTACCAAACTTTTCTCAATAGTGACTCGGCAATTTTTCGATAAGCGAAAATGCTTAGTACACCTGAATCGCTTATCCATCGCTGTTGATGCCCTTGTTGTGCGAAAGATATGAAAGCCTATTCGGCGCGGAGCATGATGGATGGGTCAATGCGTGCGGCGCGGAGTACAGCGGGAAGTGTGGCTAGCAGGGCTGCGGCTAGAAGGACGAGTGCCGGTGCGATGAGCATGGATGGGTCGGTGCCTTTGACTCCGAAGAGGAGAGTTTGGACGTAGCGGACTGAGGCCATGCCGAGGGCGATGCCGGCGGCGGCGGTGGTGACTTTGCGCTTGAGCAACTGGCGCCAGCCGAAGACGACGTCGGCTCGGAGGCAGTCCAGCCACGCGACGATGCGGGCGTCGCGGCTTTGTTCGCGGAGGCGGAGCTGGGAGCCGAAGGTGCGGCGCACTTCGGCGGGGTCATCGCCGGCGGCGATGGCTTCTTCAATGTGGGCGGCGAATTCCTCGTCGATTTCGTGATTGAGACGGTCCCCGCGGAAGGCGTTGGTGATGCGCGACCAGAACGACATGTTCAAGCCTCCTGCAGAACGCGGTTGATGGCGGAGCTGACGGCGTGCCAGCGGGTGACTTCGGCGTCAAGCTGTTTTTTGCCGGCTGCGGTGAGCTGGTAGAGGCGCGTGCGGCGGCCGGTATCTTTGGCTGCCCATTCGGCGCGGATCCAGCCGGTCTCTTCCATGCGGTGAAGGGCGGGGTAAAGCGAGCCGACCTCGGCGTTGAGGACCTCGCCGGAGATGCGCTTGATGGCCGTCATGATGGCATAGCCATGGAGCTTTGGCTGGCGGGAGAGGACTTTGAGGACGAGGAGATCGAGCGAGCCCTGCATGGTGTCGGTTTTTTTCATACTAAGACATCTTAATACACAGACGGCTTAGTAATTGTCAAGTCACGGGTTGCTGGATATCCGTAGCTTCTTAAGCAGCATTCAGGAAATAGTCGGGTACGAAACTGTGAAGATAATTGTTCCCAGTGTGAGTTTCACATCCTACGTGGAGGCCCGATTAAGGATGGCCTACATTGCTGGTGTCCGGGGCAACAAACAACTAGGCAGTGGTTCGCTTATCTTTTAATTAATCCCAAGAAACGCCCACTCCGCCATGAAGGATTCTCAGTTGCAGCGAAATCGCTGATGGGCTCATCGAAAGACGAGACGCTGACGATTGCCGCGAGCTCTGCGCGAATCTTCACGCAATCCGGAAAACAACTTGCCTTGCAGAAAATAGCCCTCCGCCGGCGCACACTATCAATAACTGGGAGCGAAGGAACGAAGGCTTGATACCGGTCCGTACCCGCATACAGACCCCCCTACCCCTCCCCCCCCCGGTAAAGCTGGGATTCTGTGAAACTGTGAACCATGGAGAGGCGCCGCCTGCCTACGCCGGGCTCGTATACGCTACGCGCCCTTCGCTGATGGTCCACCGAACCTTGCCCAGCATGGTCCAGCCGTCGAAGGGGGTATTGCGCGACTTCGACTTGGTCTCCGCGGCGCGATAAGTCCACTCGGCCTTGGGGTCGAAGACGACTAGGTCGGCAAAGCTGCCCACGGTAAGCGTGCCGCGGCCCTTCATGCCCAGCAGCGCCGCCGGCTGGGCGCTCAGCAGGCTCAAAACGCGCCCCAGGGGCATCTTCCATTCCTTGTGCAGCCAGCGCAGCGAGAGGCCCAGCGCGGTCTCCAGCCCGATAATGCCGTTGGGAGCGTTCTCGAACTCCACTTCCTTCTCATGCACGGCGTGAGGCGCGTGGTCGGTGGCGATGGCGTCCACCACCCCATCGAGGATGGCCTCGATCATGGCGTTGCGGTCGGCGGCCGAGCGCAGCGGCGGGTTCATCTTGGTGTTGGTGTTGTACAGGCCCACGTGCTCCTCGGTCAGCAGAAAGTGGTGCGGCGCCACTTCGCAGGTGACGCGCAGCCCGCTGCGCCGGGCCAGGCGCACGGCGGCCAGTGCGGCAGCCGTGGAGGTGTGGGCCACATGCAGATGCACGCGCGGGTCGCGCAGTTCGGCCACCAGCCGGATGTCGCGCTCCACCATGCCGGACTCGGCCTCCGGCGGCATGCCGCGCAATCCCAGCTTGAAGGCCACCAGCCCGGCATTCATGCTGGCGCCCTGGGTAAGCCTTGTGTCCTCGGCGTGCTGGATCACGCTCATCCCCACGCGCGCCGCGGCGGCCAGGGTCTCGCGCATGATGTTTTCTTTGAGGATGGGTTGGCCGTCGTCGGTCACGGCCACGGCGCCCGCGGATTTGAGGGCGGCGAAGTCGTTCAGCGCCTCGCCCTTTGATCCGCGCGTGGCCGCCGCAATGGGAAAGACGCGAATAGCCGCGCCGCGCTCCGGCGCCTGCATCCAGCGGGTCACTTCCGGCGAGTCATTCACCGGCTTCGTGTTCGGCATAGCCGCAACGGAGGTAAAACCGCCCGCCGCTGCTGCCGCCGTCCCGCTGGCGATGGTCTCCTTGTAGCCCTGGCCGGGCTCGCGCAAATGTACGTGTATATCGACCAGCCCCGGCGCCAGAACCAGCCCTGTTGCGTCCAGCGTTTCGGCGCCGTTGGCCTGCTTCAGCTTGCCCGGAGCGGCGATCTCGGCCACGCGGCCATCCTTCAGCAGAACGTCCTTGGGGGCGTCTACGCCGGCCGCCGGATCAATCAGTTGGCCTCCACGAATTACCAGAGCCGTCATGCGCGGCCTCCTTGCTTTTGAGCCGCCAGTAGCGCCCGCTCCACCACCGCCATGCGAATGGCGACGCCGTTCTTGACCTGTTCAAGAATCGCCGATTGCGGCCCGTCGGCCACGCGGGCCGTCAGTTCCAGGCCGCGAATGATGGGTCCGGGATGCAGAACCAGCGCGGAGGGGGCATGCGCGGCAAGTCGCTGGCCGGTGAGCTGATAGCCCGCCTTGTACTCTTCCAGGTCCAGTTGCATACCGGCCAGCCGCTCGGCCTGAATGCGCAGCATCATCACCACCTGCGACTGAGCCAGCGCGGCCTCGAAGTCCCGTTCAATTGCGATGCTCGGTCCCGCTTCAGCGGCAAGCTCCGGCAGCAGCTCCCTGGGGCCGCAGAGCAGCACGCGCGCGCCCAGCCTGGGCAGCAGCAGCATGTTGGAGCGCGCCACGCGGCTGTGCAGAATGTCGCCCACGATACTCACCGTGACGCCGGCAAGGGTTTCGGCGGTAACGGACTCAACGCCTGGCCGCAGGTGGGCCAGGATGGTGCGCAGGTCGAGCAGCGCCTGCGTGGGATGCTCGTGCATGCCGTCGCCTGCATTCAGCACGGGCAGGCGGGTCTCGGCCTCCAGCAGCCAGGCTGCGCCAGAGGAGTTGTGGCGCAGAATAATGGTCTCCGCCCCGAGAGCCCGCAGCGTCAGGCCGGTATCCTTCAACGACTCGCCCTTTTCAATGCTCGAGGAGAGGCTGGAAACCAGAGCGGTGTCAGCGCCCAGGCTCTTGGCGGCCAGTTCAAAACTGGTGCGGGTGCGCGTAGAGGACTCGTAGAACAGCAGCGCCACGCGCCGCTTGGCCAGGATGCGGTCCCGCACCAGCGGGTCCATATTCTCAAGTGCCGTGGCGCGGGTGAGAATGTGGCTTATGCCGTCCAGACTCAGGTCCCCCGTCGAAAGCAGCGATCCAGGATGGTAGGGGAAAGGAGAGGGTCCCACTGACGGCGGATGAAGCTGGCGGCGGGCGGGTGATGTGGCTGGGTTCATGATGTTTTCAGCTTCCAGTTCCTGGCCCCTAGCTGTAAGCCAGCAGCGGGAAGCTGCCTTTCTTCCTTAGTCCACCCTCTCGGCCAGCAGCACCTGCTCGTCGCCGTCGACCTCGCGGAACTTCACTTCGATGATCTCGCGGCTGCTGGTAGGCACACGCCTGCCGATGTATGTGGCTTCGATGGGTAGTTCACGATGGCCGCGGTCAATGAGCACGGCAAGCTGTACGCGGCGCGGTCTGCCGTGGTCGAAGAGCGCGTCGAGCGCGGCGCGGATGGTACGGCCGGTGTAGAGTACATCGTCGCAGAGCACTACGTCGCGGCCCTCGATATCGAAGCCGATCTTCCCTTTGGTGACCACCGGACGCGCATCCGCCGTGGAAAGGTCGTCGCGGTAGAACTGAATGTCGAGCACACCCGTGTCGACGGGACGCTTCTCGATGCCGGAGATCAGTTTGCCCAGCCGTTCCGCCAGAGGAATGCCCCGGCGCTTGATGCCAACCAGCGCCAGCTCATCGCTGCCGTTGCTCTTTTCAACAATCTCGTGGGCCAGGCGCACCAGGGTGCGCTCAATCTCCGAGGCAGACATCAGCCGGCCCTTGATTCGCAGGCCTGGCTTATTTTGTGCTTCGCTCATGGCAACTCTTTCGGCGCTTGTCTCACGCAGGATGATACGAGGGAGTACCGCTTGGGGGCAAGTTGTGGAGAAGTGGCACATCGCAAACGGCTTTGCGGCTGGGGACGGAGAAGGTTCCGCAAAAAGTTGGAATGAAGTGCCGGCGGTGCAAAAGACACGTTAGACTTCCGGCCGGCGGCTGCGGGCCAGCAGCCGTGCCCCCAATGCGCCGCCGCCAATGGCAAAGAACAGCAGAAGAATCGAATTAAAAGCAAAGCCGCAGGCCCAAATGCCTGCATGGCCCTCCGGCGAAGCCAACCAAGCCTGGATTTGGGCGAACTGGGCTTGTGCCGGTGCGGCGTCCGATGGTCCCATGCCCTCAATCGACTGCCGGGCCTTCTCCTGGAACGTGTCAAGAACGAAAGTCTTGTAGGTTCCATCAATCTGGCTCGACTGGTGCAGAACGAACCGCTCCACAAAAAGTGCGCTACCGCTGGCGCTGAACGCCAGCCACGCCCCCAGCAGTCCGGTTACCAGGCCGATGCGCGCGCCCGCTCCGATGGTGATCCATGCGGGCCGCTGGCTGCGTACATACAGCATCACTGCCCACGCCGCGGCAGCGGCCATCCAAAACAGCCCGAAAATGCTTACCGGTGATGGCCCGCTCGACAGAAGTCCAGCAGGGATTGCCAGTGTCAGAGCCGCGCGCAAGGCCGGTTTCCAGTCGACCATGCTTGCATCCCGCACGGCCTCGTTCCACCGCTCCGGCTGGGCCGGTCCAGAGGAACCATCCGTTGTGTACACCAGTTGCGGCAAACCGCAGGCAGGGCAGAAGCAGGTGTCGGCCTCGACGGTCTGGTGGCAGCGGGTGCAGGTGATTTCCATACAACTAAGAGCCTATCGCATTTGGCTGGCCATGGGCTGACCGGACTCCAGAACCGTTACGTCGCGTCCCACAACCGGCGATACAGGTGTGGCCTTGGGCTGTCTGCTGTTCCCGCTCCATGACCGAGGCTGCCATCTTAAATATCTAGGTTTATTGACCCTGGCCGGGCTCTTCTAGCCGTGGCGAGTTTCGCTGTGGCGTATCTCCGCGTCCCGTCTGATCTTGAAAACCCGCAGCACGAACGCATAAGCTCGCTCGCGGCAATTGCGGCATCGTACGGGATATTGGAGAAGCAATAACCGGGCAATGTCCGATCTGCGAAAACGGGCGGTGCGAAAATCCGAAAATCCACAAATTCGGCAGCGCAAGGCCATACTAGGCTCCAGCCACGAAGAAATTATGAAAAATATCGTTCCGAGCCAACCACAGTGCCCACTAGCCTAAGCGATCTTCATCTTTTCCGATGCGCCATTTTGGTCTCGGGCTGCACAGTTGGCTATTCATTTTGGCATGGCAAAGATGAGGGTTACATTACGAGGTGCTGAAATTCGTCTGGCGTCTCTCGCAACACCCTACTGACAGGGACCTGTCCTCATGGGTACCCACACTGACAGGTCGCACCGAATGAAATGTATTTGCTTCGGGATACATCCCGTGTGGTTATGTCATGATTTGCAATTGCGGGCTGGGAGCCTGGGGACGTACGCAGTACTCAAGGGTGAAGTGCGCCTAGAGCGGTTCCATCGACGAGAGCAGCCCGCGATGCTGGATCAGGGGCGAAGATCCATCTCCTTGAGCTTTGCGGACACGATGTTTTCGGCTGCCCGCACAGTCTCTGCCAGCGTCATGTTGGTTGAGTCCAGCAGAACGGCGTCCGGCGCAGCCTTGAGCGGCGAATCGGCGCGGTTGCGGTCCCGTTCGTCGCGGGCGCGCAGGTCACGGATGACTTCTTCCGGCTGCGCGGCAGATGGCACACTCAGTTGGCCAAGCTGATCAAACCGGCGCAGGCCCCGCACCTCCGGAGCCGCGTCCAGGAAGATCTTGACCTTGGCATCGGGAAAGACCACGGTGCCGATGTCGCGGCCTTCCATCACCACCCCGCCCTCAGCCCCCAGTTGCTGTTGCAGCCGAACCATCCAGGCACGAATGGCGGGAAAAACACTCACTCTTGAGGCTGCGTCCGTCACATCCTGACTGCGGATCAAGCCGGTCACATCCTCGCCGTCGAGCAGAACGCGATTGTTCTCCTCGCCCGGTTCCAGACGGATGGTGGTTTCGGCGGCAAGCCCTTCCAGCCGCTTACTCTCATCCAACGGGATTGCCGCACGAAGCGCCTTCAGGCCGAAAGCCCGGTACATGGCGCCCGATTCCAGATTGAGCAAGCCAAAACGCCGTGCCAGATGCTGGGCAATCGTACTCTTTCCCGCGCCGGCGGGTCCGTCAATGGCAACAATCATCTTCAAAGCAGGCTCAAGCGGCTTTCTTCCGCACTCATCCGCGCTTTTTCGTCTCCTGCTTGGGCCGGGCGGTAAACCCAAACCGCTCGCTATTTCCTGCCTTTGCGCCCGCTGCCAATGCTGGTTTGCGGTTGCCGCGGCTGGGCCGCGAGTCTATCCGCGTGGCGCTTCCGTTCCGGGGCAGGCTGCTGCTGCGCGCGGCAGAGTTGGTCTTGCTTGAGACGGTAGCGCTGCTGGTATGGCCATTGCGCTGGCTCCACGCCGTGGTGGAAGGCTTTGTGGTCTGCGCACCGGACGTGCCGTTGGCAGGCCGGGAGCCGTTCGCCGTGCGCGCGCCGGTAGGACGTGTTGCCGCCGCTGAACGGACTTCACCGCCGGGGCGCCTGGCTGTGCGGGCGCCGGGACGGCTGCCCGTAGACGATTGTGCTGGTTTGCGATCGCGGGAGTACGTGGCTGGGCGGCTGAAGTGGGGCCGCGCCGCAGCGCTCTTTCCGCTGGTTGCAGGCTTGTGCGCCACCACGGTCCTGGGAGCGTGCGTCTCGGCAGGCTTGCGCTGTTCTATCGCAGATGGCGAGGCAGGCCTCGGCGCCTCAAGCTCCGGAGCCTCTTCCTCATGGTCCCGCGAGCGCATGAAGTAAGCCGACGCTGGCATGGACGAGCTGGCGTAAAGCGTGGGAGGAGCAGCAAATTCCGGCAGCGTTCCGGCGACGTAAAAATGAGGCGCATGTCCCAGCGAGATGGTATGCACCTGGCGTGTGGCCACCAGGCCGCGAAGCACTTCGCGAACCTTGCTGCGCGCCGTAAGAGGCGCCAGGAACATCTCGACCTCTTCCATGCTGGCCGCAATCACTGCCTGCAGGTAGATGGAGGCCAGCACCGAGATCGCTGTGACCTGCGAGGTGGAGGCGCCTTCGGCAATGGCCTTTTGAAAGCGCTGGCGCAGAAGTTGCCATTGGGCAGGCTGGCCGAGGGCTGAAACCACCGGAATGATTCGCAGTTGCTGCCAGAGTTCGGTGATGGCGCGCAGAACAGCGCCTTCCGTCACTTCCCGCCCCAGCGCATGGGTGAGAGTGGCAATGGTGGCGTCGCCCGTCTCCAACTGTTTGTATGCCTGCACGGCCAGTTGCGAAACCTGGCGCGACCCGGTCAATTGCGGGCTGCGGCGCCAGTCGCGATCGCCTCTGAGGGCATACACGTAGGGCAGAACCCAGCCCGCCACCACGAAATCCGGCTGCTCGCCGGGCTGTCCCAGCAGATTGAGCCGCACTGCTATGCCGTCGGTCTCCAGGCGTATCAGCAATTCCTCGGCTGCGACGATGGATTTCGGATCGGGGTTCGCGTCCTGCTTGCCGGCTATGGCCTCGACAAAAGAAGGCGCGATGGCGGAGGAAAACTGCCGTTTGGGCAGAAAGAGACACAATCCGGTCTCCTCAATCCACGTCCGGGCGTCCTCTAGTGTAAGAGCCCCGTGTCCGTTCTGGCGCATCCTTTCGGCGCGCGATGCTTCCAATTGCTCTGCTGTCAAAGAAAAACCTCACTTCCAGGCTGGCGCTGGCGCCGTGCCACCCCCGTTCCTGAGAGGAAGGTGGCAACCTTCCATATGGATTAAATGCGATGGAAGGCCCGCTGGATCTCCTTCCAAGAATACAACAAAGCTATTGGACGTCCATGCGGGCAACTGGTTGGGTGGCTGGTTTTTGCCAATTCCAACAGTAACCATTCCATTCTGACAGGATCAAGAGCGGTATTCACCTTGATGGCGGAATGGCAGGCAATCGAGGCGGCAATGCGCGTCCGAAGAGCTGTAAGCTCCTCATTTTGCTTGGGTTCTCCAGAATCGGCGGCAGATTGCTCAATAACCTCGGCCAAAATCCGCTCCAAAGCCCCTCCCTCCAGTCCAACCGGCGCCGCCTTCACCGCAAGTGTCTGTGGACCAAAGGGTTCCACCTCAAAGCCGTTGTGTTCCAGTTCCTCGGCGATGCGTGCGAAGACCACCATCTGCCAGGGTTTCAGTTCCACAAGCAGCGGCATCAGCAATCTCTGGCGCTGCACTTTTTCCACTTGGCGGTCACGCAAAATTTTTTCAAAAAGTACGCGCTCGTGTGCCACATGCTGGTCAATGATCCACAAACCATCGTCGCCGGAAGCCAAAATGAACGACTCGCGCAGCTGCGCCAGCGGGCGGAGCGAGCCCAGGTGGTTCAGGTTGGCCGCGGCCTGCTCTACCTCCACCTGGGCCGTAGCCGCGGCGGTACCCATGGCCGAACCGGCGGAGTAATCCATTGCGCTGCCTTGGCTTGGTGAGCAGCCGTCAGCGGACGGCATGACTCCCGGCTGAAAAAGCGCCGCCGCGGCTTCGCCCCACGCTTGTTGGCCCTCCCGGCCGCCCGGCCATCCGCCTGGATTCATGGCGCTTACGTCGAAAGGCAGCTTGCCGGGAACGGGCGCGGGAAGCCGCGCAGTCAACTGAAACGGCTCCGCGCCCGCCGCAGCGCCCTGAAACGCCCCAGGGTCGGAGTCGGCAGGCGCCAGGTCAGCGCCGGGGTCCGGGCTTCCGGGCAATGGCGAAGCGGCTGGAGGCATCAGCGACGGGCTTGCGGCGGGCGAGGCGTCAAGGGCAGCCAGGAATCCGGCGGCGGGGCGCGCCTGAATCAGCGCCATGCGCAGGCTGTCGCGGACAAAATCGTGCACCAGGCTCTGCTGGCGGAAGCGCACCTCGGTCTTGGCGGGATGCACGTTCACATCCACCTCCTCGGGCGGCATCTCCAGGAAGAGCAGCACCACCGGAAAGCTGGTGGGAGGAATCACGTTGCGATAAGCCTCGGTGATGGCGTGCATCAGCAGCCGGTCGCGGATAAGACGTTTATTGACAAAGATATAAATTGAATTGCGATTGAGCTTTTGCAACTCGGGCTTGGAATAGAAGCCGCTCAGTCGCAAGCTGCCTGGAAGACGCACCGGCTCGGCGGGGTCTTGTTTCCAGGGAGGCGGCTCGGGCAAGCCCGCGCGTTCGAGTGGGGTCTCGGCGGCCAGGGGCAACAATTGGGACAGCGTTTCCTTGCCGAAAATCTGGTAAATCCGCTCGGCGGTTCGTGCGACCGGCGGTGCGGAGACGATGGTGTGCGTTGCCGAGATGAGTTCGAAGTGCTTTCCGGGGTGGGCCAGCGCATAATGGGTCACCAGCGCCGTCACGTGAGCCAGCTCGGTAGACTCTGCTCGGAGAAATTTTCGCCGTGCTGGCGTGTTGAAGAACAGATCGGCCACGGCCAGGGTGGTCCCGCGTGGCAGGGCCGCATCGTCTACGTACAGAATCTTGCCGCCTGCGATCTCCAGGCGGGTTCCGGCGGCATCCTCACTTGCCGAGGAGCCCGTTGCCGTCTCCAGGGTCACCCGGGACACGGAGGCAATGGACGGCAGCGCCTCTCCTCTGAATCCCAGGGTTGCGATGCGCAGCAGGTCGTCCGCGGTCCTCAGCTTTGAGGTGGCGTGGCGCTCAAAGGCCAGCAGAGCGTCGTCGCGGTTCATGCCGTGGCCGTCGTCGCTGACGCGGATGAGCTTTCGCCCTCCGGCCTCGACCTCGACGCGGATGCGGTTGGCGCCCGCATCCAGGGCGTTCTCCAGCAGTTCCTTCACCACTGAAGCCGGCCGGTCCACCACCTCGCCCGCGGCGATCTGGTTGGCAACCTGGTCGGGAAGAATGCGGATGCGGCCCATAAGCCCTTAGGGTAACGCAGGCAGGGTGTGTGCGGGGATCGTTGAAAACAGGTCAGAAATGCAAAATGCCGCCCAGAGGCGGCATTCTGTGGTCTTCCCGAGGTCGGTGGCTCTGGATCTAGATGCCCATCCCGAACTCGCTGGCATGTTGTTCCCCGGCGTTCGCGTAGAAGTCATAGGGAGTGCGCCGTTTGAATTTGTAGCGGTTGCGCAGTTCGGCGCCCAGGTAGATGCCCAGTGCGGCTACAGCCATGCCTACGGAGAACCAGCCAATCACGCGCAAGGTCCTGGTTTCCTTTTTCTCTTCTGCGGCGGCTTCTTCCGACAGCGCGAGTTCTTCGGGTTCAGTGCCCATGGGCTGTAACCTCCTGCTGGCATGATACCGCAGTTTCATTCCGACGGACATTCCAGGCGGAAGGCAAGCGTACCACTTTTGTTTAGTGTGTAGAGTCGATCCGGGAGAGCCAGGCGGCCTTTGCCGGCTCGGGAAGAAAGCTGGCGCGGATCGAGTTAGCCGCCAACTGGCGCAGTTCCTCGCGGGCAAAGCCCTGCTCCGCGTGGGCCAGCAGATATTCGTTGGCTACATCGGAGCCAAAAAAGGCCGGATCGTCGGAGTTGAGCGTTACCAGGAGGCCGGTATCGAAGTAGCGCCGCAGCGGGTGCTCAGCAAACGACGGACAGACCCCGGTGCGCACGTTCGAGGTGGGATTCAGTTCCAGCGGTGTGCCGCGCTCCTTCAGTTCCTGGACCAGGTAGAAGTCCTTGATGGCCGAGAGGGCGTGACCGATGCGCTCCGAGCCGATGGAGAGCGCCTCGCGGATGGCCTCGGCCCCGGTGGTTTCGCCGGCGTGGTTGGTAAGGCGCAAGCCGGCCTGCGCAGCCTCGGCATAGATGGCGCGGAAAGGCTCTGAACCGGCCAGCCGCTCGTCGCCGCCCAGGCCGATGCCGATGATCGATGGGAACTGCGGCCGCAGTTCGGCGGCCTTGCGAAAGACCCGCTGCGCTTCCTCGACGCTGAAATGGCGCACGGCGTCGAAGATCCAATAGAGCGAGATGCCCAACTCGCGCTCGCCCCGTTCCCTGGCACGTTCCAGACCGGCAAAGATAGGTTCAAAGGCGTTGGGATCGTGATTGCGGCCCACGTAGATGACGCCCACTGAGATGAAGACCTCGGCGTGCACCACTCCCTGCTTGGCCAGGTGTTCCATCATCCGCCAGGCGGCCAGTTCGTAGTCCTCGGGGCTGGTGAGCCGGCGGCAGACGGTCTTGAAAGCCTCGATGAAGCCAGTGAAGTCAGTGAAACGGTAAAGCGCTTCGGCCTCAGGCAGCGTGATCGGATGCTCATCGTGGCGGGCGCTCAGTTCCACCAGCGTGGAGGGCAGGATGGTTCCTTCCAGGTGCAGATGCAACTCGGCTTTGGGGAGCCGGCGAATGAAGTTTTCAACTTCCAGCATTTTAGAATTCTACCGGGGTTTGGCGAACTCCGACCGGTGGCGGCTGTAGGAGAAGTAAATGACGAGGCCGATGACCAGCCAGATGAGGAAACGATACCACGTGATGATCGGCAATCCAGCCATAAGCAGGAAGCAGAAGATCACACTGAGTGCAGGGATAATCGGTCCGCCCGGTACGCGAAAGCCGCGGCGGCGCTCCGGCTCGCGATAGCGCAGCACGATCACCCCCACCGAGACTAGGACGAAGGCGAAGAGCGTTCCGATGTTGGAGAGATCGGCCAGCGTGCCGATGTCGAACAGGCCAGAGGGGATGGCCACCACGAACCCGGCCACCCAGGTTGAAAAGGCAGGGGTGCGAAAGACAGGATGCACGTCGCTGAAGACCTTGGGCAGCAGGCCATCCCTCGACATGGAGAACCATACGCGCGACTGGCCGAGTTGGTAGACAAGGATCGACGAGAGCATGCCCATGATGGCGCCAAACAGGACCACCAGCCGGATCCAGTGGAGCGAATGTCCGCCGGGGAGCAGAGAGAGCTTCTTGAGCGCGTTGACCACCGGAGCTCCGTCGTCAACCATCGATTGCCAGGGCACCAGGCCAGTAAGACAGACGGCCACGGCCACATACAGCACCGTGCACACAACGAGTGTGGCGATGATGCCGATGGGCAGATCGCGCTGCGGGTTACGGCACTCCTCGGCCGCAGTCGAGACTGAGTCGAAGCCGATGTAGGTGAAGAAGATGATCGATCCCCCGGTCAGTACGCCGGACCAGCCGTTGGGCATGAACGGATGCCAGTTGCCGGGATGAATGAAGCTGATGACCGCAAAAACGAAGATCAGAATGGCGATGAGCTTGATGCTCACCATCATGTTGTTGGTGCTGGCCGACTCGCGAATGCCGCGCACCAGGATCACCGTGAGTATCAGAACGATGAGAAAGGCGGGGATGTTGAAGCCGAAGTGCCAGCCGGGGTGGTAGAGCCAGTTGCCGGCCAGATCCTGCAGCCCGTCGGGCAGGTAGGCGGGCGAGATCCACATGGCCGAGGGATGCAGGCCGAACCAGTCCAGCAGGTCCACAACATGGGCGGCAAAGCCTACGCTGACGGTCATGTTGGAGCCCGCATATTCCAGGATCAGGTCCCAGCCGATGATCCAGGCGATCAGCTCGCCCATGGTGGCGTAGGTGTAGGTATAGGCCGAACCGGCGATGGGAATCATGGACGCAAGTTCGGCGTAACACAGCCCGGTGAGGGCGCAGACAATGGCCACCAGGATCAGCGAAAGAGCAATCGCCGGACCGGCGCCCGGCCGCCCTGCCAGTGCAGTGTGGGTGATGATGTAGTGCACCAGGGGCGTATTGGGGATGCTGGGGACATCGAACTTTTCCCCGGAGATCGCCGTGCCGATGACGGTGAAGATGCCCGACCCGATAACGGCCCCGATGCCGAGCGCGGTCAGCGACCACGGACCCAGGGTCTTCTTCAGAGCATGCTCGGGTTCTTCCGAATCCCTGATCAGCTTATCGATCGACTTGCGGGCAAGCAGTTGGCTGGGCAGGGAAGTTCTCCTCATCCTTTCGATACAGACACTGTGGGTTCCCGCCCAGCCTAAGCTGGCCGGGCCGGAACCTCGTTATGGACTAAAATCGGCAGCCTAGCGCTTCGACACTCCGCGTGCCAACTTCTTCAGCTTTCTCTTGTTTTCGCCGCGTGGTCCGGTTCGCTTCGCCTTGGGGGCGGCCTTCTTGCGCGCGGTGCGCTTCAGCTTCTTTCGTTCCAGCTTATCTTCAATCTTGGTGGTATCAGCCACATGTAACCTCTTTCGCTGCAATCTATTCAGAACTTCCCGCAAATCGGGTGGACGTGACGTCTATGTTAACAGGGAATTCCGGCTGACGAAAGCGCCGCACGCGCGGGAGGAGCCGCCTCTTTGTCGTCGCAGTCCGGATTGGCGTTGGGGATCGGTTATTCAAGGCCGGTGCGCAGGAACGGCACCCCATCCATTTCCGGCGTACAATGAAGCTAGACCTGAAAAATTGGCCAGTCTGCTCGGCTCCGGCCCCTCACCGCTTCTGACGAGCTCCGCACCCCACGCAACAATCAACCCGTTGACCGGAGTCCGTTATGCGTTCCGACCAGATTCACCGCGCGCTCGCGCAGGGAATGAACCGCTTTGAAGTCTGCCAGCTTGTCGCAAAAGGCGTAAAAGCCACTCACAAGACCGGCTCACGATTTGAAGATTCCATTAACGACGTGCTGCAATATTTAGGCACCACAGAAACACCCAGGGAACCCATTCTCCCGGCGATCCCGCAGGTCAGCATCAAGAGTCTCAAACCGGCCGCATAGCATTCTCGACTCACCGTCCGGCATTCGGGGCCGCAGTCGGCAATTTTGGGCATCAAACAAAAAGAGGGACGGCAGCGATGCCTTCCCTCTTTTGTTTGGTTCCCATTTCGGTTACTCGGAGTGAATCCTTAGATAACCTGAACGTTCTCAGCCTGCCAGCCCTTGGGGCCCTTGGTCACGTTGAACTGAACCTTCTGGCCTTCCTGCAGCGAACGGAAGCCGTTCGACTGAATGGCGGTGTGATGGACGAAGACGTCCTCGCCGTTTTCGCGGCTCAAAAATCCAAATCCCTTGGCGTCGTTAAACCACTTGACTGTGCCTGTTTCCATGATGTTGCTCCTCTTTACTGATTTACCGCGAACGCAATGTGGAAGTGTTGCGAGCAGGCGGTAACCGGAACAGGCAAGGACTTCTAATCGAATTCTACGATTGGAACGAGTGTAGCACGGATTTGCATATGCGCCGCATAAATAGATGCCAATTCGGAGACAGGGCCTGATCGGCCATCCACCTGGTCTGGAATTACCCCGAAAGGCATCATTTGGATGCAAAGTGGTGTGCTTCGGAACACAAGCGGCTCCCTAGGAATCCCCGGATTGGTACCAATGTCTCCTGCGCCCTATGAGGAGGCCTGAGTCGATGAGCACGGCCAGGGAGCCGAACAACAGGCAGAGCTCGGTGCGGGTCTCGTGGAGAAAGCTCAACCAGCCGTAATGGGTCAGGCTGGGCAGCGGAAACGGTCCCAGAGGACGGCCGAGCAGAATGGGCATCTTGGTGGTGACGATTGCGGCGAGGATGACCAGCAACAGCAGCAGTGCGGCATCTCCTGCATAAAAATTCAGCAGAATTGCCACGCCGCCGACGATCTCGATGCCGCCCACGATCGGCGCCAGCAGATGAGGGAAGGGCAGGCCGAGCACGGCAAAACGTGCCGCGCCCAGCTCATCGGGGTGCAAGAACTTGAGAATGCCTTCGGTGAGGAACACCAGACCCACGATCACCCGAATCAGGATCATGGGAAGATCTCGGCGCATCATTGCCTCCCGGCGCTGGGTTTCTCTGCGAAGGCCTGTCCGGATTACGGAAAAGCGCGGGCGTTCGAGCCAGATATGCAGCAAGCATACCTCAGGCGCCACGGAAGATGCGGAAAGCGGGCGAATCGAAAGCGACTTCGGTAACACGCGCAGGGCCGGGCTCGCGGCCCAGGGGATGTGGCAAGCCCTGCAAGCTTGAGGGCCCCGTGCTTGTTCAGAGCGAGTCGCAAAACGGACCGCCGCGCCTGCGGCATGGGCTATGAGTCGTTCAGCAGCGCTTCGATTGCGGTTGCCAGGGCTTTTGGCTGGGTCGAAGGCCCGAAGCGCCCCACCACGTTGCCCTTCCTGTCGACGAGAAATTTCGTGAAATTCCACTTGATGCGCTGGGTGCCGAAGATTCCAGGCTTGCGCTCTTTGAGAAAGCGATAAAGGGAGTGGGCATGGGGGCCGTTGACGTCGATCTTGGCGAACAAGGGGAAGCTGATTCCATAATTTCTTTCGCAAAAGGCGCCGATCTCGGCTTCTGAGCCCGGTTCCTGGGCGCCAAACTGGTTGCAGGGAAAGCCCAACACCTCAAGACCGCGGTCTTTGTAGGCGCGATAAAGCTGTTCGAGGCCCGCGTACTGCGGCGTGAAGCCGCATCGGCTGGCGGTATTCACAATCAGCAGGCCCCGGCCGCGGAATGTGCCGAGGCTGACCGTGCGGCCGTCAAGAAGCGAGGCAGAAAATTCATAAACCGAGCTTTCCGGCTGTCCGGTCATGGGAAAACCTTCGTGCAAGCAAGATGTCATGTGCGCCCGACCTGCGTCTAAAAGGGATGCGATAAGGAGAGATGGGGTTGCACAGCGGTTTTCGCTGTCTGCTTCGGGCCCCAACCCATCTGGTTCAAGTAGACTGTGGGTTGGGTCTCAAAGGCGGCGTACCCGGCGACAGGTCTTGGTCGCTGGGGTGGTAAAATCAGTCTTTCCTCGAGGCAGGATCAGATTTTCAGCAGTGAGGGTGTCGATATTCTTCCCGTGAAGCCGAACCTGAAGGCGAACTATGGACCGCACCAGTACTTTTGCTCGACGCAGGGCCTTAGCCCGGTGAAGACAAAGCGCACCTGTATCAGCCGCGTTTTGCGGTCCTCGACCAGCAGGCCGGGCATCAGTTGCCTGGCGGGCATGATGTTGTTGCTGGTGCTGGCGATGACCGTCGGTGTAGCGTTGGCCCAGCAGCCGCAGACCATCGACCAGATTCGAGTCATTGGCAACCGGCGCATCCCCAAGGAGACCGTGCTGGCGCGGCTCTTTACCCACCCCGGCGATCAATACGACCCGATCTCCATCGAGCGCGACTTCAACTCGTTATGGAATACGGGGTATTTTGACGATCTGCGAATCGAGCGCGAGGATTCTGAGAAGGGCATCATCCTGAACATCTTCGTCCGGGAGAAGCCCACCATCCGCGAGATCAACTACAAGGGGCTGAACGCCGTCTCCCAGTCGGACGTGCTGGACCGCTTCAAAAAGGAAAAGGTCGGTCTCACGGTCGAGAGCCAGTTTGATCCCGCCCGGATCAAGCGGGCTGAAACCGTGCTCAAAGACATTTTGTCGGAGCATGGGCACCAGTTCGCGTCCATCAAGACTGAAGTGAAGACGATTCCGCCCGCCTCGGTGCAGGTGAACTTCAACATCAAGGAAGGCCCGACAGTGAAGGTGGGCCAGATCAAGTTTACCGGCAACCAGCATCTCAACGGCCTTCTGCTGCGCCGTTCGATGAAGAACCTGAAACCCATCGGCATTCCGTATTCGATCTTCTTCGAGAATCTGTTTGCGCAGACCTTCGACGCCTCGAAGCTGGAGGAGGATACCGAGCGGGTGCGGCAGGCGTACCGGGACAAGGGTTACTACAACGCGGCAGTCGAGGAGCCGAAGACGCAGATCCGTGACCAGGGTGGACTGAACCTGTTCACGTTCCGTCCCAACAAGGGCAAGCGCATTGACATTCTCATGCCCATTGAAGAGGGCGCGCGCTACCGGCTGGGCACTATCACCTTCACAGGCAACTCCGCGCAGCGCAACCTCAAGGCCATGCGCGCCACCTTCGCCATCAAGGACGGTGACTGGTTCAACGCAACGGTCATTGCCAAAGGCCTCGACAACCTGAAGAAAGCCTACGGGCAAATGGGCTACATCAACTTCGGCGCCATCCCCAAGCCCGACTTCGACGAACAGAAGAAGACCGTTTCTCTGACGGTCGATATCGACGAGGGCAAGCCGTTCTTCGTCTCACGCATTGAGTTCCAGGGCAACACGATTACGCGCGACCGCGTAATCCGGCGCGAGCTGATGCTGGAAGAAGGCCAGGTGTACAACTCGCAGTTGTGGGAGTACAGCCTTCTGCGCCTGAATCAATTGGAGTACTTCGAGCCGCTCAAGGTGGAACAGGACTCCGAGGCCCATCAGGATGCCGAGGCGGGCACGGTGGACCTTCTGTTAAAGGTAAAGGAAAAGGGGAAGAATTCGATTGGCCTGAACGGCGGTGTCAGCGGTCTATCGGGTGCGTTCCTGGGCGTGAACTATCAAACCAACAACTTTCTGGGTCTCGGTGAAACGCTCAGCTTACAGGGTAACCTGGGCGACGTGAGCCGCCAGTTCACATTCGGTTTCTCGCAGCCCTACCTGCGCAACAGGCCGCTCAACCTGGGCTTCCAGATCTTCAACGCCAAGCAGGATTACAACGCTGCGAAGAACTACCAGACGACCACCGGGCTCTCGGCGAACCTGAGTTCGGCGCAGCAGGCTCTGACGCAGAACTATAACCAGGCCTCGACCGGCTTCAACATGTCAATCAGCTATCCGCTGAAGCGGCACGCCTTCCAGCGGGTGGGCATGACGTATTCGCTGACCAAGTCGTCGATTAACGCATTCAGCACGGCCTCGCAGACTTTTTTCCAGACGATCAGCTTCCGCTCGGGCATTCAGGGATCGAACGCGCTGGCAGGCATCGTCAACAGCTCGGCATCTTTCAGCTATATCTACAACACCGTGAACAACCCGCTGCGCCCGCGCAGTGGCAAGGAATACACGGCGGTGTTGCAGGTAGCGGGCATCGGCGGCAACGTCCGGTACATCACACCGCTGGTGGCCTACAAGGCCTTCATGCCCATCCATTACCTGGAACTGTCACCCACCGGGCGGAACGTGCTCGGGGTGCGCGCCCAGTTGGGCTATGTGCAAGGCTTTGGGGGCGACGTCGCTCCGCCCAACAACCGCTTCTACGCCGGTGGCGAGGCCGATTTGCGCGGCTTCGATATCCGCGGCGCCACGCCCTATGGCTATGTGCCGAATCGCGTCAATGTTCAGTTGACCAATCCGGACGGGAACTGCGTTCCGCGCGACCCCACCAATCCGCAAGATGGTCAGTGCATCCAGGTGCCGTTGCCGATCTACGGCATCGCCTCCATCGGCGGCGATACCAACTTCTCAAGCAATGTCGAGTACCGCATTCCCATCGCAGGCACAGTCACCTTCGCGTTCTTTGACGACTTTGGCGTCGACGCAGCCCTGAACCACGGGCAGTTGAAACAGAGTCCCGAGGGCTTTGCTTCGCTCACAGCGCCGTTGTATGGATGCCCGGTATACAACAACGGCTCCTGCCAAGGCGGCATTCCGGGTTCGCAGGTCGGGTTCCGGCCGAATATCCGGCCCATCGCCGGCACCAACTTCGTTCCGCGCATGTCCACCGGCGCCGAGCTTTCGGTGATTATGCCGATCATCAATGCGCCCGTCCGGCTCTATTATGCGTATAACCCTCTGCGCCTTTATGAGAAGCCCTACTGCAACGATGTCACTCTTGGCGGCAACAAGCAGAGCTGCTCGGCAGAGTTGATTACCCGCGATTTGTTCCCAACCGGCGGTGCGGGCGACTACACATACCAGGAGGCGCTGGCGGGCTACGGTGCGCAGTACCTGTTTCGGGAGCCGCGCAAAACCTTCCGCCTGACGGTTTCCACGACCTTCTAGACGAGAGATTTCTGACCGGAGTCTTCGGGGCCGCTCGCCATGAGCGGCCCTTTTCCTTTGCGCCCCAGGCTACAGCGGTTCTCCAATTGCCATACCCTGGAGCACAACCCCTGAGTGGCTTTTTCCTCAAAAAAGTCACCTTGCACAGAACTGGAAAGGGCATGTGAATTGGAGAACCGCTCTATTGTCTTCTTCATAATTAACAACTATGCCACTTGTCGCAGACTGCGCCGTCGGGCAGACTTGCAGCCATGCAAACACTTGGATTGTCTGGAGAGAGCAAGCGCTCTGACGGCCGCCTGAAGAGTATCTTCTGGCCGACGGTGGAGAACGCCTGGGATGTGGACTATCTTGGACGGCAGGGATTCTGGGTCTGTTTGATCATTGCGGCCTTTCAGGTTGTGGTCGCATTGCTCACTGGAAACCCTATCATAATCGTCACCGGCGTGGCGGCAGCGCTGGCTTTTCTGATTGGCGGCATGGGGGTCAGGGAAAGCAGTTGGTCCGCCGCTGCTCTGGTTTTCGCCATCTTCTTTGTTGGCTTGCTTTACAGCATGGCCAAAGGCCAGTTCCCGGGGATTCTGGCAATCATTGGCGCCGCTCTCCTGCTTTCCAACGCCCGCGCAGCGTTTTTGGCCTCGGAGTGGCGGCCAGCGGACGAGGAGGAGGATAAGCCGACCCGGTTCAATGACACTCTGGGCGACAAGCTGGCCGACCAACTGCCAGCCAAGGCCTGGCCGGTGCTCCAGATACCGTTCTATGTGCTGGCAGCACTCTTGTTGCTCATGAGCCTTGCTGGGCTTGGGTTTGTACTATTGCAGCGCTTCGGGATTGTTCCTCCTGCCGGGATCGCGCAACCCTGACCGCGCCTTTGAAAGCCGGAGTTCTCAGCGAATCATGACAAATTTCACGGTTTGGCGGTTTGACGCTCCTACCCTGCGCTCCTATAATCCATGCAGTTCCTACTGACGTCTCCGCGCACGTCTTTGATCCGTCTCTGCCCCATCTGGCGCGGAGCGCCTCAAACCGGGGTTCCCAGCGATAGGTCTTGGTTGCTGGGGAGGAAACCGGGCCCCCCAATGAATGGTCTTTGTGGCTGGGGTGGAAGAAAGACGGTATGGTTTCTCAGGGGGCACCGGCTCGATTTCGCGCTGAAACGCGAACAGCCACAGAGGAATTTCGAAGGAGTTTTACATTCAAATGAATCGTTTGCTAGCAATAGCCTTCACGCTGGCCTCGGGCATGGTCCTGAGCGCCGCCGCCCAAACATCGCCCGCGCCTGCGGCGCCGGCCGTCCCAGCCAAGGTTGCGGTGATCGCCTTCCAAGCAGCAGTAGGCCAAACCAACGAGTTCCAGCGCAACTTTGCCGATCTGCAAAAGAAGTACGAACCAAAGCGCGCCCAGCTCAAGACGCTGTCCGATGAGATTGACGCCCTTGAGAAGCAGTTGCAGGCGCAGAGCGACAAGCTGAGTGATGCCGAGCGCGCCAATCGCGCCAAGATCATCGAAGACAAGAAGAAGCAGGCACAGCGCTTTGCCGAGGACGCGCAGACCGATCTCCAGGGAGAGATGCAGGAGATTTACAACGGCGTGGCCTCGAAGGTCTACGACACTCTGGCGAAGTATGCGCAGCAGCAGGGCTACACACTGGTGGTGGACGGCAGCGGAAGCCAGCAGCAAGCCCCTGTGGTTCTCTACGCGAGCCCCACAACTGACATCACCAAGTTGATCGTCGACGCGTACAACGTGAGTTCGGGCGTTCCTGCCCCGCCTGCGCAGCCAGCAGCAGCCGCGGCTCCGCGGCCGGCAACTCCTGCGGCCAGGCCAGCAGCCAAGCCTGCTGCCGCGCACTAGCCGAGAGGTCCACTCACTCTAGGCAAAGGCCTCGCATTGCGGGGCCTTTGTGTCACTATCGGCCTCAAGCGGACAGCCGCACAGGAGTTCCGAAGGAGTTTCCCATTCAAATGAAGCGTTCTCTTGCATTCGTTCTTACGCTGGCCTCGGGCATGGCTCTGAGCGTCTCAGCGCAAACACTGCCAGCTCCCACGGCGCCCCCTGCCGCGCCTGCGGGCCCGTCCAAAATTGCCGTGATTTCCTTCCAGGTGGCTGTGGCCCAAACCAACCAGGGCCAGCAGGGCTACGCCGACCTCGAAAAGAAGTACGCGCCCAAAGAAGCCCAGCTCAAGGCGATCAACGACGAGATCGAGAGCTTGACGAAGCAGTTGCAGGCCCAGGGCGACAAACTGAGCCAGGCTGAGCGTGCGAGCCGCGCCAAGACGATCGACGCGAAGAAGAAGCAGTTGGACCGCTCGGCCGAGGATTTGAGGAACGAAGGCAACCGGGATATCCAGCAGATGTACACCAGCCTGGCCTCCAAGGTCTTTGACGTTCTGTCAACCTACGCCCAGCAGCAGGGATACACCATGGTGCTGGATATTTCCCAGCAGCAGAGTCCCATCCTCTACGCGACTCCGTCCTCAGACATTACCAAGGCGGTTGTGGAAGCATATAACGTGAAGTCGGGCGTGCCCGCACCGACGGCACAGCCGGCAGCAGCTCCCAAGCCGGCAGCTCCCAAGACCGCAGCGCCCAAGCCCGCGGCAGCGCACTAGGACGCGGAGTTCAAGGGTCGGCAAGGCCTCGCGCAGCGGGGCCTTACCCCTTTGTTCAGGCGCAGGTTGAAGGGCGAAGGAGAGGCAGTTTGAGGGGAACGGAATAAGCCGCTCCGACTGTGCGCTCTTGTGGAAAAAAATGTGGAAAGCCTTCGTGAAATCCGGATATAAATTCCAATTTCTTCTCTTGCCAACTCTTGTTGGATTCTGATAGACGCAGCAACCCCTTATATATCAATAAATGCCGGGGCAGGGCTGTCTGGCAACGGCATGACGCCGCAGGAATATATCGGCTCCGAATCTTAAAACTTTCCCACATTCTCTGATGAACATGAGGTAACTACAGTGACCTGCATTGCCGAAGAGGACTATTTCTGCTGGTCTTCGCCTACCCGCAAGACGGCCAGGAAAGCTTCCTGCGGGATATCGACCTTGCCGATCCGCTTCATGCGCTTCTTGCCTTCCTTTTGCTTTTCCAGCAACTTGCGTTTGCGGGAGATGTCGCCGCCGTAGCACTTTGCCAGAACGTTCTTGCGCAGAGCGGCTACGGTTTCGCGAGCAATGACTTTGGCGCCAATAGCTGCCTGGATGGCGACCTCGAACTGCTGCCGGGGAATAAGCTCGCGCATCTTTGAAACCAGGGCTCTGCCGCGTTCGTAGGCTAAGTCGCGGTGCACCACGATGGAGAGTGCATCCACGGGCTCTCCCGAGACGAGAATATCCATTTTGACCATGGGCGACTCCCATTCGCCTGCGAGCTGATAATCCAGCGAGGCATAGCCGCGGGAGATGGATTTGAGGCGATCGTAGAAGTCGAGCACGATCTCGTTCAGCGGCAGCTCGTAAGTGAGCATCACCCGCGTGGGGGTTACGTACTCGAAGTTCAATTGCTTGCCGCGCTTCTCCTCCACAAGCTTGAGGATGCCGCCCACGTATTCCTCGTTGGTAAGGATCTTGGCGGTAATGACCGGCTCGCGAATCTCCTCGATGTTGGTCGGCTCCGGCCAGCGAGAGGGATTGTCGATCTCGAGGATACTGCCGTCCGTCAGCGTGATGTGGTAGCGCACGCCGGGCGCCGTCGTAATGAGGTCCAGCTCATACTCGCGCTCCAGCCGCTCCTGGATAATCTCCATGTGCAGTAGACCGAGAAAGCCGCAGCGAAAGCCGAAACCGAGCGCAACCGAACTCTCCGGCTCGAAGAAGAACGAAGAGTCGTTGAGGCGGAGTTTCTCGAGGGCGTCGCGCAGCAGAGTGTGTTCGTGCGAGTCCACGGTGTAAAGGCCGGCGAAGACCATCGGCTTGATGTCTTCAAAGCCGGGCAACTGGGCGGCGGCGGGCCGGGTGTCGTCGGTCACGGTGTCGCCGATCTTGGTGTCTCCGACGTTTTTGATGGTGGCCGCGAAGAAGCCGACTTCCCCGGCGAGCAGTTCGGCAATCTCCACGGGCTTGGGCATCAGGACGCCCATGGACTCGACCTCGAAGGCTTTTCCATTGGACATGAAGCGAATGCGCTGCCCCTTGCGCAGAGTGCCCTGCATCACGCGTACGAGTACGATGACGCCGCGATAGGCATCGAACCAGGAATCGAACACAAGGGCCTGCAAGGGCGCCTCAGGGTCACCTGTGGGCGGTGGCAGGCGGTGAACGATCGCCTCAAGCACCTCGGCCACGCCCTGGCCTGTTTTGGCGCTCACGGGGATGGCGTCGGTGGCGTCCAGCCCCACGGCCTGCTCAATGGCTTCCTGGGTGCGAATGATGTCGGCCGAGGGCAGATCGATTTTGTTGATGACGGGAATGATTTCGAGGCCGTGGTTGATGGCCAGGTAGGCGTTGGCCAGGGTTTGCGCCTCGACGCCCTGGGTGGCGTCCACCACCAGCAACGCACCCTCGCAGGAGGCCAGCGAGCGAGAAACCTCATAGCTGAAGTCCACATGGCCGGGGGTGTCGATGAGGTTGAGCTGGTAGGTGTTTCCGTCGTGAGCCTTGTACATCATGCGCACGGCATGGGCCTTGATGGTAATGCCGCGCTCGCGCTCCAAGTCCATGTCGTCCAGGATCTGGGCCTGCATCTCGCGTCCGGTCACTGAGCCGGTCAGTTCCAGAAGACGGTCGCTTAACGTCGACTTTCCATGGTCGATGTGGGCGATGATCGCGAAGTTGCGAAGGAAGCGGGCGTCCATGCGGGGACCGGCGAATGAAGGCAAATACGCCTTGTCGCGCGCGTTGCCTCCATGGCATAGCTTATCATCGGCATAGTGCCTTTCGTGGGCTGATCCTGACTGTGGCGGCTGCATCCTTTCATGCGCATTCGTGGGAATTGGTTTCGTTTCACTGGTTCGACCCTGCTGGCAATTTCGCTGGCGGGATGCGTTCCCTCACAACCGGCGGAAAAACCCCAGGGAGGGCAGCCGCAGGCTACCGCGCCTGCGCTCGCCGCGCCGCAGCCGCAAGCCGCCGCTCCCACATCGTCCCCGTTAACACGCGAGCAGCAACGAGTCCACCTGCTGATCCAACAGGTGGAGCAGGCTTACGCCTACGGTGAAGCCGATTACCGCAAAGGGAAGTTGGCCGAGGCCAAGGTGGAGTTCGACCGGGCCGTGGATTTAATGCTGTCGAGCGGCATCGACATCAAGAGCGACGAGCAGTTGCAGGCGGAGTTCGATCGCATCGTCGACGGGGTCAACGCGCTGGAGATGGAGGCGCTCAAGCAGGGCAACGGCTTTGTGCCCGCCATCGAGCCCTCACCGGCCGACGTGGCCAGCGACGTGACATTCGAGGTGGATCCGAACATCGTGGCCAAGGCCAAGACGGAATTGGCCACCACCAAGTCCGATCTGCCGCTGATGGTGAACGACTATGTGGCCGGCTACATCAACTTCTTTGCCAACTCGCAGCGCGGTCATAACACGCTGCTGCACTCGTTCCAGCGCGCCGGCCGCTACAAGGCGATGATTCAGCGGGTCATGGCGGAAGAGGGCGTGCCCCAGGACATGATCTACCTGGCGGTGGCCGAGTCTGGCTTCAATCCCCGGGCGGTAAATGCTCATTCGGGCGCGGGCGGCATGTGGCAGTTCATGCCCCATGGCAACTATGGGCTGGTCCGCGATGCGTATGTGGACGAGCGCTTCGATCCGGAGAAATCGACGCGCGCTTCAGCCCGCTATATGAAGTTCATCTACGACGAATTGGGTGACTGGTACCTGGCCATGGCTGGTTATAACTGGGGCGCGGGCAATGTCCAGCGCGCGGTGCAGAAGACGGGCTACGCCGACTTCTGGGAACTGTACAAGCGCAACAATCTGCCCGCGGAAACCAAGAATTACGTGCCGGAAATTCTGGCGGCGATCATCATCGCCAATCATCCCACGCAGTACGGGTTTGACGATATAACGCTCGATCCCCCAGTACTCACTGACACGGTGACTGTCAACTATTCCGTAGATCTCAAGCTGGTGTCAGACATTGTGAACGCGCCGGTGGATGAGTTGGTGGCGTTGAATCCCAGCCTGCTGCGATTCGTCACGCCGCCCGATGCTTCGTTCGATCTGCATTTACCCGCGGGCACGGCTACGCTGTTCGCACAGCGCATCGCACAGATTCCCGAGCCCAAGCGCAACGCATGGCGCTACCATCGCGTTGCCGCCGATGACACCCTTGAGTCCGTAGCGCGCGCCTATCACGTCCCGGTGTCGGATCTGGCCGCCGCCAATCAACTGAGCGAGAGCGAAAGCATTGCGGGTGTCGAGGCGCTTGTTGTGCCGTTGGCTCCTGTTGTTGCGCGTTCCGCGCGCGCCGGCGCCATGCTTTATACCGCGCGCAAGGGCGATACGCTGGTCACCATCGCGGATCGCTTCGGCGTCTCGCTTAATCAGTTGCGGCACTGGAACAAAATCGCCGGCGTCAAGGTTGAGCCGGGACGGCGTCTGCATGTGGCCGAGCCTGTGAGTGTGTCGAGTGTGTCGCGGACGGCAGGCGGTCGTCATCGTCGCGGAGCAACTGCGACGAGTGACACGAAAGAGCATGCAACGGCCCCGGCGAAGGCTTCAACGCAACGGCCCGCGCATCACGCAAGCGCGAAGAAAAGCGGAGCATCGAACGCGAAGAATCGCCCTGCATCGAAGGCTTCCGCAAAGGGCAAGACATCCAGGCGGAAGCAAAAATAGACAGGCATCTCATTACATACTTGTGTTTTGATAGCGTTTGCGTGCAAGCTATTGCTACAATAACTTGCGCAAGCGGATCGAATGCGTCCGCGGCGCGAAGGGGCAAAAACAAAACGATGTCAGCGGCTAGCCGCTGGAGGCAATGGGATGGAAGAAGTGTTCAGGATGTACGCGATGAATGACGGCAACCTTGAAGGGGAGCCCGCAGAACTGGACCCCGATCACGACGAAAACTTCGAAGACGAAGAAGACGAAGAAGTGGAAACCTCCAGCGTAATGACCTCCTCGGACGATGATGAGCCGGTGGTCGAAGAGGGGGTTATTGTGATTGTGGAAGAACCCGTTAAGCAGCCGGCCAAGAAGAAGGCCGCGAAGAAGAAGTCTTCCGCGAAGAAGCCCGCCGCAACGAAGAAGAGCACCGGCGTGACGGGCGGAAAAACGGCAGCCAAGAAGGCTGCAGCTAAGAAAGCTGTAGCGAAGAAGGCTCCAGCCAAGAAGGCTCCAGCCAAAAAAGCCGTCGCGAAAAAACTTGTGGCGAAAAAGGCCGCAAAGAAATCCGCCGTAAAACAGAACAGCACTGGCGTGAAGGGCGGAAAGACCGCAGCCAAGAAGGCCGCGGCCAGCAAGCGCGCCAGCAAACCCACCAAACGAGGTAAACCGTTGGCAGTTAAGAAAGCAGCAAAGAAGGCGCCCGCCAAGAAGGCAGCAGTGAAGAAAGCTCCTGCCAAGAAGGCTCCGGCGAAGAAGGCAGTGGCAAAGAAGGCCCCCGCCAAGAAGGCAGTGGCGAAGAAAGCTCCTGCAAAGAAGGCCCCTGCGAAGAAGGCGGCAGCCAAGAAGGCTCCTGCGAAGAAGTAACAACGGCAAGAGGCAACGTAAGGCAAGCAAAAGGGCCCGGCTCATGCCGGGCTTTTTTGCGTCTGGAAATGGGTTCGTTGCTCAGGAAGCCGCTGCACCGGAGGCGAGCTGGTCAAAATGCCAACGCTGATGCGCCAGGTAGTCTTCGATAAGAAAGCGCAGCGTGACCGGGTCATCCGCGCCGACCACGCAGCTCGCCTCAAGCCGCTGTTCGGGAATGCAGTCCACCACGGCGGCCAGAATCTCGTGCTCCGCCTGCCACCAGCGCAGCAGTGTCTCCCACGGCTGCCCTGCGTAGCCGTGAGCAGCCACCCACGCGTCCTGCGCGTACTGGGGACCGGCGTAGCAGCCTTCGGTGGCGGCGCGCACAAAGCGCTGGCGGTTGTTGGCCGCCGAGTCGAGCAAATGCCCGACGATCTGTTTGCGGGTCCAGCCGCCCGTGCGCCATGGAGTGTCAGCAAGCGCAGCAGGAACGGCGAGCAATGCCGTTCGCAAGGTATTCAATTCGGCGTGGAAATCCTGGGCAAGCTGTGTGGGCATCCGTTTCTCCTTGAGCAGCGGACCGCATGGGTTCGACCGGCAAACTCCTGTGCGGAGGGTCCGATCGTTCGCAGTCCGATTTCAGGTATCTGTTGAGGAACAGGCTCCAGAGCACACAGGCCATTTTCCGCGAAGCCTGTGTGCGCGTGGCGCTGGTTCTCATTTTGGTGGCTTGACTGAAAGGTCTTGCGGCTGCGGGGGCTTGACCGAAAGATTGGGAATCGCGGACAGGACCGCCATGGAGTGGGTGGAGGGGTCTACCTTCGTCCACACATGAGCGATCTTTCCCGTGGGATCAATGAGGAAGGTGTTGCGGTTGGCCATTTGGACGCCGGCAAAGCTGCCCAGCGATCCATAAGCGGCGGCCACGGTATGGTTGATGTCGGCCAGGAGACGGAAGGTGAGGCCCTCCTTGGTGCAGAACTGCTGGTGGCTGCCGGGGCTGTCTTCGCTTACGCCCAGGATCACTGAGTTCTTCTGCTCGTACTGGGGCAGGTCGCGCTGGAAGTTATGGGCCTCGATGGTGCAGCCCGGAGTCATGTCTTTGGGATAGAAGTAAAGCACGACCCATTTGCCGCGAAAGCTCGCCAGGGAAATCTGGGAGCCATCCTGCGAAGGAAGAGTGAAGCCGGGCGCAACCTGCCCGACGGCGGGTACCGACTGACCGGCCGCATGCACTGCGACGAACGAAACCGCAAGCACAACCATCGCGGCCAGAACGAAGCCAACAGTTTTTCTCACAAAGAACCTCCAGGGGTTGGATGGGGAATGGGTTGAACGGGACTCTGAGAAACCTTGCGATCTCAGTATCCGCACGGAGTTGCCACAATGGCAATTCCTGCATGACCGGCGCGCTCAATCAGAGAATCGCGATCGAATAGAAGCGTACGCCCGGCTTCGACGGAGAGGCAACTGGCGCCGGCACGGATCATGGTTTCAACGGTTGCAACCCCGATGACGGGAACGTCGAAGCGCATATCCTGGTCGGGCTTGGCGACCTTGACCACGGTCAGGCGGCGTTCCAATGTAGTGGCGGCGTCAGAGGAATCGTCTTTCAACGAACGCATCAGTTGTCCGGCGCGCTCGATGGTTGCGTCGGTGCCTTCCATGGCTTCAACGGCCACGCAAGCCTGCGCGGCCACCACCACGGTCTGGCCGATATCGAAGCCTGCCAGGGCGCGGGCGACTCCAAGACCGTACTCGATGCTCTTGCGCTCATCTTCATCCGGGGCGCGCGCGGTGAGCACGCCCTCCCGCGCCAGCAGCGGCTCAAGGAAGGCGGTGGAACTGATCACTTCGATGCCTTCGTCGCCGAGAACTTTGGCGACTGCGCCCAGCAGCATATCGGTGTTGCGCGTGCGCAGATTCAAGAGCAGCTTGGCCAGGCGCCAGTCGGGGCGGATGCTGGAAAAGATCTGCTTATGCTTCACCTGGCCGGCCATCACCGCCGTGGAAACGCCTTCCTTGTGGAAGATCTCGATGAGGCGCGAGAGTTCGCCCAGCGAGAGCCAATGGACGCTGATGTGGTCGTCCGTGGCCGCGCGGTGGTCGATCTCCTGATCGGTTTCCTCGCGGATCGCCGCCACCACGACAGCCAGGCCCTGGGCGCGCGCCGCGTCCAGCAGCAGAAAGGGAAAGCGGCCGTTGCCGGCGATGAGGCCGAGCTTCATGGCTACTTGATGACCCCGCGCTTGCTGCGCTCAATGAACTTGGCGATAAGAGTTGCGTCTTCGCCATCGAGCTCTTTGATTTTTTCGAGGGCTTGCGAGGTGTTCAGTTTGGAGGTGAGCAAAAGGCGGAAGGCCTTCTGCAACCGTTGCAGGCGCTGCGCAGAGAAACCCCGTCGCGCGAGGCCGATTTTGTTGATGCCGAAGGTCTTGTTCTCGCGGCGCGATGAGGTAAGTGAAAAGGGCAGCACGTCCTGGGTGACAATCGTCCCGCCACCGATGAAAGCGTATTGGCCGATGATGCAGAACTGGTGGACAGGGCAGAAAGCGCCCAGGGTGACGTAGTCCTCGATGATCACGTGACCGGCCAGCGTGGCGGAGTTGGCCAGGATGCAATGGCTGCCCACCTGGCTGTCGTGGCCGATGTGGGCGCAGGTCATCAGCAGGCAGTTGCAGCCGATGCGGGTTACGCCGCCGCCTTTCACGGTGCCGCGGCTGATGGTTACGTTCTCGCGGATCGTGTTGTCGTTGCCGATGACGGTCTCGGTTGGTTCACCGGCATATTTGAGATCCTGGGGGGCGACGCCGATTGAACAGAAGGGGTGAAAGATGTTGCGCGCGCCGATGCGGGTATGGCCATCGAGAACCACATGGGAGATGAGGGTGCAGTTCTCGCCCAGTTCCACATCAGGGCCGATGGTGCAGAAGGGACCAATGGTGCAGGACTCTGCGACCACCGCGCCCGGAGCAATGATAGCTGTGGGAGCGATGACCGCGCTGGGATGAACGCTCATTCCGGTTTCCCCGCGTCCGGCGTTGCCGGAGGCTCGGGCGTGGATGGGGACGTTTCGCGCACGCGGTGCACCACCTGGCAGGTAAGGGTCGCCTGACAGGCCAGCTTGCCGTCCACATACGCTTTGCCCTCGATGCGGCCGGCCCTCGTTCTGAAAGAGAGTACGTCCACCTCGATGCGCAACTGGTCGCCGGGCGTCACCGGACGGCGGAACTTGGCGCGCTCGATGCCGGTAAAGACCACGAGCTTGTTTTCGCGGTCCGGAATCTCAGCCAACATGATGATGCCGCCGGCCTGCGCCATGGCCTCGACAACCAGCACGCCGGGCATGATGGGGTAGCCCGGAAAGTGGCCTTGGAAGAACGGCTCGTTGATGGTCACGTTTTTGATGGCCACGAGTCGCTTGCGGGGCTCGAACTCAACGATCCTGTCGATAAAGAGAAAAGGGAATCTGTGGGGGAGGATACCCAGGATCTCCTGGATGTCAAACGTCATTCTCTGGCTCCAAAGAGCGAATGGGTTTGTCCATTTCGCACTCGTCAGGATTATAAACAAGGGCGTGCCAGGAATGTTTTTTTGATCGGGTCTAGTGAACTTCGGCAAGAGGGCCGATTTTGTGCCGGTGGTGGCCATCCACGAAGCCGAGAGTGTGCATCCGCTCGGGCCAGTCGTGCAGGAATGTGAGGAAGTCCTCCGCCGGCATCGGTCGCTGGAAGAGGAATCCCTGGCCGGCATCGCAGCCTATTTCGCGCATCACCTCAAGCTCGCCCGGCTCCTCAATGCCCTCGGCAACCGTGCGCAGGTTCAATTGGCGCGCCATGGCCTCGATGGTTTCGCACAGCGCCCGCATGTCCGCAGAGCGATCAATGCCGTGGATGAAGCAGCGGTCAATTTTCATGGCATTCAGCGGCAATTCCCTGAGCATTTTGAATCCCGTGTAACGGGTGCCGAAGTCGTCGATGGCAATGTGTGCGCCGATGGCCTTCAACTGCCGCACGCGGTCGCTGAACAGTTCCTCATCTTCCAGGAGCATCGACTCGGTTACCTCAAGTTCCAGTTCCGTGGGAGCAATGGGAATCTCCGACAGGATGTCGTTGACAGAACGGGCAAAGTCTTCCCCGGAGATGTTGACCGCGGAAGCATTCACTGAGATGGCCGGCAGGGTAAAACCGGAATGGCTCCAGCGCTGTGCGTCCTTAAGGGCGGTGCGCAAACTGAAGTCGAAGATGCGTTGGATCAGTCTGGAGCGCTCGGCGATGGGGATGAACTCCGCGGTCGCCACTGGGCCCCATTCCGGGTGGTTCCAGCGCATCAGCGCCTCGGCGCCCAGCACCTGCCCCGTGGCCAGGTCCACTTTCGGCTGATAGAAAACGCGGAACTGGCCCCGGTCCAGCCCTCGGTGCATCTCCACTTCCAGTTGATGGTCGCGCATGATCATGTTGTTCATGCTGGCGTTGAAAGTCAGGACGTTGGAGCTCTTTGTGTACCCGGCGCGGGCGGCTGCAAGGCTGGCAAAGCGCATCAAGTCATCCACATATCCGGTGTCGGTGGGGTAAAACGCCACACCTGCGGCCAACTCCGGTTTGATCTCCGAACCGAAGAGGCGCATCGGCCCCAGGGCGTCCACGACCCGCTGGATGCGTCTCTTGTCTCCGCGGTCAAATTTGGCTGCCGGCATGGCGATCAGGAAGCAACGGCCGCTGAAGCGTCCCAGCAGCACATCTGGATTCACGGCAGTGCGCAGCGCGTCCGCAACATGACGCACCAGCGCCTCAGGCCCCTTCGAGCCCCACAGCGAGAATTCACGGCGCAGATTCAGCACGTCGACCCAGATCAGCGCGAACTCCTGGCCCGGCAACCGGCCCCGCAACAACGACTTCAGCCCGTCCTGAAAGGCGCGGTAGTTCAACAGCCCTGTCTGCGTATCGTATCGCTGACCGTAGGTCAGCATCTGACGGCGCAGCTCGATGTGCCCATTCGGTTCCGGCAGGGCCCCCGGCTTGTTCTCCGCAGGGACGGCGCCCGCGCAGTCAAGCTTCGCTGATTCGCGCAAGCTCTTGAGCAGAGTGCCTCTTTCCGTGGAGCCCAATGTCTCGAACTGCATGCCATTCCCTCCGGTTTACCTGGTCAGACCCGTCCCTTCCACTCCAGGATGCATTTCAGAGGCCACTCGGCAGCTTGTTGAAAACGCAAGGCGAAGCGCAGCGGCACAGTATTCCGCTATGCATTCCTTGCATACCAGCGAGGTAAATTTTGCACGATGCGCGGGCGTCGGTGCGCCGGGCCATCGCGGCCCGGCGGCTGCGCGGCCCTACTTCTTGATGCGGCGCTCGGCAGCGTCGACGCTCCAGAAATCAGTCGCAAACTGCTGGTTATAGGCCGCATGGATCAGGAATCGCTGTTGGATCATGTCGTCGTTCTTGAAGCGGGTGATGGTGAATGCGGTGGGGAGTCCGTCGAAGGTGTGGTAGTCGTCATACTCTTCGGCGTCCAGGTTCTTGTCCTTGTAGACCGGATCGCGCCATTCGAAGGTACGGCGAAGTGGCAGGTGGGTCTGGGTGTCCGTCTGGATGGTTACGGCTTCATTCTGGGCCGAGATGAGGGTCACCTGATCCGCCAGGTGCCGTTCGGCCAGGCGCTGGCCCTCGTAGATGAGGATGGTCCGGGGATCGTTGAGCCAGGTCTTAACGACGGTCTCGATGGAGTGGTCGCGGCGGCGAAGGTAGTCGTCGACCTGCTCTTGGGGCAGCGGCTTCTTGCCGCGGTAGGTGACCTCCCATCCCTGGCGCCCGAGATAAAACTGGACCACGTCGCGGTGCTTGGTGTACTCGATGCGGTCCTGGTCCGGCCATGCGTGAAAATCCCAGTATTCGGTGGTGCCGCTGCTGGGCTTGCCATGGAAAAAGGCCGCCACTTGTCCCTGCCGCATGGAATTCTTCATGGTGAGCCAGGCCTGCCCGCCCATGGCTTGAACCATGGCGTCGAGAATTGCGCGCGCCTGCTTCGTGTTCTTCACGCTGGCGTCGTCCGTGGTCTGGGTCTGGGTCGGCAGCGGCGAGGCTAGCAGGAACAGCGCCAGCACTGCCCCAAAAACTCTGCGCATCGATCTTTTCCTCCAACTGTTTGACGGGATCCGGCGGCCAATGCCGCGGTCCTGGTGCTCACGCTAACGCACTTCAGGTGGGATGTCGAGAGCCGCGGATACACTCACGTCCCACGCGGGTGGCATAAGCATCGGCGAACGCGCAGAAGGAAGGCTGCCGGGAATCAGATGGTCCGGATGAGCCTGACGGGAAGGAAGATGATTGCGCTCACCAGCTCCAGTGCGCCGCCTACCGCGATTCCAACCACGCGAAAGGGCAAAAGGAGCAACCAGACCAGCGGATACAGCAGGAGAGCCGCGAGGGCCAGCGGCCAGCATAGAACCAGAAGAATGCACCACAGGAGAAACTTCATCATGGCATCAACGCCTCATTGCGCGTGGGCTTGCGCCCGGAGTGGTTCGTGGGTTGATACGGAGCGGCGAAGCGAGCGGTTCCCGGCAGTGGACGCACATGGTCTCGGACCTGCTGCATGGACCCCCGATTTCAACCCCGTTTGCTCTTGGCCCGCTCGGCCAGCAGCTTCTTGCGTTCGCGGATGACCCTGGCGCGCTCCTTCTCCGGCAGGGCCAGCACGGTCTTGGTGCGCTTGGGAAGCTTCTCATAGATCAGCGCATGAGCGCGGCGAAGCTCGTCTTCAATCTCGCGCGGCCGCAGGGCATCCCAGCGCTCCAGGGTAACCCAGTGGGCCTTGGCGAGGTAGGGCGAGGCGCAAATGCCCTCGTGTTCCAGCAGTTCGTGAAAGCGCTCCGCCCCGCAGTGGAACCACAGCACGCCGACTCCTGTGCCGTCGAGATCGGTCATGGCAAACATCTTGCCGCCAATCTCCTTGTCGCCCACAAAGTACACCAGGTGATGACCCCAGTTCAGTGTCTCCGCCACATGCGGAAGCGCCAGGCAGATGGCGCGGATGCGTTCGTTGTCCATGGGGTGAGTGTAGGACGGAAAGAACGGTTGGGGGAAGGTGAAAATAGCCCGGCAATCCCTCGCAAAACAGGGTACCCCGGATCTCGCTTCCGAGACCTGGGACTTCGCCTCGACAACTCGGATCAGAACCTGGTCTCAAATGCCCGGAACCTCCGTTCCAGTTCCCACTGCGCGGCGGCCTTTTCGCTTGCGTCGAGGAAGGCTTTGCATGCATGTGTGGGCTTGTCCGCGCCGAGGGGCTCGGCTTTGCAGGAGGTTGCGGGGATGGTGAAGGCGTCTGGAGCGGCCCAGAGGCTCGGGCCGGGGAGGAAGTTGTGTTCCATGCCCGTGCGGGCAAGCTGCTTGAGGTCCCGGTAGGTGAGGTGGTAGTCGAGAACAGCGCGAACATACTCGTGAGTGATATCAATGCGGCTGACGCCTTCATCGTCGGTGGAAAGGGCGACAGGCACGTGAGCGGCGCGGTACAGGGGGAGGGGGTGGTCGGCGCCTTTGATCCCCAGGATGCCTTCGTTGGAGCTGAGGTTGATCTCGACCATTACGTGTTTCTGTGCCAGTTCTTTAAGAAGCGCGGGCGCGTCGTCCTCGTACATCACATCCACGCCGTGGCCGATGCGCTCGGCGTGACCCAGCTCGACCGCCTGGCGGATGTGGGAGCGCAGGCCCTCGGGCGGCACCAGGCCGGGCGCCAGCTCGCCGGCGTGCAGGCTGATGTGGACCCGCGGGTAGACGGAGTGGAGATAGTCCAGCATCTTCATCTGCAAGGTGTAGTCGCGCATGGAGATGAAGCCGTCTTCGGGTTGGACGAAGTTGATGCCGACAAAGCCGGGTTCGGGGGCGTCCATGCTGGCTTGAATGGTTTCGAAACCGAGCAGTGTCTGGGCAAACACTTGCTCGGGCGGAAAGCCGCGGAGCACCTGGTAGATATAGCGAATTTCCACCTGGCAGGCGGGTGCTGCCTGCGGAGTTCCGCAGTGCTCCATCTGGAGGCGTTGGGCTTCTGCTGACCTCACGTCCTCGCCATCGGTAAGGACTTCATCGCGCAGGCCGCGGTCGAGCAAAGCCTGGCGAAACTGGGCAAAGCTCGTTGGGGATGCGTCCGGCTGCCAGCCGATCTCGCGGGCGATGGTTGCCGCGTGGGTGAAAGGCGGCGTTTGCATGAGTTCGAGATACTGCTGGTTCTGGGCGGCGGCGCGGCTGGCGGCCTCGTCGACCCACTCCGGAGTATGGCGCTTGCTGAGCCCTCCAAAACGATCGAATGTGGCAAAGAACTGGTCGTGGCCGCTAAAGCCGGGTGTGGGTACAAAGCTGCGCATGGAGAAGGAGTCAATGACTCGGTCGTAGAGGGACTGGTTGGCCGGAGTCATGTTGCCTGACAATTGGGCTGCCGGGACCAATGGGGCCGCGCAGGGAGGCTTGGCGAAGCTCAGAGCGGTGGGGTCTACGCACAAGCCGTCTTCGCCGGCCGCGCGGATAAAGCTTTCCGCATAGACGGCGCCGGAAAGGTGGACATGGAGGTCGGCGCCCTTGGGAAAATCGGCGAGGAAGGCGCGCAAGGCCAGAGGGCCCCCATGCAAGGCGGCGTCAAAGGCGCGGGCTGCCCGGGCTTCCGGTTCGGGCGTGCGGGGCGCGGGCGGCTGGGCGGGCAGGACGGCGGTCGCGGCCAGAGCGAGGAAAGCGAGAGAGCAAACGGGGTGGCGCATGATTGTTTCCCAGTGTAGAGCAGGAATGGTGGTGTGGGGAGGGTTTGTGCGGCCCCGGGTTTTGCACGGAGAATTAGAGTTGGTATACTGTCACAAGTTGTTGCAGCGCACTGAACGTGGAATCGCCCACCTTTTCCGGTTTCGCCCGGAGTCCACGCCTAGACTTGCAACTTGAGTTTGCACTGAGGCCAGATAGCTCAGTGGTAGAGCGCGGCCCTGAAAAGGCCGGCGTCGGCGGTTCAATCCCGTCTCTGGCCACCACTTTTGAATCAGCAATTTCACCCGCGCATGTCCAAGCAGATTCCAAACCGCAGCCGGTGCCGCCAGTCGGCACAGATTGCGCGGGGAATCCTGCTGACAATGGCGTTGGCCTTCGCAGCGCAATCTCTTGCCCAGCAGCCGGCAAGCACCCCATCCACTGAGCCAGCCACCGCCTGGCAGCCGCAGCTCCATTTCAGTTCTCCGCCCAATTGGATCAATGACCCCAACGGTCCCATCCTGCTCAACGGCCAATATCACCTCTTTTTCCAGTTCAACCCCTTCGGCGATCAATGGGGCCACATGAGTTGGGGCCACGCGGTCAGCCCCGACCTCATCCACTGGAATCACTTGCCCCTTGCTTTGCCCCAAGAAAGCGGTGTCATGATCTTCAGCGGCTCGACTGTCGAAGACCGTGACAACACCAGCGGCCTCTGCGGCGAACCGGGCAGCAAGACCCCCGGCTGTTTTGTGGCCATTTACACCGGCGCCTCGGTTGCCAATCGCCCGGGCGACGCGCAGCCTCAGCCCCGCCAGAACCAGAATCTCGCCGTGAGCCGCGATGCTGGCGTTACCTGGGCCAAATTTTCCGGCAACCCGGTCCTCGATCCCGGTCTCAGTGACTTCCGCGATCCCAAGGTCTTCTGGCACGCGTCCAGCCAAAGCTGGGTCATGGCCGTCTCACTTCCCGGCCAGCACAAAGTCCGCTTCTACCGCTCTGGAAACCTCAAACAATGGAATCTTGCCAGTGAGTTTGGTCCCTCGGGCGCGGTTGGCGGCGTCTGGGAGTGTCCGGACCTGATGGAACTCCCGGTCCGCGATGGCAAAGGAAACCGTGTCTCCAGCCGTTGGCTCCTCAGCGTCAATCTCAATCCGGGAGGTCCCGCTGGAGGCTCAGCCGATCAATACTTCGTCGGCCAATTTGATGGCTTCCGTTTTGTCGAGGATCACCCCGGCTCCGGACCCCACTGGGCTGACTGGGGCAAGGACTTCTACGCCTCCACTTCTTTCTCGAACATCCCACCCGATCAGGACCGCCTCTGGATCGCGTGGATGAGCAACTGGCAATACGCCGGCAAGCTTCCCTCCCTGCCCGGCCGCGGAGAGATGACCATCGCCCGCAGCCTTTACCTCCGCCAGCCTCCCGCGCATCCAGCCCCAACCCCTGGCCAGGAACCTCTTTTGCTGGTACAGCGACCCATCCTGCCGGTCCCAGCCCGCAAACCTTACGCAGCCATGTTCGGTGCCCCATCCTTTCAAACAATTGCCCAGGCCAATGCTCGCCTTGCCGCTCAAAAGCAGTCCGGCGGCGTCTACGTGCTGCGCTTGGACCTCGACCCCGGCGAGGCCGCTGAAGCCGGCATCCGCCTCCGCCGCAGTTCCGCCAATCCCAATGATCCCGCCGCCGAAGAAATCGTCGTCGGCATCGATGGAGCAACGGGCCACATCTTTGTCGATCGCACACACTCCGGCCAGACAGCTTGGTCCCCCAACTTTCCTGCCCGCGTGTCAGCCCCGCTCAAGCATCCGCAGGCAATTTCAATTCCCCTTGAGATCGTTGTGGACAATAACTCCATCGAAGTATTCGCCGAAGATGGCGAAACCGTTCTCACCAACCTTGTCTATCCCTCCGCAGCCAGCCAGGGCATCGGCTTCTATGCCACAACCACTCCTCCCGGAGCCCAACCCGCCCGCGTTCGCAATGTCGAAATCATCCCCCTCGGCCAGCCTCCCGCGGCAAGGTAGGGTGTCTCTTCACACACGGCGATCCAGCCCTTATGTGTCGCGGCATGAATCGAGTCGCAGGGCCGCCGGGATTCCACGCCAACTCCCTTGGCGGGGGTATTCGGCCATGACATATACAATGAGCTCAAGGCAGAATCGTCGTTGCGTACAGAGATTTCCGAAGCCTTATCAGCTTCCAAATGGTGTTCATCTCCTGGTGAGCCGCAAGCACGATTTTGTGCGATTTTAGTTATGTAACTCCATGGGTCAGCATGAAGGCATGGTCGGTGTGGCTTTGGCGTGCCAATCCACAGAACTCACCTTCCATCTTGCTGAAAACTCTACGTGAAGATTGAGAGTCTGGCATGAAGATGAAGTGCTCCCGCAGAGGTTTTCTTGGCGCAATGGGAATGGCAGCCGGTGCGTACATCGCCCGGCCCTCTATGCTTCTGGGCCAGACTGCGCCGGCAAGCCGCGTTGCGGTAGGGGTATGTCCCGAATATAACCGGAACGTGGTGAATGTACTTTCGACCATGTTCGATCAACTCGGCGGGTTGGAAAAGCTGGTGCGCGGGAAAACTGTCGCTATCAAGCTCAACATGACGGGTGATGCCACCGACCGGCTTTATTTCATGCCGCCGGAAATGACCCATTGGGTCCACCCTCAGGTCATCTGGGCTACGGTCCATCTGCTCGGCAAAGCAGGAGCGCAGCGCATTCGACTGCTGGAAAGTCCTTGGTCGACGGCCGAACCGCTTGAGGAATTCTTGATCGCAGCGGGTTGGCGGCCAGGGGATCTCCTGAACGCGGCGCCGCGCGTGGAATTTGAGAACACCAACTTCCTGGGACGCGGCAAAACGTATACCACCTTTTGGGTTCCGGGCGGCGGGCTGATATACAAGGGCTTCGACCTGAACCATTCCTATAGCGACTGCGATGTCTTCGTCTCGTTGGCTAAGCTGAAGGAGCATCTAACCACCGGCGTCACTCTTTCGATGAAGAATTGCTTCGGTATTACTCCATGCACGATCTACGGTGATGGCGCTCCCAAAGACGAACCGAGTCTTGCTCCGTTCGGCGGCCGCGACTCATTCCATGACGGAAATCGTTTGCCCCCCAAGAGCGCGCCCCAACCGGTTCACCTCAATGGCTCAACGGATCCTGGCTATCGCGTGCCCCGAGTGGTTGCTGACCTGGTGGCGGCGAGGCCCGTGCACCTGGCAGTCATTGACGGGATTCACACCATGTCAGGCGGTGAGTTTCCGTATGACGAGATCCTCGACGTGGTTCGTCCCGTTCGTCCCGGCTTGCTGATTGCGGGAAAGAACTGCGTGTCAACGGATGCGGTTGCCGTGGCGTTGATGGGATTCGATCCCATGGCCGATCGCGGCACTCCTCCATTTGAAAATTCTGACAACATGCTCGCGGTGGCCGAACAGTTAGGCGTAGGCGCTCGTGACCTGAACCGCATTGAGGTTGTGGGCACGCCCATTTCCAAGGCTCGCTTCCCGTTTCCTCCTCCGCCTAAATGGACCGCCTGACTTTGCTGCCGTCGCTTCTTGTCCCGTGGCCCGCAAGGCGATTTCTTTCTGGTAGTCGAGTGAGAAACTTGAGAGTACCGAAAAACGCAGGTGTAACCCATCCGGCCAGGCGGATTCCGTCTGCTCCGGACAGGTCGAGCTTCGACCGGCATGGGCTTGCCGCGCTCATGCTCCAGTCAACATGTTGGGGTGCAGAAGGCGGATGTGGCGGCAACGCTGGTTGAGGCTGTTTCATGCGCGGGAAGCAGCCATGAATGGTCTACGAGGAAGCCTCATGAAACATCATCGCACCGCGGCGGTTGCCATCCTGCTCGGACTATTCCTGTTCGTTTTCCCGCATCCATCTTGTGGACAGAACACGCAGGCGGTTGCGGTCGATACGGATCGATGGCTTGAGATCGATCTGTATTGGTTCGGACAGAAGGATTTGACGAAGTCGGCTCATGAGTTCTGGGATAGATTCCGACCCCTTTTTGCAGGAGTTCGCGGATACCGTGGCGTCATTCTGAATATCGGCTGGACGGTTAGCCCGGTAATGGAATGGTCCGGTGACCTGGCGCAGAGAATTTCGCTTCCCACCGGATCCGGTCAGAGTCGATGGGTCGATGAACATGGACAATTGACCGGGACTACCGAGGAGAGGAAGAAAAAGTCAGAGGCGCGTTTTTCCGGTGCGGTAGTGGGAAAGAGGCGGGGCTACGATCCTTGGACCTACGGCGATGTGAAGTTGCTGATCGCTGACCTTAAGCAGGAAGCAGCGCGACGCGGCATCGCCGGTCTAAAGGTTGGCATGTTGAATTACGCATGGACGAATGCATACGGAGAGGAAGCGGCCTGGGTTCACCGGCACTCTGAAGCATTTACAAATCCCGTCCAGATGCAGCCTGACAACTTTAACGTCGGCCGCTACTTCGATCCCGCCGCTCATCTGCATGCAGACACGAACCCGTTGGGGGGACTGCCCCACGGAATCGTTGAGGGAATGCCGGTATATCAGGCATACGCCGCTCAATGGGGAAGCATGTCGCGATCTCTGGGCCTGGATGCGATTATGCTGCGCGATTCCTTCGGTACACCGGTTCCATATCAGCGTGCCGGTCCATGGGGCGCCGTTGCTCCTTCCCCGGATGTCATCCATCAGGCCACCGATGCCGTGGCGGCGCTGGTCAAAGAAACAAAACTGGCAAACCCTGATGCATTGGTCATGATGTATTCGAATGGAGCCAGTGCTGTTGGAGACTGGCGATCAAACGGTCTGGATTTGGAAGCCATCGCCAGGCAAGGCTATTTGGACATATGGGTTGACCAGACCTGGGCAGGGGCGTGGAACGAGGTTGGCATTCGCGAAGGATCGTTCTGGAATGCTCCGACCAAGGGCTGGACGTATCAACTGGCCTACATGCTGACGCACGCAGCCATCCTCGCAGATACAAAGGTTCGGCACTATCCCCTGGTGGAAACCTTCGACGCATGGGAGAGCTGGGATGTCATCCACTCCGTGCCCGAAAGGTTGCGATGGGGAATCTGGGCATACTCGCACGCAGCGGTCAACACGCCGAATGGCTTGAAAATGCCGGCGGGGACCTACATTTCATGGGCCAATCAGGGTGAGCGCCTGCTCGACGAACAAGATGTGCGTTTCCTCGCCGACAACATCAATGCGGCGGTTGCGGATGCGCAACGGACATCGGCTGTATTTGGACCGACACTGGTATATTCTCGCGAATCAATGCAGTGGCAGATCGACCATGCGGCTCCTGATCATGACGTGAATGAATGGATAGACGAGCAGTTGGGGTCCGCGGTCAAGTGGCCCGTTCCGTTGCTGTCCGCTACGCGCCTTGAATGGTTATCCAAGGTTCAATCGGACCTGTTTGTCGTTCAAGCGCCGTCTCATCTTTCTCCAGAACATCTGGAAACCCTCCGGCGATTCATCAAGAGCGGGCAACCAGTTGTCCTGGTTGGAAGTTTTTCAAATGGCATAGACAATACGCTTCTTCGATTGGCTGGGCTGCGCGCCGGGGCGGTTTCTGCTGAAGGGCAGCTTCGCATGTGCAATGCGGCGAATCAGGCGCCGGAACTGGCAACGAACATGCCGGTGGACTTCAATACATATTGCCACCATGCGAACAGCTATGCGTCCGCTGACGCGAAAGTGATCTATACAGAGGAAGGCTCTCCAGCACTCATCCTCAACTCGGCCAGCGTACGGCGGGTTGCCGCGTGGGACGCGCCGAATCTGAGGTCGCTCGAAGAAATGCCTCTATCAAGCATTTGGGGAAACGCGGGTGCCCCTTACGCGCTTGCCGCCGGCGTGCTGAATCAACTTCTTCAGACGAACTCTGATTTGCACGCCGACAAAATCGACTTGAGGCAGACAATGAACATCGCCGCCTGGCGCACTCAGGACGGGAAGCTTCGCATCCTCGCAGGCAATCTGGAAGAGGGCCTGCGCGATGACGCCGATATGTCCCGCCATGCCACGCTGGCAATCCCGGAATCCTGGCGGATCGATTCCCTTGCATGGAGGGACGCCTGGACAGGCCGCGAGTTCGACACCAAAAGCGGCTTGCTGCCTATTGTTCTTCCTCAAGCGTCCTCTGTTCTGCTGGAACAGTCACCGTAAAGCATTCGGCGTGTAAGGCAGATTGATCTGTGTGAGGCGGATGTCGGCCTTCGTCCTGGCAATATACGGTGTCGAAGATACACAATGTGAGGTTTGGAATCACAGCCAGTTGATGGTAATGCTGGCTAACCGGAAAGGGAGACTGCTTCATGACGGAAGCGAAAAAGAAGGTTGTTGCGTTCAACGGTAGCGCCAGGAAAGGCGGAAACACGTCCATCCTCCTTCATTACGTCCTCAAGGAACTTGAAAAAGAGGGCATTGAAACCGAACTCGTTGAACTGAGCGGGGCCAGGATTCACGGTTGTCTTTCGTGCCGCAAGTGTTCGGCAAGAAAGGACCGCCGGTGTTCGCAAACCAATGACATAGGAAACGCCTGCATCGAGAAGATGGACGCGGCGGACGGCATCCTTCTTGGATCGCCCACCTATGTCGCCGACGTCTCCCCGGAGATCAAGGCATTGATGGATCGTGCCTGTCTGGTTTCCAAAGCCAACGGCGGCATGTTCCGCCGCAAGGCCGGCGCCGCCGTTGTGGCAGTGCGCCGTGCGGGAGCCATCCATGCCTTCGATGCTTTGAACCACTTCTTCCTGATAAGTGAAATGATCGTGCCCGGTTCGTCGTATTGGAACATCGGCATCGGCCGCGAGATTGGAGACGTGGAAAAGGACGAGGAGGGCATTCAGACCATGAGAACACTCGGACAAAACATGGCGTGGCTGCTGAAGAAGATCAAGAACTAAACACGATGCCTTACGCAAATGCGGGAATATGGCGACGAACAGTCGCCATATTCCCATCGGCACAGTGTCGGGAGCCCTTGTCTTCAATAAGGCTTGATGGGGTACGGATCCGATGCGAACTGCGGCGAATCTCAGTCACGAACCACTGAAGCAATCCCTTGCCGTATCGATAAGGTCAATAATTTCGTAAATCTATGATTCAAAATGAGTCGCAGGCGGTTCAATTCAGCCTCTGCCCACCACTTCTTTAAGCAACGTGACTGAAGACCAATCCATTCCGATTCCATTGCGCATAGAATCTCTTCCTATGTTCGCTCCGAGCAGGGAGTCCGGCATAGAGAACACACGCCATGATCCGGCCAGATGCCCCATCGCCCAGGAATGGGAGCGTCCGCCAGCGGGAGGAGCGCAAACTCCAGCATTGCCTGATGAATCTCGGCTGAGTTGCCGATTTTTCTCTCCAGTGGTCCGAAGATTCAATGCGTGGGCACTTGCCGTTCTGGCGCTAGCCTCAGGGGTGCTGTGCGCCCAGGAATACAATTTCCGCTACTTCGGCTCCGCGGAGGGCCTCCAGAACCTCGCCGTTCGGAAGATCTACCAGGACAGCGTGGGTTTCATCTGGGTAAGTACAGAAAATGGCATCTTCCGCTATGACGGAGAGCGATTTGACGCTTTTGGGCCGGCGCAGGGCATTCCGTACAGTTCAGGCGCCGCGTTTGGCGATGCTCCCGATGGGTCTCTGCTGGTAGGGGGCGACTTCGGACTCTACCATTTGTCGGGTAACCGCTTTGAGAGGCTTCCCGTCGCTCTCAAGACAGTCAGTTGGGTTCAAGGCATTCAGTCGGACGGGAAGGGACACACATTTATCGGGACGGACGCAGGCCTGGTGGAGCTCTCTAACTCACCCGGCCACGTCGGATTCGGATACAGACGATTTCCCCAGGCGCCGGGAACCTCCGGTTCAGGGGCTGGTGGCGTTTTTGTGGAGGGCGACACTCTCTGGTACGGGTGCGGACAGGAACTGTGCCGCATGGACGGGACTGGGACTCGCGTCTATGGACGCGACAGCGGACTTCCGGAACGGGAATGGCAGGCGATACGGAAAGATCGCGACGGCAATCTTTGGGTGCGAGGCCGCAATGCGGGAGTGTTTGAACTTGAGGCCGGTCAATCCAAATTCCACAGGCCCGGTTCCTCCCTTCTTTCTACCGCGCTGAGCGGCGTTCCCTCAGTGGATGCGGATGGGCAAATTCTGCTTCCATCACCCGACGGGTTGTTCATCCAGCGCCACAAGGGTTGGCAGAAGATCGATCGGCTCGACGGCCTTCGCGGAACCGTCTACGCAGCCTTCGAAGACCGTCAGCACTCTCTTTGGATCGGCTTGGCTGGCCGTGGATTGGCCCAGTGGCGAGGCTACGGGGAGTGGGAGAGCTACTCGACTGCAAGCGGGCTGGGAAGCGATATCGTGTACGAGATTCTGCCCCAGGCCTATGGTTCGATCTGGGTAGCCACGGAAGGTGGGCTGTTTCGCGGCACCCGCCGGGGAGAAGGCATCGCGTGGCAGAGATTTCAGGGCCTGGACAGCTTTGCCACTCACAGCCTGCGCATGGGTCCCGATGGGGAACTATGGGCGGGCACAGAGGCGCATGGCGTAGCCCGGATTCAACCCCAAACCGGCGCTGTGCAGTGGTTTGGCGATGACCTGGGCCTGACCGGAAAGGCAGCGTACACCCTGCGCTTCGATCGTCAACAACGGCTTTGGGTTGCGACCGAGACAGGTTTGTATGTGGCCCGCGCTCCATACCAAAGCTTCTCGCGCATCGAGGACATTCCCCGCGGGCGCATTTGGGCGGTTGCCGAGGGCAGTGATGGGACGATCTGGGCCGGAGGCGCTGGCGGGCTCTACGAGGGCGTCGGCGGGCACTGGAGGAATTTGACGCGCGCCGATGGGCTGAGCAATCAAGAAGTGCTTTCTCTGGGCGCGGGCGTGAACGGCACAATGTGGGTCGGTTACAGGTTCGGAGGGGGGATCGACCGTATCCATCCAAAGCCCGGCGAACCAAAGCCCGGCGCGTTGACCATCGAGAAGGGTATCCAGCGGCCTGGGAGTGACGGACTGGTGTATTTTTTGGATTTCGACACATCGGGGCGGCTGTGGGTGGGGACGGAGCGGGGTGTGGACATGTGGGATGGTTCCCGCTGGAGCCACTACGACACGAACGATGGGCTGGCGTGGGACGACTGTAACCTGAACGCATTCGCCGAAGAAGCCGATGGCACGATCTGGATTGGAACCAGCGGAGGTTTCTCTCGTTTCAAGCCTCGTCCGCGCAGCTTGCCCGATGCGCCGCTACAGGTCGTATTCACCCGTCTTGCAATGGGACAGAGGGATGTTTCCGGGCTGAGCAATCCATCTTTCGCTATCCGTGAGAACTCCCTGGTCGCACGCTATTCCGTGCCAAATGCGCCTCGAGAGAATGAGGTTGTGTTTCGCTACCGGCTTGAGGGGGCGAATTCCGCCTGGACCGAGACAGCGCAGAGAGAACTGCAGTTTGCAAGACTTGCGCCAGGTCAGTACCGGCTTGAAATTGAAGCGCAAGACAGCCATCGCGTGTGGAGCGGGTATCGGGCTGAGTTCCCATTCAGAATCCTTACGCCGTGGTATCGGACCTGGTGGTTTATCTGTCTTTGCACACTGATTCCCCTGTCAGCGGTGTTGGTTGCGCTGCGGTTGCGGATGATGAGCGCACGAAGAAGGGAGCGGGAGCTGGTGCGGTTGGTCGAAGAGAAGACGGCCGATCTGCAACGTGCCAATGAAGAATTGTCGCGGCTGTCTCTTACCGATCCGTTGACCGGGCTGGCAAACCGGCGGGCGTTCGATCAAACACTCGAGAAGGAATGCGCTCGCCTGACGAGAACGGGATCGCAACTCTCACTGGTGATGTTGGATCTCGATCACTTCAAGGCGCTCAACGATTCCGAGGGGCACCAGCGGGGCGATGAATACCTGGTGTTGCTCGGAGCGGAGCTGATCCGTCTTGCCCGGCGCCGGATAGATGTAGCCGCGCGCTTTGGCGGAGAGGAATTCGCCTTGATTCTTCCGGGAACAAACTCTGCCGATGCTGCACGACTTGCGGAGTTGGCGCGCATGGCCATTGCGCGTATCGAATTGCCGCATCCTGGTTCGCCCGTAGGCTCGTTCCTCACCGCCAGCGGCGGAGTCGCGACGGCGACCGTGGAAGGATGGAATACTCCCGAAAAGTTGATAGCCGCCACGGACCGGGCGCTGTACCGGGCGAAGCGAACGGGACGGAATCGAGTGATTGTGGCGGACTGGGCAGGCATTGAGCAGGAGATGGACGATCCTGCCGCCGCCAATCCTTTATGAAGCAGCCACGGCCGTAGGAGCAGGCAGGGCTCGGGCTCGGAGACTGATTCCGCAAGACCATGCGGGTCAGCTTGGCTCGGAAGGCAATTCGGGGTATACTGGGGATTCGGCAAGCTAGCGGAGTAGTGTGTCTCTTTGCGCTCCGGTGGCAGCTGCAACGGATAGGCCCAGGTTCAGCGCACTCAATGGCATGGCGCTCGCAGAGGGGCAAAGTCCGGCGATACAAAAACAGCAAAGGTTCGGAGCAAAATCATGGCACAGGTATGCGATATTTGCGGGAAAGGCCCGCAGTTCGGTAATAACATCTCTCACGCGCACAACATCACTCGGCGTCGCTGGAATGTGAATCTGCAGGCAGTGAAGGCGCTGGTGAATGGCGCGTCCAAGCGGATTCGGGTTTGCACCACCTGCATCAAGAAGGGCAAGATCGCCAAGGCGTAGCGATGGCGGGCTCTTAGTCCGCTGTGTTTGGTATCTTCTAGTTTCAAGATCGACACGAACCCCGTCCAGGCCGGACGGGGTTTTGTTGTGCCTGGAAGACGGCTCTTCGACAAATTGCCTGGCCGGTCTACCGCTCTTGCCGGGTAAAGGTGAGGCTGGCGGAGTTGATGCAGTAGCGCAGGCCGGTGGGCGCGGGGCCGTCCGGGAAGACATGGCCGAGATGGCCGCCGCAGCGGGCGCAGGTGACCTCAATGCGCCGCCTTCCTAGGCTCAGGTCTTCATGTTCTTCAATGGCCTTTGACTCGGCGGGAAGCATGAAACTGGGCCAGCCGCAGCCGGAATCGAACTTGGTGCCGCTCAGGAATAGGAGCGCTCCGCAGCCGGCGCAGTGATAGTTGCCGGTCTCGTGGTTCTCGGTCAGGACTCCGGTGTAAGCGCGCTCGGTGGCCTTTTCACGAAGGATCTGATACTGCTCGGGGGTGAGCAGGGTGCGCCACTCGGCCTCAGTGCGTTGGATTTTTTCAGGCATCTCGCTCATGGGGACCTCCTGTTGAACGGGGATCGGTTGAGATTTGTGATTTCCCGCCCATTCCGCAAAAACGGGAAAGGATGGAGCACCTGGATTTGGTTGTGCTCCCAGCTTCAGACCTCCGCGATCAGATCGATTTCTACCAGGACATCCTTGGGCAAGCGGGAGACTTCAACGGTGGTGCGTGCTGGCGGGAGGACGCGGTCCCCTGCCAGATACGTGGCATAGACCGCGTTCATGGCGGCAAAATCGTTGAAGTCCTTCAGGTAAACGGTGGCCTTGACCACTTGCGCAAGACTCGCGCCGGCTTCCTCCAGAATTGCTTTCAGGTTCTCGAACACGCGTTTGGTCTGCTCCGCGATACCGGCCGCGACCACTTGCTGCGTGACCGGGTCAAGTGCGATCTGCCCAGCCGTGAAAACGAGGTTACCCGCACGGATCCCCTGCGAATAGGGACCGATGGCGGCGGGAGCTTTGTCGGTTGCGATGACAGTTCTGCTCATGGGTCGATTGTAATGTGCGATCGCCCGTTGCAAAACGATGGGTCAGTGGATCAATGGGTCAATGGATCAACGCCAGACTGCCAGCAGGCCGCCGGATATGAGCAGAGCGACAAGCCAGTAGCCGGTGTTGATGGCGAAGAGCTTGAACGGGCGGCTCTCGTAGATGTAGCCGGCTGAGAGCGGCGCGGCGATAAAGCCCGCCCAGAGAATGAAGCCCACAAGAGCTCCCCGGCCAAAAGTCAATGCGCCAGCCCAATGCAAAATGTGCACCAGGACAAACGAGAGAACGAGGCTGACGATGAAGGATGTAATCATCCCGGCCACCATGCTCTTGTGTTTGTTTTCCTGGGGCGCGTTGACCATGGCGGTCCACGGCTTGGCGAAGAGCACGGGCGAGAACCAGAGTGCGCCCAGAAGCCACTGAATCAGGGCAGAAGCCACGATGGCGAGATGGTTGACGTGAAAATAATGCATCCAGAACCCTCCACATCTGACTGAAATCCGCCTCCGAAGGACCGGGAGTCAGGGATGTGGGGGTGGAATCACTGGCTGACCGGCCGAAAAGGAGTCGCGCAGATGACTTTGCGGCAGGCGGGAAGGATGTGTCAAGAAAAAATGCAAGTTTTGTTTCTTAATGACAACACAGCAGTTGCGCGCGTGCAGTGCCCGAATCCACTGCCCTCTAGCGGCGCTTCAGGGCTTCAAGCTCTTCGAGAGTGCGCGGCCAGTCAGAGCCGAGAAGACGGGAGAGACTGCGGTCAGCCAGGACTTTGCCGTTGGTCTGGCAGCGGGCGCAGTAGTTGGTTTCATTGTCGGCGTAGCGGATGCGCTGGACTTTTTCGCCGCAACGCGGGCAGGGCTGGCCGAAGCGCCCATGAACTGCCATTTCAGGGCGGAAGGCAGTGACCTTTTCCGGGAAAGCTTTCTCGGCTTCAACGCGGAGGCGTTCCATCCACAGAGTCAGTGTGGATTGGGTGGAGCTGAAGAGGCGGTCCCACTCCTCGGCCCTGAGCTTGTGGGTGAGGGCAATGGGCGAGAGTTTGGCGGCGTACAGAATCTCATCGGAGTAAGCGTTGCCGACGCCGCTGATGAGGCGCGGATCAGTGAGGGCGCGCTTGAGGGTGCGGTTCTCCAGGGTGAGCGCGGCGCGGAAGCCGTCGAGGTCCGTGGAGAATATTTCAATGCCGCCGGGATCGGCGGAGCGCAATGCCTCTTCGCCGCGAAGTACGTGCAGCGACGCACGGCGTTTGCTGCCCGCCTCAGTAAGGATGAGGGAGCCGAAGGGGAAGTCAAAGGCGGCAAGTCCGTTCCGGCCCGCGAGCTTGGTCAGCGGCGGGCGCCAATGCAGACGGCCGGCGATCATCAGGTGAAGTACCAGCCAGAGGTCGCCTTCGACGCCGATGGCGATGCGCTTGCCGATGCGGCGAATGGCGCGGACGCTTCTTCCCTCGACCGCTGTGATCGGAGGGTCCGCCGTCCGCAGGAGAAAGACGCTACCCAGACGGACCCGTTCCAGCGGTTGCCCGAGGATGCGGGATTCCAGCGCGGTGATGTATGCGGCGATATCAGGAAGTTCCGGCATTGCTACCAGCTTGCAACTGGGGTGGAACTTCCTGCAATGGGGTTCTTGTTCCGCGAGTCGTTTTCAACCAAGGATCGCGTTATCGATGAGCCGCGTAGGCCCGACCCAGGCTGCGACGGCGAAGAGGGTGCCGGGACCGGCGACTTCCACAGGCTCCAGTGTCGCCCAGTCGACGGCTGCGACATAGTCGATGCGAACTTCGGGAACGCTGGCGAAGAGCCGGCGTGCAGCTTCGACGAGGGCGCCGGCGCGACGCTCGCCGGAAGCTACCAGGGTCTCGGTCTGGCGGATCACCCGGCTGAGGGTTAGTGCCTGGGCGCGTTCGGCTGGGGAGAGATACAAATTGCGGGAGCTGAGGGCCAGGCCGTCGGACTCGCGGACGATAGGGCAGACCACGATTTCGGCGGGGAGGCGCAAATCGGCAACCATGCGACGCAAGACGGCTACCTGGGCCGCGTCTTTCTGGCCGAAGAAGGCGCGATCAGGCTCTGCGGCGATGAGCAGTTTGGCGACGACGGTCGCCACGCCGCGAAAGTGGCCGGGGCGCGATGCGCCGTCGAGGCGGTTGCTGAGGCCCTCGACATCGACAAATGTTGCTGCGCCGGCAGGGTAAAGCTCTTCGACCGTGGGGGCGAAGACTACATCTGCGCCTTCGGCCTGGGCGAGAGCGCAGTCGGCTTCCAAGGTGCGGGGATAGCGGGCGTAATCTTCATTGGGACCAAACTGCGTGGGATTGACAAAAATGCTGAGGGCTACGTGCCCGCATGAGGCTTTCGCGGCTCGAATCAAAGATGCGTGGCCGGCGTGCAGTGCGCCCATGCTGGGGACAAGGCCGATCAGTGTACCGCCATCCTTGCGGGTTGCACTTCTCAGTGCGCGGGACCACTGGCGGAGTTCGGCTACGGTGTGAAGAATTCTCATCAGACTTTTCTCAAGGTCCCCATCTTCTGCATTTTGTTGACGGCGCTGCGCGCTGCTTCGGGCAAGTGATAGCTTTCTTCGTCCGAGGGGAACGCGTGGTGCTCGACGTCTTCGCGATAGTGTTCGATGGCGGATCGGATGAGCGCACCGGCGTCGGCATAGCGGCGAACGAATTTGGCTGCTGGCGCAAAAGTCAGGTTGACGAGGTCGTGGAAGACGAGAATCTGGCCATCGCAATCAGGACCGGCCCCGATGCCGATGGTGGGGATGGTCAACTCGGCCGTAATGGCTGCGGCTACCTCGCGGGGAACGCCTTCAAGCACAATGGCTCCGGCTCCGGCTGCGGCCAGTGCCAGAGCGTCCGCCTTGAGCTGATGCACAGATTCGACGGTCCGAGCCTGGACGCGGTATCCGCCCATGCGGTGGACGCTTTGCGGAGTGAGCCCCAGGTGGCCGACCACGGGGATTTCGGCCTCCGTCAGAGCGCGCACAAACTCGACGCGCGGACCCTCGATCTTGACTGCTTCGGCGCCGGCTTCCTTGACAAAGCGGATGGCATTGGCGACTCCCTCGACGATTGTGCTGTGATAGCTGCCAAAAGGCATGTCGGCCACTACGAGGGCGCGGCGGATGGCGCGACGCACAGCGCGGGTGTGGTGCAGCATCTCGTCCACGGTCACGGCGAGGGTGTTCTCATGGCCCAGAACAACCATGGCCAGCGAATCGCCGACCAGGATCAGGTCGATGCCCGCTTCATCGGCGAGGCGGGAGGTGGAGTAGTCGTACGCCGTAAGTGCTGAGATGGGCTTGCCCTGGCGCTTCATTTCAGTGAGCGCGGGCATGGTGACTCTTGTGATTGGAGTATCGCTGGGCGAGGAATTTACGCCGCCGGGGAAGCTGGTCAGGCTCATGGTTGTCTCCAGTGCCGCTCCGCAGACGCAGGATGCGACCCGAACAAGTGAGAGTATACGCCCAGGAACGGGCCCGAACGCAACGGACGCGTCCCACCTTCTGCCGTGTGGCCGGGCTGGGGTCCTTGCGGTTTATCCGCTCCACGCCGCACACTGAAAGACGGAATGCTTTCTCCTTTGGCTACCGGGCTTTACGGCGGACTGGGTGCGGCGGCCGGACTTGGGCTGGCGGCGGGCGGGTATGCCTATGCGGCCATGTGGCCGGGATCGCAACTGTTTGGGCAGGCGCTGATTGCGCCGCGCAGGCCCGGCGAGCTGGCGCTGACCTTTGACGACGGTCCCAACCCGGCGTGGACGCCGCGGCTGCTCGAAGTTCTGGCCAGCCATGATGTGCGAGCTACGTTCTTCATGGTGGGCAGCCATGCCCAGCCAGAACCGGAGCTTGTGCGGCGGGTAGCCGCGGCCGGGCACCGGATCGGGATCCATTCCTGGAGCCATCCCAACCTGGCGCTGATCCCTGCCGGTCGAGTGCGCGAGGAACTGGTCCGCAGCAAGCAGACGCTGGAAGAGATTACCGGCGCGCCCATCCTGCACTTTCGCCCGCCGTTCGGCGCACGGCGTCCCCTTGTGCTGCGCACGGCCCGCGATCTGGGATTGGTTCCCGTTCTGTGGAACGCGATGACTTCCGATTGGAAAGAGCCTTCAACCGGCAAGATCGTGCAGCGCCTGACGCGCAGGATCGATCGCCTGGAGCGGCGAGGCTGGGCAGCCAACATCGTGCTTCACGACGGCAACCATCTGGATCCAGCCGCGAACCGGGGGCCATCCGTGGCCGCCGCAGATGCTCTAGTTGCGCGCTACAAACCTACGCATCGCTTTGTGACGATGGACGAGTGGAACTAGGGTTCCAAGCTGGCACGCATCTGTGTCTTCCCCGGCCTCAAAATCGAGACTTTGGGGCAACTGGCCCAGCCTACTTGGCCTTGACAGCCTGAAACGCACTACGCGCAGCGGCAATGGTGGCGGCTACTTCTGCTTTGCCGTGGGCGGTGCTTAAGAAAGCCGCTTCAAACTGCGAGGGCGGCAACCAGACCCCCTGGTTCAACATCGCGTTGTGAAAGCGTCCGAAGGCGGCTGTGTCGCTCAGTGCGGCCTGGGCGTAGTTGGTGACCGGGCCGGGAGTGAAGAACCAGGTCCACATAGCGCCAACGCGGTTCAGGGTAAGGGGAACGCCTGCGCTGGCGGCTTCAGCGGCCACGCCCTCGGTGACGGCCTTGGCTGTGGCTTCAAGCTGCGGATAGACCTCGGCGGCGTGTTCCTGCAAATAGCGGATGGTGGCCATGCCCGCGGCCATGGCTAGCGGATTGCCGCTGAGGGTTCCGGCCTGGTAAACAGGGCCCAGCGGAGCCAGCATATCCATGAAAACACGCTTGCCGCCGAAGACGCCCACGGGCAGCCCGCCGCCGACAATTTTGCCCAACGTGACCAGATCCGCATCAATGCCGTAGAGCTCCAGCGCGCCGCCCAGGGCCACGCGGAAGCCGGTCATGACCTCATCAACAATCAGCAGGGCTCCTTCGCGGGCGGTGAGGTCGCGCAATCCGGCCAGGTAACCGGGGCCGGGCGGAATGCAGCCCGCATTGCCGACGATTGGCTCCAGGATGACGGCGGCGATGGCTCCGCGATGGGCGGCGAAGGCGGCCTCCACTGCGACCAGATCGTTGTAGGGCAGCGCCAGCGTGAGTTGGGCAATCTCCTCCGGGACGCCGGCGGATCCCGGTATTCCAAATGTGGCCACGCCAGAGCCGGCTTTCACCAGAAGGCCGTCGGCGTGGCCGTGGTAGCAGCCCTCAAACTTGACGATGATCTTGCGCCGTGTGGCGGCGCGGGCCACGCGGATGGCCGACATGGTGGCCTCGGTGCCGGAGCTGACAAAGCGGAGCTTTTCAATCGCCGGGTAGCAGGCAACGACCCGCTCGGCCAGATCAGCCTCTGAAGCTGTGGATGCGCCGAAGCTTGCGGAGTTGCGCGCCGCGCGCTGAATGGCTTCGACTACTGGCGCAAAGGCGTGGCCCAGGATCATCGGCCCCCAGGAACCGAAGTAGTCGATATAACGGTTGCCGTCGGCGTCGGTGAGCCAGGCGCCCTGGGCGCTCTCGACAAAAGGAGGCGCGCCATACACCGCGCGAAAGGCCCGCACCGGCGAGTTCACGCCGCCAGGGAAGAAGCGCTCTGCGCGCTGTTGAAGGGCCTGGGATCGGGTCCGAGCGGGGGCTGAGGTCTGGGAACTCATGGTGCGTCCAGTATAGAAGGCGGATAGCTGTGCATCGGCCGAATTGAATCTGGCTGCCTTGTGCGGGCATCTCGATGAGGGTGAGCTCACTGAACGATATAGGCGACCGGCTGTTGGTGGTTTATGACGGTTACTGCGGGCTGTGCAACGGTTGGGTGCGGTGGTTGCTGCGGCGCGACCGGCGCGACCGCTTGCGGTTTGCCGCATCCCACCTGCCGGCGGTCGCGCCCCTGCTGGCGCGGCACGGCGAGGTGCTTGAGCCGGGTAGCGCTCTGGGGACGGTGCTGGTCTTTCGCCATCCCCTTGAAGCCGGGGAGCAACTGCTGATTCGGTTCGCGGCTACGCTGGCCATATTGCGTGAGCTGCCGCGGCCCTGGCCTGCGGTTGCCGCTACGCTGGGTTGGATTCCGCGCTTTCTCACCGACCCGGTCTATCGGCTCGTGGCCCGTTGGCGATACCGCATCCGGGGCCGGTTGGAGAGCTGCCCGCTGCCTACTCCAGAGGAACGAGCCCGGTTTCTCTAGGGCCTTCGCTCCGCCCGCAGCGGCGGGCGAGCCGGAGCGCGAAAAGGTTGATGCCGATCGAAGCGCCCAACATAACGCCGCACACTCCGTGAAGCCAGTTCCGCTCGGCGCTGTTGGACGGGTGAACGAAGTTCCATAGCAGAAGGCCAACCACCAGCGAGACGTTGCCCATGACCATGAGGCGATGAGCTTTCGGGTCAGATTGTCGATGCGGTACGCACATTTCAGCATCTCCTTTCCGTTTCAATCGTTGAGCCGGTACCAGATCATCAGGGACATCTTGACCCCCACAATAGTGAGGGCGACGGCGAAGAGGTCCCAGCTCCAGATGTGGTTGAAGGCAAAGCGGTAGTACCAGAGGCAGACGGCCAGGCAGCCACCGATGATTCCGGCCAGGCTGCTGGAGCGGCGGCGGTGCTCCAGAAAGCGCTCATCTACGTGCTTGCCGAGGAGGGGGACTTTGTGGAGGATGGGTGTGGTCATTTTTCGCACTCCAACTGGAAGATCTGATCGGTGGAACAGGCGAAGACTCGGGCGAATTTGAGAGCAAGTTCGAGGCTGGGCACATAGCGGTTGCGCTCGATGGAGTTGATGCTCTGGCGGGAGACGCCAGCCGCCTGCGCCAGTTGTTCCTGCGTCCAACCACAGGCGGTGCGCAGTTCTTTCACTCGATTTGTGATGGTCGGCTCCATGTAAAGCCAGCTTTCCACAATAGAGTAGCGTGAGCTTCACTCCATGTCAAACCCGCTCGACATTGTGCCTTTGACAAACCCAACGCTTTACTGTCTTGAGGATTGTGACGAGATTTCCTAGCTACCCCTTCTCTTCGCCTTGTATTCTCTATATAGGGATGCTAAGGTTCCCCGATAGGGGGCGAAAGAATGATCCTGAATGCCCAGCAAATCACCGCAGCGCAGAATGACGGCGACATTTCAATCAGCCCTTTTGAGGAATCGCAAGTGCAAGCCGCGAGCTACGACATGCGGGTAGGCCAGTCTGGAGCGACGACCAGTACCAAGAAGATCGTCAATATCAGAGACGCTGGCTACATCCTGCTCCAGCCCGGCGATTTCGCGATTGTAACGGTGCTGGAGGAAATTCGATTGGGTCCGCAATACGTTGCCCGATTCGGCTTGCGCTCAAAGTATGCGCGCAAGGGCGTAATCGCAACAACGGGTCCACAAATCGATCCTGGCTTTAAGGGGCGGCTCATCCTGGGGTTGACAAACTTAACCCCAAGGCCGATCTCGATACCCTACAAAGATGACTTCATAACCGTGGAGTTTCACCGTCTCGAAACCCCGACCGCCAAACCATACGACGGACCCTACCAAGGGAAGCTCGAACTTGGACCAGATGAGATAGAAGCGGTAACGGAGGCTGAGGGCATGGCATTCTCTGAGGTGATCACGACGCTCCGGTCTGTTAGCGATAACGTGGGGAAACTCGCCTCTGAGGTGAATACGCTGCGCTGGATGATCCCCTTAATTGTAGCGTTCGGTATCGGGGTAATTGCGGTCCTAGTAGCCTTCAAGCACTAGGTCTGAGCTTTCGCTTCCTCACTACCCTTCCCTTTGTAGGTTTCTCCGGCGGCTTAACTCTGAGCACGTCCTTCATCACTTCCTCGAATGGGAGTGGGATGTGTGGGATCGGCTTGGTGTTCGTTGCCTGCTTCGGCACTTGGTCTCGTGGCATGGTGCGTTTCTGTTCCATCAGCTTTCCCCCGTCTCATCTTCTGGCCTGAAGTAAACTTTCCCACTTTTGGCTATGGATGCCACAAATGGTCCATCATGCTTCTTGCAGATCGTTCGCATCTGTCTACAGGCTTTCACTAACAGGTCCCCCGGATCGCCGATCTCTCTAGATGTGAATACAAATTCTCTGATCTTGAATTGTTCGATTAGCCTCCGCTCTAGGAGTCTCGTCCGCTGCTTCTTGTCGAAGGTTATGAGAATCCACTTTCTCTCTGCCACTTTTCTGAGCAATACCTGATCGTCCGTCCAACTTGGGAAGTAGTCCCTTTGCCGTCTATATCGGATTCCGGCGCGGTCTAGCTTCTCGACTAGCGCGTCGTAGTCAAGGTTGTTGTCCAGAAAAAGCGTGAAGCCCTTATGCGGCCTCCTTCGCTTCTTCGAGTGAGATCGCCTCTTCGATTTCGGTTTCGGATCGACCATAGTCTCTTGCCAGCTTGGAGATTGATGCTCCTCCTTTCCTTCTGCTCATCAAGAAAGCAGTCGAAATTCTGGAGCCTACTAAGACCGGCATACCAAAAGCTACGCGAGGGTCGATGACTACTATGCGGGGGGCGTTTTCGGGGTTCTGTTGGTGCCGTCGGCTAGTGAAAGGAAAAAGTCTCTCTGCGATTCCATCGGCGTTGTGCTCAACACGCCTGAGGAATGGATTCATGATCGCCTTGAAGGCATGCTGGCCACTTGCGGTCAGGTTGACTAGTTCATCTCCCTCGCCTTCGAGATAAATCTTCCGTCCCCGCGTAGCGAGTTGGTAGTCAGCCAACGGGTACTTGGAAGGTTTCTCAATCCTCAGTTCTTCGACAGATCGCCTTATTCGGGGCAACCCAATATCGTGGAACTCACGGAGACTTTCCAAGACATACAACTCAACAAGATTCTTGAAAGACAAGAGCAGCGGACGGCGGCTATATACCGTTGTGAGTGGAGCTGCCCCAGCTTCGCCGATTGACCAATACTTAACTGTGCTGATCGGGACAATCAAATAGCGTGCGGCCTCTTCGACCGTGTAGTTGGGGATCTCCAGCGGATTGAACTTCACCTTTGGCATCGCCGCGAAAGTATAACGGAATCCATCTTGGGCTGGCTCAGGAACATTTTTGGGGCGTCCTTGCATTTCCGTCCCTCCTCAGGCACACTTAAAACGTGCCGTCCATGCCAGTGGACAGAATGGCCAAGGGATTAGAAATGGTTTGGAGTAGAGCCCGCCTGCCAGCGGGCTTTACTCATTACAGATCAAAATTTGGCTTCTTCCCCCTCAGTTTGGCCGTTGCGAGTCCCGTAGCATAAGCCGTTTTCCGGTTGAACTCTTGAGCGCATGCACGGTCCTCATTGAATCCGTTTCCTTTCGGGAATTGTACCGGTAGTCGAACTCAGTGAGGTATCTGTGAAGGTGCTGCTGGCCGACATGATGGTATACCCCATTGATACCGCGCTTCAATAGCCCGAAATACCCCTCAACACTGTTTGTGCTGATGCAAACGCCGTCCTCATAGCGCACATACTCGTTCTTGGTGTGATTTACCTGATCGTGATGGCGCTCCATCAGTAGGCCCTTGAATACCGTAGAACTATCGGTCATGACGTGCGCTTCCGGGTGCAACATCTCATCGACCATCGGCTTTAGATTCGCTGCCGTGACGTTCTTGACGTGCCGAGAATAGACGTTTCCATTGCGCTGCAAAACAGCCACAACGGATGCCTTCTTGTCGTTCTTGTGGCGCTTGTTTGCGGCCTTCTCTTCCTTGGTCCGCCCCCGGCGCATCTTTTGGCCAATCCACGTCTCGTCGATCTCAACAATTCCGTCGAGCTTCGACGACAACGGTTCCTGGGTCATCGTGTAGCGAATCCGATGAGCCATGAACCAAGCACTCCTGTACGTCACTTTGAGCATTCTGTGGAGCTGATGGGCGCTCATGCCCTTCTTGCTTGCACACAGCAGGTGGTAAGCCAGCAACCACTTGCTCAGGGGGATGTGGCTGTCTTCAAAGATAGTGCCAACGGTCACGGTGAACTGCTCTCGGCAACCGCCACACTTCCACACGCCATTGCGGACGTGCGTGTCTTTCTTGGACGGTTTAGGCGTCAAGCGGTAGGCGTTATTCACTTCGCCGCAGTGGGGGCAGACCGGGCCATCGGGCCAGCGCAGCTTTTGGATGTATTCCCGCGCCGCATCTTCATTGCTAAAGTGTTGAGCCAGTTCAATTAGGTTGATTTCACCGTTTTCCATAATGTAATCATACGCTTATCTATGGGTTTGTCAAGTGCATAATGTCGAACCCGCTTGTCATGTTTTTCTGAGGATCTCCGCACCTAGCACACACCCTGGTTCGTTCATTGCGCGCTCGCATGTCGCAAATGCTGCTAAAATCGACCTTTCCGGCCAGCGGTGCCGCCAAGAAATCCATCTGCAGAAAGCCTGTACCGTGCCTGACGAACCCAAGCTAAAATCCGTAACCTACGCCGACGCAGGCGTTGACATCAGCAGTGGCGATCGTGCCAAGGAGCGCATCAAATATCTGGCGCAAAAGACCTTCAACCGCAATGTTCTGGGCGGTATAGGAGGTTTCGGCGCGCTTTTCCGGCTGGACTTGCAGCGCTGGAAGAATCCGATCCTGGTGAGCTCCGCCGACGGTGTGGGCACCAAGCTCAAGGTGGCCTTCGAGCTGGGGTTGCACCATACGGTGGGCGCGGACCTGGTCAACCACTGCGTAAACGACATTGCCGTGCAGGGCGCCACGCCGCTGTTTTTCCTGGATTACCTGGCCAGCGGCAAGCTGGACCCCGAGGTGACTGAGAGCGTAGTCACCGGGCTGGCGGAGGCGTGCAAGGCCAACGGGTGCGCGCTGATTGGCGGTGAGACGGCGCAGATGCCGGGCTTTTATACCGACGGCGAGTACGACCTGGCCGGATTTATCGTGGGCGCGGTGGACCGCGACAAGATGGTGACCGGCGCGGGCATCAAGGCTGGGGACGTGCTGATCGGACTACCCTCCACCGGGCTGCACACCAACGGATATTCCCTGGCCCGCAAGCTGTTCTTCGAGGTGGCCGGCTACAAGCCCACGCAATATGTGACCGCCATCAAGGAGAAAGCCGGCGCGGCTCTGATGAAGACCCACCGCAGCTACCTCCATGTGATTCAGAAGCTGGTGACGGCGGGAGTGACCACGGGCATGGCCCACATCACCGGCGGCGGCATCACCGGCAACCTGCCCCGTATCCTTCCCAAGAACACGGGAGCGCAGGTGGAACTGGGGTCGTGGCCGGTGCTGCCGATTTTTGAGCATCTGCAGGCGCTGGGTCAGGTGTCGGAAGAAGAGATGATGCGCACCTTCAACATGGGCGTCGGTCTGATTGTGGCCGTACCCGCTGAGAAGTTCACGCGCGCCAAAAATCTGCTCGACCGGGCAGAGGAGAAGTTCTCCGTGATCGGCCGGGTGGTCAAGGGCGAGCGCCGGGTGCAGTACACATGAGCGCTGTTCCCGCGAATGCCGGCCGCGATCCGCTTCGGCTGGGAATCCTGCTCTCCGGCCGGGGCTCAAACTTTCTGGCCATAGCCGAGTCGATTCGCGCTGGCCGGTTGAAGGGTGCCGAGATTGCGGTGGTGGTTTCGAATGTGGCCGAAGCCGGCGGCCTCGCGAGAGCACGGGAACTGGGGCTGCCGGTCGAGGTTTTTGTCTCGAAAGGGCGCAAGCGCGAAGAGCACGATGCCGACGTCATCGCCTGTCTGCGGTCGCATCGTGTGGAGCTGGTTTGCCTGGCCGGCTATATGCGGCTGCTGTCTCCTGAGTTTGTGGCTGCGTATCCCAATCGCATTCTCAACATTCACCCCTCGCTGCTACCGGCGTTTCCCGGGCTGGAAGCGCAGGAGCAAGCCTTTGAGTACGGGGTCAAGATCGCCGGTTGCACGGTGCACTTTGTGGATGAGCACCTGGACCACGGAGCGATTGTGGCGCAGCGTGCCATTCCGGTGCTGGAAAGCGACGACGCGCACTCGCTGGCGGAGCGCATTCTGGCCGAGGAGCACATCGCCTACAGCGAGGCCATTGCCCGCGTGGCTAGCGGGGAGTATGAAATTCGCGGGCGGCGCTTTGTGAAGCGGGAACCACAGAAAAACTGACGTAAGGATTCAGGGATTTGCCGGCAATGGAAGGGCGAAGGCTGGTGCTTCCTCGCTGCTGTTTCCTGTTGTCAAGCAGCTCGCTCTCGCTTGCTCTTATAAACAATTGACTCTCAATAGTTTGCAATCTCTCTGCCTTTGCAGGGAGTTATGCCCGGATTGCCTACCCTTATACATAGCCAGACAAAGGACCTGAACTGCCGCGTCCGGAGAATCAGCACACCCCCTCCCAAAAGCCCTGACTGCAACCACGGCGGGGTCGGAGGCGCGGCATGAAACGGGAATCCTGCGACTGATCGAGTGGAGCGGCCGGCGAAAGAGCCGGCCGTTGGCTCCAAGGTTCTTTTCGCGGTGCAGGACCGTGCCCGCGCTGTTGCTGCCAATTTGTAAATCAACCGTGGCGGCTCCTGCCGCCCTTTGCTCTTGGAAGGAGCTTTCCGCATGAGTTGGATGTCGAACATCTGGAATTCCCCAAAAACGTCGGCTACCGGTTTGCTGATTGCCATCGTCACTATTGCCGGTGCACTGTCGCAGCAGGGCGTCACCTTGGGCTCTACCGGGAGCGGCACTGTAGTCACGCTGGTCAGCTCTCTCGCTACAGCCCTTCTGGGCTTGCTTGCCAAAGACCCCGGAGGCGAGAGTTCATCTCCCGGGTCTACGGCCAGGCTCGGCGCTTGGGCGATGATCGCTCTGCTTCTGCCTTTGCCGCTTATGGGCGGCTGCTCGGGCACAACGGTTGCGCAGGGCATCGTGAACTGGACACCGGCGTTGCAGAGCGCGGTAGCCACGGTGGATTCGACTGCCGCGTTGCTTGCTCCAGCGGATGCGCCGGTCTTTGCCGCGGCCACCACCGGTTTTGACGCAGCCTCGGCTCTCTTGGTCGGTCAGGCAAAGGCGTATCTGGCCAACCCCTCGGCGAGCATACTGGCGCAAATGCAAAGCCAGGTGGTCACCTTCCAGCAACAGGTGAACGCCGCGCTGCTACAGGCGGCAAAGATTGTGGATTCGGCCAGCCAGCAGCACGCTCTGGCGGCCATTCAGGCCGTGGGAAGCATTGTCAGCGCGATTCTTGCCCTGGTTCAGTCCGTCTCCAGCAAGGTTGCGGTGGCGCAAATGGCTGCCCAGTCCACCATTAAACTGGCCTTGGTGCGGCCCTATCTGGATGAAGACAAGGCTGCTGAAATGGTAGCCGCGCATTATGGCGAACCGCTGCGGTTGGGGCAGATTCAGGTAGCGCAGGCGGAGCAAAACGCTGCCCAGTCCGGTTTTTAAAACATCTTCGGATGCAACGGGCCGCTCCCATGCCGAAGCGGCCCGCAAAACCTATAGACAAACACAACTGACTCGGTTCCCGTTAAGTACTCTCGCCCCGCGCTTCTCCCAGGATCAATTTCAGCGTGATTTGTTTGCGCCCGCGATAGATGGTGACGCTGATGGTGTCGCCGGCCTGGTGCCTGTCCATGATGGCGTTGATGTCCTGCGGATCGGCGACTTCCTGGCCGTCGATCGCCACAATCAGGTCGCCGCCGAGCAGGATGAGGGTGTTGCCCACATAGGCTTGCTGGTTTCCGCCGTGCAGGCCGGCACGCTCGGCCGCGCCGTCGGGAATGACCTTTTGGATGAGAACGCCCTGCTCGGCGGCCAGGCCCATCTGCGATGCCAGGTCGGGGCCGATGGGATAGGAAACAATGCCCAGCGACGGCCGCCTGACACGTCCGTAGCGTTGCAGGTCGCTCAGCACGGCCTTGGCCGTATTGATGGGAATGGCAAAGCCGATGCCTGAGCTCTGGTCGGCGCCGTTGGAAGCGATCATGGTGTTGATGCCGATGACCTCTCCGTGCGAGTTAAGCAGCGGCCCGCCGGAGTTGCCGGGGTTGATGGCCGCGTCGGTCTGGATGGCGTCCTCGATGGGCGCGCCGTCAGCGTTCCTGATGGAGCGGATGGAGCTGATGATGCCGCGGGTCATGGTCCCGGTCAGGCCGAAAGGATTGCCGATGGCGTAGACCTTCTGGCCCACCGAAAGTCCGCCCGAGTCGGCCAGCGTAACCGGAGTCAGATTGGGCGCCTCAATCTGCAATAGCGCCAAGTCGTGGACTTTGTCGGCGTGCACCACCTTTGCGTCGTAGCTGCGCTTATTGCTGAGCATCACCTTCACGCCGCGGTTGGCGCCCGCCACCACATGGTAGTTGGTGAGCACATGGCCGGCCTTGTCCAGGATGAAACCCGATCCTTGCCCCTCCTGCGGTACTGCGCCGTAAAAGAAATTGAAGACTAAAGCTTTTGAAGTGATATTGACCACGGAAGGCAGGACCCGCTTGTAAACGGCGATATTGTTCTGCTCCTCGGCGTCATAGGCGGGCGCGGCTTCAGCCTCAGTCAGCTGGAGCGGGGAATTGGAACCGTTCGCCCCCGAAAACGAGAAATTGCCCAGCGACAGAGAGCTCAGATTGGCAGGGAGATGCGTGGTGAGATACCAGAATCCGCCCACCAGCAGGACAACCAGAAAAAACCGGCGCAGTTTCATAGCGTGTGAACCTGAAGACCTTCCCGTCAAGATACGGTGGCGCGCAAGTCCCGTGGGGAAGCAGCGCGGCTACCACCTCTTATTCTAATGACGAGTCGCGCGAGAATTTGTTGCTCTCCTTCCTGAGACGTTGCCACAGTGCCACGACCTGGGAGCGAAGTGCGGCTTGATCTCCCGTGTTTTCCAGCACATAATCGGCGCGGGCTACCTTTTCCGCATCGGGAATCTGATGGGCCAGCCGCAGACGGGCATCGGCTTCAGCAGCCGAGCGGCTGGCGCTGTTCGGGCCGGATGAGCCGATTCTGGCGGCATAGCGGGCGATTTTTGCCTCGTCGGGCGCGGTAACCAGAACCACCCGGTCAATGCGACGGCGCCAGTCGGCAAGCACGCTTTCCTTTTCGCCGCGGGCGCGGGCGTCGCGCTCCACCTCAAAAATCAGTGCCGACTCGACCACGGCCACCGCCGCGGGATCGCGCGCAAAGACCGATTCCATCCACTTCTGCTGCGCCGCAATCACCGCCGGATGCACAATGGCATTTAATTCGTTAAGCCGTCCGCCCCGGAAAGCCAGTTCGGCCAGACGGGCACGGTTCAGATGGCCATCGGGATTGACAACTTCCGGGCCGAACACGCTGACAATCTCGGCATAGACCGGCTGGCCCGGTTCCATCAGCGTGCGGCCCAGTTCATCGGCCTCAACAACCTTGGCGCCCAAGTCGCGCAGATAGCCCGCGACAGTGCTCTTGCCGCTGCCCAGTCCCCCGGTCAGGCCCACTCGGAGCATCGTTTACAGCCCTCGCCGCATTTTGGCGGCGCGCACCGTGTTGGCCATCAGCATGGCAATGGTCAGCGGACCCACGCCGCCGGGCACGGGCGTGTACGCGCCGGCCAGTTCAAAGGTCTTGGGGTGAATGTCGCCGACGATGGTGGACCCGTTCCTGGCGAAAGTCGCTTCGCGTTTGGCGTTGCCGGCAAAGTAGCGGTCGAAATCCTCGCGGGTGGTGATGCGGTTAATGCCTACATCAATGAGCGTTGCTCCGGGCGTAACCATTTCCGGTGTGATGAAGCCTGCTCGGCCGATAGCGGCCACCAGAATGTCGGCCTGGCGGGTGACGGTTCCCAGGTCGCGCGTCTTCGAGTGGCAGATAGTTACGGTGGCATTCTGGTGCAGCAGTAACATGGCCACAGGTTTGCCCACAATATCGCTGCGGCCCACCACCACGGCGTGCTTCCCGGCGATGGGGATGCCACTGCGCTTGAGAATCTCGATAATTCCCGCCGGGGTGCAGGGCGCCAGCGCAGGTCGGCCTGCCTGCAACAGACCCGCGTTTACGGGGTGAAACCCGTCCACATCCTTGGCCGGTGAAACGGCATCAAGCAGGGCCTTTGCATCCACCTGTGGCGGCAAAGGCAGCTGGATAAGGATGCCGTCGATTTCGTCGCGATCATTCAGTCCGGCCACCAGGTCGAGCATGTCTTCGGTCGTGACTGACCCTGGTGGAGCGATGAGGTCGCTGAAGATGCCCAGATCGGCGCAGGTCTGCACTTTGCTGCGGACGTAAATCTCCGACGCAGGCGCGTGGCCCACGAGCACCGCGGCCAGACCCGGCCGAACGCCTTGGGCAGCCAGCCGCTTCACGTCCTCCGCGACTTCCTTCTTGATTGCTGCGGAAATTGCCGCACCATCCAGTATTTTTGGCATCTTTCGCTCCAACAACCCATCCTATCGCTTCCCGGCCCGGTGCAGGGCCTTACGGGTCCGCTGCGTGGGGTGCGGAATCTTCTTTACTTCCAATATCATCCCCGGGGTATGCTTGCGGCATGGTTTCCCATTGCTCGCGCTTCCTTTGCCTCCAAGCTCTACTCCTGATTGCCACTGGTTCTGTGCTGTTGCCGGCGGAACAGGCCGCTGCGGGTACAGGGCACGCGGCCTACAACCACCTCATGGAGGGTCTCGGCAGGGGCACGGTCGCGCTAGACGGTCCGTGGCAGTTCCATCCCGGCGATGACGCGGCATGGGCGTCGCCCACATTCGATGACTCGCACTGGGAGCAGCTCACGGTCGACAAACCCTGGGGCGCTCAAGGCCACTGGAGCACCGCCGGCTCGGCCTGGTACCGCTGCCATATCACCATCACACCAGTTCCCGGCGCGCCGTCCGATCTGGCTCTTCTGATTCCGAGCGTGGACGACGTTTACGAACTCTACTGGAACGGAACGCTCGTGGGGCGCAACGGGAGCTTTCCGCCCCATGCGTTCTGGTACATTTCCCAGCCGCCGCAGACTTTCGGGCTTGGCCCGGTCAGGAGCGGCGTGTTGGCTGTGCGAGTGTGGAAGGCGCCGCTGGCTTCAAGCGATCCCGGCGAAATTGGCGGCTTTGAGGCTGTCCCAGTGCTGGGCTCGCCCGAGGCTATCGCCACGGGCAAAGACGCTATCGATTACCAGTGGTTCCGCAGCCGCCAGGTTGAGTTTGGACTGGACTCGCTCTACGCGCTGGTTGCCCTGCTCAGCCTGATGGCCTGGCTGCGCGACCGGAAACAATGGCTCGTGTTTTGGATGGCAGGCTACACGGTGATTCCCCTGGTGCGCCTGCTTCTGGATGGACTCCGGCTGCCCTGGTCTTACGCCATAGCGGAGGGCTTGCTACAGCCGGCCATCATGTTCCAGGACATCTCCCTGTGGTTTGTCCTGCTGTGGCTGCTCAAACTCCAGGAGAATCGGGCCGTGACACGGTTCACCCGCAACGTCGCGGTCGTCTTCGGCGTTGCCTTCTGCCTCGACGGGCTGGTGGTCCTGAACTGGGATTCCGTACGTTGGGCCGGGACGCTGCAGTTGGTAGACGCTTTGCTCACTGCCATCTTCACCATCCTCGAGGTCATGCCGCTGGTGCTGGTGGGCGCTGCCGTTGTTCAGCACAAGCGGCTCGAGCCGGCACGCTGGCTTGTGGCCATCTGCGCTTTCCTCGCGGAGATGAACTACGTCGTGCGCAACCTGTCCTCGCAGTTCATGCGCTTTACTCACTGGACCCTGACTGACAAGCTCAGCGCGCCGCTCTTCACGCTGAACGGGAATACCATCAACCTGCAAATCCTGGCCAATACCCTGCTCCTCCTCTCCATCGTCTACGCGGTCTATCGATATTCGATCGAGGAACGACGGCACCAGAGCGCGCTCGAACAGGAGTTCAAGAACGCCCGCGAACTGCAGCAGGTACTGGTTCCCGACACCTTGCCATCGCTGCCCGGTTTCACCATGACCAGCGCGTATCGCCCGGCGCAGGAGGTAGGCGGCGACTTCTTTCAGATCGTTCCCCTGGAAAACGGATCCACGCTGATTGTCCTCGGCGACGTCAGCGGCAAAGGGCTCAAAGCCGCCATGGCGGTATCCCTGATCGTGGGAGCGGCACGCATGGTGGCCGAGTTCACCAGCAGCCCGGCGGAAATTCTGGCCGGGCTCAACCGCCGCCTGTACGGCAGGCTGCAAGGGGGCTTTGCCACCTGCATTGCCCTGCGTCTCGATCCGGATGGCAACTGCGCCATCGCCAGTGCCGGCCATCCAGCGCCCTTCCTGAACAAGCAGGAGCTGATTCTCCCCGGCGCGCTGCCACTGGGCATTGAGCCTGCCGTTCGCTACGAGGAAACTGCAATCCGCCTTGACGCCGGCGATCACTTCGCTCTTTACACTGACGGGTTACTCGAAGCGCGCAACCTCTCCGGCGAACTCTATGGCTTCCAGCGCCTCGAAACCCTCCTTGCCACCCAGCCAAACGCCGCCCAGGCCACTGAAGCCGCGGTCAACTTCGGTCAGGATGACGATATAACCGTGCTGACCCTCACTCGTCTGGCAACCGGCGAGGAATCATCCGCACTGCACGTTGCTCCGGGCTTCTGAACCGACCGCGGCTCAAAATTGCCAAACGGAGCCGTTGGGCGTGGAGTCTGAGCACAGCAAGCCAGCGCCATCACTCCGAACTGTGATCTATCTCACATACAGTCGTAAGACGAGTTCCTGTACCGTCAAGCCCACAAGGAGTGTTCCAGATCACACGGAATAGCTTTGCGCAGTCTCCTGGCAGCGGCGTTATGGAGAGGGCTTGATGAGTGTCTTCAAGGATGCAGGACATCTTTTCCGGTTTGCGGGGCTTTTTGTCTTCGCCTTTCTGGTGTTTCTGGTCGTACGCAACTACGTTGTCCCCAAAAGCTTTGGACAATATGGGCACTATAGAGGGGCTGCCATTGCTGAGATTGCCGCCCGTCCTGTGAAGTACGCCGGCCACGAAACCTGCGAGAGCTGCCACGTTGACGTGGTTGAGGTCAAGAAGGACGGGAAGCATGCGCATGTGAACTGTGAGGCCTGTCACGGGCCACAAGCCAGGCACGCCAGCGCTGACGACCCGTCCACGGTGAAGCCGGTGTTGCCGGATACGACGATTCTCTGCGTCCGATGCCACACAGCCAGCGCCGCCAAGCCCAAGGGATTTCCGCAGGTGGTTCCGGAAGATCATTCCACCGGTCTTCCCTGTGATACGTGCCACAAGCCGCACAATCCCGGGATGGATGCGGGAGGTGGGAAATGAAGATTAGTCGGCGTCAAATGTTGATTCTGTTGCCTGCGGCGGCGGTCGCATGGGAATCCGTCCTGGCCGGAACCCCGGAAGCCTCGCCCAACTATGCTTTGACCGATCACTGGTGGAGCATGTTGATTGATATCCCCAAGTGCATCGGTTGCGGCAATTGCGTACGCGCCTGCCAGGCGGAGAACGATGTGCCGGACGGATACTTCCGCACATGGGTGGAGCGGTATCACGTATCGGACGAGAACATGACCAATCCTCAGGTCATCTCGCCCGACGGAGGCAAGGAAGGGTTCCCGGTAGTCAGTGGAGATGAGGGTAAGTATTTCTTCGTTCCCAAACTGTGCAATCACTGCGCGGATTCACCATGCACCCAGGTCTGTCCTGTGGGCGCGACGTTTATCAGCCCGGACGGCGTGGTGCTGGTGGACCAGACTTACTGCCTGGGCTGCGCCTATTGTGTGCAAGCCTGCCCTTATGGCTGCCGCTTCATCCATCCGGTGAAGAAAGTGGCGGATAAGTGCACGCTCTGCTACCACCGGATCACGAAGGGGCTGACGACCGCTTGCTGCGAGGCCTGCCCAACCGGGGCACGGCAACTGGCCGACTTGAAGAATCCCAAGGATCCGATTCACGAGTTTCTCAAGACGCACAGCGTGCAGATTTTAAAGCCGCAAATGGCTACGGGCGCAAAGGTCTTCTATAACGACCTGGACGGTTCGGTGCGATAGAGGCGTTTGGATGATTGAGTGTTATCTGGAGATGGGTGAGGGATTATGAACGGTGTTGAAGGCTTCATGTATCCAAACGAAGTAGGGCTCCAATGGAGCGTACTGATCGTCCTGTACCCATTCATCACGGGACTGGTCGCCGGCGCCTTCATTCTGGCGTCGCTTGAGCGTGTTTTCCGCGTGGAGGCGGTAAAGCCCACTTACCGGCTGGCGCTGCTGACGGCGCTCGCGTTTCTGCTGGTTGCGCCGCTCCCGCTGCAGTTGCATCTGGGCCATCCGGAGCGCTCGCCCGAGATGTATTTCACTCCGCATAGCTCGTCGGCCATGGCCATGTTCGGGTATGTGTATCTGTGGTATCTGATGGCGGTGCTGGTCTTGGAGATATGGCTGGACTACCGCCGGAACATCGTCCTGCTGTCGCAATCGAGCAAAGGTCTCTTGCGCCTGATCTACCGCATCATGACGCTGGGCTCGAACAACATCAGCGAGCGCTCGCTGGCGATTGACGACCGGGTGGGTTGGATTGTGACCTTGGTCGGCATCCCATCCGCGTTTCTGTTGCACGGCTATGTCGGCTTTATCTTTGGCTCGATCAAGGCAAATCCCTGGTGGTCGTCGCCGTTAATGCCGGTGGTGTTCATCTTTTCGGCCATGGTGTCGGGGATTGCCGGGGTGATGGTGCTCTACATGGCGATTTCGAAGCTCCGCGGGCAATCCATCGACATACGCTGCGTAGACACCATTGCGATGTATCTTTTCTACACCTTTATCATCGACTTCAGCCTGGAAATGCTGGACCTGATTCACCGCATCTACGAAGCAGACGAGTCGTTTCGCAGCTTGAATTTCATGGTCCACACCAGGCTCTACATCCCGCACATTGTGATCCAGATATGCCTGGGCACGCTAACCCCGATCATCCTGCTGGGCATTACCCAGGTGGTGAAGCTCAAGGAGATTGTGCGCAAGCGCATCTACTCCGTGGCTGGATGCCTCACCCTGATTGGCATCTTTGCCATGCGCTGGAATGTGGTGATTGGCGGACAGTTGTTCTCAAAGAGTTTTCTTGGATACACAACCTACAAGATGAGCCTGGTGACACGGGAGGGACTGCTGGTGGCGATTTTCCTGACCATCCTCCCGCTGGTCTTCTTGTGGGCGCTGGTCAAGCTGCTGCCTCCGTGGTCAGAGAAGACGAAGCTACCCGGGGCCGTAGCGGCCAGCTAGAGCGCCACTGGCATTTTCTGAAAGAAGTGCTTCCTATCGGATGGAATGCATGGACGATCTTCCCGACGCCTTAAACCGGCTTGCCACACGCCTGGAAATCCTGGAGCGGCGTGTTTACGCGCTGGAGCATCCTTCCGATGTGTCCAATGCGCTTCCTGCGCTTGAGCCGGCACAAGCGCAGGGGTTTCCGACCGGTGAGGAGCATCCCTTTCCGGTGGCCGGCGGCGCCTTTCCCGTGCTGGGCAGGGCCATGCTCGGAATTGCCGGGGCTTACCTGCTGCGCGCCGTGACGGAAGCGAGTTCTCTTCCCAAACTGGGGATTGCGGCTCTTGCCATCGCGTACGCAATGCTATGGCTGGTATGGGCCACGCGGTCGCCCGCAGGGGCATGGTTTGCCAGTATGGCCTATGCATGCACGTCTGCCCTCATTCTGGCTCCCATGCTTTGGGAGCTGACGCTGCGCTTCAAGATATTGCCGGCGTCGGCCACTGCGGGCGTACTGGGTGCATTTGTCTGTGCGGCCTCGGCGCTGGCATGGAAGCGCAACCTCACCTCGGTCTTCTGGGTGGCCAACATGACCGCGGTCACGGTTGCCCTTGCATTATTGATCACCACGCACGAGATAGCGCCTTTCATTGCGGTACTCCTGCTCATGGTTCTTCTCTGCGAATATGCGGCGGCCCGCAATCGCGGGCCGAGCGTAAGGCCGCTGGTGGCCGCGGCGGCCGACATGGCAATTTGGGCGCTGATCTTCATCTATTCCAGTCCCCAAAGCGCGCGCGTGGATTACCCGCTCCTCGGAACACCTGCGCTGCTTGCGCCCGGTTTCACGCTGTTTCTCATTTATGGGGCGAGCGTCACGCTCAAGACTACCGTGCTCCAACTGAAGATCACTGCATTCGAGACCGTCCAGACGATGATTGCGTTCCTGCTGGCGGCTTCCAGCCTGCTCTATTTCGAGCCACGCGGCGGAGCAACTGTACTGGGGGCCTTCTGCCTGGTCTTGTCCGCCGCAAGCTATACGGCAGTTTTTGTTTTCTTTTTGAGAGCCGCGGAACCACGCAATGAGCGGGTTTATGCCAACTGGAGTGCGGCGCTCTTTTTGGCGGGCGCTTTAATGTGTCTGCCGCCGCTGTGGATGGCGATGTGGCTGAGTGCGGGCGCCATAGCGGCTACGGTTCTGGGGATTCGCCTGAACTGGCCGGCTCTTGAATTCCACGGCATGGCCTATCTGCTGGCGGCCGCAATCGCATCCGGTCTGTTCGATTATGTTTTCCAGGCGTTTGCAGGAACGCTGTCCGGCGCGCCCGCGTGGAGCATGTGTGTGGTCACTGCCTGCGCGGTTCTGTGCTGCGTTGCACGGAAGCCCCGCCAGGCAGAGACATGGAAGCAGCAGCTTTTCGATCTCGTCACGGCCTCCGTGGAGATTGCAGCCACAGCAGCGCTGCTGGTGGAAGGGCTGGCGTGGCTGACCGCATTGAGAGTGAATCCTGGTGCCCACCACCTTGCCTTCATCCGCACGCTGACGATTTGCGCTGCGGCTCTTGCGCTGGCCTTCAGCGGCGCGCATTGGCGCCGCATGGAACTGACGCGAATTGGCTATGCGACACTGGTGTTGGTTGCGGCTAAGCTGGTGTTTGAAGACCTCCGCCACGGGCACCTGGAATTCATTGCCGCTTCCATCTTCCTTTTTGCCATCACTTTGATCGCCGTTCCTCGCATCGCGCGCATGGGACAGCGAATATGAGGCGCGACCAAGGAATCGGGAGATCGTGATTTCCACTTCTCGCAAGCGAGCTGTGGCCCGCATCCGCCGAAATTTGAAAAACATAGGCGAGGCTGCCGCACAAGCCACCGCCGGGTACGCGGCTGGAAGACCCGGAAAGCGGAACAAATCGATAGCGATCGGATAAGCTGCCAGCACTTCAACATCTCGACTGTAGAAAAGCAATACTTTGCCGAAATAGACGTTACAGGGATGCAAGGGTGCTGAAGAGCGCTGCGATCCGTCCACACTGGCGGAAAGCAGGCGCTGTGTCTCAAGACTCTCGCACCGGAGAACGGAGGCTCTGGCGGTGCGGATTGAACGGCAAAAAGAGGATGTCGGAGTGCCTTGGGCGTATTTGCGCTTACCTCCCTTTCCTCAAGTGGCGATCCGGGTACTGCAACTCGCGAACGATGAAAATGTGCAATTGCACCAGCTGGGCGACCTGATTTCCTCAGACGCGGCGTTCGCCAGCGAGGTGCTCACCATCGCGAATTCTCTCTTGTACGCTCCTCGTTTTCCGGCCAGCAGCATCTTGCAGGCGATTGCCGTGTTGGGCGCCAACCATCTGCAGGGGATGTGTCTGACTGTCGGTGTGAGAGCTTACCTCGGAAAATCGCTGAGTCATCCGGCGATGCGCAGCCTATGGCGTCATAATCTGGCGTGTGCCTTGATCGCCGAGCAACTGGCTTCCGCAGGCTTCATGGACAAAGATATTGCGTATACTTCGGGAGTCCTGCACGATATCGGACGGTTTGCGCTGGCCGTAATCCGGCCGGACGAGTACACCGACCTACTGGGTACGCGCAGCGGCAATGCCTTGAGCATCCTCGAGAGCGAGCAGGAGCTGTTTGGCTGGGATCATTGCCAGGCGGGAAAGCAACTGGTAGCCGATTGGAAACTGCCGTACGAGCTCGAAGCGATTGTCTGCGAGCATCATTTTCCCAGACGGACCGATGGCTTCTGGGGTATGGCAGAGCTCATCAAGGTAAGTTGCAGGATGGCTGATACGGTGGGTTTTGCCGCCTTTCCCGGATGCGAAGTCATATCGTATCCCGACCTACTGGACCAGATCCCTGCGCGGGAGCGCAGGCTGTTCCATCCCGATGCGGAAACGCTGGCTATCGAAGTTGCCGACAAAATCCACGCCGTCGAGTCCGCTTGACCCAATACCGCAAGGTCGCTTTCTCAGCCTACTTGCTCTCGATCGCCGTTGGTAGCCCTTCTTCGCTGAGATATGTTCTCTAAATTGGGTATCTCCCAGTGTTCTCGCTTCTGGCAACAGCTCTTGTGGATTGTTCCCCTTATCTACGCGTATACCCATAGTGCGGCGGGATTGTCAGGCTCTCCCACTTTGATTATGCTGGGACGGTAGCGTGAGGCTCAAAATGAGCGTACCCTCCGTGGCAAAGTCTTCAATCGTCGAACTCTCTCCTTGCATAACGCGCCGATCCTTCTTAAGGGAAACATCTCTGGGGGTTGCGGCGGTCGCTGTTTCTACTACCGCGGCAACGCAGACGCTGGTGAAGGATAAGCCGGCAACTTCAGATCAAAGACGAGGCAGCCAGCGGCTGAGCCCCCAAAGACTCCAGTCGTGGGAGAGGCTTGGCTATGGCATGTTCATCCACTTTGGCATGAGCACCTTTGTGGGCGAGGAACTCCCCGATGGCAAAGCTCCAGCTACTACTTATAACCCTGACAGGCTGGATGTAGCGCAATGGGTGTCCGTCGCACGCGACGCCGGCATGAAATATGCCATCCTCACAACCAAGCATGTGGCCGGACATAGCCTATGGCCAACCAAGTACTCTGACTATTCGGTCCTGAACAGCGCGGATAAGACCGATGTGGTTGAAAAATTTGTCAGCGCCTGCCGGGACAAACAAGTGCTGCCCGGTCTTTACTACTGTTCGTGGGATAACCACAACCGGTTTGGCAGCCAGACGGCCTCTGACCCTGCCGGCTGGAACGCCATGTTTACAACCTCGCGATACCAGACTTTCCAGACTGCGCAGATAACGGAGTTATTGACGCAATATGGCCCGATCGCCGAAACGTGGATCGATATCCCCGGAGTGCTTGGCCGTGGTTACCGCACGTTTCTTTACGAACATATCGCATCTCTGCAACCCGACACGGTAGTCATGATGAATAGCGGTATCTCTGCCCAGGATACGTATGACATCGAATATGCCTGGCCATCGGATCTGATCGCCCTTGAGCGAAGTCTGCCGGGCGGCGCCGGCTTCAACAAGTGGCGGCAAATCGAGGGCAAGGAATATTACATGCCGGGAGAAGTCTCTGATCCCATCGGCAAGGAATGGTTTTGGGTCGAGGGGGACATGCCGCGTTCAGATGACTCCCTGGCCAGACAGTTTGCCGATTGCAAGGCGCGAGGAGTTAGCCTCCTCCTCGACGTCCCACCTGATCGCCACGGATTGATCCCCGACTACAGCATCAAAGCGCTGAACCGGCTGCGCGCAAACGTCGGTACTTGAGCCGCGCCAGCTTATTCGCCAAAGATGCGCTGGCACAATCTGCGACACCACAGCTCCGCCAACAGGAACCATCTTGAAAAGGCTCAAACTGGCACCGATCATTTCACACCAGATGAGCACGCACACTCACGCAAACCACTTAGTTCTATCATCAACCCTCCGGAGTCTTTCTTATGCACGCCATGATGCGTTTCATGCTCCTTCTTTCAGCAATACCTCTGTTTGTTACGCCTGTGGCGAGAACTCAATCGCTCTCTAGCGCATCTTCGCCTGCGGCAACGCCGATGCGTTCTGAAGTGATCATGGTGAATGCGCAAGATGCCGGCTTCCCGTTTCCGCATTTTTGGGAGCAGATGTTCGGTGCCGGACAGTCTACGCTGGCCCTGCGGGAAAGCTATCGTACAGACCTTCGCGCGGTGAAGCGTGTTACCGATTTTCGGTACGTGCGATTCCACGATATTTTTGGCGATGAGGTTGGCATCTACAATCTTGGCGCGGATGGCAAGCCTTACTTCAACTATTCGTATGTCGATCAGATATACGACGGCCTGCTGGTCGACGGCGTGCGTCCATTTGTCGAGCTAAGTTTCATGCCGAATGCGTTAGCCGCCAAGGGTATGTCTACCAAACCGGAATCCGCCTGGCATGAACCGAATAACTCTCCTCCCAAGGACTACACCTTATGGGATAACATGGTCGAAGCATTCGTCCGCCATCTTGTGGAACGCTATGGCATCGATGAAGTGTCACAGTGGTACTTTGAAGTCTGGAATGAACCAGATTATGGCTTTCCTGACGGTTTTCCCAAGCAGGAGACCTACTTCACGCTTTACGACCACACCGCGCAGGATGTGAAGAAGGTGGATGCGCGTCTGCGCGTGGGCGGCCCTGCCACAGCCAATGCCAATTGGGTCAGCGCTTTTCTCAACCACTGCCACCAGAACCACGTGCCTGTTGACTTTGTGTCAAGCCATATGTACGGCGATGAATCCGCCCAGGTGGTCTTCAACACGAAGGAGGACGTTCCCCGCAATCGAATGGTCTGTATGGCCGTTGCGAAGGTGCATGGCGAGATAAAGGCTTCTCCGCTGCCGCAATTACCTTTTATCCTGAGCGAATTCAACGCCAGTTGGATGAATGTGCCGGAGGTCCTCGATACGGTTTACATGGGGCCGTGGCTGGCGGATACGATACGCCAATGCGACGGCGCGGTAGACATGATGTCGTATTGGACATTTTCCGATGTGTTTGAAGAGGAAGGTGTGGTGAAGAAGCCATTCTACGGCGGCTTCGGACTGGTCGCCGAAGACAATATTCCCAAACCGGCATTCAACGCATTTGCGTTGTTGCACAAGCTGGGCGACACGCGCCTTAAGTCCGATTCCGACTCCGCCTTAGTTACACGCCGCAAAGATGGCACGCTGGCGATTGCGCTATGGAACTACGCTGAGCCAAAGGCGGATGGTTCATCGAGCGTTTCGAAGACCGTTGACCTGACGCTGAACGGTGTATCGGCACACGCGAAGGCATATGTGTCGCGTCTTGATGCCACACATGGCAATGTTCTGCAAGCGTTTGACGCCATGGGACAGCCTTCCTGGCCCACTCAGGACCAGATCGCGCAACTGCGGAAAGCAGCGAAGCTGTCTCCCGCGGAAGCGGTGCATCTTGAGAATAACCATCTTAAAGTTGAGATTCCAACCCAGGGTCTGGTGCTCCTGGAGGTTCGGTAAACAGCGCGGAGCAGCCGAAAGTTGTTCAAGATCGGAACGGCTTCATCTGCAACGGTAACAAGTACTTCGTAACTTGGAGGACAGGTATTACTCATGAGGATTTGCCCGGTTATTTTGCTTTCTCTCCTTACCGTCACAATGTCCGCGCAGACGATTGCCGTATCTCCCGAGGGTCCGATCAAGACTCTCGCCGAAGCCCGCGACGCTGCTCGTGCACAGCGCCGATCCGGCAAGTCGGGTCCAATCACGATTACAGTTCGCGCGGGAACATACTATCTTCCTGAAACGCTTGTCCTCGGTCCGGAAGATAGCGACACTGTTTGGGAAGCTCCACACGGCGAGCATCCGGTCATCAGCGGTGGCCGGATCATCTCTGGCTGGACGAAGGATGCCGGTGCAGTGTGGAAGGCAAGCGCCCCGGGTGCCGATTTTCACCAACTCTTTGTTGATGGCCGGCGCGCCACTCGCGCACGCACACCGAACAACGGCTTTTTCCGCATGGATGGAGATAGTTCTCAGGCCAAGCCATTTGAGCTTCACTACCGCGGCAACGATATCCGGAAGGAGTGGGCAGATCCTGGCGATGTGGAGATCGTTGCCTATTTGGCATGGAGCGATCTCCGCATGCCCATCACCAAAGTGGACGAAGCAAAGCATGTGGCCACGCTTGGCTCGAATCCGCAAGAATCCAATAGGGAAGTCGACGCGCGTTATTTCATAGAGAATGCGCCGGACGCTCTCGATGCGCAAGGGGAATGGCATCTTGACCGGAAAACGCACGTTGTTTCCTACATTCCCGTCCCCGGCGAAGACATGCAGCGAGCCGTCGTGGTCGCTCCCACGCTGGTGCGGCTTGTATCTCTGCAGGGAGATCCTCAATCGGGCAAGCTGGTCCGCAACGTGATTTTCCGTGGATTGACATTTGCGGATGCCGATTGGGCGATGGACGCAAAGGGCTACGCAGATCCCCAGGCCGCCACACCTGCGCCGGCGGCGATTGAAGCGGTAGGTGCGGTTGATTTCAAGATCGAGAAGTGCACCATCGCGCACTCAGGCGGCTATGCGATCTATTTGGGGCGCGGTTCAAAGCATAACAGCGTGCTGGCAAACGAAATCTTCGACATGGGTGGAGGCGGTGTCAAAGTAGGGGAGCCTGTACTTAGGGAGAGCGACGCTGAGCAAAACTATGCGAACGTAATTGCCGACAATCATCTCCATGATCTTGGATTGGTCTATGCGCCTGCGGTCGGCATCTGGGTTTTGCAGAGCGGGCAAAACCAGATTCTTCACAACCATGTACACGATCTCTTCTACACCGCCATTTCGGTCGGATGGACATGGGGCTACGGACCGAACCAGTCCAAGGGCAATCTCATCGCTTTCAACCATCTTCACGGAATTGGGAAAGAGATGCTGAGCGACATGGGCGGAATTTATACCCTCGGCGAACAGCCAGGCACTGTGATCCGCAATAACCTGATACACGGCATCTCGTCTTTTACTTACGGAGGATGGGGCATTTACACCGATGAAGGTTCGAGCAATATCCTGATCGAGAACAATATCGTCTACGACTGCAAGAGCGCCGGCTTCCACCAGCACTATGGCCGCGATAACATCCTGCGCAACAATATCTTTGCCTTCAATCGCGAACATCAATTGATGCGCACGCGCCCCGAACCCCACAATTCCTTCACCATGGAAGGCAATATCGTCTATTTTGATCATGGCAGCCTTTTGGGGACCAATTGGGCAGACGGGAAATTTACTATGCGGCACAACGTGTACTATGACGCGCGTGGCCCGGAAATCAGCTTTGCGGGTAAGTCGTTTTCCGAGTGGAAATCCTCGGGCCAGGACAAAGACTCCATCGTCGCCGATCCGCTCTTTGTCAATGCATGCAATTTTGATTTCCGGTTGCGGCCGGAGTCGCCCGCTCTCAAGAGAGGTTTTCAGCCAATTGACATGACCACGGTTGGTCCCAGGGTACGGGCTGGTGCCGATGCATGGTAAGTGCCGATGAACCGGTAGAAAGCATCCATCCCTTAAGCTGCCGGCAATGTAGGTGCGGAGATTTCCTGCCGCGAGATATTACTCGCCTATCCAAAAAGAAAGGGGGCAGCAGCGGAAGCCGAATGGGAGAATCTATGAGAAAGAACCTTTTCTATCCCATAGCCTTGTCTCTATTTGTCTTGCCGATATTCAGTGTGCTGTCCGTGTCGAACTGCCATGCGCAGACCGGTGGTTCAGAGAAGGACTGGGCGACGGTACAGAGTCTGCTAGGCAGGCTACATGGCATCAGCACGAGTCCGCCCGCAGATATCGTCACGGGGATGTACACTTCCGGCGCCCTCATGGGCAACGGCGATATCGGAGTCGTGGCTGGCGATAGCAGCATTTCACGACAGAGCTTTCACTTTGGCAAGAGCGACTTCTGGGGAACTCTCAATGGGGTCCCCAATAACCCACCCGAATGCAACTGGAATTGCAGGGCCTCCATCCTGTCGCTTGGGACGATGACGATCTCTTCGCCTACCGCGGGTGATAACTCCGGCCAGGTCTATCGAGTAGATCAGGACATCTTGCATGCCCAGGTTGAGACAACGCTGAAATTTGGCGATGCCACGGTCCATCTACGGTCGTGGACGGCGGACGGTGAAAATACCTTCGTCACAGAGGTGACGTCCGAGGGCGGTAGCGGAGCAGAGTTGCCCATACAGGTAAGTCTTGCGATGCCGCCTCGTAATCCTGCATCGCCTGCCATCTTTCCATCGGCGACGGGCGTGCGCGCGGGTGTCCTTTGGGCGAGTCGCGAGAATAGCGCGACGGGAGCGGAGGAGTACAAGGCGCGCGAAGCGATCGCGATCCGCGTACTCGGAACAGAGTTCTCTGGCACGGCGTCTAACGGTAGCAGGGCAATGGGCCAATTTACGCTGCACCCACAATCTCCGGTGTGGATCGTAGCGGTCTTTGAAAGTGACGCGCGGATGGGTCCGAACGGACCAAGTGCAGAGGCCCTTGTGCAGGCAGCGATGGCACGGGCTGCAAAGTTTTCAGCGGCGAGGGTAAGCACCCTGCAGAAAACTCATCTTGATTGGTGGAAACGGTTCTGGCTGCGTTCTTTTGTACAGGTTCATGATCCCGTTCTGGAAGCATATTACTACGGCGCGCTTTACGTGCTCGGCTCGACGTGCCGCCAGGATAAGCTGGCGCCATCCATGTTCGGCAATTTCATTACGACAGACGATGTGGCTTGGGGCGGCATTTACTTTATGAACTATAACGAGGAGGCTCCGTACTACGGAGCTTTCTCCAGCAACCACCCGGAGATTGCCAAGCCGTACAACCGCATGGTGCTGGCGCAGATTCCATGGCAGAAGAACATCACGGCTAAGGCCGGATACAAAGGCATCGCCTATCAGCGCGTCTTTGCGCCATTCACGGTGCTCGCGGAGCCGCCGGCACTCGTTCCTGTAGCCCCGAAGAAGGATTTGACCAGATTGCCGGCCGATCAGAAATCGAATGCTACCTTCAGCTTTCTACCCGCGATTCAATATTACGATTACACGCAAGATCGAGAATTTCTACGGAAAGAACTCTATCCTGCCATGAAAGGTCTGGATGCATTCTGGCGCGATTTTGCGATACGCGATGCCTCAGGGAAGCAATGGGTATTTGAACATAGCGCCGCGCACGAAGGGGGCGATGATGTCAATCCCAATCTTGATATAGGGTTCGCCCGGCGCGTCGAACGCGAGCTAATCGCTACCAGCCAAGTGCTCGGCGTCGATGCTCGGATGCGACCGGTGTGGCAGCGATTTCTGGATGAGTTGAGCCCTTATCCTACTGGAATCGTGAATGGCAAATCTGTGTATCTCATCGCTGCGTCGATCAAGAACCCGAGTCAGAACCACGGACTCTTTGAGCCGGGCGACCAGCCAATCAATCTCGAAGGCACGGTATTTCCGGGAGAGAATCTCTCCATCGGCGGGGATGAGCAACAATTGCAGGTGGCGCGAAACTCTCTGCAGGAAATGAACTCCTGGTCTGCGATGGAAGGTCCCAACTCGGAGAATGGGTTCTGCAAAATCTTTCCTGTAGCGGCGCGCATCGGTTGGCCCGCCGAGGATCTCGTAGCCAAATTCAAAGCGGCCATTTTTTATCATTGGCGGGCGAGCAATCTGACTGTGTCCCAGGCTGGAGGTGGCATTGAAACCTCGGGTTCTGTCGAAGCCCTTGACTCGATGCTGCTGCAACATGAGGATGGCATACTGCGGGTTTTTCCAGATTGGCCCTCTACCAGGGACGCCTCTTTTACCCGACTTCGTGCAAAAGGCGCGTTTCTAGTATCGAGCGAGCAGCGTGTCGGCACCGTGACTTCGATTGACATCTTGAGCGAGCAGGGTGGGCCGCTCACCATCCAAAGCCCATGGGGTATGCACGGTGTTCGGAGAATTGGTACACGAACCGTACTGCGACCCAATAGCCGCGGTGAGATTACGTTGAGCACAACGCGAGGCGAACACTGCCACCTGACCAGCCAATGAAGATACGGGCTTTCTAGGGTTGGGGAAAGATGTGGTATTGATCCGGCATGACGACGCTGTAGCTAGGCAAGCTGAGCGCAGCTCCAACGCACTTACAGCTGTATCGTTTGCGATATTGTTCTATTAACTCACACCCAATTCGGTATAACTCGATCCTCCGCCGAGGCCAAGATCGCGCGAATCGCGCCCGTTTCGACCAACGGGGCAGGTCAAATCCTTCGCGGTCAGTCCACGATTGGTACAATTCGAACGAATCAGTGTTGAAAGGGAAACTCGTAATGAAAGAGAAGCTTAGACTGGATCGCCGGGATTTTCTCAAGCAGGCGGCTGGGGCTGTGGGAGCGGTAACGCTGGCGGAGCATGGACAGGCGCTGGCCCCAGCGCAGGAGTCTCACAACGGCAAAGAGCGGATCGAGCCAGGCGAGGACCTGAGTTATCCGCGCCGGTTTCGCGGACGGCAACTGCGGATGATCTCGTTCCCGCTGGGTGGAGTGGGAGCGGGGAGCATTGGGCTGGGCGGGCGCGGACAACTTGTGAACTGGGAGATCTTCAACCGGCCGAACAAGGGATTTCGCCCGTCCTACGCGTTCCCTTCGATCTGGGTCCAGGCGGGAATTGGAAAGCCAGTCGCGCGCGTGCTTGAGTCGCGCATTCTGCCGCCATATGAGGGGCAGGATGGCCTGAGCTCGAGCAATGCTCCGGGACTCAGCCGGCTTGAGTCGGCGACGTTTACCGGGGAGTATCCGCTGGCGCACATCGATTTTCAGGACCGCTCGTTGCCGGTGAAGGTTGAGTTGGATGCCTTTTCGCCGTTCATTCCGCATGAGCCGGACGACTCGGGGCTGCCGGTAGCGATTCTGCGTTATCGCGTAACCAACCCCGGCCCTGCAACCGCTCAGGTGGCCATTGCGTTTTCCATTGACAACCCCGTGAATACGAGCGAAGACAAGGGCGAAGCCGCGAGAAAAAAAGCGGATGAGGGGCGGCGGAACGAGTATCGCGCCGGCAGTGGAATTGCGGGACTGGTGATGAGCAATTCCGCGCTTGCGGCAGACGACCCTATGCAGGGGGAATTGGTGCTGGCTGCGACCCTCGATGGCGGCGCGGAGGTTTCGCACTGGCAGGGGTGGCCGGCAGGCCGTTGGTGGAATTCTCCGCTGCATTTCTGGGATCGGTTTTCAAAGTCGAGTGATTTGGGGCCCCAGCCCGAGCCGCACAATGCTGTGGGCGTTCTTTGCCTCAAGAGAACTATTCCCGCGGGGCAGACGGTGAGCTTCGAATTCCTGCTCGGTTGGCGGTTTCCCAATCGCACTCCGGACTGGATTGGGTGGGCTGCACCGGAGGGTGAGGGCAAGACCATCATCGGCAACTTCTATGCGGCGCGCTTCAAAAATGCGTGGGAAGCCGTAACCTACACGGCGGCACATCTTAAAGATCTGGAAGCGCGCACCCGCATGTTTACCGATGCCTTGCGCGACAGTTCGCTGCCTGGCGCCGTGAAAGAGGCGGCGAGCGCGAACCTGTCCACGCTGGCCACCACCACCTGCTTCCGTACCGCGGATGGCGAGTTTCATGCCTTTGAGGGCAGTGACGACACGCGGGGCTGCTGCTTTGGCAACTGCACGCATGTTTGGAATTACGAGACGGCCACTCCGTTTCTGTTTCCCTCGTTTGCGCGTTCCCTGCGGCGAAGCGCCTTTGGCTACTCGATGGACGATGCGGGCGCGATCCATTTCCGCCAGGTGCTGCCGGACGGCAAGGCGCGTTCGGGATTTGCGGCGGCGGACGGGCAGATGGGGCAAATTATCCATGCGTGGCTCGACTGGAAGATTTCCGGGGACGATGCTTTGCTGCGCAGCACTTGGCCGCGCGCGAAGAAGGCGCTGGAGTTTGCGTGGGTTCCGGGCGGGTGGGACGGCAATCGAGATGGAGTGATGGAGGGCGTGCAGCACAACACTTACGATGTTGAGTTTTACGGCCCCAACCCGATGTGCGGAATCTACTATCTGGGAGCGCTGCGCGCCGGCGAGGAAATGGCGCGCGCGGCCGGCGACACGGCATCCGCGCAGGTATACAAGGGGCTGTTCGAGCAGGGAAGCCGATGGATCGACGCCAATTTGTTCAACGGCGAGTTTTATATCCAGCAGGTGCGCGGATATCGCAAAGACCAGATTGCGAGCAACCTGCGCAGCGATATGGGTGCGGATAACACGGAGGCTCCGGAATATCAGGTGGGCGGCGGGTGTTTGGCCGATCAGCTGATCGGCCAATACCTGGTGGAGATTGGAGGAATGAGTCCTCTCGTCTCTCCGGAAAACATTCGCCGGACGCTGCGTTCGATTTACAAGTACAACTACAAGCCTACGCTCAAGGATCATGAGAATGTGGAACGAACCTATGCTCTGAACGAGGAGGCAGCGGTCGTAGTTTGCGACTATGGCAAGGCCGAGCGTCCCAACATTCCCTTTCCCTACTATGCAGAGGCGTGGACCGGCCAGGAATATCTGGTGGCCGCCCTGATGATGAATTGGGGCATGGTGAAAGAAGGTGTGGAGTGCGTCGAGAATATTCGCTCGCGCTACGACGGAGAGAAGCGCAACCCGTGGGACGAACCGGAGTGCGGACACCACTATGCTCGCGCCATGTCATCCTGGTCCACAGTCGTTGCGCTCAGCGGCTTTCTCTATGACGGGACCGAAGCAGCCGTGATGGCAGTACCGAGGATCCCGCGGGACAACTTCCAGTCCTTCTGGTCGACGGGGACGGGATGGGGCATGTATTCGCTCCGCCGTCAGGCAGGGAGCACAATCTTTGCCATCAAGGTCCTGGCGGGCACACTTGCCTGCCGTTCGTGCGAGATTGCCGCGCATGGCGCGACGGCTGCGGTGGAGAGCGGCGGAAGGGCAGTCGAGAATCGGGTGGAAAGGCGCCAGGAACGAATGGCGGTAACATTCAGCGAAACCTTGCGCCTGGCCGCGAAGGACGAAATTCGGATCGAGGTGCGCGCATGAGCGCGGGCCTACACGGCCAAAGGCCATGGATTGTGATTGTCGGCGGTTTTCTGGGGTCGGGAAAGACCAGTCTGATTCTGGCGGCGGCCCATCTGCTGGAGCAACGCGGCTTGCGCAGCGCCGTGGTCCTCAACGACCAGGGCGAGGAACTGGTAGACACGCGCCATGCTGAAAATCAAGGCGTGCTTTCGCGCGAAGTCACCGGCGGATGCTTTTGTTGCAGGTTTTCCGAGTTGATGTCGGTGATTGAGGATCTGCGGAAGTGGTCTCCGGATGTGATCTTTGCCGAGCCCGTAGGAAGCTGTACTGACATTTCGGCCACGGTGTTCGGTCCGCTGCGGGAAGAGTTCGATCGTTACCGCGTGGCGCCGTTCACCGTGCTTGTCGATCCGGCGCGAGCCGCAGCGCTGCTCAGTGCAGATGCGGATTCCGACCTAGCTTTTCTGTTTGAGAAGCAGTTGCAGGAGGCCGACCTGGTCTGCATGAGCAAGGCCGATCTCTATTCGGAAGCAGCGGACATTCCCGGCGTAGTGGCGCGGCGCCTGAGCGCAAAGACGGGGCAGGGAATTGCGGAATGGCTGGATGAGATTCTGTGCGGATCTCTCGAAGCGGGAAACACGACCCTGGACATTGACTATGCGCGTTACGCGCAAGCGGAAGCGGCTCTTGCGTGGCTCAATCTGAGCTTTGTCCAGGAGCCGGCCACGCCCCTGTCTCCGGCCTTGGTGGTTGGGCCCTTCCTTGACCGGCTGGACGAGGCGCTGACAGCAGCCGGAATTTCCATTGTGCACCTGAAGCTCTTCGACAGTTCAGCCAGCGGCTGGCTCAAGGCAGCGGTGTGCGCCAATGGCGAAGAGCCGCGGGTGGAGGGAAATCTGGATGCCTCGCCGGCGAACCGGCATGAACTGCTCGTGAATCTTCGCGCCAAAGGCGAACCCACGCAGGTGCGAAAGATCGTTGAAGAGCAGATGCAGCAACTGGAGGGCAGGATACTCGACGTGCGGCTCGATTGCTTCAGTCCAGCTCCACCAAAGCCGGAACGGAGAGTGCCCAGAGAGCGGGTGTGATTGAAAGCTTGAGGCGGGCACTCGCTGAGTACACGCCGGACGGTTGCCGTGGAGATACGATGGCCTACGCTGATCTGGCTAGGCTTTGGCCGCGGCCTTGCAAACAGCCTGCCGGTCAGCAACGTAGTGAACTTTACCGCCGTGCAAACAGGCGGGGATTTTATCTTGGCGCCTCAGCTCCCCCAGATCACAATGCAGGCAGGAAGTTCCGGAACCGTTGGGTTGAACCTGACATGGTTGAGCAACTTTAACGTCACAGGGATGTTGACTTGCACGCCCTCCTCGACCCAGTTCAGGCCGGTGGGCGATTTGCGTTTGAGGCGTGAACAAAAAAGCCCTCTCCCCGGTGACCGGGGAGAGGGCCGTTGCAGTTGGAAGGTGTTTTAGTCGTCCACGTCAGCGCTAGCGGCGGGCGCCTTGCGGTTGAAGTCGCTCGCGGGGCGAACCTTTTTCTCACCGGGGAAGGGGATCTTAAACCCGGTGGCCTCGTACCAGTCGTAGTGACGGACGGTGTCCGGGTCTTCGGAGTCCGGAATGTGATATTTGCCGGCGAAGATCTCCGCCTTCTTCTTGAGCCAGCCAGCCCGCAGAGCTTTGACTGCAGTGCTATCCTGCAGAGCCGCAGTCGCGGAAGTGCAGGTGTTGAAGCCAGGGGTGATGTTAGCCGGGGCCGAATACCCGGAAACGCCGTAACACAGCGGGGTCCCGTTCGGCACGTGCGCCCACGGCAGGAAGTTCACCAAAGGAGGGTTGTCGACGAAGAGCGTCTTCATGGGCGAGGCCACGAGGTCGTTCTGGTTCATGGGCTTCAGACCGAGGATCTGCTCGATCGTGCGGGTCATGTTGACCTGCGTGTAAAAGGTGCTGTCTTCGGTGACCCCAGCCCCGGTGCCATCGGCGTTCACCTGCTGCTTGACGTAAGGGCTGAAGATATAGCCCGGGCTGCGGTGACCGTCGACGTGGTCGACGCCGGTCTGCGCGTCGTCTTCCTCGACGAAGATTGCCGAGTCCTTCCACACCGAGCTGTGGCTGATGGCGTCGACAAAGCGGCCAAGAGCCAGGTCGTTATCGGCCTGCATGGCTATCGCGTTCGGCGGGCCACCAGTATGGTCGGAGCTGATCCAGATGAGTTCCAACTGGGGCACCTTACCGGCCGCCACGTCCTTGTTGAAGTCCTGCTGCCAGACATCGAAGCGGTACTGGTCAGGGATGCCCAGATCGAATTGCGGGTAGGGTTGGACCGCGTACTTCATCACGTTTGGCAGCGGGGAGTACGAGCCGACCGTGTTGTAGTACTTGAGCTGCGGCTCCAGGCCGTTCTCGTATTCCAGTGTGTCGTTGTAGAACTGAGTCCAACTCGGCTCGCAGCTATTCGAAATGATCCCCGGGGTGCAACCCGGCGGGTTGAAAGTATTCTCCTCGACATACTCGCCGTAGATCTTCATCTTGATGCCGGCCGCGGCCGCCACGTCGAACAGGTGGCCCTTCTTCTGGTAAGCCAGCGCATCGCCGCCGTTGGAGGGATAGTCGCGGAGCCAGTCTGGCGACTGAATGTCGTCACCGTAGGGCGCCATGGCCTGGAGGATCCAGTTGTGACCGTCAGCCGACTGGCGGCTGGGGTCGTAGAAGTTGTCCAGAAGCGGGAAGCGCTGCACCAGCGTATGCGCGTTTGGTGTTACGACGGGGTACGCGGCGTAGGTCGAGCTGTCGCCGAAGACTGCCAGGGAGGCGTCGCCATTGCCTTCGGTCACGTCGCCCAGGATCTGATCGTAGGTGCGGTTTTCACGGATGATCACGAAGACGTGCTTGATCAGCGACGGATCACCGATCTTGTTCGGGATTACGACCGGCTTGGCAAACGGGCTGCCGCCTGCGGCACTCCAGATATTCTCCGCCAGATCCCAGTGGTTGTTCTGGAAGACCTGCTTCGTCATCGTGTCGAGGGTCCCGCGGTTGGGCACGGGAACGATGCTGACGGTGCCGAGGTCCTGGTGAGTCTCGAAGTCGTACACGCCAAATTCTTTTGTGTACGAATTTTCGGCCGTTTTCGTCGGCGGAGGCGCCACCGCGTAGCCCGTGGTGCCAAGGCCCTTGTCGTTGGCAACAAGCAACGCGTTGTCCGTCGAATCCAGCACAACCGAGGCCGGCGCATAGCCCACCGGGATCATGCCCATGACGGGACTCCAGCCCCAGGCGTTGAGGTCGACAACCGCGACCGCGTTGGCGTTGTACAGCGCGACGTAGGCGATATTGTTCTTTTCATCGACGGCGATCGAGTTCGGCCCCGCGCCGTAGGCGGGTTTGTTATCGCCCGGTACGCCGATCGGCAGCCCGAGGTCGATCTTCCGCTCCTCTTTGTTGTCGGTAGTATCGATTACGGAGAGGCTGTCGCTATAGGTATTGGCGACCAGCAACTTCTTGCCCCAGAAGGCCATGCCGGTGGGGTGGTGGCCGGTCTCGATGCTGCCGGTGACCGTAAACGAGGCCAGGTCGACCACGGAAACGGTACCGGTAGCCGTGGTGCCGGTCGGATATTCGGCGACGACCGGGGTGCCGTTGGAGTAAAGTTGGAAGTCCTTCTCGGTAGCAATCCGGCCGGCTTCGTTTGAGACGTAGGCGGTCTTGCCATCGGGCGAGATCACGACGCTGTGCGGGACGTTGCCGACGCGGACCTTCGGGCCTTCGACCGGCGTCGTCTGGGTCAGGTCGATCTTGGCCAACTCGTTGTTGAAGTTCAGCACGGCGTAGGCTGTCTTATTATCCGGCGAGATCGCGATGCCCGTGGGATAGGAAGTGTTCACCGTATAGTAAGGAGCGTTGTATTCAAAGTTATCCACAAATGAGTAGGGAATGCCGCAGGGGATCGCAAGGCTGCCCGTGGTCCCCACAGGGCCAGGGACGGTAACGGGGGTCGCCGGAGCGGGGGTGTACGGCAGGGTGACTTGCTGCGTGCAGGTGACAGTGTTCAGTTGCGGCACCGGCACAGGAATCCCGGGGACGGTGATGTTGGTGGCGTCCAGCGGAACATTGACCTGGGTGACGTTCCCTGTGATCAAGCCCGTGGTCGGATTGACGTTAACGATGGCAACGTAGCTATTGTAGTAGTAGTCTTGGTCCTGGCTGAATAGCAGGTGCAGGCCGTCTGAGGTATAGGTGATGCCTGTGGTGCTGCCGTTACTATTGCCGGAGTAACTGTAGGTCTGCAGGACAGCGCCCGTCTGGGTGTTGAAGATGGTGACGGCCTGTGGGGCGCCCATTTGAAGGACGGCGGCGGTGTGCGTGCTGGCATTCGGGTTCAGCGCGACGGCCTTGGCGCGGGTCGTGGTGCCGAGGTAAACCTGGGTGCCGGCGGGGGTGATGATGGTGCCGTCGCTGACGACCCACGGGTTGGCCAGGGGCTTCGTGTAGGTCGGACCGGTGGTCGCGCTCGTGTTCTCGCCGGGTGCGTAGGTTGGGAACGGCACGGATTGTGCGAGCGCCGGAGCGCTCAGCCCCATCGACAGCAGGCCAATCAGTAGACAGTTGATCTGAGATTTATTTCGAGACATCTGTCCTTCTCCTCTTTCGGTTTCTTCCATCACGCGACCCGGAATCGGCCATGCAACTTGAGGTCGCTTCAGGAAATGGAAATTCGTGTACGGTAAGCGAAGCGATGGCACGTCAAATCAACCAGTTGCTGCTCCCTTAACCGCGCAGAGTCATTGTTGACCTTTGACACACGTAAGTCATTGACTTGCAGAGCATATTTTTCTCAACGTACGCCGTATGCGTTCCGTCACCTGAAGCGGCCCCAGCTTGCCCTTCGACATGCTGGCATGTTGAGCCCGGGAACTAGACATGAAACAGGCGGATGCTTTCTCTTCGATTGCAGGACGTGGCGCAGCGATAGAGTTGCGCCAACGGGCCTAGTCTAGAACCGTGAAAGTGACGCCAGCATTACGTGAAAATGACAGTTTTGTAATCCGATGCGAGCGCTGAAATGCGCCCTTTCCGCTATCGGTTCTGTAGATATTCCATGGATGTTGGGAAGGAATAAGTCCCGGTAGGGGCTACCCCCCTACCGGGACCGATCTAGTCAGATCTCGGATTGATGAAAACGGATGTTCCCAGTGGCCCAAAACAGATGGTTTTACAGGTTGATGAAAGCCGAGCGAGAATCGCTGCGGCCCCTTGCTTTCAATGCTCATTTGTAGCTCTGTGCGGAATAAAGCAATCTGGTGCATCGGCATCAAAGGCAAGAATTGGGGGAGTAATCAAGGGTGAGATTGAAGACCATTCGCCAGGCGGGCCCGCGGCCGCTCCTGCAAGGCATCCTGCGCTGGATCGCAGTTGCCATAGGATCGCTTACACTCATCCTCGCCGGCTGGATTCATCTTTGAGAGGTGCGGCACGAGTGCAACCCGTGTTTCATTTTCTCAGCTTCTAATTGTCAGGACTGGGCATGGAGCATCTACTATGATCCGAAAGGCCCCCGATGTTCTCATCTCCATGCTGATATGCGAAGTCTTCCGGATACCGAGCACCAGGAGTTCGATGGATCGCTCTTTGATGTGTTCTAGGATTTTGTCGTGCGCCCCGCCAACAGCCACATAGGTTCTTGGATCGCAGAATTCTTTGGCACATTGCGGCACGAGCGCGTCAAGGGCACTGAAGAAGCGAGTCTGAAGATCGGCGAGACGATCTGGATACTCGACTGCGGCCTCTTGAATCACATTGAGCACATCAATCTTCGCAGAGAAAACCTCGGCGAATGTAACCGCATAGGTCACAGCATTGGCGGCTGCCGCAGTAAAGTCGGTCGCAAAGAGAATTCTCTCGAAGGGAAACGTATTTGAAGTCAAGGGCTGAATCTGGGGGCCAACGGTAAGCGCTGGCCAGCGGGTGGATCTTAGGATTTTTTCCGCGACCGAGCCAATGATGCCCCGCTCGAGCCGGCCTCCACCATGCGTTCCCAGAACGATCATGGACGGCTCATGCTTATTCGCCAGATCTGGAATCACATCTTCCGGGGTTCCTTCCAAAAGTACGGGAATGGCCTCAATCGAATTCGCTCGTAGGGAATCAGCCTCTCTCGATAGAAGGTGCGTCAAGTTTTGTCTCTGCTGGCTTAGTTGTCTGTCACCAATTTCAACTTCCAACGCGGCTTGTTCCAGCGTGAAGGCATGAGTCACCAGCAGCTTTGCCGAAAAATAGGCAGCCATACGCGCGGCGTAGAGGCCGGCGTTCCTGGAGCAAGGAGTAAAATCCGTTGCATAGATAACGGTCTTCAGGTTCAATTCGGGCCTGTTGCCGATCACTGGCATGGTGGCTATCTCCTGAAACAAAGCTCAACATCAGAATAATCAACATTGTCACACTCACCGCGGCATAGAAATGGTTTTATAGAAGGAGAATCTCGCCACGCTGAAGATGACGACAGTTTCCGTAGAACTACTGACCTGTCTGGAACCGCACGACCGCAAGCGCGGTTAGATAGGAGTAGCGGGCGTTGGTGTTGGCGATTTCGGCCTGCGTCTGGTTGAGCTGCGCCTCGCTGATCTCGACAATTCCGCTCAAGCCGATCTTGTAGCGCGCCGAAGCCAGATCGAGGGCGAAATTGGCCTGGTCGACCAACTGCTGGGTAACGGCAATCCGTTGATACGCAGTTTGCGCATTCAGTACCGCGGTGCGCACGTCGCGCGCAATCGTATCGCGCATTTTGCGCACGTCTTCCTGCGCTGCTTGGGCGCGGAGCTTGGCCTCTTTCTCTTCGGCGCTGAAGAGGAACCCGTTAAAGATCGGAATGCTGATGTTTGCTCCAGCCGTACCATACCACGAGGACTGAATCTGGTCAGCGCGCACTGGCGTACCGCCCGCGGCGCCCATCGCCGAGATCGTCGGCATCCACAAATCGCGCTCTGCTGTGCTGTAATGGTGCGCCGCGATGAATTTGTCGTTGAGGGCTGCCAGATCGGGCCGCGCTTCAAACGCAGCCTGTACCAAGACTTCAGGATTGTCCGGCGCGGGTGCAGGGTTGCCTTTGGTTTCGTCGACGAGAGTGTATTGCTGATCCTGTTCAGAACCGAGCACATCGTTCAGCGCAGCCATCGACGCCTGTTCGTTGTTTTGCGCATCGAGCAAGAGCAGCTTGGCCTGCGATAGTTGCACATCAGCAAAGCTCAGGTCGAGTTCGGAGCGGATCTTCGCCTTGGTAAGGGCTCCAACCTGATCAACGGTAGCTTGGCGTTGGGCGACAGTTTCCTGCGCAACCCTGAGGATCGCCTGCGAGGTAAGCGCCTGGTAAAAGGCCTGATCGACGGTCAAAGTGATATCGAGCTCGGTGGCGCGCTCGCTTTCGAGCTGTGCTTTGGCGTTGGATTGCGCGCTAAGAATCAGGTTGTGGGTTCTGCCGAAGTCGGTGATCAACTGGCTCACCGTGAGCCCGCCCGCGGCGCGATCGTAGATGGACGGATTGCTGAGATAGCCGGCGGTGATGCGGCTATTCTGATGCGCGCCAACGGCCGTCAAATCGCCAACGGCGCTGGGCAACTCAGCCGATCGTGCTTCGCGCGTGACTTGCGCCTGGGCGAGCGCCAGCAGGCGTGCAATGCTGATGTTGGGGTTGTTCTTGATCGCCACCTGCTCAGCTTGCGCGAGGGTAAGCAGCGGACCGGTCGGCGCGTTCTGTGCCGAAGCTGGCGTCTGCGCGGTCTGAGGCGGCAATGCACCGTGCGGCGCGGTAGCCTGGGCGAATGCAGCTACGAGATGCGTAGACGGCGCGTCGGGCAGCGACGGATTTTGCGCGCGCGCGATTGGCGGCACCGGCAAAAATCCTAATGAGAGAGAGAACACGAAAAGAGCGGGGAGCTGACTTGTTCTCGATCGCTTATGCATGTTCGATGCCCTCCTCAGTAGCGCCTCTGCCCTGGCGCCGCCCATGAATGATCAGATACACGGCCGGAACCAGGAAGACGGTTACGACTACGGAAAGAGCCAGCCCGCCAATGATGCTGCGGGCCAGGGGGGCGTACTGTTCGCTGCCGGCCTCGAGACCGAGCGCCATGGGGATCATGCCCAACAGCGTAGCCAGCGAAGTCATCAGAATGGGGCGAAGGCGAACGCGACAGGCCTCCACCGTGGCCTCAAGAAGCGGCAGGCCCTGCTTGTGCAGTGTGCCGGTAAACTCCACAATCAGAATGCTGTTCGAGACCACGATGCCAGCCATCATGATCACGCCCATCAGCGACATGATGTTCAGGGTGCTTCCGGCGAAGAGAAGAATCAGAACCACTCCTGCCAAGCCCGGCGGGATCGCCATCAGGATGATGAATGGATCGACGAACGACTTGAACTGCGCCATCAGGATCAGATAAACGAGCAGAATTGCGATGATGAGCCCGATGCCAAATTCATGGAATGCCTCGTTCATCTCGACCACTGCGCCACGTACGTCGATGACCGTGTTCTTGTCATGTTTGGTTTGCCCAATCATGCGGTCGATCTGCGAACCGACTGTTTGCAAAGCTTCAGTCTTTGTGGCCACAAATATGTCGAAGACGCGGCGGATTTGATAATGGTCCACCTCAGTTGGCGTATTGATCCTCTGAATATCGGCCACCTGCCCCAGAGGCACGTAGCCCATTTTGTGATCCCCCTGGAAGAACTGTGGCGACGCAGCAGGATCGGCCTGCCGGCCTTGCTGCATGGGGCTGTAGCCGGTAGGGCGCGTGCCGCGCAGCGGGATATTCTCCAGATCCTGCATCGACATGTTATTGATCCATCGGTTCGCATACTGCACGGTGACCATGTAGTTGTTGCCGGAAGCGGGATCGATCCAGTAACTGGGAGCAATCATGCCGTCTGAAGTCAGCGCGGTAACCACGTCGTCGACCACGTTCTTGGCCGAAAGTCCTACCAGGCTGGCTCTCTCACGGTCGATGTTCAGAGCCAGGCCGGGATAATTTATGCTCTGCGGGATGTAGACGCTGCTCACGTCGGGAATGGTCTGGATCTTTGCGGACAATTGTTGGGCTAGGTTGTATGCGCTCTCCATGTCATTCGATTTGATCTGAATATCGATGGGCGCAGGAAGTCCCTGGTTAATCACACCGTCCACCAAGCCGCCAACCTGGAAATAAGTGGAGAGTTCGGGCATCTCGCGCGAAAGCCTGGCCTGTACCTCGCGCATGTACTCGTAGCTGCCCGTGCCATGGTCCTCCTTGAGACTGGTCTGAACGAAGGCCGAATCCATGGAAGCGTTGGTCGTGTAAATGGATGAGAGATCGGGATATACGCCGATGTTGGAGACGATCATGCCCAGATCCTTCGGCTTGACCACGCCGCGTATGATGCCTTCCACTTTGGCAATGTACTGGTCGCTTGCCTCGAGCCGCGTGCCGCTGGGCATTCGTATGTTGATGATGAACTGCCCCGGATCGGTGCGCGGGAAGTATGCGCGGCCGAGGAATGGGAACGAAACCGCCAATATCGCGACCATCCCAGCGGAGATGACCAGAGTGGTAAAGACGGGGCGCTGCATGGCGCGTTTCGCGATGGATTCGTACCAGTCCAGCATGGCCAGGAACTTTTCGTTGAATGCCCTGTCCAACCGTGCAAAGAGGCTGGGCTTCAATGCTTCCGGGCTTTCCTTGTGCTGATGCGGGCGGATGAACTTGGCGCAATAGAGCGGGACCACGGTCATCGCGAAGAAATAGGATGCGAAGATCGACAGCGCCACGCCCAACGCCAGCGGAGTGAAGATGTATTTGCTGACACCGCTGAAGAATGTAACGGGAAAGAAGACAATGGCGGTGGTGAAGGTGGCAGCCAACACTGCCATCGCAACTTCGGTGCCGCCCTCCTCCGAGGCCTGATAGGGCGATTGGCCCATCTCCATATGACGGAATATGTTTTCGAGGACTATGACGCCATTGTCGATGAGCCGTGAGAACACAAGCGCAAGGCCGCCCAGGATCATCGTGTTGATGGAGCCGCCCAGGAGATTTGTGACCAGCAGGCAGACGATCATCGACAACGGAACCGCCAGCAGTACGGCCACTGTGGCGCGAGGGCTGCCCAGAAAGATCAGGATCATCAGACCGGTCAGAAGCAGTCCAATGAACGCTTCCCGCGATACATTGCTGATGGCCAGTTTGACAAACAGCGACTGGTCGAAGACGACGGCTGTCTTCAGCGAAGCAGGAACATCGACTAAATGTCTGATGGCTTGCTTGATCCCGTTGACGATGGTGATGGTATTGCTGTTGCCGCCCTGCTTGAAGATGGGGACGTAGACGGATCGCTGCCCGCCGATGCGCACGATGTTGTATTGCAGCGCGCCCGAGTCCTCGGCCTTGCCCACGTCGGCCACCAGCACTGAAGAGTTGCCCACTGACTTGAGAGGCATCTGGTTCATCGACTTGGCGTCGGGAAACTGGCTGTTGGCGTAGATGTCGAAGTCCTTGCTGCCCACCCGCACGTCACCCGCGGGCAGTATCAGGTTTGAGCCGTTCACCGACTTCACCACGTCATTCAGGCTCAGGTTGCGCGCCTCCAGCTTGAGCGGATCGACGTAGATCTGGATCTGCCGGTAAGTTCCTCCGTAGGGCTGCGGCACCGACGCGCCTTGGA
>CAZNAW010000010.1:0-123350 GCA_964571165.1 uncultured Occallatibacter sp. | reverse complement strand
AAGTGGAGGACATGGGTGTCCGGTTTGGAGTTGTGGGAAAAAGTTCAAAACATTAGAGACAAAATAGGCTGGTAACAGTCGAGCTGTTCCGTTTTTTGCAAAATTTCTCTTTTCTTGATAGATGCCCCGCACAGGACTACTACGGTTGCAGTTCGTTGGATCGAGGACTCTTCCACCTCTGGCTGAACAATGTGTGCATGCGCAGGCCAACTTCAACTGAATGCCCTCAACCTCACCAGCTTTCGCAACATGTAAGCGGTTAGCGTCATCGCCTCCGAAGATCTGCTTCATCAGAAACCTGAATCTTCACGAACCATGATCGAACAAGAAAGGGACCTCTCCCATGCCAAATGATTCCAACGCACCGCAGCCCCGATTTGAGCACTTTCACGTATGCGTCCAATGTGGCGGCGCTTTCCGCAGAGAAGTGTTTGGAGCCAGAGCGATTACATCCGGTATCTACACGTGTCCAAAGTGCGGCCACGAGGGCCCTCTCAATGTTGAGATACGGAAGGTCGAAGACTCTATCCAAAAGAAAAACAGCCCATCGAGTGCCGGCTCATCCGACTAGTGGCAAACGTCCCTGCTGCGGCGGTGCAATGCTGCTCAGCTTGCGGGCCGCCGCGCGAACATACTCACTCACGAGCCGTTCTTTGCTGTCGGACCGTATTGCCAGTCTGGTAACGAGTTTTAGCTGCTCCTCCACGAGTGGCCGCATCGCGATCCCCTCGCAGGCAATACGCCACGCCGCATCGCGAGGCAGAAACGCTACGCCCTTCTGTGCCAATACCAGTTCCGAGGCTTCTTCAGCGGTCATAACGTAATGGTAATCGGCAGCAACGATCCCCTTCTTGGACGCAATCCTCTGTATCATCTCGAAGACGTGCGGATTCACGTTCGATGCGAGTAGAATCCACTCGCACGAGCGCAGGTCCTCCAGGCACAGTTTTTCGCGGTCTGCAAGAGGGTCTTCTTTGGACAAAGCAATGTAGAGCGGAGTTTCAGCGACCGTCAGGAAGCTGAGAGTGAGAGCATCGGGAACAGACGTGACCAGCGCCATGTCCAATTCTCCAGCCGCTACCTTGTGAGCGAGTTCCTGCGAGTAGCTGCTCCACAGCTTCACTTTCAGGCCGGGATAGAGAGGGAGCCGCACGGACTGAAGCGTCGTCACCAGAAATGGATCGGTGAAGGCTGACTTGCCAATGTTGAGAATCTCCTCGGCTCCGTGCGAAGCGGCCGTTGCGTTCAGAACAGCGCGCTCGGCGTGCAGAACCGAGTGGCGAGCCTCCTCCACAAAACGGCGGCCAGCCTCGGTGATCTCAACATTTTGATGATTACGCACAAAGAGCCGCAGGCCAATATCACTTTCCAACTTGGCAATCAGTCTGCTCAGCGTTGATTGCTCGACGTGCATTCGTTCGGCGGCTCTGGAAAAATTCAACTCTTCCGCCAAAACAATTGCCGCTTGCATGGACCGTGTTTCTGGAAGCACCATAGCCATCCTCCTAGCTGTGGGGGGAGAACCCAGGCAGGACAGCAGCCAAACAATTAGGAGCGCAAATCTACGCAAAATACTGCGCGATCCATGATGAACTTAATATGCACGGAGAGTCAATCCGGTTGCACAAAATGAGACATTACTTTGGCGTTATGCCGAATCTGCATAACGGTTTTCAAAAAAATCATTGGACGGCTGCCTTGTCGTCAAACCAATCTCTCTATAGCGAGTGGAACTTTCGGAACTTCACGCGAAGTCACGGAAAGTACCGAAACAAGAGTCCTGCATGGACGGGAATGGATTGAGATAGAGAGCGCCTGTGTTTTACAGCACCGCGAATTCCGGTGTCATCACAGGGCCGATGGAGGTACGCCTTTATGGGTTCAATGCCAACGATGCAGGAAGCGGTCGATCTGCTGCTCACCGCCGAGGATGTCGCCGCCAAGTTGAAGGTCAGCAAAGACTGGGTTTGGGATCATTCTTCGCGGAAGTTGCCCTATCTGCCCGTCATTCGCATGAGCGACGGCGCACTGCGTTACCGAGCGAGCGGGATCGAAGAGTTCCTCAGGGAACGAGAGCGGGCCTCTACCATGCGGCGGAAACGCCGGTAAAATAGAGGTGGCCCGTTTTTCCTCCCACACAGAAATTCGAGGAATCGATGGGTAAATCGCACCAAAAGGGATGGGTGTCGGTTCGCGGAAAGAAGTGGTACGGATACTTCCGCCGGACAGTTATCGACCCCAGCACTCATCAACCCAAGACCGTCTCCACTCCGGTCGCGCTCGGGCTGAAATCCGAGATGACCAAGTATGAGGCGCGAGAGAAGTTGGAACTCGAAATCAGGAGACTCACCGGGCAGATCGCGGAAGATGGAGTTGTCAAGAACGGCAGCGTCACCTTCGAATGGTTTGTCCGCAACCGCTACCTGCCACTGAAGGAGGCGGACTGGAAAGAGGAGACGGCCAAGACGAAGAAGTATCTTATTCAGGCTGATCTCGTCGATGCGTTCAAGGATGTACGGCTCGAAAACATCGACAAACTCGCACTCCAGACCCACCTCAATCAGATGGCCAAAACACGGTCGAGAGACAGAGTGTTGCAAGCCAGAGCGTATATGCGGGCTATCTTCGCGGAGGCGGTTGAACAGGACTTCCTTCCCAAGGACCCCGCGCGCTCAATCAAAGTTCCTTCGGAACTGAAGGAGACCGACAAAACAACGCTCACATGGGACCAACTTCGAGCTGCCTTGTCCCGGCTTCCTCTTCGGGACTGGATTGTGCTCAAGCTCGATATGTCCAACGCCCTGCGGCCGGGTGAGTTGTTTGGGCTGAGGTGGAGTTGCTTCGATCCAGAACTCTGCCAGATCGAGATCAAGGAGACGGCCTACAAGGGAAAAATTCGTCCCTGGGGCAAAACCAGGGGAAGTCTCACCAAGATTCCGATTGCCAAACAACTGGCGGAGGAACTCCAGGCATGGCGCAAGCAGTGCCGGGAAGAAGAGCAGCATAAGAAGAAGTGGTATGGACCGACCGCGGATTCGCCCGAGGCGTTCATCTTTCCGGGACGCAACGGCGGGTTCATCGATTCGAGCAACTACCGCAACCGGGTGCTGCACAAACTGGCGAAGGAACTGGGACTGCCGAAGCTGACGTTCCAGGTCATTCGTCGCACGATGGCGACGCTGGCCAAGGACATGGGCCACGTCAAGGACATTCAGGGAATGATGCGCCACTCTCGACTGGCCACCACCACGGATGTCTATATGCAGTCCCTTGAAGACGGAGTCCGATCGACGGTGAACTTGATTTACGACAAGTTGAGCGGCACCGGCACGTGGGGATCGAAACCGCCGGCGACAGCCAAGTCCGACCATTCAAGCCGCGCGAAAAGCACTACGAGGATCGTTCCCGGCAAGGAAAGGCCAGCAATGCAAAAGCAGGATCAGTCTGCGAAGCCGGTTCGCGGAGTGGTTTTGGAATTTGCGACAAGAATGCGACAAAGTCGAGGAGGGAGGGAGCTTCTAAATGATTGATTTAATTGGTGGACCTGGTCGGGATCGAACCGACGACCTCTTCCATGCCATGGAAGCGCGCTCCCAGCTGCGCCACAGGCCCACGTGCTACAGAAATGCAACTTTCCTATTGTCTCCGTTGAGGCGGAATTCGTCAAACTGGCAAGGAAAGGCGGGGGTGCGGCAGCAGAGTTTCCCATTGTAAAGACGGAAAGCCTGGTGCACGAGTTAAATTATGGGAATCCCAAGGAGGTTGAAACATGCAAGCTGCTGTCGTGAACGTACTGGGCCAGGCGCCCAGGTATCAGACATTTCCCGATCCCGTTGCCGGTGAGGGCGAAGTGGCGATACAGGTGCGCGCCGCCGGCCTGCACCCAATTGTGAAGGCCCTGGCGAGTGGCTCGCACTACGCCGGGACTGGAGAAGTTCCCGCAGTACCGGGCGTTGACGGGGTGGGGACGTTGGAGGGCGGAAGCCGCGTCTACTTCACGTTTGCCCGCAAACCCTGGGGAACGATGTCCGAGCGCGCGGTGGCGCCGCGACCGAGGTGTGTCCCGGTGCCCGATGGGCTTAACGACGTTCAGGCTGCGGCGATCGCCAACCCAGGAATGTCAGCATGGGTTTCGATCAAAGAACGGGCCCAGTTGGTTGCCGGGGAGACGGTGCTGGTTCTGGGTGCGACGGGCGTGGCCGGGCAACTGGCCCTCCAGGTGGCGCGGCACCTGGGTGCGAAGCGGGTGATCGGGGCAGGGCGGAACGTTGAGGCCATTAAGGCGAAGGATGTGGATGCGATCATCGCTCTCGGGGCCCCGGAGGACGCGCTTCGCGATGCCTTTGCCGCCGAAGCTGCGAAGGGCATTGACGTGGTGATCGACTACCTTTGGGGCCGGCCCACCGAGTTGCTGCTAGAAGCGCTGGCCAGAGGATTTCGCGCCACCTCGACGCGGCCTACGCGGCTTGTGGAGGTAGGCGAGAGCGCGGGCAAGACGATCAACCTGCCAGGAGCAACGCTGCGCAGCATCGATCTGACGCTCAAGGGCAGCGGATTCGGATCCGCGTCGCTCGACCGGATTTATGCCGCGATTCCCACGCTGTTCGCGATGGCCGCCGCCGGGACTCTCAAAATTGCCGTGGAGCCGGTTCCTCTGGTGGACGTTGAGGCGGCATGGAACCGTGGGGAAAAGGGGCGCAGGATCGTTTTTACGGTATAGAGACCACGCGGGTTCAGATTCCGCAAATTTGTAACATTTCTGAAACCTTGAGTGACCGGGAACACTTTGGGGGTGTTCCGGTGTCTAAGACAATAGAGTGTGCGGGACATTTGGTCGTTCCAATGTTCCGTCTCCCGCGCACTCCAGAGCAGGATCGGAATCCCAGCGGCATTTTTTTGAGATCCGTTGGGCGGAGTGGCCGTAACCAGATACCGGGTGATGAGACCGGTGCAGATTTGGCGGATGCCAAGTGTGGCTGCGTTGCGGTAAGGTGGGAGGACACTGACTTGCAGGCGGACCTCACCATGGGCAATGTTGCCGGCGCGCTGACGCTCCAATCCAAAGAGACGGCTCTGATTGCGGAACTTCGAGCTGGCTCGGAGGAAGCTTTTGCGTGGCTGATCGCGCACTATCACCAACCGATCTACTCCCTGCTGGCGCGGACTGTGTATGACCGCACCGACGCTGCTGACCTGACCCAGGAAGTCTTCGTAAAAGTTTTCCGGGGGATGGGTAGCTTTCACGGCGGGTCGTCGCTGCGAACCTGGATCTATCGCATCGCGCTGCGCGAGGCGTCGAACCAGCGGCGCTGGTGGATGCGGCACAAGCAGCAGGAGATCCCCATCGAACAGGAAATGACAGATGGGGAATGCGGGACGCCGGTGCGGCTGAAAGAAATGCTGGTGGATCCGTGCGAGGGGCCTTATGAGATTGCCGTGCATGAGGAGAACCGGGCGCTGGTGGAGACGGCGTTGAATCGTGTGCCGGAGCCGTTCCGCACCACGCTGATCCTGCGCGACATCGAGGGATTCGTCTACGAGGAAGTGGCGGAAATGCAAGGCGTGAATCTGGGTACGGTGAAGTCGCGGCTGGTGCGCGGACGCGCTTGTTTGAAGGCGCTGCTGATGGCTCCGACAACGGCAGCATGTTCTCAGGCCGACGCGGGGTTCGATGTACCTCTGGGAGAGGAGGCGCAATGAGCAGCTGCAATGCAGTGCAGGCAAGGTTTACGGAGTATCTGGATGGGCGGCTGAGCGGACGCGAGATGCAGCGTATTGGCGCCCATCTGGAGCTTTGCCCGGAATGCACCCGGGAGTGGGAATTTCTGCGCCAGGCGCAGGCGTCGCTTGCCGAACTGGGGCAGGTGCCGGAGCCGGAGGACTTGCTGCTGAGGATTCGCGTGGCGGTGAGCCAGGAGCGGGCGCGTAGCCGTCAGGGTCCCTTTCATGCCTGGAATATGGCCTGGAGAAACACGGTGGGCCCCTTCCTGCTGCAGGCCTCGGCCGGTTTTGCCAGCGCGGTGCTGCTTTTGGGCACGGTGATTGCGCTGGTGACCATGTTTGCCCAGCCTGAGATGGCACAGGCGACCAAGGATGAGCCGTTGGGTATGGCCACCGCGCCCCGGCTGTTGTATCTCTCCAGCGGTGTGGGCAAGAACGAGATCGGTGCCGTCTCCGGCCCGGTAGTGGTTGAGGCTTATATCAACGGCGCGGGCCAGGTGTACGACTATCGCATCGTTTCCGGTCCCACTGACGAGGCGACCCGTTCGCAGGTGGAAAACCTGCTGCTGCTAAGCGTCTTTGAGCCGGCGCGGTTCTTTGGCCAGCCGGTGCGTGGGCTGGCGGTGCTGTCGTTCTCCGGCGTTTCAGTGCGCGGGTAAAACAGAGATAAGCAAATCGATAGGCGTCATGCTGCCGTTGGAGAATGTCTGAGCGGAGCACAGTAGCGCCCATTTTACGGTCTCAAAAGTTGCAACACCCACCCCTCCCGTTTGACCCTGCCAGCGCGTCTAACTAGACTTGCAGGCAGGGTTTCTCATGACTTTGCGTACCATTCGCTCATTTGCGGTTCTTTCCGTTACGGTTTCTTGCCTGTTGGCGGGTCGTGCGCTCGCCATGGCGCAGAATCAATCTTCCGAAAACAGCCCTACCAGGGGTCAGCAGAGTTCGTCTTCGCAGAATTTTCAGCAGGAGAAGTCGCCGTCGCTGATTGATCCGGCAGGGCCGACCATCTCGCTGGTCAGCTCGGAGCCAGTGTTCCTGATGGCCGCGGCGCTCAACGCCTGCGGCTATGACGAGGGCTTGGACGAAAGCGCGCCGGTGCGCAAGCGGGTGCGCGACGAGATCAACCAGGCACTTGCCAAGAGCGAGGATGCGCGCGACAAGCGCGACCGCGTTTGCCTTTTCATTGCCCAGCATCGCATGACGGGTTCTGAGAAGGACATTTCGCAGTACATTTCGCTTTCCTTGTATCTGACGCCGCCGCCAGAGCTCGAGACTTCGGCGGAACTGACGGAAATGCCGCCCGACTCGACGCAGGTGGTGGAGATTGTGCCTCTGCTCAAGGACTTTGTGGAGGCGGTTGACCTGCATGGGATATGGCTGGCGATGCATCCCATTTACGACAGGGAGGCCGACCGGCTGCACGATTCGCTTTCGAATATGATCGTGGCGACCAATCTTTATCTCAAAATGCCGGCCTCGACCTACCGAGGGCAGCGGTTTGTGGTGGTGATCGAGCCGCTTCTCTCGCCGCGCACGGTAAATGCACGTATCTACGGGACCGACTACGTGGTTGTGGTTTCGCCGGTGGACGGGAAGATTCGCATGAACGACGTGCGCCACACCTACCTGCATTATGTGATCGAGCCGCTGCTGCTATCCCGGGCCAGCGCCGTGGACCGGATGCAACCGATTCTTAAGGAGGTGCGCGAAGCGCCCCTGGAATTCCGTTACCGCTCCGACACGGTGCCGCTGACCATCGAGTGCCTGATCAAGGCCATTGAGGCGCGGACGATGGATACCGGAATTCCTGAGTACAAGATTCCGGCGAATGCGGACCGGTCGGAATTGCCGCGTTATGAGCACGAGCGGCAGGTTTACCAGCAGAAGGTGGATGTCATTCGCTTGGCCGCTGTGCGGCACGATATGACGCAGGGATTTGTGCTGACGCAATACTTTTATGAGGAGTTGATCCATTTTGAGAAGGATCCCGCCAGTCTCCGCGACAGCATCGGTGAGATGGTTTACAGCATGGACGTGGACTTGCAGGTGCATCGAGCCCGCCAGATAGACTTCGACAGGGAAGCGGATGGGGACGTGCTGGTGCGCAGCAAACCGCGCGAGCTGACCGGGTTGGATCTTGCCGAGGCGCGGCTCGCTGCCGGGGATCTGGCCACGGCCATCGCGATGGCGCGCCATGTGCTTACCGAGCATGACAATACCCTCGAAGCGGTGGCGGAGAACGCGCGAGCCAACTTCATCCTGGCCCGGGCGGCCATCCTTATGGGCGATCCTGAAGACGCGATTAACGGATTCCAGAGGACGCTGGCCACTAGCAAGGAACCACGGCTGTTGGCGTGGTCGCACATCTACCTGGGCCGGATGCTTGATTTGGATTGCAAGCGCGATCAGGCCGTTGCCGAGTACAAGGAAGCATTGGAGTCGCGCGACGGGCAGCAGGATACTCGGCTGGCCGCCGAACGGGGCGTAAAGGCGGCTTATGCCGTGAAGGGCCACAGTTGCGACGAGGATGCGGAGGACGACGGCGTCGGGCCGGCCAAGCCGGAAGGGGCCAAGCCCGCACAGGGACTTCCTGCGAATGACGGGACCCAGAAGCCGCAATAATCCGCCGCGCGAGCGTCCTTCGGGTCCTCGCGTGGCGTCTAATGAAAAGTTGGGAGGAGCCGGCCGGAGTCTCCGGCAGCGGCGCCGCTCCCCAAATTACTTGAGGGAATCGAACCGAGCGGGGCGCATGTGGAAACAGTTCTGTCTGAACTGGAAAACGCACTCGGGCATGGCTTTGCCAACCCTGACCTGTTGGTGTGCGCGCTGACGCATAGGTCGTTGACGAACGAGAAGGCGGCCAGCGAGCGGGCGCTTGCGAACGGAGAGGAACAGGGAACGGAGACAGGGGACAATGAGCGCCTGGAGTTCCTGGGCGACGCCGTGCTGGGGCTGGTGGTGGCAGAGGCGCTCTTCGAGTCGCATCCGGAGTGGCAGGAAGGGGAACTGACCCGCGTTCGCTCCCAGTTGGTGAGCCGGCAGCACATGGCGGAGGTGGCCATCGCCATCGGGCTCGGCAACCACTTGCGTCTCAGCCGGGGCGAGGACCGCAGCGGCCTGAGGCACAAGAGCACCGTGTTATCGAATAGCATGGAAGCAGTGATGGCCGCGCTTTTTCTTGATGGTGGGCTGGAGCCGGTGAAAGCTTTTACGCGACGTTGGGTAATGGGCGAGGCAGCCGAACAACTGGCCCAGGAGTTGCGGTGCGGCGCGGCATTGGGCAACTATAAATCGGCGCTCCAGGAACGCTTGCAGGCCGCCCGGACGGGAACGCCGGTTTACAAGGTCAAGAGTGAAAGCGGTCCTGATCATCGCAAGCGCTTCCTGGTGGAGGTACGGTTGAAGGCGGGCGAGGGAGAGCCGGGAAAGCCGCTGGCCCGCGGCATGGGCAGTACCAAGAAACACGCGGAGCAGGATGCCGCGCGACGAGCTCTGGAGAGGCTGACAGCGGCGGCCAAAGCGGATGGGCCGATGCCCGGCGGCGCGGCAGAGGAGGAGCAAACAGCGTAATGAGTACCCCTGTTCAAGGATCCGGCCTACCGGAGCTGAGGCTTTCGCATCTGCGGCTTCATCTGCCCAGCTTGCCGGAGGCCCTTGCCGCGTTGCTGCGACCGGTAGTGGCGGCGCTGTTTCTGCTGACTTTTGTGCTCCAACCCTACCTGATTCCGTCGGAAAGCATGGAGCACACCCTGCTGGTGGGGGATTTTTTGCTGGTGAACAAACAGGTCTATGCGCCGGCCAGCAGCCTGGTCAGGCATCTGCTGCCTTATCGCGAGGTTGCGCGCGGCGATATCGTCGTGTTCCACCCACCCGAGGCCCCAGAGCGTTTTTTCGTCAAACGGGTGGTGGGCGTTCCCGGCGACCGGCTGCATATGGAGGATGGCCGTGTGACGGTGAATGGCCTGACCTTGCGCGAGCCGTACGTGGCCTTTGAACCCGCGGCGCCGAATCCCTTTCGCGACGACTTCCCGGCCAAGGTGTACACCGATCCTGAAGTGGATCCGGTGTGGTGGAAGCAGATGCAGAGCTTGACCAGCGACGGCGAGCTGGTGGTGCCGAAGGACGAATATTTCGTGCTCGGGGACAACCGCAATCACAGCAAGGATTCGCGTTTCTGGGGGTTTGTGCCGCGCTCCCAGATCGTGGCCCGGCCGCTGGTGATCTACTTCTCGCTTACCCGGCCCTCCACCACCGATGTCCAACAGGCTGCGGATGATAGACTCGGACACGACAGGGAACTTTCAGCAAGGCTGACGGGGTTTGCGCGCTGGCAGCGCATTTTTCTTGTAGTGCACTAAGCAGCTTTCCCGGAACCTGCCTGAGAGTCGGTCCGTATTCTTCAAAAAGAGCGACAGGATGACGAAGAAAAAAACGCCTGCTCCAAAAACGCCGTCCGAGTCTCAGTCGGTTCCCGTTCCCGCACTCGTTGAAACCAAGGTCGAAGAGACGCCCTATGAGGCGCTAGCCAGCATCTGCGCGGTGCTGGTCGTGGGCCTGTTCATCCTCACCTTTCTGGGCCAGAACTTTGTAATTCCCTCGGGATCGATGGAGAACACGCTTCTGGTGGGTGACCACCTGGTAGTGGACCGGATTACCCTGGCCCCGGTAGCCAAGTGGATGCCGCTGGTTCACTATCGCGAGCCACAGCGCGGCGATATCGTGGTCTTTCTCAAGCCCGTGGCAGACTTGGATGCAGACGGAAAGCCTCAGTACCTGTTTCTCGTGAAGCGGCTGATCGGGGTTCCCGGCGATCGCATCCATTTACGCAATGGCATCGTCATCATCAACGGCGTGGCACAGGACCAGCCGCACGCCCAGCCGACAACACCCGATAACTATTACGACTTTCTTGATGAGTTTCCGTCTGTACCGCCTCCAGTGGAAAGAGGTGCTACCGAGGCGTGGTCAGTGGATTTTCCCAATCACATCGAGGGTGGGGATCTGGTGGTTCCAGCGGGCAAGTATTTCATGATGGGCGACAACCGGCACAACAGTCTCGATTCGCGCTATTGGGGCTTTGTGCCCCGAGAGAACATCGTGGGCCGGCCGTTAATCAACTACTGGTCGTTCAAGACGCCCGAGGACCAGTACGAACAGACGGGGATCGGCAATAGCCTTGCGTGGATGGGCCACGTGGCACTGCACTTCCTTACCGGCACTCGCTGGACGCGGACGCTGCACGTCGTACGCTGACCTCAGCTTCCCGAGTCCAGTGCGTTGCGGCGGAATACCATAGAAGACCATGAAGGAAGACGTGCAAGGCCGGCATCGAGGGCGCAAGCGGCTTTGGCTGGCGCTGGCAGCGCTGACGGCCATCCTGACAATTCTGATTGTGCCACCGCTGGTGAGCCTGAGCCGTTACAAGAGCCGGGTTACGCACCTTGTGGCTACTTCGCTGGGCAGGCCGGTGCGCCTGTCTTCAGTGGAGTTGCGACTCCTGCCGCGTCCGGGCTTTGTGCTCAACGACCTGACGGTTGAGGAAGACCCGGCCTACGGCGCTGAGCCAGTGCTCCACGCCAACACGGTCACAGCCTCCATCCGGCTGCTGTCTCTTTGGAGGGGGCGGCTGGAGATCAGCCGCATCAGCGTGGACGAGGCCAGCCTGAACCTGGTGCGGACCGCGCCGGGACGATGGAATCTGGATCCGCTCTTTCGCACGGCAGCCGAGAAGGCCGGAGCAGCGGGCAGCGCGGGACCGCGCCAGCCTGTGCCGCTCCCCTACCTTGAAGCGACCAACTCGCGGATCAACATAAAGAACGGGGCCGAGAAACTGCCGTTTTCGCTGATCGACACCGACCTGAGCTTCTGGCAGGAGAATCCGGGGGACTGGCGCATCCGGCTGCGCGGCCAACCGGCCCGCACCGACCTGAGCCTGGATTTGGCGGACACCGGGGTGGTGCGGTTGGAGGCTAGTGTGCGCCGGGCGTCCGAGTTGCGGCAGATGCCGGTGCATCTGGATCTGGTGTGGCGCGAGGCGCAGCTCGGCCAGCTCACCCGGCTGGTGATCGGTTCCGACCCCGGCTGGCGAGGCGACCTGACCGGGGAACTGCATCTGGACGGTACCGCCGATGCGGCCCAGGTCAAAACGCGGCTGCGGGCGACAGGCGTACATCGTGCCGAGTTCGCCCCGGCGGCTCCGATGGACTTCGATGCCAACTGCGGTTTCCTCTATCACTTTTCAAGGCGTGCCGTGGAGAATCTGGTGTGCGATTCACCTCTGGGCGACGGCCACATCCGTCTGGCCGGGGAGATGCCGGGCCAGGAAGGCTTGCCGCACCTTTCCGTGGAGCTTGACCGGATTCCGGTGGCTGCCGGACTAGATGCGCTGCGCACACTCCGCAGCGGCTTTGGCCCCGGTCTTGAGGCCAGGGGCACTGTCAGCGGCAAGATCAGCTATGCCGAGAGCGCCAAGGAAAGCAGCGCGGAGGAAAAACAGGGCAGAGGGATCAAACCGGGCAAAGCGCGGTTGGCTACTCCTCACGTGGCAGCAAAGGGCCCGCTCACGGGGAGTTTTACCGTGGAGGGTGTGCAACTGAGCGGCGACGGGCTTCGGGCGCCAATTCAGATTCCCAAACTGGTGCTGGAGCCGGCGTCGGTCGAGCCGCGCGACCAACAACCAGGACAATCCCAGCCACGGGTCCAAGCTCCAGTCACGCCCCCGGCGCTGGCTGCAGCAGTAGCAATTCCGGCTGGCGGAGCCGGTCCCCTGACAGTGACCATGCGACTGGCGCTCTCCGGCTACCAGGTAACGGTGCGGGGCCAGGCAGCTCTGGCGCGGGCCAGGGAACTGGCGCATGTGAGCGGGATGCCCGAGGCCGCTGTACTGGACGCACTGGCCGGAGACGCTGTCGGCGTGGACTTGAGCGCGGAGGGCCCATGGATGACAGCGGAGAGGACTCCCATCGGTGGTTTCTCCCCGGCCCGGACGGTGACTGAACCGCCGCCCCCCACCGGCGGAGATGCCGTCACCGATCGTCTTTGGGGCACAGTGACTTTGCACAATGCCAATTGGAAGGCCGATTTTCTGGCCAACCCAGTGGAGATTACCCAAGCCACGCTGCGACTGGACACCGGAGCGGACAATGAGGGGGGCAATGGTCAGCTACGCTGGGATCCAGTGGTGTTCTCCTACGGCCCGGTGAAGGGAACCGCGAGCCTCGATCTGCCTGTTGGCTGCGACGCTCCCCAGCCCTGCTTGCCGAACTTCCACGTACAATTTGGCGCGCTGGACGCGGCTGCTCTTCAAGCGGCGATTCTGGGTGCACATGAGCGGGGCACGATGCTTTCTGAGCTGATTGCCCGTCTGAGACCATCGTCCGCGCCCACGTGGCCCGAGCTCGAGGGCACGGTGAAGGCAGAGTCCCTCATTCTTGGGCCCGTGACGCTCGAGCAGCCGTTGGCCACGCTACGCATTCTCAAGACCGGGGTTGAGATCACCGGTCTGGACGCCGGCCTGCTCGGGGGCCGTGTACACGGAAGCGGCGGGCTGCGCACAGGAGACAAGCCTGCCTATGAGCTGGAGAGCCGATTTGAGAAGCTCAGCCCAGCGGATGTGGGTCAGTTGCTCCGGTTGCGCTGGTCGGGCGGAGTCTTCAACGCGGACGGGAAAATCGATCTGTCTGGCTTCACTGACAAAGACCTGATGGCCTCGGCGAAAGGCACGTTGCACTTCGAGTGGCGGCACGGAGCGATTGGTGCTCAAACCGTGGCATCTGGCCGCGCACCGGTGCCTCAGGATCTGACCCGCTTTGACCGCTGGACCGCGGACGCTGAAATCGCCAACGGGACCATTACGCTCGGGCAGAATCAGGTCCAACAGGGTACCCGCAAGCGAGTTGTCGAGGCTACGGTAACCCTCGGTGTCCCTCCCAAGGTCAGCTTTGACGGGGCCAGGGATACGCAGGCGAAGCGGTAAAGGGGTTTCCCAGTTACTGCAGACCGAAACCAACGCTGGGCAGCTTTTCCCTAAGAAAAAGCCAACGTGCACCGGTGCCGGGAACGGCGCAGAGGCTGGAGAATCGCTTCTAAGGCGCTTCCCGTTACAATCGAAGTATGCCCTTATCCATCTTTTCTTCCCCCGTGCAGATTCGCTGCAAAGGCATTCTTTTCGATATGGACGGCATTCTCATCTCCTCGCTGGGATCGGTGGAGCGCAGTTGGACCAAGTGGGCCGGGATGCGCGGTTTGGATCCCGAAGAGGCGATTCGCATTATCCATGGCCGCCGGGCTATCGATGTTCTCACCAAGCTGCGCCCGGACCTGGACAGCAGGGCGGAACTCAAGGTGATTGAAGATCTGGAAATCGAAGATACGGGAGACGTACACGCGCTGCCCGGCGTACTGAAACTTCTGGCAGAGTTGCCTGCGAACCGCTGGACCGTGGTGACCAGTGCCACGGAGCGGCTGGCGCGGGTGCGCATGGCGGCCGCCGGCATTCCTGTGCCGGAGCGGTTCATTCATGCCGAAAGCGTGATGCGGGGAAAACCCCATCCGGATGCTTACCTGGCTGGCGCCGCGCTGTTGGGCTTTGCGCCAGAGGAGTGCGTGGTGTTTGAAGATGCGGCCTCGGGCGTCAAAGCTGGCCGAGCCGCCGGATGCACGGTGGTGGCGACCAGGTTCTCGCATCAGACCAAGGCGCTTGCCGCAGCACACTACATGATCTCCGACCTGACGGGAGTGGGCGTGGAGGCCCTCGACGGCGATGAAGGCCTGGTGCTCAGGTTTACGCCGCTGGTGGCTTAGGGCCTTACTCGGTGCCTTCGATGCGGCGGCCGTGCGCGTCCTGCAAGGGTCGCGTGTTCACTTTGAATAAGGCCGCGAAAGTACGCAATTGGCTGCGGCTCAGGCTCAACTCCTGTTCGAAGACGAACCAGCGCACGCCTTCGGTGCATGGCGGGGTGGTCAGGGAGCCCATGTAGGTCCAGTAGCCCCGGTCGGTGGGCAACAGGCCGCCGGCGCTGATCATATCCGCAACCTTCTCGGTAGCGCCGGCAGTGGTGGGCAGGTGTGGCCAAAGTGTGGCAAGGATGGCGTTGGCGTCGCCCCGGTCCTCAGTCAGCCGCACAGCCACCACGACCTGTTTGCCGTCGGCGCTCTTGTGCATCAGGTGGACTTCCATGTCGGTCAGTTTGCCTTTGACCGTTTCCTCGCTCGGGTGGTGGAAGTCAAAGCCGGTGAGGTCATAGTGCACGCCGCCGACCACGATGTAACTGCCGGGATCCACGTGGGCCACGATGGTGCGGCCGTTATTTTCGAGAGTGACCGGCCCCGCGATGTAATGGAACTCGATAGGCTGCAGCGCCTTGTTCAAGTGAGCGCCGCGAATATCAATGGGCGACTGCTCGTGGCCTTGCGAGCAGGCTCTGTAAGCCGGGTCCAGCTTACCCCATGCCAGCGCGCCTCGTTTGCCTTCATAGTCCCAAGGGGTGGTGGATTGCGCGGCTGCCAAGGAGGCAACGCAGAGAGCGAGAGCGGCAAGTACGGGAATACGCATCGATAGCTCCTCAGAGAAAGGACGCCAGCGCGCCCCCGGAGATTCTAAGTCATCGACGCAGGCGCAGGAAAAAAGAATGGGACTCATCGGGGGATGGGTCCCATTCGTTTGGAGCATTTTGCCTGGCGGCTTACTTCGCCGCGGCAGCCAGTCCGGCCTGTTCGGCCAGGGTGGCGGCCTTGTCGGTGGCCTCCCACGTGAACTCGGGCTCGGTGCGGCCAAAGTGGCCATAGGCTGCGGTCTTCTGATAGATGGGCCGGCGCAGGTTCAGGCTCTCGATAATGCCTTTGGGGGTGAGCGAGAAGTTCTTCCGAACCAGTTCGGTCAGCTTGGCCGAGCTGATTTTGCCTGTGCCGAAGGTATCTACCAGCACGCTGACCGGCTCGGCCACACCGATGGCATAGGCAAGTTGGACCTCGGCGCGCTCGGCCAGACCAGCGGCCACAATGTTCTTGGCGATGTAGCGGGCGACGTAGGCAGCGGAGCGGTCCACCTTGGTAGGGTCTTTTCCACTAAAAGCGCCGCCGCCGTGCCGGCCCGCGCCGCCGTAGGTGTCCACAATGATCTTGCGGCCCGTCAGGCCGGTGTCGCCCATGGGACCGCCGATGACGAAGCGCCCGGTGGGGTTGATGTGATACTTGGTATGCTCGTCGAGCCACGCAGCGGGCAACACGGCCTGAATAACGTACTTGAGGATGTCGGCGTGCAGCTCCTCGTTAGAAACGCTCTCCGAGTGCTGGCTGCTGATGACCACGGCGTCAATGCGCGCGGGCTTGCCGTTCTCGTCGTATTCCACCGTGACCTGGCTCTTGCCGTCGGGGCGCAGATAGGGCAGCTTGCCACTTTTGCGCACAGCGCTTAATTGGCGAGTGAGCTTGTGAGCCAGCGAGATAGGGGCCGGCATCAACTCGGGGGTTTCGTTGGAGGCATAGCCGAACATCATGCCCTGGTCGCCCGCGCCGCCCGTGTCCACGCCCTGGGCGATGTCGCCGGACTGCTTGTTGATGGTGGAGATCACGGCGCAGGTGTTGGAGTCGAAGCCATACATGGCGTTGTCATAGCCGATGGAGGCAACGACGCCGCGCACCAGGCTTTGGAAGTCGACGTAGGCCTTGGTGGTGATTTCACCGGCAATGACCACCAGGCCTGTGGCGGTGAGGGTTTCGGCGGCGACGCGGCTGTAGGGGTCCTGCTCCAGGCATGCGTCGAGAATGGCGTCGGAGACCTGGTCGGCAATCTTGTCCGGATGGCCTTCGGTGACGGACTCAGAGGTAAACAAGAAACGGTCGCTCAACTTAGGATTCCTCCCCATTGAAGGGATTTTAGTGGGTTGCCTGCCGCGATGGCTGCTTTGCCCTGAATGAGCCGGCAAGGAGAGTCAGGATTCAATCCATTTGACCGGCCAGTATGGGTCGGTCACTCTCCCGCGTCGGTGAGACAGGCCTGCACTGGCAGGCAAAGGCCTGAGAGTGCATCTGCCTATGGTAATCGCGGCGGGTGGGCGGGAGCAAAGACTCACAGTGAACGGCGCGTCCTTGGCATTCAAGGGCGATCTAGGTAAGGTGAACTGCGTCGCCATTCCTGACCGGCTTTTGGACTAGCAGGCTTATGCGGGCAAAGGGTGCGATCCAACTGGGATCAGTCAGTGCGATTGGATCAGCGGCTGAACCATGCGTGGACGCGGCCAAACAGGGCATGGACCGAGGAAGATGCGGCATGGGCTACCGCGCGGGCTTCCTGCGTGGGCAACAGGGTGGGCCACCATCCGGCGCGGAGACCGTAGTAGCGAACCGTGAGGAAGGCTGCCGCGGCTACGACGATCAGCAGCAGGATGGCGCCAGCCCAGCGCAGACGAATCTCAACCGCGTCGTGGTGCAGGATGCGGGCTTTGCCCACGTTGGACGCGAAGGCCATCCAACTGCGGTCATCGTCGAGCACCTGGCCGGAAGCAACATAGGCCCTGAGAAAGCGTTCTGTCCAGTCCTCCTGGTCAAGGCCCAGGGCTCCCGCGTAGCCGCGCACGATGCCCTTGTTGAGAATGCCGCCGGGAAGCAAACGGAAATGCTCCTGCTCCAGCGCAAGCAGATGGTGCTGGCTGATCTTCGTAACCGCGGTAATTTGTTCCAGCGCAATGCCGCGGGACAACCGCTCCATGCGCAGATCTTCTCCAAAGCTTCCCATCAGCGACCGGAAAACAGGTAAAGAAACCGAACTTTTTCCACTTTCACAATAAACCGGGTTCCGGTTTCAGTCAAAGCGATCTATTGTTTTTTCCTTTCTTTTCATAAGGCTGTGGCCATCGGGAGCCGATCGGCAGCTATTTATGAAGTATTCAACATTCCCGCAGCAAGCTCGTGGCGGTTGAGAGACGTTTCCGGCCCAGGCTGTTACCCTGAAAGCGAGAGTTTTTGCCGTCTTTCGGCCCTTGGAGCCATGCTCGGGAATGAATAAGCTCATCTTTGCCAATCTGGTGCAGCGGCCAGTGCGATCCATCATCAGTGTGCTGGCGGTGGCCATTGAAGTCATCATGATTCTGTCCATTGTGGGCATCTTCATGGGCATGTTGAACGACCAGAAGCAGCGCACCAACGGCATTGGCGCCGATCTGCTCCTCAGGCCATCGAATGCCAGCTATATGAACGGGGTTGGTGGCGCTCCCATGCCGGCGAAAAACATCGAGGCAATCCGGCGGCTGCCACACGTCGCCGTCGCCTCGCCGGTGATTCAAAACCTCACCACTGCCGGCAAGATCGAGGTGCTCTACGGCATCGAGTACTCGAGCTTCAACGCTTTAAAGCCCTTTGTTTTTCTGTCCGGTGGGCCTTTTCAGGGGCCCTATGACGTGATCGTGGACGATGTCTTTGCCGCCTCCGACGGCGGATACCACGTAGGCGACACCATCACCATCATGAAGCAGCCATTCCGCATCTCCGGCATCGTTGAGCACGGCAAGGGCGGGCGCAAGCTGGTGTCCATCGACACGATGGGCCAGATGATGGGCGCCGAGGGCAAGGCATCGGTCTTTTACATCAAGTGCGACAGCCTGGAAAACCAGGAGACTGTGATCCGGGAGATCCATGCCACCAAGGGACTTGAAGACAGCCAGGTGCAAACCATGGACGAGTGGCTTTCGATGATGACCCCCGAAAAGTTGCCCGGCTTCAATATTGCTCTCAATGTGGTTACCTTCATCGCGGTTCTGGTAGGGTTTCTGGTCATTTTCCAATCGATGTATACAGCGGTGCTGGAGCGCACGCGCGAGATCGGCATTCTCAAGTCGATGGGTGCCTCGAAGTTGACCGTTGTAACGGTGGTGCTGCGTGAGACCGCGGTGCTGGCGGTGGCGGGAGTGCTGGTGGGCATCGTGGGTGTTTTCGGCGTGAATAGCTTGCTGTTCCATCTGTTTCCCACGCTGCATTTTGAGATTACCGCCGCCTGGATCGGCAAGGGTGCCCTGATTGCATTTGTCGGAGCAGTGTGCGGCGCGCTCTACCCGGCCTGGATTGCGGCCCGTAAGGACCCCATCGACGCGCTGGCGTACGAATAGTCCATGAACTGATTGCTTGCGGATCTTGTTGGATGCGTGCCGCAGAGCGTGCGTCTAGTCGAGCAGCTTTCTGATTTTTGTCCAGGCCCTTGCACAAATGCCGTGCAGCTCCAGGGCATGTGCATCCAGCCGCGCTACCCGGCCCGAAGAATGCTGGAACTCGCCTCGTTGACTGGGATATTCCGGATGCCCATTCGTTTCGTAACTCGCACATTTTTTCAGGTCGCGCCGATGCGGTGGAAAACGCCAACCATCGGCCTCGGCCTCCGCGCTTTTCATTTCAACCTGAAACGGGTATCTGCTTGATTCATGAGACCTGGAGAGAAGATTCGACAATCTGCGGCATCATAGTCGCGAATAGCGACCTTCAACATGCGGAAGCGCGGGTGACCGATTGGAGCGCCGTATACTTGAAATATCTCCTTTGAGGCGTATTTCATTTCATTTGGGCAGATTTTCCGATTTCTGGGAGATTTGTCTACGACTGCCTCGTCCACGAGTCTTGCTTGCAGGGAAACGGCCATTGACGATTTCGTCCAAACGCTGGTTTTACGCGACCTGGCTGGTACTGATCGGCGGATTTGCGGTTCTGCACGCGCTGAACCTTCGCGCCGATTTTCCCAACTACACACCGTGGTTCTGCGACTGGGCCAAATACACCGATGAGGGCTGGTATGGGAATGCGGCCATTCGCGCGCATCTGTTCGGCAACTGGTACCTGCCGGGCGACTTCAATCCTGCGCCGGCGGTTCCTGTTTGGCCGTTTCTTGAGTGGGTGCTGTTCTTCTTCACCGGGGTCACGATCGAGGCAGCGCGGGGGCTGGCGGTCGCGTTCTTCTTTGCCAACCTGCTATTGAGTTATCTGCTGCTGAGGGCTAGAGGGTCGCGTTGGATGGCGCTTTTCGCGCTCACATTGTTGGTGACCAGTCCATTTCTCTACTGCTTCAGCCGGTTGGCGATCCTTGAGCCCATGCTGATCGCGTTCACGCTGGGAGCTTTGAATCTGGCGGTCCGGCTGCCCCGTATGCGCCGCCCGGTATGGGCCTCGGTCTGGATCGGCCTGCTCTTTACCCTGATGATGCTCACTAAGACCACCGCCATCTTTCTGGTGCCGGCGCTGGCATGGGCTATGCTGCTGCCTCTATGGCGAAACCGAAAGCGGGCCCTGCGCTGCGCACTGGCCGCGGCGGGCGCCTCTGCTGTCACCTTTGGGCTGTGGATGGCGCTGGTTGTCGGCCTTGGTCTGTTTCATGACTACAAATACCTCTTCTTCGTGAACAAGTACATCAAACCGCCGGAGTTCTACTGGCCGCTGCTCAGCCTCTGGTGGTCGTTCCACGGCGGACTGTGGATTGACCACCTTCTGATTCCGCTGGCCGGGCTGTTGGCGGTGGGCGCGGCGCTGGCCTGGAGGAGCGCCGGAACCTCCGCGTCCGCTGCATCGGATTCGTCCATGAGGAGGAGCTCTTGGAGCCGCGGTTTGCTGCTTGACCCCGTCTTTGGAGCTTCAGTGTGGGCCGCGGCCGGCTACATCCTCTTCATGACCTACCAGAACCATCCCCAGCCCCGCTACTTTACCGTGGTGGCCTTTTTCTGCTTCTTTATGGTGGCGCAAGGTGCTGAGGCGCTGCTGACCCAAAGAGCCTCGGCAGGTGAACCCCAAGCCAGATGGCCCCGCCGGTTGGGATGGGCGGTGGTGGCGCTGGCCACTGCGACCGCGGGCATCAATGGCGTACGGACGGTGAACTATGCGGCTCATCCGGAGTATACGTTTGTCGATGCGGCCCAGCAGCTTACCAGCTATATCGATCAGCACCCCAACGGCAAGCGGCTGCTGGTGTCGATCAGCGGCGACCAGATCACCCTGGTCACTCATCTGCCCACGCTGTGCGACGACTTCGGCACCCAGGAACTGCCTTTGAAGCTCGCCGCCTACCAGCCCGGATGGTATGCCGCGTGGAACGACCTTGATCCCGGCAGCCTTGAGGACCTGCACACTCAGTTCTCGCTCGAGCAGGTCGCCACTTTCCACGCCTTCGACGATCCTGAGCGTAGCCTGCTTGCGCTCTTCAAGTTGCACCCGCTTCCCGGCGGCCAGATTCGCGACCCTGGCGAAGAGAACCTGAAGGTCGTGCTGCCCGAAGACAAGATCGATATTCCGCTGCAATAGCAGGGGAACTCTCCAGATTGGGAACCTGTGACTGCAATCACTCGACAGTGTTCCCATCGGATGGTACGCTGCGGTTGACTTTTCCGAACAGTTCTGAGGGGTCGCGTTTCACGGGGCCGTTCGTCATACGGCGTCAAAACTCAAGTTGGGAGGACATGTGACAGCACAGTATTGGGTGTACTTTTTTCTGGCCGTGAGCGCGCTATCGCTCGTTGTGGCTTTCTACTTCGCGCGTTATGTCATCGGCTCGGACATCGGGACTCCGGAGATGCAGAAGATCGCCGGAGCCATCAAAGAAGGCGCCGAGGCATTTCTCAAGCGCCAATACAAAACCATTTATCTTCTTTCGGTGGTAGCGGCGGTCCTGATCTACGCCCTCTACCTCTTCCTTGGCAAGGGGCAGGATCTGGCGCTGAAGACAGTCGTCAGCTTCCTGGTCGGCGCAATCTGTTCGGGCCTGGCGGGTTTCAGCGGCATGTTCGTCTCCATCCGCGCCAACCTGCGGGCGGCCTCGGCGGCGCGCACCAACCTGAACAAGGCGTTGCAGATTGCCCTGCGCGGCGGCGCGGTTACCGGCCTGTCGGTGGTGGCTCTCTCGCTGCTGGGCGTGGGCGGCATCTTCCTGCTCTTCGGCGGCATGGCCCATCCCAACGAAGTTCCTTATGAAATCGTCGGTTTCGGCTTCGGCGCCAGCTTTGTGGCTCTCTTTGCGCAGCTCGGCGGCGGCATCTACACCAAGGCAGCCGATGTGGGCGCTGACCTGGTGGGCAAGGTCGAAGTCGGTATCCCCGAAGACGATCCTCGCAACCCGGCCGTGATCGCCGATCTGGTGGGCGACAACGTGGGCGACTGCGCTGGCCGTGGAGCCGACCTCTTCGAGTCCACCGCTGCTGAGAACATCGGCGCCATGATTCTGGCCGTCGCTCTCTTCCTTAAACTCAAGAACATGCCGGGCGTTCCGGCGGAAGCACCGCTGCTGGCCATTTTCTTCCCGTTTGTCGCCCGCGCCTTCGGCCTCATCGCCTCGATCGTCGGTGTCTTCAGCGTCAAACTGAAGAACGAAGACGAAGACGCTATGGTGGCACTCAATCGCGGCTACCTGGTGACGACTGTCCTGGCCGCCTGCGGCTTTTGGGTTGCAGTCAAGTACCTGCTGGGCGGCATCCCCGGAGCAAACTGGCAATGGTTTTTCTATGCCGGCCTCATCGGCATGGTCATGTCCTTCCTCTTCGTCTGGATCACCCAGTACTACACCGAGTGCCAATACCGCCCGGTGCAGTCGATTGCCAAAAGCTGCCAAACCGGCGCGGCCACCAACATCATCAGCGGCCTGGCCGTAGGCATGGAGTCCACCGCCATGCCGGTGATCGTAATCTCGTGCGCTATTCTGGGCAGCTTCTTCTGCGGCAAGTTCGCGCTGCCGATGATTGACGGCACCAGCGCCGGACTCTTCGGCACCGCCATCGCTACCATGGGCATGTTGTCCACCTGCGCCTACATTCTGGCCATGGACACCTTCGGCCCCATCACCGACAACGCCGGCGGCATCGCCGAAATGTCGAACCAGCCGGAAGATGTGCGCAAGCGCACCGATCGCCTGGATGCGGTGGGCAACACCACCAAGGCGCTGACCAAGGGCTATGCCATCGGCTCCGCGGCTCTGGCGGCCTTCCTGCTCTTCTCGGCTTACATCGACGAAGTCAATGAATTGATTGTCAAGAAGCTCGGTGCGGGCGCTAACCAGTTGCTCTCGGTGGACATCAGTAAGCCGCCGGTCTTTGTGGCTTCTTTGATTGGCGCGGCGCTGGTGCTGCTGTTCAGCAGCTTCGCCATCCAGGCTGTGGGCAAGAGCGCCTACGCGGTCATTGAGGAAGTTCGCCGCCAGTTCAAGGAAGATCCGGGCATCATGGCCGGAACCTCCAAGCCAAACTATGGCGCCTGCGTCGACATGGTCACCAAGGCCGCCCTCAAGCAGATGGTTGTTCCGGGCCTCTTGGCAGTAGGTGTGCCGATCTGCGTCGGGCTCCTCTTCAAGCTCTTCAACACTTCCGTTGACCCGACACTGGCTGCCGAGGCTGTTGCCGGCCTGCTCATGGTGGGCACCATCAGCGGCATTCTCTTCGCCATCTTCATGAACAACGGCGGCGGGGCATGGGATAACGCCAAAAAACTCATCGAGACCGGCGCATACGGCGGCAAGGGCTCCGATGCGCACAAGGCCGCGGTTGTCGGCGATACGGTTGGTGATCCCTTCAAGGACACCGCCGGCCCGTCGATCCACGTACTTATCAAGCTGCTGTGCACCGTCACCTTCGTGATGGCGCCTCTATTCCTCTAACGCAACGAGCTTGGCCATCCCCGCTTCGGCGGGGATGGCCTGGACCACAACCTTGGCCCGACCTGACTGGCGGACGACCGGAACCTGCGGCGGCCCCGCGCGATCTTTCGCGTGGGGCCGCTGTGGCATGTAGGGCCAAATTTCTCTGATTATTTCTGTAAATCGGCAAGTTCCGCCAGACGTTGCCGCTGCCGGCCCAGACTGTCAAAATTTTCCGGGTCGAGCCATGCTTCAAGGGTCCGCTTCCTTGCCGGCCAGTCACGATCCAGCATGGAGAACCAGGCTGTGTCGCGGTTCCTGCCTTTGACCACCATGTGCTGGCGGAAAATGCCTTCGAAGGTGAAGCCTAGGCGCAGGGCTGCGCGGCGGCTGGGGAGGTTGTCCGAGTCGCACTTCCATTCGTAGCGGCGATAGCCGAGATGGTCGAAGGCATGGGCGGCCATCCGGTACATCGCCTCGGTGGCGGCGGTTGTGCGTTGCAGACTCGGCGCCAGCAGGATGTTGCCTACTTCGACGACTCCGTGGGCGGGTTCCGCGCGCATGAAACTGGCCCAGCCGGCCGCCAGTCCAGTCTCTACAGGTACGATAGCCAGGAAAACAGCGCTGGTTGCGGTCTGCTTTTCCACGATGGCTTGGCGCAGATCGGCCTCGGTGGCAAATGGGCCATCGAACAGCCGGGTCCATAGGTCGTCGTGGCCGCTGATGGCCCGCCAGAGGGCCGCGGCGTGACGGTTAGCGTCAAGGGGTTCCAGGGTGACGGTTCGGCCGCGCAGGGTAACCCGGATGGGCCGCAAAGCGGGTTTCCAGTCGAGTTGGGATGGGGTGGGTGTGATCACATCATCAGGCTATCAGTCCCCGGCGCGGCTCTGGGCTCAGCGAAATTTCCGCGAGAACTCCACCGAATCTCCACAACTCGCACAGGCTCGCCGGCAATCTGCACCGCTTCTGCGTCTTGTGGACGGCCCGTTCGAGGGCTAGGCTAGTTGGGTAAGAGAGCCTGAGATTGAGGCAGCAAGGCAACCATGCGACCCGATTTGCACTGAATCCGGAGCAAAATTAGACGGTCGAGTCCGCGCAGCCCAAGGGTGTCATGAGCTTTCCACAGGCGATTGCCCGTATTTAGAAAACAGATGCGGGGAATGTGACGAAAATACTAGATATTGTGGTTTGCTGTTGACTTGTACCACGGAGAGCGTTACTTTTTCATCTGCGGCTGTAAACGGATTGTAACGGAGCCCGGCGTGAAGGGCCGCTGGAGGCCGCCGAAAAAAGAGAATTCGCGGCAACTTCGCATCCCCGTCATCAGTTCTTTGTCAGAGATTCACATTGCCCCCTTCCAGGCTTCGATGTGCCGGTTGGGTGAATGGCATCCAACGATTATTGCCGATAGAGGAGATTTCATGAATGAGGCCCAGCTTCAGACTTTCACCGCTTCCCTCCAGACCCCCTACACCCAAAAGGGGCTGAATTTTACCCGCCGCTTTTCTACTGAGGGCGTTTCCCCCTATGACGATCTCCAGTGGGAGCGGCGTACCGCGTCCATCACCGACACCAAGGGCAACACGATCTTCGAGCAGAAGGACGTTGAGGTACCGGTGGACTGGTCGATGACGGCCACCAACATTGTGGCCTCGAAGTACCTGCACGGTCAGATGGATACGCCCGAGCGGGAGACCGGAGTGCGGCAACTGGTAGGGCGGGTGGTGGAGACCATCCGTGACTGGGGCCTTGCCGGGGGCTATTTTGCCACGGCCGAAGATGCGTCCATCTTCCACGACGAGCTGGCGCACATGCTTCTGACGCAGAAGTTGGCCTTCAACTCGCCGGTATGGTTCAACGTGGGATGCGACCGGCTGGAGCCGGACTCCGACGGTCAGAACTGGCACTGGGACCCGGTTACCGGAGGAGTGAAGTACTCGGCCACCGGTTATCGGAATCCGCAGTGCTCGGCGTGCTTCATCAACTCGGTGGAAGATTCGCTGGACTCGATCCTGACGCTAGCCAAGACCGAGGGGATGCTGTTCAAGTGGGGCTCGGGCACAGGCACCAACCTGTCGTCGATCCGCGGCTCGATGGAGTTTTTGTCGGGCGGCGGGCAGGCCTCGGGCCCGCTGAGTTTCATGCGCGGGTTTGACGCTTTTGCCGGGGTTATCAAGTCCGGCGGCAAGACACGGCGCGCCGCCAAGATGGTGATTCTCAACGCGGATCACCCCGACATCATGGATTTCATTGATTGCAAGGCCAAGGAAGAGGCCAAGGCTTTTACGCTGATCAAGGCCGGCTACGACGGGTCGGGTCCGGATTCGGAGGCTTACTCGTCCATCTTCTTCCAGAACGCCAACAACTCGGTGCGGGTGAGCGACGAGTTCATGCGCGCTTATGAGAGCGACGGCGACTTCACCACCTACACCGTGAAGGACCACGAGCCGGTGAAAACCTACAAGGCGCGCGAGATCATGCGCAAGATTGCCGAGGCCACCTGGCTCTGCGGCGACCCAGGCATGCAGTTTGACACCACCATCAACCGCTGGCATACGAGTAAGAACACGGCGCGCATCAACGCATCGAATCCCTGTTCGGAGTACATGTTCCTGGATAACTCGGCCTGCAACCTGGCCAGCCTCAACCTGCTCAAGTACGTGACCCCTGCGGGCACTTTCGACATCGCCGCCTATCGGCACTCGATTTCAGTGATCATCACGGCCATGGAGATCCTCGTGGACAACTCGGGCTATCCAACCGAGGCCATTGCGCGGAACTCCCACGACTACCGGCCGCTGGGGCTGGGCTACGCCAACCTGGGTGCTTTGCTGATGGCCTTCGGGCTGCCCTATGATTCGGTAGCCGGCCGCGATCTGGCAGCCAGCATCACAGCCATTCTGTGCGGCCAGACCTATCTGCAGTCGGCGATTGTGGCGGCCAACTGCCCGCCGGTGGCATCGGCCACGCCGCTGACCGCGAGTGTGGAGCGGCAGGGAGGCGCCTGCCCCGGCTTCTACGTCAACCGCGAGCCATTCCTCGACGTAATCCGGATGCACCGCGCCGAGGTGAATAACATCGGCAACTCGCGCGTGGGCGGGGAGCCTTTCAATGTGCCGCAACTGGACGCGCTCATCGAAGCCAGCCGCGAGTGCTGGGACTTAGCCTTGCTCCATGGCGAGCGCCACGGCTACCGGAACTCCCAGACCACGGTTCTGGCGCCCACGGGCACCATCGGCTTCATGATGGACTGCGACACCACAGGCATCGAGCCCGACCTGGCGCTGGTGAAGTACAAGAAGCTGGTTGGCGGCGGCATGATCAAGATCGTCAACAACACGGTGCCGGCGGCGCTCTTCAAACTCGGCTACGACTCCGAAGAGGTCAACGCCATCGTCAGCTATATCGATGCGACGGGCACCATTGAAGGAGCGCCGGGCCTCAAGCCGGAGCACCTGCCGGTCTTCGATTGCAGCTTCAAGCCGGCCAAGGGCACCCGCTCCATCCATTACATGGGCCACATCAAGATGATGGCGGCAGCGCAGCCATTCCTTTCCGGCGCTATCTCCAAGACGGTGAATTTGCCGCATGAGGCCAGCGTGGAGGAAGTTGCCGAGGCCTACGCCGAAAGCTGGCGCCAGGGCATCAAGGCCGTAGCCATCTACCGCGACGGCTCCAAGGGCACGCAGCCGCTGAACACCAGCATGGACGCCAAGAAGGAGCCCACGGCTCTGGACGCCGCGGGGGGTCGCGTGCTGGCCCACCTGGCTGCGGGCCAACCGGCTGCCGGGCCGGACTTGAAGGCCCTTGAGACCAAGGTCGGCGAAAAGCTGGAGGTGAGCGCCAGACAGGTGATCGCCGCCGCGGCAGCCTTCCAGGTTGCGCTTGAGGAGATTGCTAAAGCTGCTGCCGTGCCGGTGCTCTCAGCCGCCGCGGCTCTTGAATCTTCGCACGAATCCGGCAAGGAGGCGGCGCAGGACCTGAACGGTCCGCCCCGCGCAGTGCGTCATCGGCTGCCCGAGGAGCGTGCCTCCATCACGCACAAGTTCTCCATCGCCGGACACGAGGGCTACATCACGGTGGGCCTCTACCCCACCGGCCAGCCTGGTGAGATCTTCATCAAGATGGCCAAGGAGGGTTCGACGGTCTCCGGCCTGATGGACGCGTTCGCCACTTCGATCTCGCTGGCCCTGCAGCATGGGGTACCGCTCAAGGTGCTGTGCGAAAAGTTTGCCCACACCCGGTTCGAGCCCTCGGGCTGGACCGGCAACGAGCAGATCGGCTACGCCAAGAGCCTCATGGACTACATCTTCCGCTGGCTCAATCTGCGCTTTCTCTCCGGCACGCAGTTGACGCTGTTTGCCGGTTTCGCCCCGCAGGCCCCGCAACTGCCCGCTTCACCCAGTCTGCTTCAGGAGACCGAGCAGGAGGAGGATGTGGTCTCGTCGCAGCGGCAGCTTGCCAGGCTTGCTGAGGAGGTGGCCAAGCGGCTGAACCAGGTGAGCGGCCACCAAGGCCGTTTTGGCAGTGACCCGGCTGGAGGCGGCGGCATCGCAGCGGGGATGACTCCTAGTTCATCTTCGCTACCCGGCTTCGATCCGAAGGACGCTTCAACTGTGGCTATGCCCAGCCTCAAAGATCGGGGTATCTATCACCCCGCCGACGCCATGCGCGAGATGTACGACATGGGCGATGCGCCCAGTTGCTCAACCTGCGGCGCCATCATGGTCCGCAACGGCAGTTGCTACCGCTGCATGAGCTGCGGCTCAACCAGCGGTTGCAGCTAAAATCCTGAGAACCTCATAAAAAATAGCGCCGAAGCCCATTGGGCTTCGGCGCTCGTGTTTTGACACCTTGTAGTTGATCGATCTCAAACTGGACCTTACCTGGTTTCTGCACCTGGACCAGACCAAGACGAGATCAGCCGCGGCCTTCAAATCATCTACGTTTCCGACGCCTTCCTACTGGGAGCCTGTCGGGGAAGCCGGCAGCGCCGGGCGGCCGTTTCCGTCCCGCGTTCCCGTGACGGTGAGCTGCACTGTGGAGGTCTTGTCGGAGCTGGGGCCAACCATCAGTTCGAAGACGCCTGGCTCGACGACGCGGCGCATGTCGATATTCAGGATCGAAAGCATCTCCGGCGTGACGGCGAACTCGACGGTCTTCTTTTCTCCCGGCTTTAAAGTTATACGTTCAAAACCCTTCAATTGCATGACCGGTTGCGTGACCGAGGCGATCTTCTGGTGCACGTAGAGTTGCGGCACTTCATTGCCCTCACGTGATCCGGTGTTGGTCACGTCCACCGTGACCTTCGCGGTTCCACCGGGCAGAATCTGTGCTGGCTCCACGCGCAGATTGTCAAAATGAAAGCTTGTATAACTCAACCCGTAGCCAAAGGGAAAGAGTGGTTGGCGGGTGCTGAATTCATAGCTTCTGTTGTCAGACGGCTTGTGGTTGTAGAAGTCGGGCAGGTCGCCCACCGAGCGGGGAAAGGTGATGGGCAATTTCCCGCCGGGATTCACATCGCCGAAGAGCACTTCGGCCGCAGCGGTTCCACCCTCCTCGCCAAGATACCAGCCTTCGAGGATCGCCGGGACCTTTTCAGCAATGTAGTTGATCGATAACGGCCGGCCGTTAATCAACAGCACGACCGTCGGCGTTCCCGTCTCGACCACTGCTTTCACCAGGTCGTTCTGCGCGCCCAGCAGGTCAAGAGAATCGCGATCACCACGGTGTTCTTCTGACCATGCTTCGCGGTTGGTGCTTTCGTTTTCGCCAACCACCAGGATGGCCACATCGGCCTTTCGGGCTATCTCGACTGCCGATTGTATTGAAGCTGTCTGCGTTTCAGGATCAATGAGTTCTACATTACCCGCCCAGGAGCCGAGGTAGCCTTGAGGCGCGTTTGTGATCTTGCAGCCTTCCGTGTAAAGCACGGTTGCCTTGTTTCCGACCCGTGCGCGGATGCCATCAAGTACGCTGACTCCCCGTCCGGGATCTCGGCTGTAGCCGCCGAGATGCACGTCAGCTGCGTTCGGCCCGATCACTGCAATTGTCTTGAGCTTGGTTAGATCAAGCGGTAAAAGGTTTTTATCGTTCTTGAGCAGCGCCATAACCTTGCGCGCGGCTTCGAGCGCGAGCTTGCGGTGTTCCTCGCCGTTGGTGATGCGCTCGGCATAGTCCGGATCGACGTATGGGCTATCGAAGAGTCCCAGCCGGAACTTGGCTGACAACACGCGCGCCACGGCCTTATCCACTTCGCTTTCCGGCACAAGACCCTTCTTTACCTGGTCGACAAGCGTGCGATACGCTGCGCCATCAGAAAGGTCGTAATCCACGCCGGCGGCAAGCGCCAAACGCGCCGCATCCTGATTGCTCGATGCCACATGATGCGTTTCCACCATCATCTGGATCCCGAAGTCATCGGAGATAATGTAGCCCTTGAATCTCCATTCCTGGCGCAAAACCCTATCGAGAAGCCAACGATTCATGTGGGAAGGCACGCCATCGATTTCGTTGTAGGAGGCCATCACGCTGCCCACGTTGGCTTCCTTGACCGCAGCCTTGAATGGAGCCAGGAAATCCTCGCGGATGATGCGCTCGGAGTAATTGCCCGGCGCCGTATTGGTGCCACCCTCCGGTTGTCCATGCACCGCGAAGTGTTTGGCTGTTGCCAGCACATGATGGCGTCCGATAAGGAACCCATCGCCCTGCAGACCTTCAATGGCTGCAACGCCCATGCGCGAGACCAGATAGGGATCTTCCCCAAAAGTTTCTTCCGTCCGTCCCCAACGCGGGTCGCGCGCAATGTCCAGATCCGGAGAATACACCTGGCCTACACCGCGAGAGCCAGCCTCGTCTCCGGCAGCGGTAAACACCCGCTTTACCAGCGCCGGGTCCCACGTGCTGGCCAGACCAAGTGCCTGCGGAAAACTGGTGCTGCCGTACTCCATCAGTCCGTGCAGAGATTCGCTATCAAACATCGCCGGAATGCCGAGCCGCGTCTTCTCGCGTTGGTACCGTTGCGCACCATTGCGAAGAATCGCGTACTGGCGCGGCGTGACCTTCATCTCGTCGCCCCACTCGCTCAGGATGATCTTTCGCGCCTGCTCGCTGGTATAGGTTCCAGTCGGATCGATGACCTCGATCCGGTTTTCCCAGCCAGTGGCAATCTGATCCACTTTTTCTTCCAGCGTCATACGCTGCAGCAGATCGGCCACACGGTCCTCAATCGGAAGGCTTGCGTCCTTGTAGCGGGGCGCGGCGGGCTTTTCCTGGCTATTAACGGCTAGCGCGGTCAGCATCACACCTGTTAACAGGGAAGGAAGCAGGTTCAGCCGGATAATACGCATTGGATTTGTCATTCTAAGTGCGGGAGACTGAAATCCTTTCCATTATTTTGTCGGGGATCATTCTACTCGGACCCGGTGTACAGCGCGAAGATGGTTCACTGAACCAGCCGGGATTTGCAACTGAGGCCTGCAACCCTTCCGGCCACCTGCGGCAATTCCCTTGGCCGACTCAAGGGCTCTCAACGTCGTGCGAGAATAGCAGGGAAACTCCCCCGAAGATTCTCGAACGGGATCCAACGGGTTTTTCCCGGTTCAATTTGTGATGCGTCGTGTCGCACTGATTTACAATCCGGCTTCCGGCCAGGATTCGCCAAGGCGGAAGGCAGTCATCGAAGACGCGCTCTCCCTGCTTCACGGCGCGGGCGTTCAAGCCGATGCGCTGGAGACAAATGCGCCTGGAAGCGCAGGCGCATTGGCTCTGGAGGCCGTCCGCCAGGGGTACGACACGATTCTGGCTTGCGGAGGCGATGGCACGGCGAATGAAATCCTGCAGTGCCTGGTCGGGACGCCGGTGACTCTGGGGGTGATTCCGCTGGGAACGGCGAATGCACTTGCCGCGGACCTCGGCCTGGGATCGTCTCCGGTCAAGGCGGTCGAGATGTTGCTTTCGGCTACGCCGGTGCGGGTTCCCGTGGGTCAGATCTTCTATAACGACGGCGAGGGCGCCGCGCACTCGCGCTATTTCACCGTGGCTACTGGAGTTGGCGCAGACGCCCTCTGTATCTCAGGGCTTGATACACGGTTGAAAAAGCGATGGGGCTATGTCCTGTACATGGTGGAGATGCTGCGCGTTTGGGCCACTCACACGTTTCCCCTTTTTGAAGCGGTCTTTGTGCCGCTTGGAAGCACAACCCCAAGAGTGGAAGAAGTCTCCCAGGTTCTGGTGGTGCGCATTCGCGATTTTGGAGGCATGTTACATAACCTGGCCCCCGGCGCCAGCCTGCGCAACGCCAGTCTGCGTTTGCTGATCTTCAAGACGCGCAGCCGCCTGCACTACCTGCGCTTCGTGCTCGCCTCTCTGCTAGGACGCCAGACGTTCTCCCATAAGATTGAATTGCTTGACGCCGTCTCGGTGGAGTGCCGTGTCCGCGACGGCTTGGCCGCGCAGATCTTGGTTGAGGCGGATGGAGAGTTGCTCGGCGGGTTGCCGGTGAGAATTGAAGTTGCGCCTCAGGCGTTGACCTTGTTGATCCCATCGAGTGCCCAGCCTTGATTTTTGATAAGGAGCGGGAGGGAAGCTGTCCGACGCTCGCGCTTCCGCGCCTGCGCCCTGGTTCGCCGGGCAGGATGCGGATTGCCCTCCATTTGCATTGCCGCCCCTCCGGCTGCAATCATCTCAGCGAACTTTTTTCATCGGGAGAGCCATCGCATGAACAGATCCGCACTGCTTCTTCTGGCCGCCGTAGCGGCATTGTCAACAAGCCTTTTCGCTCAGCAGTCTGGCTGGCCGCCGGCGCCCGGCCATCTCACTTTGCCGCTTTGGCCCGGCGCCGTGCCTGGGGCCCAGACCAATTCGCCTGCGAAAGCTGAGACCCCTACCCCAAGCGACTACCGTGTTGCCGGCAAGCTCCTTATCCGGTTGGGTAACGTCTCCACGCCGACCCTCACCTTGTACACGCCAAAAGGCAAGAACAGCGGCGCGGCCGTGGTGGTGTTTCCAGGGGGAGGTTACAACATCCTGGCCATCGACCTCGAAGGCACCGAGGTGTGCGATTGGCTCAACTCTGACGGCATCGCCTGCGTGCTGCTGAAATACCGCGTGCCCGACTCGGGACCTTACCCCAAGTCCGCGGCGGCCTTGCAGGACGCGCAGCGCGCGCTGGGTATAGTACGTCTTCACGCAGCCGAGTGGCACATTGACTCCAACCGGATCGGCGTACTTGGCTTTTCTGCCGGCGGACATCTCACCGCGGCCATCAGCAACCACTTCGAGGAGCGGCTCTACCCCGCCCAGGATGCCGCGGACAAGCTGAGTTGCCGCCCGGACTTCGCTGTGGTGGTCTATCCTGGTTACCTTGCCCTCGCGGATCAGAATTTCGCTCCCAACCCCGACATTCAGCCCACCGCGAAAACGCCGCCCACATTCATCGTCCAGGCTGAAGACGATCCTGTGCACGTCGAAAATGCCGTGGTCTACTTTCTGGCGCTGAAGAACGCCAAAGTGCCCGCCGAGTTGCACATTTACTCCCAGGGCGGGCACGGCTACGGGCTGCGCCGCACAGCGCTTCCGGTGACCGCCTGGCCGCAAGGCGTTGAAACGTGGCTGCGGACCATCAACATATTGCCGGGCAATGTGCCGTCCGCGCCGTAGACTCTACAATCGTTCTCATGCTGCTCGCCGTTCTTACCGTGTCCGACCGATGCTCGCGGGGCCTGCTTGAAGACACCGCGGGCCCGGCCGTGGTCGCTCTTCTGGGGCAGCAATGGGGCGGCGCCGAAATCTGGACGGGGCTTGTTGCGGATGACGAAGACGCGATTGTAGACAAGCTGGAGCAGTTGATCCGGCAGGGCGCGGCTTTGGTGCTTACCGTAGGCGGCACTGGACTTGGCCCACGCGACCGCACTCCTGAGGCCACCAGCAGGGTGATTGACCGCGAGGCTCCCGGACTGGCCGAAGCTATGCGTTTCCACGGCGCGGAGCGCAATCCCTTCGCGTGGCTCTCGCGTGGAGTGGCCGGCCTGAAGGGCAGTACGCTGATCGTCAATCTGCCCGGCAGCCGGCGCGGAGCGCAGGAAAGCCTCGCCGCCATCCTTGCCCTACTCAAGCACGGCCTTGAGGTCGCCGCAGGCGGCCAAATCCATCCATAAATTCATTTCTACAATTCATCCTCTTTGAACGAAAAAATCGATTTCCCAAAGGAAACGCTTTCCAGAATCTGTAGTTTTGCGCCTTAACTGTTTGGGCACTTGCCTTGCTTCTGTTGGGCATTGTTCAGCAAACGGCTGTTTCTGCAACGATTGCGCTTGCAGCCTCTGCGCAATCCGGGTTGAGAAACATTAAGAAAGCGTACAATTTTCTTATCTGTGAGTGTGCTCAGAGACAAACCGTCCAACAGGCGCCGGCCAGGGACCGTCAGCATCCGCGATGTGGCCCGCCGCGCCGGCGTATCCATCGCAACCGTTTCGCGTGCGGTGAACCGTATTCCCACCGTCGACCCGGAGTTGGCCAAGCGGGTCTGGCAGGCGATCGACGAGGTGGGTTACTTACCCAATACGCAGGCCCGCGCGCTGGTATCCGGCCGCAGCCATATGCTGGGCCTCATCGTCTCTGAGATCACCAACCCATTTTTCCCTGAACTGGTGCAGGAGTTTGAAAACCTCGCCGTGGCGCAAGGCTACGAAGTGCTGATCGGTTCCACGAATTACGAACCTGCCCGCACTGAGTCGCTGATTCGTCGCATGTTGCAGCGCAACGTAGACGGTGTGGCCGTGATGACCTTCGGCATCGAAGAGGAACTGGTGCAGAAGCTCGTGGAGCGGGAGTTTCCGCTGGTGTTTGTGGATGCCGGACCGAACCTGCCCAATATTCGCGTGCTCAAAGTGGATTATGGCGAGGGAATTCGCCAGGCGGTGCAACACCTGGCAGCGCTCGGGCACCGGCGCATTGCCTTCATTACCGGTCCGCTGCGCCTGCGCTCCGCCGTGGCGCGGCGCGACGCCTTTCTCAAGTCTATGGCCGAACTGGGGCTTACCGTGCCCGCAGAGCACGTCGTCGAAGGCAATCACACCATGGAGGGCGGCATTGGGGCCATGGAGCAGCTCACCGCGCTGCGCGAACTGCCAACGGCCGTAATGTGTTCCAACGACATGACCGCCATCGGCGCTCTTCACGCGCTGTTCAGGACCACGCACAATGTGCCGCAGGAGATATCGGTGGTGGGATTCGACGACATTCACCTCGCCCAGTTCATGCTGCCGCCGCTAACCACCGTGCAAATGTCGTGCAGGGATTTAGCTACTGCGGCCGTCGAGGCGCTGCGGGCCGGCATCGAGCGGGACCACCCCAGGGCCGCCCAGATCGAGTGGCAGATTCCTACGCGCCTGGTGGTGCGCCAGTCCACAGCCTTCCCGCGCGGAACCCTTCCGGCGCTCATTGAGCGTGCCGCTCGCAAGCGCGGCGGCGTTGATACAGCGTAGGATTCGTTGAGCTAAGCCGGAGGTAGCCGAAGAGATCCTACTGTGGCTTCGCTGGCGCGACGACATATACGTATTCAAGCGGCTCTTTTCCCGTATTCGCAACGTTGTGGCGGGTTGCAGGCGGGATATAGACAAGCACCGGAGCGTGAAACGCCTGTTTCGCTTGGCCGTCGATGAGCGCCTCGCCTTGGCCGCGCAGGATGACCAGGGCTTCCTCATTCTTGCCGGTTGTGTGCCAGCCGACCGTGACGCCGGATTTCAGGCGCACAAAACCGCTGCGCATTCCCGTCGTTTGCGGAACCCCTTGCAGCAAAGGGCAATCTCGTTGCGAACATTGGAGCGGCACAGTCAGCGGATGCGCTTGTACCGTTTGCGATGAAGCTGGCGCCGCAGCCAGGAGCAGTCCCGCCGCAATGCTCAACAGATGTTCTAATGGAATTCCTCTCATCTCCGCCCCTTTGGGTATGCAGAAACGCACAATGTGATGGTCGCAAATGCCGGCGTTACTTCTCCTGACCAAACCGCCAGGAGATTGACCCGCCCACCCAGGACACCATGCGTATGCCCACGCTCTGCTCATTTGTTCCGCAGTCGAAGTCGTTCTCCGCGCCGCTTGCGCCCGATCCCGGTGCAGTATGGAACGGTGCCCATTTGCCAGCCGGGATCGAAGGTCTCCGTGGTCTGTCCCGTGTAGCCACGAGCCGGCATTCCGTTCGCGCCCAGCTCCAATCGACCGTTCAGGAATGGCCTTGAATCCGCCCGGGTCCAGCTCATGGTTGCCCTCCAGCATGTTGAAAGCGCCGCCGCCGGTCGTTACGTTGCCCAACGCGCCGGAGACGTAGATGTTCGAATCGGCGTAGCCGTTGCCGTGCGCGTTGGCGGAGAGGTTGTTCGTAACTAGGTAACCGCCCACTGCAATGTACTGCACAATGGGCTCGCCGTGATCGTCGGCCACGCCGGGTACAAAATATTGCGGCGCCTTGATGCCCCCGGATGCAGTTTCAATGGGCAGGCCGGGAATGGAGATCGACACTCCGTGGGGAAGTCTTAGAGTAGCACGAAGACGAAGATCATGCTACCTCTGTCCTGCACTCCGGGACGGCTGGCGAAGCTAGGGAGGATCCTCTATTTGATTGGATTGCCGTTTCGGCTAATTCAGGAACATCGTCCGATAGAGCGTGTCGCGTTGGACGGGCTTGAAGCCGGCATCGCGGATGATTCTCCGCAGCTCTTCTTCCGTTGTGCAGTTCGACGTTCCCGCAGCCTTAACCACGTTCTCTTCCAGCATTACGGAACCGACGTCGTTGCCCCCGAAGTGAAGGCCCAGCTCCAGCACTTTCAGACCCTGAGTGACCCAACTCGCTTGCACATTCTCAATGTTATCCAGATAGAGCCTTGAGATAGCCAGCACCTTCAGATACTCGACCGAGGTAGCCTCATCCCAGCCGTGGCCGCCGAGGGCCGTGTGCTTGGGCTGAAAACTCCAAGGGATGAACGCGGTGAACCCGCCGGTTTCTTCCTGCAGGCGTCGCACCACTTCAAAGTGATTGATGCGCTGGTCGTAAGTCTCGCCCACGCCGAACATCATGGTGGCCGTGGTTCTCATACCGAGTTGGTGCGCGGTGCGATGCACGCTGACCCAATCTTCGGTGTTGCACTTGAGGCGCGCGATGCGCTGGCGCACGTCGTCGTCCAAAATCTCGGCGCCGCCGCCGGGGATGGAGTCGAGACCTGCGTCACGCAGACGGATGATGGTGTCGCGCAGGGTAAGGTCGGAGTACTTGGCAATAGCCAGCACCTCGGAGGCGGTCAGGCAGTGCAGCCAGACTTGCGGAAAGCGCTGCTTGATGCCGCTGAACAGCCGCTCGAACCATTCGATCTTGAGGTCTGGATGGATGCCGCCCTGCATAAGCACGCCAGTGCCACCCATCTCAACCGTCTCGGCAATCTTCTCGTAAATCTTTTCGAAATCGAGAATGTAGCCTTCTTCCGACCGAGGTCCCTTGAGCGGCCGATAGAAGGCGCAGAAGGTGCAGTACTCGGTACAGAAGTTGGTGTAGTTGATGTTGCGATCGATGATGTAGGTGACCACGCCTTCGGGGTGCAGGCGGCGGCGGACGGCATCCGCCTCAAACCCCAGGCCGATCAAGTCGGGGGAGTGAAAGTGGTCGAGGGCCTGTTGGCGGGTCAGCGGCATAGCTTCGATTCTAGCAATTCAGCGCTTGCGGGGCGAGTCATCGTCGATCGGGCGTGCGGCTTGCGGAGTCGCTTGAAGGCTTCCGAAACAGAAACAACCCCCGGCTGCGCACCGGCCGGCCTTGCGCGCGCGATAGGTTTGAGGCCGTCGAGACCCCGCTGAAAAGGACGAAGAAATCCCAGAATGCCCGCAAGAGGCTCTTTCTATTTTCGGTAGCCATTTGGGGAAGAACCTCGCCGACCGAGCTTGATCAAACGTAGACGCCTACTTCATTCGAGAATCAAAAGCTGCCGAGGGTTGCACGATTTTCTTGCTCGTATCCCGCAACCGGGGCAGCCGGCTATTGACCTGACCCCGGCTTGGGGGTTGGTTTGGGCGCCGGCTTTGCCTTCTTTGCGGGAGCGGAGACGCCCATGCTCATGAGGAAAAGGCTGAATCCCTTGCGCAGCGAGTCGAGCACGCTCATGGTTGCACTCCCTTTCCAATCTCTCGCGGCTCGTTGGCTTGAGTTGCTTCAATGGCCGAACACGCCAACCGGTTCTAGTTCTACCTCACGGGCGCAATGACGCCGCCGACCGCCTGAGCCGCAGGTGGCTGACCCCGCAGGATATCCACAGCAGCCGGAGGCAGCGGCTTGTCCGCATTGGCCAGCAGCAGGCTCACCTGCCACATCTGGGTTTCGGTGAGCACCTGTTTGTAGCTGGGCATGCCGGTCAGCCGGATGCCGTTGGCCACCTTCCAGTAAGTCTCGCCCGGCGGGTCGTCGCTCACGCCCATCATCGTCTCTGCGCCATGGTGGTGCATCTCCCACAATGGGGGCGCATTGGGAAACATGTGAGCGCCAAATGAAGAGGGCTTGCCGTGAAAACCATGGCAGGCGGCGCACTGGTCGCGGTAGATCTGGGCGCCGGCCACGAGGTTGTCCTCATTTGCCTGAATGGGTGGCGTCTTTATCAGTTCGCGGTCGATGCGCGCTTCAAGCGGAACCCCGGTCAGCAACCGTTCATGAGGCAGCGGCGGGTCAGCGACGGCCACCGGTACGTTGCCAAACCGAAACCACCCCAGCAGGGCGAGCGGCGCCAGGATCAATCCAAGGACAATCCCCAGCAAAATACGTCTCATATGTTCTGCGTTCTCCGTTGCCCTTCATCCTAGAGCATTTTCACAAATTTCGTGGCGTTTTTGCCTTGGCGCAGGGCCTTTGTCTGAGCGGCTTCAGTGGCGAATCGGCGCAGCGCGCGTCCAAACCTGTAGTGGTTCACCCACAAGGCTCCTGCAGGTGGTTTAATACCTAAGGGGGGAGCACTGCCTTGTGGCCGGCTTCCGTAATCCCGTGGAGGTAACCCGAAACCGATGTATTCTTTCCGCCGTCTTGCCCTTTTGCTGGCGCTGGGTCTGCCAGCCATGCACGTCGCCCTTGCCGAGGACTCCAGTTCCAGCAGCAACCCGGCATCCGCAATTTCGAGCCAGGATCAGGCGCAGCAGCCCGCTGTGGCACAATCGCAGCCGCAGATCAGCGTCCAGGCACGCATTAAGGCGCGCCGCGATCAGCGCCGCGCCGCGGCGATCCACGATGCCTACGATCATCTCTACGAGATGTATGTTGGCGCGGGTTACCTGCGGTTTACGCCAGGCGCTTCGCTCCAGCGCGTAAACGAGTACGACTGGAATGTCGGCTTCACACGCTACTATAACGAGCGTCTGGGCGTGACTATCGATGGCCGCGGCTATTATGGCACGCCGTTCATTGAGCCCAACCCGAACAATCCCAACACCCTGGGCATCACCAAGCCGGCCATCAGCCAGTATGCCGCCTTGGCTGGACCCACCTACCGCTTTTACCTGCAGCCGAAGTTCTCCATCTCCGGGCGCGTGATGGGCGGGTTTGAGCAGGGCAATTTCTCGGGCGATACGAACGGTTTGGGAGGCGTTGCCCTGGGCATGTATCCGGATGGGTCCACCTTTGCCGCCAGTGCCAGCATCTTTGGCGAGTACAATTTAGCCCCGAACATCGCACTGCGGGTTGCGCCGGAGTATTACCTCACAGGCTTCGGTTCCACCCTCCAGAACAGCCTGGGCTTCACGGCCGGGATCGTCTACCGGTTTGGCAAACAGTAAGAAAGCAGGGAACAGGAAACAGCGAAAAGCCAGCTGGCTATAGCGGTTCTCCAATGGGTGTAGAGGGAAGCCACTGACCTTCGGTGGTTTTTTCTCCAGGAAAAAACCACTTTGCACGACGCTGGGGACTCCACGTGAATTGGAGAACCGCTCTAGACGGACCCTTGAGAGCTTTTCGCCAGCCAACTGGCCCTTTCAGGCCCTGGTGCTTTGTGCTGATTCCTGGTCCCTGTCGTTATTGCAGAATCGGAATGCCCGCGATGCGCTGCTGCCACTCAGCGGGGCCGGTCTGGTGGACGCTGGTGCCTTTGCAGTCGACCGCGACCGTGACCGGCATATCTCGCACGTCAAACTCGTAAATGGCCTCCATGCCCAAATCCTCAAATGCCACCAGGCGTGAGCCGTGAATGGCCTTTGAAACCAGGTAGGCTGCGCCGCCAACCGCCATCAGGTAGACCGCACCAAACTCGCGGATGGCGTCGATGGCCGCCGGACCTCGCTCGGCCTTGCCGACCATGCCCAGTAGGCCCGTCTCGGCCAGCATCTGCCGGGTGAACTTGTCCATGCGCGTTGCCGTCGTCGGTCCGGCCGGGCCCACCACCTCCTCGCGCACCGGGTCCACCGGCCCAACGTAGTAGATGAAGCGATTGCGGAAGTCCACGGGCAGTTTTTCGCCGCGGCTGAACATGTCGGTCATGCGCTTATGAGCGGCATCGCGGCCGGTGAGCAGTTTGCCAGTCAGCAGCAGCACTTCTCCGGGCTTCCAGGTAGCGGCTTCGGCGCGGGTTACTGTGTCCAAATTCACGCGGCGGGCACCGGAAACGTCATAGGTCAGCCTCGGCCAGTCTTCGAGGTTCGGCGGATCGAGATAGACCGGTCCCGAGCCATCCAGCACGAGGTGGGCGTGGCGCGTGGCGGCACAGTTGGGAATCATGGCCACGGGCAGGTTGGCGGCGTGCGTCGGGTAGTCGCGCACCTTCACGTCCAGCACGGTGGTCAGACCGCCCAGTCCCTGCGCGCCGATGCCCAGCCGGTTCACCTTGTCATAAAGCTCCAGCCGCAACTCCTCGGCGCGATTCTGCGCCCCGCGCGCCATCAGCTCCTGGATGTCGATGGGGTCCATCAGCGATTCCTTGGCCAGCAGCATCGCTTTCTCTGCCGTGCCGCCGATGCCGATGCCCAGCATTCCCGGCGGACACCAGCCCGCGCCCATGGTGGGCACGGTTTTCAGCACCCACTCGACCACCGAGTCAGAGGGGTTAAGCATGACGAACTTGGCTTTCGCCTCAGACCCGCCGCCCTTGGCCGCCACCGTCACCTCAACCGTTCCGCCGCGCACCAGCTCCACGCTCACGCAGGCCGGCGTATTGTCCTTGGTGTTGATGCGCTTACCGGCGGGGTCGGCAAGGATGGAGGCGCGCAGCTTGTTGTCGGGGTCCAGATAGGCCCGGCGCACGCCCTCGTCCACCATCTGCTGAAGGTCTTTGGGTTCCTCGCCGGGAGCGGGCTCAAAGCGCACGTCCATGCCGACTTTGAGGAAGGCGGTGACAATCCCTGTGTCTTGACAGATAGGCCGGTGGCCCTCGGCGCACATGCGGCTGTTGATGAGGATCTGCGCAATGGCGTCTTTGGCGGCGTGGGATTCCTCGCGCTCATAGGCCTTGGCCAGGCTGGTGATGTAGTCCACCGGGTGGTAATAGCTGATGTACTGCAACGCGCCCGCTACGCTGGCAATGAAATCTTCCTGCCGGATGACGGTCATGGGGAAGGCTCTCCTCTGCACAGTCTAGGGTAATCGAATCTCGACGGTTTGGAAGCGACAGTGGAATTGGAATGGAGCAGCGGATCGCAAATGGCGTTCGCCGGGTCTGGCGCATCGATCCGTTCGGCGGCGTGGTTTTCGTTTGCGCAGCGGGGGTGGCTCTGTCTCAGGCCAACGCGAGCCTGGAACTGTAGCTCCGCCTTCCTGTATTTCTTCCAGACAGGTGGTTGCAGCCTGGGCGGAAGAGGGCGCGTTTCAGCGCGACCTTCTCAGAACACCCAAAGGCTTACCAGCAGCAGAAGCACCGCTCCGATGGTCACAGCCTGGTAAGTCACATCTTCCCCGATGCGGGATTGCGCGGAACCTCTCACGGGCGTGGGCACAGATGTGGATGCGGTTTGAGGAGTGGACTGCATCGTGGGCCTGCCTTTCTGTGCCTCTCAGCTGGAGTTACGGAAGCGGTGTGGCTCCGGGTACGCTCAATTCTTAGACACCGTTTGCTCGCCGAAGATGCACAACAAAATTAAGTCGTTTCGCATGGCGGCGTTTCGTACAAAATTCCGACGCAGCAAGATTGTGACTCTGCAAAGCGTATCGGCCCAATGGCGAAAAAGCGTAGTTCAATTAACAAGAACGGGGGATGACGGGGTAATCCTTCGGTAACGGGTGTAAAATCCGTTCGTGACTACAGGGCCCGATCTGGATCTCGTTCCGCCCCCCTCTGTTCCTTCGCCGGAGCCGCGCGAGCGCATCTGGCTGCCGGCCTTCATCGCTGCTGCGGTCGTTGTGGTCGTTGCCGCCGCGGTGGTGCTGGTTCTCGAACACGGCAAGCCCGCGCCAAAGGTCACGCCTATCTCTGCGGCATCCGACGCCTACGCGGTCAACCTGCCCATCACCAACCTCGCCATGAGCGAATCGTCCAACCTGTCTGGCGGCAAGGTTACCTACATCGACGGCCACATCGCCAACACGGGCAGCCGCACCGTCACCGGGGTTACCGTCCAGGTGCTCTTCCGCACCTTCGCCCACGAAGTGGCGCAAAACGAGACGCAGTCTCTCAAGCTCATCCGCATGCGCGAGCCCTATATTGATGTCGAGCCGGTTTCCGCGGATCCGCTCAAGCCTGGCGGCGAGCACGACTTCCGCCTCATCTTTGACGCTGTCTCCCCCGACTGGGCCGGCGACTACCCGGAAATCCGTGTAATTCACGTCGATTCAAAATAGCCTCTATGTCCTTCTTTACCGCGTAGAAAGTACGCGACCCCGTAAAAATTACACTCTCCGCAGCCTGTCAGGGACCCTATTCCGTCTCTCATTGCCGCACCCTCGTTCCGTAAACCAAACAATCTGAATTGAATAGCGATTCGATCCCCAGAGAAACGGTTTTGGCTCTGGCATTGCTATAGATACACGTGAGCAGACAGCACAGCTCACCTCGCAGATCGAGTTCGTCTGCGGAAACCTAATCAGCGAGGATGGGTCACCAACTTTATGAGCCACAATGCAGCAAATCCGAACCTGTTCCCTAGCCAGCTAGCCGTGCTTCTGCTGGCATCTGCACTCGGACTTCCCGCGCTCGCCCAGCAGACGCAGCCATCCGGGGCCCCACAGAGCACTCCTCCTTCGGCGGCGCAGCAGCAGTCCTCTCCCTCGGCCTCACCGGCTGTCAACGCTCCGAAGGAGGGGTTCTGGGGACGCGTGAATCCCTTTGCCCGCAAGAAGTGGGTCAAGAGACAGACGGACCCCATCAATGACAGGCTCAGTGAACTGGATGAGCTGAACGCCAAGAATGGGCGTGACATTCAGGATGTGGATGCAAGATCGCAGGCGGGCATCCGCAAGGCGCAGTCCGCGGCCGACGCGGCCAACCAGGCCGCCTTGGCGGCCGATGCACAGGCCAGAAATGCCAACGGCATCGCCCAGGGAGCTTCCGGCCACGTGGACCGGTTGAACACCACGGTGAACGGCTTGGACCAGTACCGTCAGGTGACTGAGACCGAAGTAAAATTTTTGCACGGTCAGCCGATACTCTCCTCGGCAGCCCGCCAGCAACTCGACGATCTGGCGGAAAGCGTGACCGGCAGGCAGGGCTACATTCTGGAAGTGGAGGCGCATTCGCCCCTGGCCGGCAGCGCCGGTATCCAGAGTTCTGAGCGTCTGGCCGAAGCGGTCAAGCGCTACCTTGTGACTCAACATGACATTCCCGTCTACCGCTTGCACGCAGTGGCTCTGGGCAACGCCCATGGCCAGGCCGATGAGGACGATAAGCCCGTTCGGACCAGCACCGTGCATATCCGGTTGATGGAAAACAGTTTGGCGGCCAAGGGAGCCGCACCGCCCCAAGGTGTTGCTTCCTCGACTGGTGCGGAGCGGCCATAACACCGCAGCCCTCCCCCGAGGCTCCTTTCCGCGCTGACGGCAACCCGCCGTTCGGCCGCCAACCAAGCTCTCGATTAACGAGAGAACCAAGGCAACTTGGCCCCCGTCGAAAGCGGGGGCCCTTTTTTTGCGCGGCGGGCATCAGCTAAGCTCCAGCGGAACCATTGAGCACACCAAAAAGAATTGAATCACTATAAGAACTGCCATCCTGAGCGGAGTTCGCTCGCGCCCGCTAAAATCGACAATATATGGAACCAACCAACGAAAACCCCATCGTTGTCGAAGCCATCCCCGATACCATTCTCGACGGAAGCCGCTTCATCCGCGCCTGTCTGCGCCGCCCGGTGGACCGCACGCCCGTGTGGTTCCTTCGCCAAGCCGGCCGCTATATGCAGGAGTACCGCGACGTCCGCAAGCACCACACCCTGGTTGAAATCTGCAAGCAGCCCGAACTGGCCGCCGAGGTCACGATCACCGCCGCTGAAAAGCTGGGCGTGGACGCAGCCATCATCTTTGCCGACCTCTTGCTGCCTCTCGAACCCATGGGCCTGCCATTCGAGTTCCAGGCCGGCGAAGGCCCCGTTGTCCATCATCCGGTACGCACCGCCGAGGATGTCCGTGCCCTCCGCACCGACCGCGCCGATGACCTTGTTTACGTAGCCCGCGCCATTCAGAAGGTCGCCACCCACTTCCGTGATCGCTTGGGCATCATCGGCTTTTGTGGCGCGCCTTACACACTGGCCAGTTACATGATCGAGGGCGGCGGCTCAAAGAACTACATCCACACCAAGCAGATGATGTACCGCGACACCCTGTCCTGGCGTCTGCTCCTCGATAAGATCGTCAAAGTTCTCGAGGACTACTGCCGCCTCCAGGTCCAGGCCGGCGCCGACGTCATCCAGATCTTCGACAGTTGGGTGGGCTCGCTTGGCCTGGCCGACTATCGCGAATATGCCTTCGACGCCTCCAAGCGCCTCGTCCGCTCCGTCCAGCAGATGGGTGTCCCGGTCATTTACTTTGGCGTGGAGACGGCTGGTCTGCTGACCGATATGGCCGCAACCGGCGCGGACGTGATCGGCCTCGACTGGCGTCAGCCCCTCGATGAAGGTTGGCGCGCCGTCGGCCAAGGCCACGCCGTGCAGGGCAATCTGGACCCCATCACGCTCTTTGCACCCCTCGAAATTCTGGAGTTGCGCGTGAAAGAGATTCTTCGCGCCGCCAACGGACGTCCCGGACACATCTTCAACCTGGGCCACGGCATAGTCCCCAGCACGCCCGTCGAGAACGTACAGGCAGTTGTTCGCATGGTTCGCGAATTCCGCCTGGAGCCTGCCAATGGCTAAGCAAGCGGTGTTGCTGTTAGCGCACGGAACCCCGGAGACCGCGGAGCAGATTCCCGAGTACCTGCGCAACGTGGTCAGCGGCCGCCCGCTGCCGCAGACGGTCATCGAGGAGATTCAGCACCGCTACGCCCTCATCGGCCGCAGCCCGCTCACTGAGATCACTTTGGAGCACGCCCGCCTCGTTGAAAGCGAACTGGCTTCTGGGGGAGATCCCGTTCCGGTCTATGTCGGCATGAGAAACTGGCGCCCCTACATCCCCGACGTCGTCCACCAAATGCGCGCCGATGGCATCGAAGAAGCCGCAGTCATTTGTCTCGCGCCGCAAAACTCCCGAACCAGCGTGGGTCTCTACCGGCGAGCGGTCGATGCCGAGGCCGCCGGCCTGCGCATTGACTTCACCGAAGGCTGGGCGCGGCATCCGCTTCTCGCCGAGGCCTTTGCCGAGCGCCTTCGCCCAGCCTGGACCAAGCTCAGCGCCGAGGTTGGCGCGCCGGTCCCGGTCCTCTTTACCGCTCACAGCGTTCCCTGCCGCACCATTCAGACGCCCGCTGCGAGTGAAGGCCAGCCGCGCCTCTGGCCCGGCCAGGGAGTCGACCCCTACGCCGAAGAAGCCAAGTGTACCACCGCCTTGGTTGTGGAGCGCGTCCCCGAGGTTCTCCGCTGGTGGTTCGCATTCCAGAGTCAGGGCGCCAGCGGTGGTCCATGGATCGGACCCACCGTCGAGAGCACGCTTGACTCCCTTGCCGCCGAGGGCGTCAAGACCCTCATCCTTCAGCCCATCGGTTTCCTCTGCGACCATGTCGAAATTCTCTACGATGTCGACATCCTCTTTCGCGGCTATGCGGTCAAACTCGGCATCCGGATCGAGCGGCCAGAGTCGTTGAATGCCTCGCTCACCCTCGCCAGGGCGGTTGCGGACCTGGCACGGCAAGGGTTGGCGCGGCTCAACTGCCAGGGGGTTGTTAGTCAGTGACCCAAGGGCCATGTGCAGAAAGTAACGGTCACTCATACCAATTTTGTGGTTACCATTGTGCCGGCCATGCCGCGGAATACGTGTCTTGCAATACGTTATCCTTCGATAAGCTTGAAGATTGGATGAATGGGGCCACATCTACTTCCCTGATGCTGAGGTGTTAGCAATGACACCTCTCCCGGTAATGTCCCGGTGGACACGGTTGGCTAATTGAATTTCGTTGCTGAGGGAAACGAAGAGAGGTGGATGTGACGTCCAGCCGTTCCTTGCGATGCGAAGCTGACAAGGTGGACTCGAACTGTGCCGAGTGCGGTAGCAGCATGCGCAGGTTGGCGCGGAGGGGCTTCCTGCAAAAAAAGGTCTTTCCCCTTTTTGGTTACTATCCCTGGGAATGTCCCAGGTGCAGAGAACTGGTCTTTATTAAGAAGCAACACCAGCACAAGAGAAGTCTCGTCGGGGATACAACCGCTTTATAAAGCATTTTTCAGTTCGCTTGCAGCCCACCGATCTTCCGGCACTCTATTGTGGCAAGTACTTTCGCAAGATGGGATGGAAGTTAAATCCGCCTCCAAAGCGCTTACCACTGGCACTGACACTGCGAGTTAGCCTTAGGACCGGAACAGATTCCTGGCCAGAAACAGCACGTTCGCCGGGCGCTCGGCCAGCCGCCGCATGAAATAGGGATACCACTCCTGCCCGAACGGAACATAAACTCGAACGTTATAGCCCTCCTTGACCAGCTTCCGCTGCAGGTCGCGCCGCACACCAAATAGCATCTGAAACTCGAAGTGGCCAAGATCGATTCCATTCTGGCTGGCAAACGTTTTGGCCGCCGCGATCATTGCCTCATCGTGGGTAGCCAGGGCGTGGTAAATGGGGCTTTCGAGCAGCATCCGGCTCAAGCGTACAAAGTTTGCGTCCACATCCGCCTTGTGCGGGAAAGCCACCTCGGCCGGTTCCTTGTACGCGCCCTTGCACAGCCGCACACGAATCCCGTCGGCCACCAATTGTTCGATGTCCGCCTGCGACCGATAGAGGTAAGCCTGGATAACTACTCCGATAGCTCCGCGCAGACCAGGGCTTGCATGCAGCCGCCGCACTATATCCAAGGTCGTCTGCGTCAGCGACGAGTCTTCCATGTCGATGCGGACAAAACTACCGGTTGCTTTGGCATGTTTGGCCAGATCTTTGGCAATGCCCTCGGCCAACTCCGGTGACAGTTCCAGCCCCATCTGAGTTAGCTTCACGCTGATGTTGGCGTTGAGTTTGTGCGCGGCGATCCAATCCAGCAGTTGGTGATAGACTTCGGCTGCCTCGTGCGCCTCAATTTCTGAAGCCACACTCTCGCCCAGCGAGTCCAGGGTTACAGCCATGCCCTGGTAAGTGACGGCTTGCGCCACGCGCAGCACGTCGCCGATGTCCTTACCGGCCACGAACCGGGCACTCAGCCGCCGGCCCACACTGGAACGCTCGCAAAAGCGGCGCAGAAGACGATTGCGGGAAAGAGAGATAAAAGCCGAACGCAGCAAAGGCATCTCGGAACCCTGCTGGCAATGACCCCGGTTTGGACTCAGTTGCCGTTCAGCCTAGTTTCGCACAAATGGGAGCGGGAGAACGGCCTGCTCAACCTGAAGGCCGGGTCATCCCCTGTTCAAGACCGGCATTCATTCTAATACCGTTGCAAATCCAAGAGCGCAGTGGGCGTTGCTTATCCTATTCAGACCGCAGAGCCTCTGTCGGTGAGCACGAGCGTCAATACGGCAAAGAAACTGGCCAGCGCGGCCAGCATTGCTCCCGGCTTACCGTGCGGTTCACATCCTCGGCCATAGTGTCCGGTTCCCGAATACCCACTTCGGGCGCCAGTGGCCGGAATGCGCCGCGAGACCTTCGTCCGGTAGTTCGCACGGCGCTTTGCAGGCTTGCTGGCCTACTGCCTCACCCCATGCGATAAGCTGGTGCGGGGGTGTTTTCGGTGCGTTTCCGCGTGTCAGGCCGGGTGGTTCTTGCATCGTTTGCGCTGGCCTTCGGGCTTGGTCTGGCTGCGCAACAGCCGACTGCCTTCCCAGGGCAAAATCCAGCCCTGCCACTTATTCATGTCGACAATGGGCGCAACTCTGCCACTGCGCAAAACCAGCATTATGTGGTACTTGTCTCGCTCGATGGCTTCCGTTGGGATTATGCCAAACGCGATGGTGCCACCCACCTTTTAGCCCTTGGCAAGCAGGGTGTGTGGGCTCCCGATGGCATGTTGCCCAGCTATCCGTCCCTTACCTTCCCCAACCACTTCACCATCGTCACGGGACTTTATCCCGAGCACCACGGCCTAGTCGCCAACAGCTTCTATGACGAGGCAAAGAACGCCCTCTACGGCCCTGGGGACGCCAAGGCGGTGAGCGATGGAACCTGGTATAGCGGAATTCCTCTATGGAGTTTGGCCGAAAGCCAGGGGATGCGCGCCGCTTGTCTGTTCTGGCCCGGTTCCGAGGCCGAAATCGCCGGCTTTCGGCCTTCTTGGTACGCCCGGTTCGATTCCAAAACCGAGTCCACGGACGCTGTTGAACAGGCGCGGATTGACAACACGGTGGCCCTGCTCGAGCTGCCTGGGGCCGATCGCCCTCATCTCATTACCATTTACTACTCCGAGCCGGATCACGAAGGGCACGAATTCGGCCCCGACGCCAGCGAAACCAAAGCTGCGGCGCTCAAGGTGGATGTGCTGGTAGGCAAGCTCAGGACTGCGCTCGACACAACTGGCTTACCCATTGATTTGGTTGTGGTTAGCGACCACGGCATGGCCGAGGTCGAGGGTGACTGGATCACCCTCGACCAATTCGCCGATCTGGCGGGCTTTGATACCGTTGGATCCCTTCTTTACGGCAAGACGGAGGAGGATCGCGCAAAAGTCTACAACCAGCTCAAGAAGGCCTCGTCACAGTTTGTCGTCTACCGCCGCAAAGACGTACCCGCCAGCCTCGACTACAACCAAAATCCGCGCGAGGGCGACCCGGTGGTTATCGCCACGGGTCCATACGCCATCCGCGCCCACGCACCCCTTGCCGGGCGCCCCGATCAGCCGCCCGTCCCCGGCATGCACGGTTTCGATCCCCGGAAGCTGCCGCAGATGAAGGCCAGCTTTTTTGCCGCCGGACCTGATATTGTTGCGGGAAAGACAGTTGCGCCATTTGAGAACGTCAATCTATATCCATGGCTCGCCCACCTGCTTGGTCTTACCCCTCCCAAGAGTGACGGCAGCCTGAATGTGTTGGCCGGAACTTTGCGCGACGGCGGGACCGCTGCGGATAAATAGACTCCGCAGGCGGACACTAGAAGGAGTAAGAAAAGAATGAACGTGGTTCTGGGAATTGATGGCGGAGGCACAAGGACACGCGCCGTGATCCTTGCCGGGGAACGAGTTCTGGCTCACGGTGAAAATGGATCCATCAAGCGGTTGCGGGTAGGCGCTGAGACTGCCGAAGAGAATTTGCGCGCACTGCTCAAAGATGTGTATGCGCAGGCTGGCGTCACTGGCGTGTCTGCGGCCTCGTGTGGGGTGGCCAGCGCTTCCATGCCCGGCGTTACAGAGTGGATCACAGCGGTTTTTCAGGACTTTGGAGTCCAGCGTTCTGAGGTTGTGGGCGACGAGGTGATCGCTCTGGACGCAGCCTTCAAAGGAGGTCCGGGGATTTTGCAGATCGCGGGAACCGGATCGAATACCATTGGCCGGGCGCCGGACGGCAGCCGGGAAAGCGCGGGCGGTTGGAGCTCGCGGCTCGGCGACGAGGGATCCGGCTACTGGATCGGGGTCAACAGTGTGCGCAGGGCGCTCAGAGCCCATGACCGCGAGGAGCCGACGCAGATTCTCAAGAAGGTGGGTGAGATTTGGGGAACGCCCAGCATCGATGACCTGGTAAACCTGGGTGATAGCGCACCTGGGCCTGATTTTGCCGCGCTGGCGCCCGCAATTTATGAACTGGGCGAGGCCGGCGACTCGGTCGCGGTGGGCGTTCTGCAGCAGGCTGCTGCCGATCTGGTGGAGTTTGTGCTACTGGTGCGCACCAAACTGCGCCGCAAACACGGAATCACAGGTGAGGTTCCAGTGGCCTGGACCGGCGGTGTAGTGGAGAAGATGGCGAAAGTGCGCGAAGCCTTTTTTGCCGGTCTCCATGCCGCGGCGCCTGAGATGCCGGTGGGACGGGAATCAGTGGTTTCCATTGAGGGCGCGCTGTGGCGGGCAAAGAGGCTGGCCGAAGAACAGGGCTAGCTACGCAGCGGGCTTGGCAACCGGCTGGCCGTTTTGGATGGACGCGACAAGCCTTCCCGCCGCATCCACGGCAACCAGATTGGCGGGCCGGCCCACGGTGAGTGAGCCGGCCTGATCGCTTAGTCCGGCCATTGCGGCGGGGTTGACGGTGAGCAAGCGCAGCGCCAGCTCCAGAGGCGCGCCGGAGAATGCAACAAAATTGGCCAGTGCGCGGTCGAGTGTGAGTACGCTGCCGGCAAGAACTCCATCGGCAGTGGCCCTGCCGTTCGCAACCTGGACCGTCATTCCGCCCAGTCGATACTGGCCATCGGGCATCCCGGTGGCGCTCATCGCGTCAGTCACCAGGATGGCGCGTTCCGGCCCCTTGGCGCGCCACCACAGCTTGGCCATTTCCGGAGCGTTGTGGATACCGTCGCAAATCAGCTCGGCAAACAGGGAATCGGTGGTGAGCACAGTTCCCAGGATGCCCGGCTCGCGATGGTCGAGCGGACGCATGGCGTTGTATGTATGTGTTGCGCTTACGGCTCCGGCGGCAATCGCGGCGCGGGTCTCGGCCGCGGTGGCGTCCGAGTGGCCCAGGGAGACGCGAACGCCGCGCGCAGTGGCGTGGGCCGCCAGTTCTACCGCTCCGGGCAACTCGGGAGCCAGCGTCATCAGGCGGATGTGCCCCTCGGCAGCCTCGAAGAACCGGTCGAATAAGGCGATGTCGGGCGCAAGCAGATATTCAGTCGGGTGAACCCCGCGTCTGGCATGCGATAGAAACGGCCCCTCTATATGGATGCCGATGGGCCGAGCCTGAATCGGGCTGGGCGGCTGAGCCAGCAGCTTTGCCAGTCCTGACAGCGCACGGAGGGTGGCATCCAGCGACGCGGTAACCGTTGTGGGTAGAAAACAGGCTGTTCCGTGCGAAGCCAGAAAGCTGCCAATGGCGCTGAGGGCTTCGGGCGTGGCTTCCATCACATCGTGGCCGGCGGCTCCGTGGGTGTGTACGTCCAGATAAGCCGGGGCCAGCGTAGCGCCAGGATAGTCGAAAACGCGGGCCTGAGCGGGTAACTCGCCGGTTGCACGTGTGGCGATGGTGGCAATGTGTCCGTCTTCGACCGTGACCACCGGGTCGTCGAGCAGGCCAGTCCCGCTCCAGAGCCTCTCCGCCGTGAACACTGTGTACATACCCTGAGATTATTGCAGGTTCGCAACGATCTCTGACGTGAACACCGCGAAGGCTTCCACCTCAAACGAATTCTTGCCGTACCATGTGGATGTAACGGCCTTGTGAAGCAGAAGGTATGCTGGTTTTGCTAGGGTTTGGGAATGAATGAAAAGGTTTTGACGACGTTTGCCGGTTCGGCTTTGGTTTTGGGGGCTGGACTTCTTGCGGCACAAACGATCGATCTACCCACGAGCAAGCAGTTGATCGGGGAAATCCCAGGGCATCCGCAACGGTTGAACAGTCTGCCGATGTCGATGGCTGTCTCTCCCGACAGGCGCTATGTGGTTACGGTGAATGCGGGGTACGGAACCTTCGAGTCGCAATATGAACAGTCGCTGGCCGTATTGGATACGCAGACCGGCGTACTGACGGACTATCCGGATGCCCGCACGCCCGCCAGCGCCAGGCAAACGCTCTACTCCGGTCTGGCGTTCAGCCGCGACGGGAGCCATCTGTACGCAAGCATGGGCTCGACCTCCGACCCGCTTGGCAATAGCAAAGACGCAATCGGCAGCGGTGTTGTGGTGTACAGCTTCACGGCAGGAAAGATCGTGCCCGAGCGTTTGATCCGTCTGCCGCTTTCCCCACTTGCTCCGGGACGAAAAACGAAGCTGCTCGGCGGAGTTGACGGCGATAAGGGCGTGCCGTTCCCGGCGGCGATTGCGGTCATTGGTCCGGCGGGCGCGGAGAAGCTGCTTGTAGCCGGCAATCTTGCGGACGATGTATTGCTCCTTGATCCCGCCAGCGGATCGGTCGAAAAACGGTTTGATCTCTCTGAAAGCGATGCTGTGCCCTCAACCTATCCGGTTGCGCTCGCAGTCTCGAAGGACGGCGAGCGGGCATTTGTAGCGCTGTGGAATGCTTCCGAAATTGTGGAACTCGATTTGGCCAAGGGGGTGGTGGGGCGAAAGCTGGCTCTGCTCAAGCCGCGCAGCGCGGTCGCTCCTGGGACACACCCTTGCGCATTCGAGTCTTCGCCGGATGGAAAAATCCTATACGTGGCGCTCGCAAACCGCGATGTCATTGCGGCTGTCAATGTGGGGGCTGGACAATTTTCGGTGAAGGGGTACTTCGATACCCGGCTTCCGGGGCAAAGCTACTTTGGCGCCGAGCCCGAAGTGCTGGCCCTCAACGCGGACGGCAGCCGTTTGTACGTTGCGAATTCTGCCGGCGACGCCGTTGCTGTTCTCGACGCTGGGCAGCTAACGTCGAGGGCGTCGAAGCAGGGTATGGTGGAACCCATCGGATTTGTGCCTACCGAGTGGATGCCCATGTCGATGGCATTCATTCCCTCGGCATCCGGCGGAAAGCTGTATGTGGCCACCGCGAAAGGGAAGGGGACCGGGCCAAACAACACCCCCCAGCGCCCTGCGGAGACATCACAAGGAAGCCGGCGCCTGAAAGGGACCACTTACATTGCAACGCTGTTGTATGGCTCATTGGCCACGCTCGATGAGGCCGAGGTTGAGAAGAATCTGTCCCAGTCGACGGCGGTCGTGCTGGAGTCGAACCGGATGAAGGCCGCAGCGGAGAAGATTGCCTTCACCGGCGGAGCGCAGGACCGGATCAAGCACGTGATTTACATCATCAAGGAAAACCGGACCTACGATCAGATCTTCGGCGACCTGAAGAAGGACGGAAAGCCGGTGGGCAATGGCGATTCCAGTCTGACGATGTACGGTGAGGCGACCACGCCGAACGAGCACAAGCTCGCCCTGCAGTTCGGCGTGCTCGATAACTTCTATGACTCGGGTGAGGTATCGGGCGATGGGCACGTTTGGTCCAACGCGGCCATCGGCACGGACTATCTTGAGAAGACCTGGCAGCAATCCTATCGCGGCGGACAGAGAACATACGACTACGAGGGTGTGGTTGCCGAGGGCTATCCACTGCTCCAGAAGATACCGGATGTGAACGAGCCGGCCAGCGGCTATCTGTGGGGCAATCTGGCCGCGCACGGCAAAACTTATTACCATTTCGGCGAATTCATCTCCACAACGTTTTGCAATGAGGTGAGGACCGTGAATCCGCAGCAGGGGCCGATGCTGGAAGGCCGAAACTGCGAACGCAAGGCAATTCCGCCGGGCGAAGCGATGCCTGCGGAATGGGGCGGCGGCATAAACAAGTGGGCCTGGCCGATTCCGTTGATCGCGACGAACATCGCCACCAAGCCGGAGTTAGTGGGCCATTTTGCCGAGGAATCGCCGGACTTCAACCTGGCAATTCCTGACCAGATAAGGGTCGAGGTTTTCCTCAGACACCTGAAGGTGTGGATCGCGGACAAAGAGCAGGGCAAAGACACCATGCCAAACTTCATCTCATTGCGGCTGCCCGACGACCACACAGCGGGCACCCGGCCCGGTGGACCCACGCCGAAATCCTCGGTGGCCGATAACGACCTGGCGGTCGGGCGGGCGGTTGAGGCCATCTCCCATTCGCCATTTTGGGATGATACGGCGTTCTTCATCCTGGAAGACGATGCGCAGGATGGTGGCGACCATGTGGACGCTCACCGCAGCCTGGCTCTGGTCGTCAGCAAATATGCCCCGCATGGCACCGGCGGTGCGCCGTTTGTCGACAGCAGGTTCTACTCCACCGTAAGCGTAATCCGGACCATGGAGACGCTGCTCGGGCTGCCTCCAATGAATAACAACGACGCGTTCAGCTCGCTGATCTCAACGTTGTTCGCAGGCCCCGGCGATCAGCCCGCCTATGCGGCTGACTACTCCAATCGCGACAACGGCCTGATCTACGCGGTGAATGTAAAGACAGCCGTGGGCGCGAAGGAGAGCATGAAGATGGACTTCCGCCATGCCGACCACGCCGACCCGCAGAAGCTGAACGTCATTCTGTGGAAGGATGCCATGGGCGATGCACCGGTGCCTGCGATGCTGACGGAGCGCAGAAAAAGATCCACCAAAGACGACGACGATTAGAGTGGTGTCTTTTATCTTCATCATCTCGGATGCCCTGTCCTTACTATCCGCATCGGCGGATTTTTGTGGCTAGGGTAGAGGGGATGCTGCGGTTAAACTGTTCGCATGACAAAGCGGATTGGTGTGCATCTGGGCACGGCGGGCGGGGCTTCGAACGCCGTGGAGCGGGCGCGGGAGATTGGCGCCAATACCTTTCAGATCTTTTCGTCGAGCCCACGCATGTGGCGTGCGCCCAAAGTCGACCCGAAACAAGCCGCGCGCATGCGGGAGCTTCGCGCAAAGCTTGATGTGGGGCCGCTGGTGATCCACACCAGCTACTTGGTCAACGTATGCAGCCAGTCGGACGAAGTTCGCGAGAAGAGCATCGTGGCGTTTCGCGGAGAGATTGAGCGCGCGCTGGCTTTTGGCGCCGAGTACCTGGTGCTTCATCCCGGCTCATGGAAAGGCCTCACCCGCGACGAGGGTCTGAGGCTCGCGGCGGACTCGATCGCACGTGCCATTGACGGTCTCCCCTGGCAAGCAACCGGCTTCCACATCCTTATCGAGAACACTGCCGGGGCGGAGTTTTCGCTGGGCGGCAGCTTCGAGCAGGTGGCGGAACTTGTGGCCCGGCTCAGGCCATCCGCGCCAATGGGTGTCTGTCTGGATACATGCCATACGCACGTGGCCGGCTACGACCTCGTCAGTGCCGAGGGCTACGCCGACACAACGGCTCAGGTCGCGGCGACAGTGGGGTTCGATGCGGTGCGCGTCTGGCACATGAACGACGCCAAGGCCGCGCGCGGCTCCAAGCTTGACCGTCACGAGCACATCGGCCAGGGCACCATGGGTGTCGAACCGTTCCGGCGCCTGCTCAACGATGAGCGCTTTGCCCACGCCGCCTTCATCGCCGAAACCCCGGTGGACGAACCCGGCGACGAGGAGCGAAATGTGCGGGTGCTGAAGAGCCTGGTGGAGCTACCCGGAAACTGATGCGTCCCGTTTACACTTAAAGGGTCATGGCTGATGAGAACGAACTGCGTTACGATCCCTCGGTAATCGAACCCAAATGGCAGGAACGGTGGGCGGCAGACCCCAAGCTGTACGCGGCCGAGCCCGTTTCCTGCGGCAAACCCAAGTACTACGTACTGGAGATGCTGCCCTATCCCAGCGGCCAGTTGCACATGGGGCATGTGCGCAACTACTCGATTGGCGATGCCTTGGCCCGGCATATGTGGATGCGGGGCTACAACGTGCTGCATCCCATGGGCTGGGACGCCTTCGGGCTGCCTGCCGAGAACGCCGCGCTCAAGAACAATACGCCCCCGCGCGAGTGGACGCAGGCCAACATCGCCGCCATGAAGCGGCAGATGGAGCGTCTTGGCCTGGGTTACGACTGGGCCACGGAAGTGACCACCTGCCTGCCCGAGTACTACCGCTGGAACCAGTGGTTTTTCCTGCGCATGTATGAAAAGGGGCTGGTGTACCGCAAGAAGAGCAAGGTGAACTGGTGCCCGGAGTGCGCCACGGTGCTGGCCAATGAGCAGGTTGTCGACGGCTGCTGCTGGCGGCATGAGACCACTCAGGTGGAGCAGCGCGACCTGGTGCAGTGGTTCTTCCGCATCACCGCTTACGCCCAGGAACTGCTCGACGGCCTCGACAAGCTGGAAGGCTGGCCTGAAAAAGTGCGCACCATGCAGCGCAACTGGATCGGCCGCAGCGAAGGGACGGAAGTCGACTTCTTCCTGGCGGAAGAGGTCCACGGAACAGGGAATAGGGAACAGGGAACAGAAGGCACGCGCATTCGCGTCTTCACCACTCGTGTGGATACAATCTTCGGCGCGACCAGCGTACAACTCGCACCCCAGCACGAGCTCGTGGCCAAGTTTACCGCTGCCAACGCGCACCTGAAGGCGCAGGTCGATGAGTTGCTTGAGCAGCAGAAGAAGGCCCGGGAAGCCGGCGATCTGGGCGCAATCGAGAAGCACGGTATTCCCACCGGACGGTTCGCCATCAATCCCTATAATGGCCAGCGCGTGCCCATCTGGGTGGCCAATTACATCCTGGCCGACTACGGCACAGGCGCCATCATGAGCGTCCCGGGGCACGACGAGCGCGACTTCGAGTTTGCCACCAAGTACAACCTGCCCATTGTGCAGGTGATCAAGCCGACCGATGCTTCTGTGTCTCAGGACCTACCCTTCTGTTCTGAAGAGGGCGTGCTGGTGAACTCTGGCGCATACGACGGGCTGAGCTGCATCGCGGCGGAGAAGAAACTCCAGGAGATTGCCGCGGCCAAGGGCTTTGGTGAAGCGACGGTCACCTTCCGCCTGAAGGACTGGGGTGTGAGCCGGCAGCGCTACTGGGGCACGCCGATTCCCATGATTCACTGCGAGCGGGATGGCCTGGTTCAAGTTCCAGATAACCAGTTGCCCGTGATGCTGCCTGCGCTGATTGAAATAACGCAGCAGGGCGGCTCGCCCCTGGGCCGCGTGCCGGAGTTTGTGAACACCACCTGCCCCAAATGCGGCGGCCCGGCCCGGCGCGAAACCGACACGATGGATACCTTTGTCGATTCGAGTTGGTACTTCTACCGCTATACGGACGCGAAGAACGCCAACGCTCCCTATGATCCGGTCAAGGCGCAGTACTGGTTTCCCATCGACCAGTACATCGGCGGCGTGGAGCACGCGATTCTGCACCTGATCTACTCGCGCTTCTGGACCAAGGTGATGCGCGACCTGGGCCTCATCGTCAACGACGAGCCGGCACGGCGTTTGTTCACGCAGGGCATGGTCATCAAGGACGGGTCGAAAATGTCCAAGTCCAAGGGCAATGTGGTTTCGCCCGACGACATGGTGGCTCGCTATGGCGCCGACGCCACACGCATGTACGCCCTGTTTGCCGCGCCCCCGGACCGCGATCTCGATTGGCAGGAAGACGGCGTGGCGGGAGTGAGCCGCTTTCTGGGTCGCGTTTATCGGATCGTGACGAAATACGCGCCGGTGGCGCGCACCGCTGCACAAAGCTCGTCTGAAACGCAAAAGGGCGGAGCCCTGCTGCGCAAGCTGCACCAGACCATCGCCAAGATCACGCTGGATTTTGAAGGCCGCTGGCACTTCAACACCTGCGTGGCGGCCATCATGGAACTGGTCAACGACATTCAATCGTCAGACGCGCAACTGGCGGCGGGCGAGGTGCCTGCGCCGGTTGTGCAGGAATTGCTGCGCTCGCTGGTACTGCTGCTGGCCCCGTTTGCTCCTTATCTGGCGGCGGAACTGTGGAAAGAACTCGGCGAAGAGAGTTCTGTGCTTCGTGCGCCCTGGCCCGTGAGCGATCCCGAACTGGCCAGGGAAGACGAACTGGAGATTCCAGTGCAGGTCAATGGCAAGTTGGTGACAGTGGTCCGTGTTGCCGCTGACGCCAGTCCCAAAGAGATTAAACAGGCCGCTCTTGCCGTCGAAAAGGTGCAGTCGCGGACGGCGGGAAAAACGGTCGCCAAGGTCATCGTGGTGCCCGGCAAGCTGGTGAACCTGGTGGTGAAGTAACGTGGTAGTACCGCTGCGCGGAACGCAATCGCTTGTCGGCCAGATGGGCTGGGTTTTTTCGCGACCCTCGCTCACCGTGATCGAAGTGGGTTGGCGCTGGATCTTTGGCGTTCCGTTTCTGGCCGTTTGCTGGATACAGGCGCAGCAAATCTTCGTCGCACTTCCACTCGAATCCGCAGGACTCACGGCAATCGATGTGCAAAATCCCTGGGTGGCGTCGGTGCAGCTTGTCAACGCATGGGCGCTCTACCAGCCATACAGGATGGCTGTGCTGCGCTGGCTGCTGCCAGTGGCCGCGCTGGCTTGGGTGGTCATCTCCGGACTGGGCCGCAGCCTTGTTCTGAAACGCATGGACGCGCGGCTGCCCTTCCGGCCTGTCGCAATGATCGCGTTGCAGACGGCATGGCTGGCGCTGCTCGGGGCAACCTGCTGGGGGTGGTTCCGCTCCATGCGGTGGGTGGCGGCCACGCATATCACCCCTGCCGGCGAGCCGGACCTGGTGGGTTACTCAATCTGGGCGATCTTTCTTTCGCTGGCGTTCTTCACAGCATGGGCGCTGCTGAGCTGGTCTCTGTCGATCGCGCCGTTGCTGATGCTGCTTGAAGAGCGCTCCGCGCTCTCCTCCCTTGGCCAAAGTCTCAGGCTGGGGAGAGCCTTCACAAGCAAGCTGGTCGAGATCAACCTGGTGATGGGCATCGTAAAGCTGGCGCTCATTGTGCTGGCCATGGTGCTCTCCGCCGCGCCGCTCCCGTTCAGTGACGAGCTTGGTCCGGATGCCATGCACGCAGTCTGGCTGCTGGCGGCGCTCTTCTATTTTGTCGCCAGCGACTACTTCCAGGTGGTGCGGCTAAAGGGTTTTATGGAGTTCTGGCGGATGTTCAGGGGCCAGCAGGTGAGTGCGTCGGCGAGTTAGCGGAGAGCAACGCACTAACCCCAGCAAGTTACCCTTTTCAGAAGATCTTCATGTGGATGACCAGGTACTTCTTGGGGTCTTCGCGGATGCTTTTAACCAACTGCTGGGTCTGGTCCAAGGTCTGGTCGGCATGGTCGTAGAGAGCGCGATTCTGGACCAACTGGCCCAATGAACCCTTGCCCTCATCCACGTTTTTGAGGATCGAATCCAGACGTGTAACGGTGTCGTCCAGCTTTTGCGCAAAGGCCGGGTCCTTGGCAATCTTGCCCAGGGCGCCCTTGCCAGAGTTGATTTCGGCCACCAGTTGATTCGTGTTGGCGACAGCCGCATTCAGGTTGTTGTAGAGCGTGTCGTCCTTGAGAAACTTGCCCGCGCTGCCCTTGCCTTCGTCCAGATCGGTCGTGATCTTGCTCAATCGGTCCACGGCTGAGTTGGCGCGCGTGTAGAGCGTGTCGTCGTTGACCAGTTTGCCCAGTGAGCCCTTGCCTCCGGCGATCGCGCCGGTGATGGTCTGTAGATCGCCGGCGATCAGGTTGATCTTCTTGTACAGTCCCGGGTCGTTAATCAGCTCGCCCATGGTGCCGCGCTTGGTGTTGAGCGTATCCACCAGGATCTCCACTTTTTTCATCAGTGTGTTGATCTGCTGGATGGAGACGTTGCTGCTGCTGACCACTTCCTGAATGCTCGGTACGGCCGTGGCCTTTAGCTCGGCGTTATTGGCTGGAGCGGGTCCGCTGGCATGGGCAGAGCTGATATCGACGAAGCTGTCGCCTAGGACGCCGGCCTGCTGGATCTTGGCGGTGGAATCGGTGTGCAGCTTGGACCTATATTCGTATCCCACCTGCATGGACACTTCCACCGGCGTCGGATTGCGATCCGGAATGATGCGGATATGGGTCACGTTGCCGACGGTCACCCCTTCCAGCGTTACCGTCGCTCCATCTTTCAGTCCCTCGGCATTTTCAAAGTAAGAGCGGAGCACAATCTTGCGCGCAAACAGCCCACCGGTCGAGCCGGACATGAGAATAATCAGTCCAACCAGCACAGCCATGGCCACCAGAACCAACGCTCCCACTCTCAATTGCGACCACTGAATCTCTTTGCGGCTAGGCACGTCACTCCCCTTGTTGAAATGAGGCGGTTGGCAACGCCTTGAGGATAGCAGACGAGGCGGGCTTCAATGCCCGTCTTCCAGCACCACGCTGGCCATGGCAAGGCTTGCGGTATGGGTGATTGAAAGCGCGGCGTGAGTTACGCCCAGGCGGGCGGCAATCCCGGCAGCGCGCCCGTGAAACCGGATGGTGGGCCTTCCGCTGGGCTCACGCACAACCTCGATCTCACGCCAGGTCACGCCGTAGCTCATGCCCGTTCCCAGGGCCTTGGCCCCGGCCTCTTTGGCGGCAAACCGGGCAGCAAAGCTCTCCGCTGCATTGCGCTTGTGCTGGCAGTAGGCCTGTTCCTCGGCGGTGTAGACACGGTCGAGAAAGCGCCCGCCATAGCGATCCATGGACTGCTGGATGCGCCCGATCTCTACCAGATCGATTCCGGAACCAACGATCATGCTATCTATCAAGCTACATCATTTTGCTTTTTTTGCGTTCGCACATATTCCGGACGCGCCGCCTCGATGGAAACCGCGACCTCGCAAGCAGGGTCAATCGTGGTCACAATAACCAAGGAAAGGAGCCGCCAGGCTCCTGGAAGGCACGGATGTTTCAAAGCCGGTCAAAGGCCGTTCGACTCCGGAACAACCGTCAAGCTCTCCTGCCCGGCTCCGATAAGACCCCTGTGCGATTGACAATTCCGGACACGACGCGGGGCAAGCCATGAGCGCACCTTGGGCGATGCAGATGAAGGCCATCTCCGTCGAGGAGCCGGCAAAGTTGATCCAGATACTGACAGGAGCAATCCTCGGTTGCGGTGGTTGGGTTCTGAGTCGTGGCGCCAACGATACCGGCGCCGTGAGCCTGTTGTTCGAGTTCGAGCGCCAGGACTGTGTTGACATCTACAGCGTGTTAATCGCCGCCGGTCTGGAACTGGGCCAAAGCGGGCATATCCGCTTTACTCAGCTCTGCCAGTGCACTCGCAGCCAGCACCGCGATTGCGGCACTGAAATTGCCAGCATCGACCTGGAGATTCAAACGTTTCCGGCTGAGATGGCACGCAGATCCTTCGCCCCGGAAGCGGCCTGACAAACCAATCGAATGACCTGGGTCCGGCTGTTTCAAAATCAGAACAGGAACGGGATAAATCGCCGTGTGGTTTCCATGTATTCGGCATAGGCTGTGCCGAAACGCCTGAGATTCTCGCGTTCTTCAGCGATCGCGGTAGCCAGGAGGAAGCCGGTCGCGCCCAGGGTCAGCGCAATGGACGCGCCCCCAAGCGGATCCTTGAGATGTGCGCACCACGCCAGCGCCAGCAACGACGCATACAAAGGATGACGGATCAAGCGATACGCGCCCACCGTGACCAGCGCGGTTGTGTTCTCGAAGGGGAGGTTGGCGCTCTGTGCGGTAGTTGGCCCTGGCTGGCCGATTACGCGCAGCAACCGAAAGCCTTCAATCGCCAGTCCGATCGAGGCTGCTCCGAGGGACCATGAAACAAGTTGGCGCGGCGAAAACGGGTCGCGGAACCAGACCGGCGCGTTGAGCAGAATCAGGGCCGTCAGCGTCTCAAACGCGAAAAAGCGATAGAAGCCGTGCGTGCGCGAATTCCGCAGCGACCGCCATGACAGCGGGAGGATCGCGACGGATGCGATGAAGAACAGAACGACTCGCAGCATGGGGTGCCCTCGTCCTTACCTGAGGCCCGACGGCGCAGATAGTATCAGAAGCCGCGGGAGCCCTCAACCCGCCTCGACCAGTCCATACCGTCGTTGCCATGCTTCTTTGAGCCGCGCCCAGACGCGTGCCCGCTCAGCGTCAGTTACTTCGGCGTTCCCTGCTTTGCCGGGGCCGGGCGCGTTGGCAAAGCGCGCAGCCTCCATCTTGGCCAGCTCCAGCAACTGCCGGTCGCGCACCAGGTTGGCCACGCGAAAGTCGGGTAGGCCGGCCTGGCGGGTGCCGAAAAACTCTCCGGGGCCGCGCATGGTCAGGTCCAGTTCCGCCAGTTCAAATCCGTCCTGGGTGCGGACCATGGCATTCAGCCGCTCTTCTCCAAGCGGAGAAACGCGTTCGCCAGTCATCAGAATGCAGTAGCTCTTGGCCGCTCCACGGCCTACCCGGCCCCGCAACTGGTGCAACTGCGCCAGCCCGAACCGTTCTGCGTGCTCGACCACCATCACAGTGGCGTTGGGAACATCCACGCCAACCTCAATGACGGTGGTAGCCACCAGCACGTCGATTTCTCCGCGCTGGAAACGGCGCATGATGATCTCTTTCTCGTCTGCGTCCAGGCGTCCGTGCAAGAGGCCAACGCGCAGGCTGGTGAGCGGGCCGGTGCGCAGCTTTTCATGCATCTCCACGGCGGACTTCAGTCCCGATTTCGCCCCCGCGCTGGCCTCCTGCGCGGCTTTGGGAAAGAGCAGATCCCCTGTTTTGCTTTTCCGGGCGGATCGGCGAGCAGGCGGAGATGGCGGTTCAAGGCCAGCCGCGGCATCATCGTGCGAGAAGTCCAGCTCCGGCTGGTCGTCTCTGGTTCCTTCGATAACCGGGTAGACGACATAGGCTTGCCGTCCCTGTGCAACCTGTTTGCGCACAAAGGCCCACACCTCCTCGGCGCGCTCGCCGGAGACGCGGCGGGTCACGATGGGCGTGCGGCCGGGCGGCAGCTCATCCAGAATGCTCACGTCCAGGTCGCCATAGAGCGAGAGCGCCAGCGTGCGCGGAATCGGTGTTGCGGTCATCACCAGCACGTCCGGCTCGGCCTGGTTGGGTTTCTTCATCAGCTTGAAGCGTTGCAGTACGCCGAAGCGGTGCTGCTCGTCGACCACGACCAGTCCCAACCGGTCGAACTCCACCTTCTCCTCGATCAACGCGTGAGTCCCGATTACCAGTTGCGCTTCGCCGCGGTTGATGAGGCTCCGAATGTGGCGCTTGCGTTCCTCGTCGAGCGAGCCGGTCAGCAGGACGATTCGATAGGGACGGGACGATCGCTCCAGCAGCTTGCGCGCAGCCAGAAAATGCTGTGTCGCCAGTATCTCCGTGGGCGCCATCAGCGCTGCCTGGTAGCCATTTTCCATGGCTACCAGCATGGCCTGAAAGGCGACGATGGTCTTGCCCGAGCCTACATCGCCCTGTAGCAGGCGACGCATGGGGCTGGCGTTGCGCATATCGGCCACAATCTCGCCCAACGCCCGCTTTTGCGCCGCGGTGGGATGAAAGGGCAGCACCTCGCGGAGGGCCTCGCGGACTTTGTCGGTGGTGGCAAAGCCGATGCCGGCGCGCTCCCTCATGCGGCGGCGCTTGAGCTCCAGACCTAGTTCCAGAAAGAACAGCTCTTCAAAAATCAGTCGCCGATGAGCGGGTGTGGCTGAGGCCTGCAACTGTGCGAAAGGCGTGCCTTCGAGGGGAAAATGCACCTCGCGCAGCGCTGTCTCACGATCCGGAAGGGCGAGCCGGGCCAGCATCTCGCGCGGCAGGCACTCCGGCACTGCGCCGCGCACCCCGTCCAGCAGGCGGAAAATGACCTTGCGCTGCCAGCGCGAGGTCAGCCGCGCGCCGCCCAGCGACTCGTAGACCGGGGTAATGCGGCCCACTTCGAGCATCTGCGTCTCGGCGTCGTCCGTCGCGTCCGGCAGTAGTTCGAACTGCGGCTGGATCATTTTCAGGTTGCTGGTTGATCGCGAAGGTTCAACTCGTCCGTAGACGGCCACCGTTTGGCCGGCATGGAATTTCCCATTCAAATAGGTGCCGTTGAACCAGATGCACTTCAGCGCCTGACGGCCCTGGCCCACGGTCAGTTCGAAAATGGGCGCCTTGCGGGTGCGCAACAGCGCCGAGCCGCGCACCTCCGCGATCACGCTGGCCATCTCGCCGGGCTTCAGTTCGTCCAGGCTGCGCGGGTTCTGGCGGTCCTCATAGCGGAAAGGCAGGTGGTAGAGCAGGTCCTCGGCGGTCTGGATCCCCTTGGCGGCGAGCATCTCCGCAACGCGCGGACCCACGCCGCGTACATACATCACCGGAGTATCGAGGCCGGGCACACTCAGGATGCTAAATGGCTCATGTCCGAGGGGACAATCCCATGAGTGGACCAGGGAATTGACTGAATCAATCTCTATCGGGGCTCACGGCCTAAAAAGTCCACAATGAGAAACAGCTTTGCCGGGAACCTTCAGGACTTTGGCAGGAAATAAGTCTCAACTGCCAGCATCAAAGCAGCGCGATCGATATAAGGCTTTTTGTCTTCGTATCGAGCGGCCCAACAAACCTGGTTCACAATATCCCGCGGATAGCACGAGCGCAATTCCTGTTTCAGCGTGGTGCGGATGAAATCGATCAATTCCTCGCAGATCCCTGGGTCGCTTTGGACTCCTTTATCTCTGGCAACTCGGCGGAAAATCTCGCAAAAGTGTTCATCTGAGACCGTTCCGATCTTGATCTTGGTTTGAATTCTTCGCAGAAAGGCAGCATCCACCAACTCTGCCGGATCAATGTTGGATGCAAATACCACCAGCATTTCAAATGGAATCTCGATTTTCTTTCCTCCCGCAAGAGTTAGAAAATCGATCCCGCGATCAAGGGGAACGACCCAGCGGTTCAGCAGCTCTTCCGGGCGAAGGCGCTGCCGTCCGAAATCGTCGATGATCAGGACCCCATTGTTGGCCTTCATCTGCACAGGACCTACATAGAATTTGGTAATCGGGTTGAATTGCAGGTCGAGCATCTCCACCGTCAGTTCTCCGCCGACGAGCACGGTGGGGCGATGGCAGAGTACCCAGCGCTCATCCCGGTCCTCGGGTTCCAACTCCGGCGCACGCACGTGAATTGCTGGATCGTAAACCGTGATGACCTGACCATCCACTTCCACGGCATACGGTAACCACACCGCATCTTCAGCAAGCACGTGCGACAACGCCGCGGCCATGGTGGTTTTTCCGGTTCCTGGCGGGCCATAGAGAAAGATTGCAGCACCGGAATTGAGCGCTGTACCGAACTGGGTCAGCGTTTTATCGTCGAGCACGAGGTGGGAAAAGGCGCGCTCAACGTCTGCGGGCCGCACCGTTACGTTCCGGACGCCCTGGTTTCGAGCCTGCTTAACGTAGCTCTCCAGAGACACCGGTGCAACCCCGGCATAATGACTATGGGTCAGCAGTTCCGTGGCTCGCGCTCTGCCCTGAGATGTGATGGCAATGTGAGGAATATTGCCGGCCATTCCAGTGACCTGGCAGAAGTGTTCGGCTCGTAGCCGGAAAAACAGTTCGTTTGCCACTTCGAAGCTGAGCTTGGTCTTTTCTGAAAGCTCAAGAATGGAGAGAGAGCCAGCCAAATAAAGAATCTTTAGTGCGAGATCTTCTAGAACTGCCTGTCGCACGTCAACAGCCAAAATTGACTGGGGCCTCTGTACCGGCCCAGCAAGAGGGTCTGTCTTGAGGAATTGGAGCATTGGCTGTGCGCTGTTCATTGTGCGATTCCGGCTCCTGCTGCCAATATATCCCTTTATGTCCCTTGCCACCCTCGGGGTGGTCCTGAAGCAGTCTCCTCAGTGGCCTTTTGTCACTCTTTTATCACTTCCTTGCGCCTGTTTCCATCCCAAACTTAAACGGCAGAGAGATGCGAAATCACCCCGGAACCAGTGGAACAGGGTGACAGCGGAGGCATTTGATCGCGCGGGGAGCTTCGCGGTCCAGGCTTGCGGATTGGGATCGAGCGCACTATTCGCAAGGAGGCCATTTGCTACACTGCTCGCAGTGTCGGCCCCCGGTTGTGCGCCCGCCGGATTGAAAAGCCGCTCTAGCCGGCCTCAAGAGAAGCGGCGGGAGAATCCATGCCAGTTGTCGAACTCGCGGGAGTGACCAAGGCCTACGAGAACAAGGTTGCCGTCAGCAACTTGAGCCTATCCATCGATGCGGGCCAGATGTTCGGTCTGCTGGGACCGAACGGAGCAGGCAAAACCAGTTCCATTCGCATGATGATGGGCATCACGATTCCCGACTCGGGCCGGATCAGCCTCTTTGGGAAGCCTTTCGAGCGCAAGAGCCTGGAGCGCGTCGGCTACCTGCCCGAAGAGCGCGGCCTTTACAAAAAGATGAAAGTCCTGGAGCAACTGGTCTTTTTTGGCCAATTGCACGGGCTGACGTCACAAGAGTCGCACAAACGCGCCACCGAGTGGGCCACGCGCATGGAGATCGCCGATGTCCTGCTCAAGAAAACAGAGGAGCTCTCCAAGGGCATGCAGCAGAAGATCCAGTTCATTGCTTCGCTGTTGCACGATCCCGGCCTCATCGTCATGGACGAGCCTTTCAGCGGCCTCGATCCGGTGAATGCGTCGCTGGTGGAGCGCACGTTGCTCGAACTCAAGGACCAGGGCAAGGCGATTCTGTTTTCAACCCATCGCATGGACCAGGTGGAGAAGCTGTGCGACACCATTTGCCTGATAAACAATGGCGAGGCGGTGCTGGCCGGCAAGATGCGCGAAATCAAGAGCCGCTATGAGCGCAATCATGTGATCGTGGAGTTTGAAGGCAGCTCGGCTTTCCTGAACAGTGAAGAAATTGCGGAAGCCAAAAACTACTCCGGCCACGCCGAAATCAAACTCAAGCCGCACGGCAATGCGCAGAAGCTGCTGCACGAAGCCTCCGCTGTAGCTACCATTTACCGTTTCGAGCTGGTCGAACCCTCGCTCGAAGAGATCTTCATCCAGACCGTGGGAGGCAAGGCCAATGCGTAATATTTTTCTCATTGCCAAGCGTGAATATCTGGAACAGATACGCGGCCGAGCCTTCAAATTTTCCACGGTGCTGGTGCCCTTGCTGATTGTCGCCATGATGGGTGCGAGCTATTTCACCGGCCACAAAACCACCACGGGCAAGCATGTGGCCATTGCTGCCGATAATCCCACGCTGGCCAACGAAATTCGCCGCCAATTGCTTGACGACAAGGATGCCCAATTCACTGTCGATGTAGCCGCTCCGGCAACTCAGCAAGATCGGAACGCCCTTCTGAAACTCGTCCAGAGCAAGGCCATCGACGGCCTGCTCGCAATCGATACTTCTTCGGATGGAACGATCACTGCAACCTATGCTTCGCAATCTGCCGGCGATTTCACCACCACAGGCCAGCTGAGATATGCCTTGAATCACGCTTTGTTGAATGAGCGCCTGACCGCCCGGGGGCTGAAGCCGGCTGAAGCCGATGCCCTGCTCAAGGAAGTTTCCATTGAGACCCTGCAGGTGAACAAAGAGGGCAAGACGGCTAAGAGCAACCGGATGGCGGCCTTCTCCAAGGCGATCGCCATGGCTCTTCTGATTACCATGCCCATCCTGCTCTACGGCATGGACATGGCCCGCTCGGTTATCGAGGAGAAGTCCTCGCGCATCTTTGAGGTCATGCTCTCTGTGGCACGTCCCGACGATCTGCTCACCGGCAAGCTCGTGGGCGTGGGTGCCGTGGGTCTTACGCAAATTGCCATCTGGGCGGTGGCGGCAGCGCTGCTCACCGGCTCCGCGCTGGCCGCGCCCATGCTCAGCGGGGATTTCGCTCTTCACTTCTCCTGGGCTGAGGGCCTTCTTTTTCCGCTGTACTTTGTGCTGGGCTTCTTCCTTTACAGCGCGCTCTTTTCCGGCCTGGCCGCCACCTGCGAGACGTCCCAGGAGTTGCAGATGTTTATGCCGCTGGCTGCCGTCCCCGTCTGGCTCAGCTTCGGCATCCTTCCCTTTCTGCTGAACAATCCCGGCTCGGTTTGGGCCGTTGCCGGATCGCTCTTTCCACCCACCGCGCCTTTTGTCATGCTCCCTCGCATGGGTTTGGAGACGCCGCCGCTGTGGCAGTTCGCGGTTTCCATCGGCCTCATGATTCTGAGCATTTGGGCCGTGCTGTGGGTGGCCTCGCGCCTCTACCGGGTGGGCATCCTGATGTATGGCAAGCGTGCCACGCTACCCGAGCTGATGCGCTGGCTGCGCTACAGCTAGAATTGAAAGAGTGACCACTGAACACAGCCACAGGTTCACGCTAGGTCAGCGCATTGTGCTGGCCGTGGTTCCGCGTGTTGTATGGGTGCTGCTGTGGATCGTCGGACTCACTTGGCGATTTGAGGTCATCGCCGAGGAAGGCGTCATTCCAGTCCTGTTCGGCGAGAAGCCGGGACCTGAGATCTACTGCTTCTGGCACCAGTGCGTGTTGCCCTGCACTGTTTATTTCCGCCGCTCCCACGCCATCATTCTCATCAGCCGCAGCTTCGACGGCGAGTTGATTACCCGCATTCTCAGAATGTTCGGCTTTGATGCCGTGCGAGGCTCCAGCTCAAGGGGTGCGCGTGAGGGACTGCTGGGGCTCAGGCACATTATCGAGAGCGGGCGAACGGCCATCTTCACCGCCGACGGCCCTCTCGGTCCTATCTATCAAACCAAGATGGGCCCCATCAAGCTGGCGCAACTCACCGGGGCCCCAATCGGAGCCTTTCATCTGCAACCTGAGCGCGCCTGGACCATGCACTCCTGGGACCACTTTCTGGTGCCTAAGCCGTTTACGCGGATTGTGGTCAGTTGGGCGCAATGGACGCGGGTTCCCTCCGATCTTTCCCCCGAGGAATTCGAGCCCAAGCGCCAGGAACTGAACGCGGCCATCGAACGCGCGCGCTTGCGCGCTCTGGACTACTTCAAGAAGGCTGCGGAATGAGCGCCCGCTCAGAAAAGGCGAAGCCATGACCGGCCTTCGAGTTGCCGATTTCGACTTCGATCTGCCCCACGAGTTGATCGCGCAGCAACCGCCAGCAGAGCGCGGCTTGAGCCGCATGTTGATCGTGAATCGCGTCAGCGGCGCTTTGCGGGATGCAAACTTTGGCGATCTTCCTTCGCTGCTCAATCCCGGCGATCTGCTTGTGCTCAACGATAGCCGCGTGATTCCGGCGCGGCTTTACGCCCGGCGGACCCTCCTCCGCGACCATGAGAAACCATCCGGCCGCATCGAAGTGCTTCTCACCGAACCAGCCGGCGAGAACGAATGGCGCGCGCTGGTCCGGCCAGGGAGAAAGGTCGCCATCGGCGAGCGCCTCATCTTTCCGGCGCCCTCGGGGGCCATCGAACTGGAGGCCGAGGTGCTGGAGCGCGGGCAATTCGGCGAGCGGCTGCTGCGTTTTGCGCCGGTGGACGATTTCTTCGCTGTTCTGGAACGCATCGGTCACATGCCGCTGCCGCCCTACATCCGCCGCGACGATGCTGCCGCGGATCGCGAGCGCTATCAGACAGTTTTCTCGCGGGAGCGGGGATCAGTGGCCGCGCCCACAGCCGGGTTGCACTTTACCCCGCAGGTGCTGGACGAGATGGCCGCCAGGGGCGTTGAGATTGCGCGAGTCACGTTGCACGTCGGGCTCGGCACCTTCGCCCCGCTCCGCGTCGACCGGGTGGAGGAAGTCCACCTTCACCGTGAACGCTATACGCTCTCCGCAGAGGCCGCGGATGCGGTCAATCGGGCCTGCCGGGAAGGCCGGAGGATTGTGGCCGTCGGCACCACCGTGGTGCGGACCCTGGAGGCAGCCGCGTTGCAGGCGGGCGGCGAACCGCTCAAGCCACATTCCGGCGCCACGGAGATCTTCATCTCGCCCGGCTTTGAGTTCCGCCTGGTCGGCGCGCTGCTCACCAACTTCCACCTGCCCCAGTCGAGTCTTCTTATGCTGGTAAGCGCCTTTGCTGGACACGAGCACGTTCTGGCCGCCTACCGTCACGCAGTCCAGGAAAAATACCGCTTCTTCAGCTACGGCTATTGCATGTTCCTAAGCTGACGCGGCTGATAGACTCTGTAGCGTGACAGACCAATCCAAGCCGCCCGTCTTCCTGCTCGACACCATGTCGTTCATCTTCCGCGCCTACCATGCGATGCAGCGCAGCCGGCCCATGTCCACCCGCGACGGGCTGCCCACGGCGGCCATCTATGTTTTCGTGAACATGATCAAGAAACTGCGCCAGGACTTTCAGCCGCAGTACTTTGCCGCGGTCTTCGACGTGAGCGGCGAGGTTTTCCGCGACGAGCGGGCGCGCGCCATGGGCCCTTTGCGCAAGTGGAACGGCAAGACGCAAAGCTTCGACGAGGTCAGCTACGAGGGCTACAAGGCCAATCGCGCGGCCATGCCTGAGGATCTCAGGCGGCAGATTCCCTATATTCGCCGTGCCCTCGAGGCCTTGCGCATTCCCATCCTGGAGGCCGAGGGCTTTGAGGCTGACGACGTGATCGGCACACTGGCCCGCGAGGCCGCCGAGCAGCAGCATGAGGTCTTCATCGTCTCCGGCGATAAGGACATGATGCAGTTGGTCAACCGCCAGGTGAAGATCCTGAATCCGCAGAAGGACAACCTGATTCTGGACCCAGCCGGCGTCACGGAAGTCTTAGGAGTCCCGCCGGAAAAGGTCGTGGACGTGATGGCGCTGCGCGGCGACGCGGTGGATAACATCCCCGGCGCGCCGGGCATCGGCGACAAGGGCAGCGTGGATTTGATCCAGGAATTCGGCAGTGTCGAGGCCGTGCTCGACCGGGCCGCGGAGGTCAAGCGCAAGAGCTATCGCGAATCGCTGGAGCAGAACCGCGATGCAGTCCTGCTCTCCAAGGAATTGGTTACCATTGACAGCCACGTACCGCTGGAACTGGATTTACGCGCGATGGAGACACAGCCGCCGGACATCGAGGTCTGCCGCGAGCTTTTTACTGAGCTTGAGTTTACGTCGATGCTCAAAGACCTTGCGCCTTCAGAATCAGCGCCGGCCATCAAACTGGTTGAGGAGCCGACGGACGAGCAGGCCGCCGCTTTTTACGCCGCTGCGCGGGCGCATGGATTTGCGTTTGTGTTCGATGCGGCCGCGCCCGCGCCGCAAGAGGCAGAAGAGGAGATGCCGCAAACGCTCTCGCTGCTGGATGCGGTCGAGGCAGCCGAGAAACAGGCCCGCTTCAGCCTGGGCGTCTGCGCGGAATCTAACACGGCTCTCCGCCTGCCGCTGACACCCGATCTGCGCGTGCTGCTTGAAGATGCAGCGGTGGCCAAGCAGACCCACGATTGGAAGGCGAATCTCCACGTGCTCACAGCGCAGGACGTGGCGTTGCGCGGCACTGTGGACGACACCATGCTGCTCTCCTATGCGTTGAATCCAACCCACGCCACGCAGTCGCTGGCCGATGTGGCTGCACGGCATGGGCAGGCGGCGCCGTCTACGCTGGCTGCGGGCGCTGCCGCCATTCGCGCACTGGTTCCCGCGTTGCGCAAGCAGGTGGATGAGGCGGGCCTGGGACGCGTCTATGCGGAGATCGATCTGCCGCTTGCGCCGGTGCTCTTTCGCATGGAGCAGGCCGGCGTGCGCATCGATCTCGGCGTACTGGACAGACTCTCCAAGCGTTTTGCCGCGGAACTGGAGCGGGTAGGCGAGAGCATCTTCGAGCTGGCCGGACGCCGCTTCAACATCAATTCGCCCAAGCAGCTCGGCGAGGTGCTTTTCACGCATTTGGGCCTGCCCGCTCCGGCCAGCCGGGGCAAAAGCAAGTCTGTTTCTACGGCGCAGGACGTGCTGGAGTTTTTGGCGGAACAGCACGAAGTGCCCCGGCTGGTGCTCGAATACCGGCATCTCTCCAAGCTCAAATCAACGTACATCGACGCCTTGCCGCTGCTGGCCGATTCGGATTCGCGCGTACACACCACGTTTCAGGCGGCTGCAACAGCCACCGGAAGGCTCTCCTCCGTCAATCCGAATCTCCAGAACATTCCGATTCGGACGGAACTGGGCCGCGAGATTCGTGCTGCGTTTACGGCCGCGCCTGGCACGCAATTGCTTTCCGCCGACTACTCGCAGATCGAACTGCGCCTCCTGGCGCATTTCAGCGACGATCCGCTGCTGGTGCGCGCTTATTTGAACAACGAAGACATTCACACCCTCACCGCCAGCGAGGTCTTTGGCGTGCCGCAGGAAACCATGGACAAGGAGACGCGCAATCGCGCGAAAGCGGTGAACTTCGGCATTGTCTATGGCATTTCGCCCTTTGGCCTGGCCGCGCAGTTAGGTATTCCGCAGCAGGAGGCGCGCGCCTACATTGACCGCTACTTTGCGCGCTACGCGGGCGTCAAGGAGTTCATTGAAAAAACGCTCGAAGCCACGCGCCGCGAGGGCAGTGTGCGTACACTCTTCGGGCGCGTACGTCCCATTCCCGACATCGAGAGCCGCAACGCCAACCAGCGGGGCTTTGCCGAGCGCACCGCCATCAACACCCCGCTCCAGGGCACCGCCGCCGATCTCATCAAGCTGGCCATGATCGCCATCGACCGCAAGCTTACCGAGCGCGGCTTGAAAACGCGCATGGTCCTTCAGGTGCACGACGAACTGCTCTTTGAAGTCCCCGCCGACGAGACCTCAGAGATCGAAACTCTGGTGCGCGCGGAGATGGAAGGCGTGATCAAACTCAATGTTCCCTTGGTGGCCGACCTTGGTTTTGGCCCAAACTGGCGGGACATCGATTGAAAGCTTATCGAGAGCCAGCACGCGAATCTCGCGCAAGCCTCCTGCAGATTTTTCAGTTCCATTTGATTACGGTTAACAGATTCGAGTAGTCATCCGTCCACACTTGCGTTCCGGGACGCACGTTTACAGGCATCCAGCGAGGGTCCGCTCCCAGCGTTCCCAGATCGGCCCGGCTACGCGCCATCACCAGCCACTGCGAAGGGAACCTTCCCGCATCCATCTGCGCTTGCGAGACGGCGGTATCGTCCGCCATCAGGCACACCAGCCCGGCATCGCGCGCCAGTGCACAGAGCGTCGGGCCAAGCCGCAGGTAGAGGTTAGTGATATGGAAGGCCAGGATGCCTCCCGGCGCAAGCTTGCGCAGGTAAAGCGCCAGTGCCTCCTTGGTGACCAGATGCATGGGAATCATATCGCCGCTAAAGGCGTCGAGGGCGATCAGGTCGTAGCTTGAGTCCTGTGCGTCGCGGAGCTTGAGCCGCGCATCGCCGAGGACAATCTGCGCCGTGGGCGCGCATTGCTGAAGGTAGGTGAAGTAACGCGGATCCAAGGCGATGCGCTCCACCAAAGGGTCAATCTCATAATAGGTCAGCGATTCACCCGGCTGCACATAGCAGGCCATCGCGCCTGCTCCCAGGCCCACGACGGCCCAACTTGGCTTGCGAACATTGCCGGCGCTTCCGTAGAGCGTCTTGGCCTGCATGGCGCGAAGAATGCCTCCCGCCGGGCCCGAACGGGTATAGTACGCCAGCGGTTCACGGCTCTGCGTGGCGTCGAGGTTCTGCGAACCATGGAGAGTTCCACCGTGGATGAGATAGCGAAGCTTGCCGTTCGGGCTGTTGGTCACGCGCAAGACGCCAAAGAAGTTTCGCTCCGTATCCAGAACTTGTCCGTAGTTTGGTGTGTAGAGCATACTCGCCGCCAGCAATGCCACCAATCCCGCGGCGAAGCGCAGTGGCCGCTTGCCGAAGCTGAGGCACCAAAGCATGGAGTAGCCAAAGACGAGAATCACCAGCGGACGCCCCAACTCGATTCCGGCATGGGCCAGGCCGACTAACACCGCAGCCATGCACAGGCCAAGCGCGATGGGCAGTAGCCAGTCGTTGCGTTTCACCCTTGCGGCTTTGGCGGGCGGCAGCGGTGCTTGCTCGATAGCGGGCCGCAACAGCGCCGCGAAAACAAGCATCAGCGGAAACTCGACCACCGTTGTGAAAACCTGCGGTGCGACCAGCGCATTGAAGATGCCGCCGAGCACGCCGCCAAAGGAAATCCACAGGTAGAACTCGGTCAGTTGGCTGACCTTCGGCCGGCTGCGGGCAAGTTGGCCGTGACACACCAGGGCAACAGCAAACAGCGTGAGCAGATAGAGCGGAAGCAAAGCCAGCAGAGGAAATTTGGTTTTGCAGAGGGTGGGAACGAGCGCGGCAAGGATGAGAAAAGGTAGCCTTTGAATCAGCCATTCGTGCGAAATAGGCGGTCGTTTGGCAAAGACCAGCACAAAGCTTAGCAGGTAAAAGGCGAGCGGCAAGACCCAGAACAGCGGAATAGCTGGGACGTCGGTGGTCAGCGCTGTGGTTACGCCCATCATCAGGCTCGAGGGCACAAAAGCTAGCGCAATCCAGCGCAGTCGCTGGCGCCATGCGACACTCGGGTCTGCGTCCCCGGCTTGCTCGTCTGAAGCGGCGTGGGCAAGGGCGATGCGGGGCTGCGCCCGCCAAACCAGCATGCCACAAACTACCGTCATGGTCAGAAACAGCAAATAGCCATAACTCCATAGATGACTCTGGGCGCTCAGCCGCAAGGTGGGTTCCAGTAATAACGGATACCCCAGCAATCCCACCAGGCTTCCCGCGTTGCTGGCAGCGTAAAGAAAATATGGATCATTTGCTTGTTCGTTCTCCGACTGCGAAAACCATCGCTGCAACATGGGCGTGGAAGCCGAGAGCAGAAAGAATGGCAGGCCCACCGAGACCGAAAGCATGGCGAGAATCCACAGCACGGGACTGCTTTGGGACGGCGGTTCCCAGTCCAGAGGAATGTGTAGCGGCAACACGACAAGGGGCGTGAGCGCCAGGCCAATGTGCAGAGCAATCTGGGTTCGGCGGGCCAGCCATTTGGTTGACGCGTAAGCGTACAGGTAACCGGCCAGCAGCACCGCCTGAAAGAAAACAAGGCAGGTATTCCAGACCGCGGGTGTTCCACCCAGCATGGGCAGGGCCATCTTGGCCAGCATGGGCTCGACCAGGAACAGCAGCGTTGCGCTGACGAACATGGAAAGCGTGAATACAATTAGCAGCATGGAGCCTCGATCTTGCCAATCATGTGATTTTCAAGGTTACAGCTGGCTAACTCCAAGCTCCGCGCGAATGGCGCCGGCGATGGCGTTGGCGTGCCGCTTCATCGCCTCTTCGCTCTCGGCTTCGATCATCACGCGGGCCAGCGGCTCTGTGCCGGAGTAGCGAATCACCACGCGCCCTGAGTCCTTCAACTCCTTTTCGGCGGCGCGGATGGCGCGAACTACGGTGGGGATGGATTCGAGAGGCTTCTTTTCGCGGACCTTTACGTTGACGATGACTTGAGGGAAGACTTTCAGGTCGGCGGTGAGCTCGTCGATGGATTTGCCGGTACGGGCTATGAGGTCGAGCACGACGAGGGCGGTGAGCAGGCCGTCGCCGGTGGTGGCGAGATGAGGCAGAAGGATGTGGCCGGATTGCTCGCCTCCCAGCGCCGCGTTGTGTTTCAGCATCTGTTCCAGCACATACCGGTCGCCCACCGGCGCACGCAACATCCGAATGCCGCTGCGCTTGAGCGCGGCTTCAAGCCCCATGTTGGACATGGTGGTGGCGATGACAAGGTTGCCGGTAAGCAGGTTGCGGGCTTTGAGGTCGCGAGCGGCAATAAGGAGGATAGCGTCACCGTTGATGACATTGTTCTTGGCCCCGGCCAGCATACAGCGGTCGGCGTCGCCGTCGAAGGTAAGGCCGAGGTCTGCTCCGCGAGTCTTCACTTCCGCGGCGACATAGGTGGGATGGAGGGCGCCGCAGTTGTCGTTGATGTTGTGACCGTTGGGGGCGATGTTGAGGAGGGTGACGTCAGCCGCAAGGTTTTCGTTGAGGCGGCGGAAGAGCTGGGGGGCGATGGCCGCGGCAGCTCCGTTGGCGCAGTCGGCTACGAGGCGCAAGCCGGCGATGGAGAGGCCGGGGACTGAGTCGATGAGGGACTGGAGGTAGTCGGCCTGAAGGTAGGCGTTGTCTTCGACGGGCGGGAGACTGGCGGGATCGGGCGCGGCGTGGATGGAAGCGGCGTGATGGAGAATCTCTTCTTCCATGGCGAGTTCGAGGGCATCAGGGAGCTTGAAACCGTCGCCGCCGAAGAGCTTGATGCCGTTGTCGCGCCAGGGATTGTGAGAGGCGGAGATGACCACGCCTGCCTGAAATCCATGCGTGCGGGCAAGGAAGGCGATGGCCGGGGTAGGCACGATGCCTGCACTTGCAACGTGGGCTCCGGCGGCGCGGAGGCCGGCGGCGAGGGTGGCTGCGATCCAGGGACCGGAATCGCGTGTGTCGCGGCCCAGCACGACCTTGGGCTCGGCGGCTGCCTTGCGCAGGGAATGTGCGAGGGCGAGACCGGTGGCGTAGACGGTGGTGGGGTCGAGCGGAGCTTCACCGGCGATGGCGCGTATGCCGTCGGTGCCGAAGAGCTTGCGTGCGGAGGATGCGGTCATAGTCTCATTTCTTGGTTTTTTTGCTCCGAATGGCTTTTTGAAGAGCAGGTTTGTTGGGCGCCGTGGTCTCTACGCGGCTGGTGAAGACGCCGTCGGAGAGGCGGGTGGCGACTTTGTCGCCGCTGGTGAGTTGGGTGGTGGAGCGAACCAGGCCGCCTTCGGCCGTGAGGACCAGGGCGTAGCCGCGGTCGAGAACGGCGAGAGGCGAGAGAGAGTGCAGGCGGGCGTCGAGGGTGCTGAGAACGGGGGTGAAGGCGTAAAGGCGGCGTTCCATAGAGTGCTGAAGGCGGGTGTGGCAAGCAGTCAGGCGTTCGCGGGCCTGGGCGAGACCCTGGCGGGGATCGTGAAGAAGGACGGCGGCGGTGAGATCGGCGATATGGTGCTGATGCTGGCGGAGCTGGCTGCTCACTGCATCTTCCTGGCGGAAGCTCAGATCGTCGAGACGCTGGGCAAGGCGGTGCATGAGCGTGGCAATGTGCGACGCGGCGCGGTCCGGTGCGGCGGAGCCGGTGAGGCGCTGCCTGGCCTGTAGAAGCTGAAAGCGGGCGGCGCGGTCGAGACGGCGATTCTGGTTTGCCAGGTACTCGGCGATCTTGTGCTGGGTCTCGGTGATGAGTTCGGCGGCGGCAGAGGGGGTGGGAGCGCGCAAGTCGGCGACAAAGTCGGCGATGGTGAAGTCGGTTTCATGACCGACGGCGGAGACCACGGGCAACCGCGAGGCGGCGATGGCGCGGGCTACGCGCTCGCTGTTGAAGGCGGCCAGGTCCTCGAGCGATCCGCCGCCGCGCGCGAGGACGATCACGTCGACGGGGCCCGCATCGAGGAAATTGGCCGCGTTGAGCGCGACGATGGCGGATTCGATTTCGGCGGGAGCCTGGTCACCCTGGACTGAAACGGGGAAGACAAGGACGTTGAGGCCGGAGTGGCGACGGGCAACGATGTTGAGGAAGTCGCGGATGACTGCGCCGGTGGGCGAGGTGACTATACCCACAGTGCGGGGAAAGGCGGGCAGCGGACGCTTGCGAGCTGCGTCGAAGAGGCCTTCGGCTTTGAGGCGCTCCTTGAGCTGCTCGAAGGCGAGTTGGAGCGAGCCGGCGCCGACAGGCTCCATGGTTTCGGCGACAAGCTGCATTTGGCCGCGCTGTTCGTAGACGCTGACGCGGCCGCGGACCATTACCTGGAGGCCGTCCTCGGGACGGAAGCGAAGGAGCAAGGCCTGGCGCCGGAAGAGGACGACAGGGAGTTGCGCCTCGGCGTCTTTGAGGGTGAAGTAGAGATGGCCCGAGGGCGCAGGGCGGAAGTTGGAGATTTCGCCTTGGACCCAGACGTCGACGTACTCGCGTTCAACGAGTTCACGGACCCGGCCGACCAGTTCGCTGACCGGCCAGATGCGGCGGGTAGGCGCAGACTCCTCAAAGGTGAGGTCGAGCTGGGCCGCTAATGGGTCAGGTGGGGACATTCCCTACAAAGTGTAATCGTTAGGCCTCTGTGGTTACTTGCGGTTCTGGATCAGGGCGCGCAACTGGGCGGCAATCTCTGCAAACCGGCCGGCTAAAGCCGAGTCGAGTCCGCTTTCGCGTGAATACAGGACTTCCAACTCACGGGAGAGGATGGTGCCCTGGGTGAGGCCAAAGGTTCCGAGTACGCCGGCAAGCTTGTGGGCCGCGATGTTGGCAGCCTTCTGCTGCTCGGGCGAGAGTTGGCCGGTGGCAAAGGCTACGGCAGAGGACTCCAGTGTTGCGACGCGCTCTTCCATCTGCGGCAGAAACTGAACCCATAAGCGGTCGAGGGCTGCGCTGAGGTTGGGTTGTCCGATGGCGTCCATGATTCAGTACCTGGGTTCAATCCCAGCCCAGCACCCCGGAAATCTGTGTGGCGAGGGTGAGCGGGTCAAAGGGCTTGAAGAGTATGGCCTCCACACCAAGGTCGGCGAAGCGGCGCTGGTCGGAGCTTTGCACTTTGGCGGTGAGCAGCAGGACGGGGATGCGGGCGGTTGCGGGATTGTTGCGTAGTTCGCGGAAAGTCGTGGGACCGTCCATGCCGGGCATCATGACATCGAGGAGAATGGCGTCGGGCTGGTATTCGATGGCCCGGACCAGGCCCTGGGCCCCGGAGCTGGCCGACACGACTTCCCAGCCGGCCACGGTCTCGAGACTGAGCGCGGCAACCTCGCGGATGTCTTCTTCGTCGTCAATGATCAGGATTCGATGCGCCACAACGGACTAGCCTCCATGGCCGGGTTTGAAACCTCTAAGGTGGTTCTTCTGATTGCATTGGTGCGAGAACTCAATTCAACCGAACTCGCCCAACCCAATCAAGGATTGGGGATCGACGATTCCGGGGGAGAAACTTCCTCCATCTGACGCGAACTGCGCAACATCGTCAACATCAAGGCCTCGAGCTGTTGCGGTTGCACACGGGCCTGGGTGAGAAAGTGGGTGGGTCCGAGGGCCATCTGGCCGCGTTCAGCCGGTGAAAATTCGCGGCCGGAGTAAACCGCCAGCGGCAGGTGGGCGAGGTTTTCGTGTTGACGAAGCCAGTCCACCAGGTTGAACCCGTCGCCCTCGGGCAGACTGATGTCCAGCACCACCAGCTGGGGCTGGAATGCAAAACACGCGTCCAGAGCTTCCTGGAGCGTGTAAGCGAATTTGACAATCATGGTGTCGCGAGAGAAAACGCTGCCGATGGCATGGGCCAGGTCCACGTCATCTTCTACGACCAGAATTCGGGCGTTTTCGCCCGGCTCGCTGAGCACACGCTCCAGTTCGGCCAGCAAGGCATCCTCATCGAGCGGTCTGGCGCTCCTTCCCTCAGCGTCGGTGGAAAGGTCTGCCGGTTGCTGCCCGTTGTCAATGCTGAGCAGAACAATGGGCGCTTTGGCCTCGGGGTCCATGCGGCGCAGGATGGGCAGAATTTCCCAGCCGTTGATCCCGTCGAGGGATGTATCGAGCAGGATAGCCTCGACGCCCTGGCGGGCCGCAGCTAGGGTTCGCTCCGTTGTGGCTGTCTCGACCACGCGATAGCCGTGGCGGGCCAACTGAGCGGCGATCCTGGGCCGCGTAGCCCCATTGGAGTCGGCCAACAGAACAGTTCCCTGACGAGGGTCCTCCTCTAATACGGGGCTAGGCGTTTCCAAGGGATCCGGAGGGACAGGCTTGTAGGGCAAAAAGACACGGAAAGTAGAGCCTCGGACCGGATTCCGCTCTGCCCAGATGCGCCCGGAGTGTTGCAGAACGATGGTACGGCAGATGGCCAGACCGAGGCCGCTGCCGCCTTTCTGGCGGGAGTCCGATGCGTCCACCTGCTGGAAGCGGCCGAAGATGGCTTCCAGCTTGTCGGCTGGAATGCCACGGCCGTGGTCGATGACCGAGAGAGTAACTCCGTTGACGCCGGGGCGCAGCATGATGGAGATGGTGGAGTTGGCCGGTGAGAACTTGACGGCGTTGGAGAGCAGGTTGGTGAGCACTTGGAGCAGACGGTCGGGGTCTGCCGCAATCTCCACCTGGGTCGTATCGTGGATCAGTTGTACGCCGGCTGCCTCGGCCACCGGCTGCATGCCATCGATCGCCTGCCGCACGATTTGTCCTAGCTGCACTGGGCGGAAGGCGAGCGGTTCGCGCCCGCTCTGGATGCGCTCAAGGTCGAGGATGTCGTTGATCAGCCGGACCAGGCGGTCGGAGTTGGTGCTGGCAATTCGGAGCAGGTTGGCGACCTTGTCATTTACCTCGCCGAGTACGCCCGAGGAGAGCAGTCCGAGTGCTCCGCGAATGGAAGTAAGCGGGGTGCGCAACTCGTGGCTGACGGTGGAAATGAACTCATCCTTGAGGCGGTCCAGGGCGTAGCGTTGGCTGATGTCGCGGAAGCTGAGCACGGAGCCGGAAAAGCGGCCCTGATCAAGGATGGGGGTGAGGAAGTATTCGGCCGGGAAAGAAGTGCCGTCGGTGCGAAAGATTGCGTCCTCGCCGGCCGCAGGCTGTTGGTGGCTGGTGGCGCGCCGCAGCGGGCAATCCTCGGCACACTTGCGGCTGGCATCAGCGGAGCCGTGAAGCAGCTCATGAGCGGGTTTGCCGGTTAGGCTGGAGGCCGGTGCGCCCAGTAGATGAGCAGCAGCGGGGTTGGCAAAGCTCACCAGACCGTGGCGGTCCACGCCGCAGATGCCGTCGGCCACGGAGTTCAGAAGGATCTCCTGCTGGCGCGATAGTTCCTCAGCCCGGCCCCGTTCATGAGAGCGGGCCAGCATCTGTCCGAGGGAACCGGCCGCCGTCTCCACCGCCGCAATCGCCTCGGGGTCTTCGCGAAGACGGAAATGGCAATAGAACTCCAGCACCGCCAGTACCTCGTTGCCCACGCGAACGGGTACGGCCCAGCCGGAAACCATTTCGTGGCGCAGGGCGGATTGGATGCGTGGGCTAACCGGGACTGAAGCCAGGTCGGCAAGCCATACAGGGCGGCCATCGTACCAGGCCCGTCCAGGCAGTTCCATGCCGCTGGCCAAAGTGAGGCCCATGCTCTCGTGAATGAGAAATTCTGCGCGGCGGCCCGGCGCACCCCAGGCTGTGGAAAATTCGAGCCGGTTCTCCTCGGCGTTGACTTCCCATTTGAAGGCCAAGTCCCATCCCTGGGAGACACAAAGGGCCTCAAGAATGCGCGTGGACGCGATTTCATGGGAGGCGTTTTCTCCCACAATCTGGCTGACCACCAGTTGCAGGGCTAGGCGGTGCTCGCGCTGCTTCTGCTGGGTCACGTCTCGCATCAGGCAACGTACGGCGAGTGGGTTGCCGGCCTTTTGACGTTGGCTCAGGCTCAGCTCCAGTTCCAGCACGCGGCCGTCGGGCGTGTGGTGGCGCAACTGCGCGCGGTCTACAACCTCGCCATCCAGGGCACGGCGGAAGAGCGCAGCCACTTCACCGCGAGACGCCGGCGCAAAGAGATCCTCAAACGAATCGAGAGCCAGCAGCGCGGCATTGTCCTTGCCGAAGCAGCGCTTCCACGCCGGATTGGCGTAGAGAAACTGTCCCGACGGGCTGAGCGTGGCAATCATCTCGGTGGTGTTCTCAAACAGGTCACGGTAGCGTTCCTGCGACTCGCGCAGCGCTTGTTCCTGGTGCACGGTCCCGCTCTGGTCCAGCGCCACGGCTACCAACCCGGCACATGCGCCTGTGTCGTCGCGAAGGGCGGAGACGTGGAGGGTAACCGGGAACAGCGTGCCATCCTTGTGGCACAACTGGGTGTGGAAGCTGGGTACCTGGCTGGGCGGAAGAGCGCGAATGCAGTTCAAATAGGCTTCCAGGCCGCTGTTGGGAGTCGGCACGGCAGTTGTTGAAATGGAGGAAAGTCTCTGCATCTCCGCAAGCAGGCGTTCTCCCTCGCCAGGGGGCAAGACATTCCCTGCGCTCGTCATGCTCATCAGTTCCGCCGCATGATAGCCCAGTAGCCGCTCGGCAGCGGGATTCAGGTAGGTAAAGCGGCCATCGAGGCCGGCGGCCATCACCATGGGACCGGCAGAGTCTAGCAAATCTTTCAGCATTTGAGCGGCGGGCGCTGGCGGGGGGTCAACGGAAGCGGGATCGTGGACCAGCAGGCGAACAGCTAGGAATGCGGCGGCGGCCCCAATGAAAAAAATCAGCACGCCATCAAACCGGGGACCGGCTGACAGACGTGCCGTAACCGCGGCCAAAGCCAACACCAGCGACGAAGCAGTCAGCCAAGACAGAAAAGGACCGCGCCGCACGTTGCGCACGGGGTGCTCTGTTCTGGTTGTGGTTCCTTCGTTGGCGTGGTCCTGCATGGTTCCCCTATAGCGGTTTTTCCAACGCTTTTGCCTTTACGCGGCGGCTTTCGCCTTGCACGCTCTAAAGGCAGCTGCGATTCAAAAAATAAACGCTTCCATCCTTCGCAGAGAAACGAACGAAAGAGTTGATCGAATTGCACGTAGTATAAGCGTTTGTTTTCAACCTCACTAGGCAAATCGGCGCCATGTATCTCATGACGAATAGGTCAAGTTACTGAATCTTCAAACAATGTTCCCCGGAGGAAACCGTATACTGGCCGCATGTTGCGCCTGTCCACGTCGTCCCGAACAGTTCAGACAGCGCTGGCTTTGGCCGGACTGATCAACGTTTATGCTCAGCCGCCGGTTGCCCGCGCCTGGGGTAATGAGGGCCATCGGATGATTAATCGTCTGGCTGCGAGCACACTGCCCCCCAGCGTGCCTGCCTTTATGCGTTCGGAGGCGGCGGTGAACGGGATCGAGTACCTGGGTCCGGAGCCGGACCGCTGGCGGTCGCCCGCCGAGCCGGAGTTGAACGCGGCGCAGGCTCCGGAGCACTTCATCGACCTGGAGCCGGCTGATGCGCTGGGTCCTTTGCCACGCCGGCGGCTGGACTTCGAAGCTAAGGTCTTTGCCGCCGGGCTGCGGCCGGAAAAGATCGGCCTGCAGCCGTGGGAGGCGACAGAGGTGTGGGAGCGGCTGAAGGCCGCGCTGCGCGAGTACCGGAACCTCTCCGCCACCCGGAAGGATACCCGTGGCGTGGAAGCAGCCGCGGTTTTTTATGCGGGCTGGCTGGGCCACTATGTGGGAGACGCCTCGCAGCCGCTGCATACCACGGAAAAGTACAACGGCTGGGTGGGGCCGAATCCAAACGGCTACACAACCGGTCACGAGATTCATTGGCAGTTCGAGGGGTCGTTTGTGGCTGCCAACGAGCATGAAGCCGATGTGCGGTCGAAGATGACGGAGCCCAAGGCCATCGAGGGCGACATGTTCTTGAGCTATGTGGCTTATATTCGCCACACCGCAACCTACGTCGAGAAGGTCTACCAACTGGAAAAGGCGGGAGGGTTTGTGGGGGCGGGATCGGCCGAATCGCGTGCGTTTACCGCACAACGTCTGGCCGCCGGAGCTTCAATGCTGCGGGACATGATCTACACGGCGTGGGTGGAGAGCGCCAAGCCGGTAGCGGATCCTTACGCGGCGAAGTAGACCGGCGTCAGTCTCCCGCTTCGGCAGCGGCCAGTGCCGGAACCCGGCGCAGCAGCGGGGTGAGCGTAACGGTCATCAGCACTACGGAGGGGACGGCGATCACCAGCCAGGCCAGAAGCGCCTCGCCGGCCAGCCATCCCAACTGCGAAAGCAGATTGAGAGGCGAGCTGTACAGCAGAGCACCTGCCTTTGCCACCTGGCCAGTGCCGGAGGCAAGGAGCCAGCCGCCCATCCGCACGAAGGGCACAATGAGTGCAAGTTGCAGCGGCATGACAGCATAGTTTGCCGCCTGGATGGCGGGCAGATTGAGCCGTAAGGCCAAGGCGAGGGCGGCGCAGACGACTGTGGGAATGCCGACCACGGGAATGCAGCCGATGGCGAATCCGAGGGCAAGCGTGAGCGCTAGTCGGCGGGGCGAGATGCCCTGCTGCAACCAGACGGCAGCATTGCGCTTGACGGATTCCAAGGATTTGCTCATCACTGTCACGCTACCTATGTAGACGCAGATAGAAGTTAGTCGTGCGATAAATCTTTGGTAAATGAACCAAAAGTTGCAGCAAAAATGGAAAGTCTTTCAATCGTGGCAGCCGAGGTTCGTTGGCTGGCTTGCGAATCTCTGGATTCTGATCTGGCTCAAAGGAGGCTCGCTTACGGTTCTGGCTTCAGCAAGACGGCGATTTTGGGGATAAGGCGCTCAAAGAGGCGGGCCAGTTGTTGCTCGACCCGGCGGCCGGCTTCAAACACCTCCTCGTGGCTCAGAGTGGTTGCACCCATGCCTGCGGCGAGGTTGGTTACGCAGGAGATGCCGAGGACTTCGATGCCCATGTGGCGGGCCACGATGGTTTCAGGCACCGTGGACATGCCCACCAGCGTTGCGCCGAGTGTGCGGAAAGCGCGGATTTCGGCCGGTGTTTCGAAGCTGGGGCCGGGGACAGCGAGATAGACGCCTTCATCGAGCGCGAAGCCTTCAGCAGCGGCGGCTTCGTGGGCCAGGGCGCGGAGGCGGCGGGAGTAAGCCTCGGTCATGTCGGTAAAGCGAAGGCCAGAACCAGGTTGGAATCCGAAGCGAGGCTCGTTGGGACCGGCAAGGGGGTTGAAGCCCATGAGATTGATGTGGTCGGCGAGAGCAACAAGCTGGCCGATGCGGCAGTTTTCGGCGATGCCTCCGGCGGCGTTGGTGAGGACGACGGCCCGCATATCGAGCGCTCCCAGCACGCGCAGGGGAAAGGTGACCTGCTGCGGCGTGTAGCCCTCATAAAAATGGACACGGCCCTGCATCACGACAACCGGAACTCCACTGAGCAATCCGGCGACTATGCGGCCGGAATGGCCCTCGACGGTGGATTGCGGGAAGTGGGGAATTTCGGCGTAGGGGACAACGATTGGCTCGATGACTGCATCGGCCACCGCGCCCAGGCCGGAGCCGAGAACGATGCCGACTTTTGGGGAGAGCGAGCCGAGTTTTTCCCGGATCTTTCCCCGAAGAAACGCGGCTGCTTCAGAAACTTGATCGAAGTAGGTCATCTTAAGCGTGAAAGGTGCTCTATCGCGATTCTACAGGGACAGAGAGGATGCGAAGTGGGCGAGCCTTCAAGCATCCGCCGGCCATCCGTCCGGCGCCATCGTGACCACGCAGCATCCAAGCGAATAATTGAACCAGAAGTGCTCGGTGGTCGGAGTCGCGAAAAAGCCTTCCAAATTGTGCCGGCGAACCGTTTCGCTGACAAATTCACGAGGGCCGAAAAAGAGCGTGAAAAAACTATCCCAATCTACCGTAAGCAGGAAGGATGCATCCGGAGCTGCCAGAGTTCCATGGGACGGGAAGGAAACTTCGCGATTTCTGAGCCTTGGCACATTGAGATGGCGAATGGGATCGATATTCGGGAATTCAGGCACAAAGATCAGCTCTTCCTGGCTGGCGGCTTCGAATACATCGAGAAAATCCATTTGTAGCAAGGGTTCGAATCGACCCTCTCCGGGCATCCAAATCGCGCCGGATTCCAAAAAGCTCCGCAACGCGTCGCTGGCTGGATAGTCGCGCAATTCCTCACCGATTGCTCCGATGGAAGTCAGCAGCGCCTGATTCACTTTTGAGCAGGTGCGGAGTCCTGTTTGAGCGGCAACGTGGGCCCACGAACATTTTGTTCCGAAGCTCGTAATCTGGTCGTCGCTCGGAAATTGTTTCGTTGCCTTCCAGGCTAGATGATCGGGGACGCTGACAAATGGGTGCAGGATTACGTAGACGGATTCGAAACGGCCGCCGTACGCGTCCGCAAGCGGCGCATCATACGGCGGATAGAGAAAGCGTTCGTACTCCACGCAGAAAGGATAACAAAGCTGTTGCAGCTCACTCGTGGTGCCGATACACCTTATCCCAGAAATATCCCCGCTATGGATGCGGAGATCAAATTGGCCATGGTACCCGCCAGCATGGCGCGGACGCCTAATCTGGCCAGGTCGTTGCGGCGCTCGGGAACTAATGCGCCAATGCCGCCAATCTGCATGCCGATGGAACCCAGGTTGGCAAAGCCGCACAGCGCAAAGGTCGCGATGGTGAACGAGCGCGGTGAAAGCACGGCCTTCTGTGCGCCCAGCGCAATGTAGGCGATGACTTCATTCAGAGCCATGCGCGTGCCGAGCAGGTTGCCGATGGCGAGGCAGTCGTGCCAGGGAACGCCGATCAGCCATGCCACAGGCGCGAATAGGAAGCCGAGAATCTGGCCCAGCGAGCCGGGGACCCAGTGCATGTAACTCAGCCCGTGGGTCCAAAGGAGCAGGCTGTCGAGCAGGGCGACGAGGGCCAGGAAGCTGATGAGCATGATGGCCACATTGAAGGCCAGCTTGCCGCCGTCGATGGTGCCGCGGGCGATGGCCCCAATGATGTTTTCGTCTTTGTGCTCTTCGTCTTTGGGGATGACGACTCTGCCTTCAGTGGCGGGGACTTCCGTTTCGGGGACCAGCATTTTGGCCATGAGGATGGTGCCAGGCGAGGTCATGATGACGGCGGAGAGCAGATGGCGCGGCTCGACGCCCTGGGCGATGTACATGGCCATGATGCCGCCGGAGACGTGCGCCATGCCGCTGGTCATGATGGTCATGAGTTCGCTGCGCGTGGCCTTGGAGAGGAAAGGGCGGATGGTGAGCGGGGCTTCGGTTTGGCCCATGAAGATGCTGGCGGCCACGTTCATGCTCTCCGCGCCGGAGATGCGCATGGTCTTGAGCATGATCCAGGCCATGGCGCGAATGACGATCTGCATCACGCCGATGTGGTAGAGAACCGCGAAGAATGCGGAGATGAAGATGATCGTGGGCAGCACCTGGAAGGCGAAGATGGAGCCCAGCGAGGTGTTGGGCGTGCCCAGCGCCCCAAACAAGACCTTGGTCCCGGCGGCCGTCGAGGCAAGCATGGCATTGACCACGCCTCCGGCCCAGGCCATGGTGCGTTGTCCGTAGTCGAAGCGCAGCACCAGGAAAGCGAAAACGACTTGCAGGCCGATGCCCCAGGCGACGGTGACCCAGCAGATGCGCTTGCGGTTGGTCGAGCCCAGCCAGGCTGCCAGAAGTACGGCGAGAATCCCCAGCACTCCGGTGAATCGATCCAATGGAATCTCCTTGAAGAACGGTTTCCAACTGCCAGCTTCCAGCGTTTGAGCGCAGCTTGAATCCTTTGCGTTTCGTCAATGCTCCCGGTCGGCCGGAGTATCAAAGCCAGGAGCAGATAGCTGAGAGCCGTTCTCCGATTACCTTACAGCATTGCGCAAATAGCTTTCCGCCGTTTCGCGGGTGAAGATGCGGCTGACCAGCGGCACTGGCACTTCGTGCTGAGGAGTTTCGGTCAAGCTGATCGCTTCTTTGAGCAGGGCGACGGGCTCGGGGACGAGCGCGGGGTTGGTGGCGTAAAGAGTAGCGATGGGCTGGCCTTGCTCAACGTGCGCGCCGCGGCGTGCGTGAAACAGGATGCCGGCGTGGGGATCGACAGGTTCGCCGGCTTTCTCACGCCCCGCGCCGAGGCGCTGGACGGCCCAGCCGATTTTGGTGGTGTCCATTTCGGAGACGTAGCCGGTTTGCCAGGTTTCGAGGAGGTGGGTTGCGCCGGGATTGTGAAAGCTCGCGGGGTTGTCGAACACACTTGTGTCGCCGCCCTGTGCTTCAACCATGGCGAGGAAGATGCGGAGGGCGGAGCCATCAACGAGGGCGGATTCGGCACGGGCGTAGCCGAGTTCCGGGGTGGTGACTGCGCCGCCCAGGTGAATCATCCAGCCGGCAAGAATGAGGGAAAGCTCGCGCAAGTCTTCGCTTTCCGCTGGCTTACCGCCTCGCAGCAGCTCAAGCGACTCGGCTAACTCGATCCAGTTGCCGGCGGCACGGCCAAGGGGCTGGCTCATGTCGGTGAGCAGGGCGACGGTGCGGGTTCCGGCGGCCTCGGCCGTGGCCACCATGAGGGCGGCGAGGTATTCAGCGTCTTTCGGCTCGCGCAGGAATGCGCCAGAGCCGGTTTTTACGTCGAGAACCAGCGCGTCGAGGCCGGCGGCGAGTTTCTTGCTCAGAATCGAAGTGCAGAGGAGGCCCGGGCTTTCGACGGTGCCGGTGCGGTCCCTCAACGCGTAGAGGACGCGGTCGGCGGGGACCAGCGCCGGGGTCTGACTGACGATGGATGCGCCGCAACGGGCCAAAACTGTCTCAAATTCCTGCAAGGTGAGATCGGTGCGGTAGCCGGGGATGGATTCGAGCTTATCCAGTGTCCCGCCGGTGTGGCCCAGTGCGCGTCCGCTGATCATGGGGACAACGAGTCCGCAGGCCGCGGCGATGGGAGCGACGAGGAAGCTGGTCTTGTCGCCCACGCCGCCGGTGGAGTGCTTGTCGACGGCCACCTTGCCCAGGCGCGCAGGAGAGAATTTTTCGCCCGAGTCGCGCATGGCGAGGGTGAGGGCGCGGGTTTCATCGAGCGAGAGCCCGCGCAGGCACGCGGCCATCAGCCAGGCCGCGAGCTGTTCCAGAGGGATGGAGCTGTCTGTCGCGCCGGCCACCAGGTAGCCGATTTCGCGAGAGTCCAGAGAGCCTCCGTCGCGCTTTTTGCGGATGAGGTCGATGATGTGGAGCGGAGCGGCTGCTGCGTTGGGCATGGCGGCTGGGGCCTCGATTGATTGATGGAATTATCGCAAGCGGGGACTGCGCATCGGAAAAATACTCGTCGTCCCTCAAATCGCAGCGAGACTGCATTGACCGAAGAGTCCCTTTGTGGAAGAATCCGAAGCGGCGTTGCGTTTGTGTTCAAAACAGACTGTAAATCGCATCGCAATCACGCACGCACAGGTCGATTGGCACCACTGGGAGTAGGGTCCCGAAAATGAACAAAATCAAGGTAGTCCGCATACGCTGTTTTGTTTTGGTTTTCCTTGCTCTGTCAGTTCTCGTTCTGCCAGCCGGAACGGGATGGGCCGCCCAGAAGGACGCGGCGGCAGATGCCACCGCCTGCTCGTCCATTCAGCAGAACTCCTTTCCGAAAGCTTCCATCTCAAACGGCATTGTGAATGCGGTGGTTTACCTGCCAGATGCAACAAATGGCTATTACCGCGCTTCGCGTTTCGACTGGTCGGGCCAGGTTCCCTGTTTGACCTATAAGGGCCACACGTATTTTGGAGTCTGGTTTCCGCATTACGATCCATTATTGAATGATGCGATCACCGGCCCCGTAGAGGAGTTCCGATCGCCCGGCGGCATTAGCGCACTGAACTATGACGAGGCGAAGCCGGGGGAATTGTTTGTCAAACCCGGAGTCGGCGTGCTGCGCAAGATCGACGATTCGCGCTTCAATTTCTTTTATACCTATCCCCTGGTCGATGGAGGAAAGTGGACAGTCCACACGGGACGGAGCGGAGTTTCTTTCAGACAGGATCTCCATTCGCAGATAGGCATCGCATATGTCTATACGAAGAACTTGAAGCTCGCCGAGCACGAGCCGATTCTCCTGATCGAACATGAATTGAAGAACACGGGAACAAAGACGATTGAAACGGAAGTCTACGATCACGACTTCTTCATGCTTGATGGTGCTTCCACAGGTCCGGGGATGGTTGTTCGCTTTCCATTCGAACCCAAAGCCGAGCGGCCTTTGGGAAATGGCGCGCGAATCGAAGGCAAGGAGATTGTCTATGATCGGGAATTGCAGCCTGGCCAGTCTGCAACCAGCTTTCTAACCGGCTACTCCAACAATGTTGCCGACTATGATTTCTCCGTTGAGAACCGCAATACCGGGGTAGGCGTGGAGCAATCCTCCGATAATCCCATAGGGCGCTTCAATTTCTGGTCGATCCGCACCACCATCTGCCCGGAGGCTTACATTCACCTGAACATTCCTCCCGGCCAAACCGCGCACTGGACCATCCGCTATCGCTTCTACGCCAAATAGACAATTCCTCTGGGCTTCACTTCCGTTTCCTGTCGAAGGCCAGAGGCAGAAGGTCAGCAAAAGGCAAGCTGCGCAGGCCCTCGGCGGCGGGGAAGAGCACCGGGGCCTCGGGCAGAATGAACTCGGCCAAGACCTGGCGGCAGGCGCCGCAAGGCGGGCTAGGCGCGTTGTTCAGATTGGCGATGGCGGCAGCCTCGATGCGGATCTGAGGACCGAATTGAGAGACGGCCCGGACCAGGGCGGCACGTTCGGCGCATAGGGTCAGGCCATAGCTCGAGTTCTCGACATTGGTTCCGGTGACAATCGCTCCATTGGTCAGCTTGAGGGCCGCGCCCACTTGGAATCCGGAATAGGGCGAGTAGGAGTGGTGCGCGGCCTGGCGCGCCTGTTCCAGCAGGTCTTCGAGCGCCGGTTCCGGTGCGGACTTCGGGTTTTCTTCTGTTGGCGGCACGACTCCTGAGGCTAAAGCATTCACGGCTCCGCTGTACATGGTGCAGGGGGCCGTGGAGCATTCGTAATTTCCCGGGCCTGAAAATCAGAATTTGGAAAACCCGGCTTTAGCGCGAAAAATCCGCAATCACGCCGATTTGGTTGTTTGCGATTTTCCGTTCTCCGACTCTCGATCTCTATTCCCCCGATCTTCGCCATGAATCCCATTCCTCAAGTTGAGCCTTTTCTTTCCGATAAAGGGCTTGAGTGCTCGCTGTGCCTTGGGTATCGACCGTAAGCGGGGACAACCCTGGCCGGGCGGATGAGTGGACGCGATGGCAATGGATGAATTGACGAGGGAGTTCCTGATTGAGAGCCAGGAAGGCCTGGACCGGATGGAACGCTGTTTGACCGATCTGGAGCAGCGGCCTCAGGATATGGCGCTGCTGGCGGAGATCTTTCGCTCGGTGCATACCATCAAGGGAACCACGGGATTTCTTGGCTTCAAGCGGCTGGAGAAACTGGCCCACGCCGGCGAAAACCTGCTGGGCCTGCTGCGCGATGGAAAGCTGGCTGCGGACGGGGTGATCATTACCGGACTGTTGCAACTGCTCGATGGTCTGCGTTCCATTCTGAAGACGATTGAGGCGGACAACAGCGAGGGCGACGGCGAGGACGCGAAGCTGATCGGCCGTCTGGAAGAATTGCAGACGCCAAAACTGGCGCAGACACAGGCACCGGCAAAGCAGCATGCTCGCGCCCAGGCTGGCACTTCGTCTGTGGCTACGCTGCCGCCCGAGCCGGCCGTCCCTTTGGCTGGAAATGCACCTGCTTCGGCCGCTCCCGTGCCAGCGAAAGCGTTGGAGCCGGTCGGCGCGCCCGCTTCCAAAACTGCCGTGGAACCGGAGAGCGAGGCTGCCCGGCCCCGTATGCAAGGCACGGCCGCTGAAAGCACGCTGCGTGTGGACGTGACGCTGCTGAACCGGATGATGAACCTGGTGGGCGAACTGGTGCTGACCCGCAACCAGGTGTTGCAGGCCACCGCGGCCGATCCCAATCTGACCCTGCTCTCGCGGCGCCTGGACATGGTGACCGCGGATTTGCGCGAGAGCGTGATGAAGGCCAGGATGCAGCCGGTCTCGAATATTTTTTCCAAAATTCCGCGCATTGTGCGCGATTTGTCCCAGTTGCTTGGCCGGCGTGTGCGGCTGCAGGTGGAGGGCCAGGAAACGGAACTGGACAAGAGTCTGCTGGAGGCCATCAAGGACCCGCTGACTCACGCGGTCAGAAACGCGCTGGATCATGGCATCGAGCCGCCCGCTGTGCGCCAGGCCGCGGGCAAGGACCCGGAGGGAACGCTCAAACTGCGGGCTGCTCAGGAGGGCAGCCACGTCCTCATTGAAATCTCCGACGACGGCGCCGGCATCGTCGTCGAAAAGGTGCGCCAGAAGGCCATCGAACGCGGGCTGATCACGCCGGAGCGGGCCGCAAACCTGGGCGAACGCGATCTGCTCCAATTGCTGTTTTTGCCCGGTTTCTCGACCGCCGCGACCGTGACCAATGTCAGCGGGCGCGGGGTAGGGATGGACGTTGTCCGTACCAACGTGGAAAAGATCGGCGGAAAGGTTGAAATCGACTCGCGCGTCGGCAAGGGAACCACGCTCCGGCTGCGTATTCCGCTGACCCTGGCGATCATTCCCGCGCTGATTGTGCGCAGCGTGAACCAGAGCTTTGCCCTGCCCCAGGGAGCGCTGTCGGAACTGGTGCACGTTCCCCCTGAGCAAGGAGCCAAAGCCATCGAGTGGATCGAGGGTGCGCCGCTGTACCGGCTGCGCGGCAAGCTGCTTCCTCTGGTGTTTCTTGACCGGTTGCTGATGCCCGCTGCAGAGCACAGAGTGGCCACGGAGCGGGACAACTTCATCGCCGTTCTTGACGCGGATGGGCGCCGCTTTGGCCTGGTGGTGGAAGGATTGGCCGATCCGGAGGAAATTGTGGTCAAGCCGCTTTCTCCGGTTCTGAAGGACATCGGACTATATTCGGGCGCCACGGTGCTGGGCAATGCCAACCTGGCGCTGATTCTCGATCCCGGAGCGATCGCGATGAAGGCTGGAGTGACAATGACCGCGGAAGAAGAGGCCGCTGGAACGGCAAAAGGAGAAAACGAGGCTGAGGCGGCGAAGTGCCTGGAATATCTGCTGGTGGAGGCTGCCGAGCGCGTGGCCGCGGTCCAGCTCAACGACGTGCTGCGGATTGAGCAGCTTCCGGCTTCGCGCATCGAGTACCTCGGCTACCGGCCGGTGCTGAACTTCGACGGGCAGTTGTTGCCGGTGGAAGATTCCGGCGGGGTCCTCGATGCCGCTCAGGGCAATCCAGGGGCGCAAATCATTGTTGTGGTGTGCCGGGAGGGCGACCGGCATGTGGGAGTCGCGGTTTCGCGGGTGTTGGATGTGGCTGCTGGGAGTGACCTGCTCGAGGCCGGTACGCGTCAGCGTGCGGGCGGGGTGACGCTGCTGAAAGATCGCGTAACCGGTGTGGTTGACTTGGGTGGTGTGGCGCCGCTTCCGGTTGCCGAGAACGCCCCCGGCAATTTCAACGAGTTTGCGGAGACAGTGCGATGAGTAACGCTGGGAGTGCATGCAATCGCGAGACGAAGGCGACGGAAACGTTGGTCGAAATGTGTTCGGTGCGCCTGGGGGATGGATTGTTCGGCTTGCCTATCGCGCACATTCTTGAGATTGTGGGCTCGGCGCGGCCGCAGCCGGTTCCGTTGGCTCCCGCCTTCGTGGGCGGGCTGGTTCATTACCGGGGCGACGTACTGACCACGGTGAGCCTGCGCCAATTGCTGGGATTGCCGCCCAGGGATGGTCCGCAGGACATCCTGGTTCTGGACAGTGCCGGCGGATGCTTCGGACTGCTGGTGGACTCGGTTGGCGAGGTGCTCACAGTCTCTTCGGCCGACCATGAGCCCAACCCCTCAATTCTGGACGAGCGCAGGAGGGCCTTGTTTGCCGGTGCCTACAAGCTCAAGGACCGTCTGCTGGTGATGCTGAATCCTGAGCGGCTTGACCCGATGCGTCTGAGCGGGACCCAGGCGGCTTAGACCCAGGAGGCGACCGATGCGAGCATTGATTGTCGACGACTCCCGTTTTGTGAGGGGCTATTTGCGCGGCTTGCTTGAAGAGAAAGGAATCGAGTGCGAGGAGGTGGCCGACGGCCGGGCCGCCATGGACCGGCTACATGCGGGCCTGCCCTTCGACCTTGCCCTGGTGGACTGGAACATGCCGGTGATGGACGGCCTGGAGATGCTCAGGCAATTGCGCGGTCAGGGATTCGACAAGATGAAGGTGATGATGGTGACCACGGAGGCGGAGAACGAGTTCATTCTCAGCGCACTGAATGCCGGCGCCGACGAATACCTGATGAAGCCTTTCGACGAGAAAGCGCTGAACGAAAAGCTCGCCATGCTGGGTCTGGCGGGGGCCTGAGCAATGACGGCCCGCCAGCGGACCCGAATACTGGTCGTCGATGACTCGGTGGTGATGCGGAGCCTGTTGCGCTCAGTGTTCGCCACGGATGCGGGGCTGGAAGTGGCGGCCAGCGCGGCGGACGGCGAATCGGCGCTGAGAGCCGTGGAAGACGTCAGACCCGACCTGTTGCTGCTGGATGTGGAGATGCCGGTGATGGATGGGCTGGCTACTCTGCGCGAGTTGCGGGCACGGGGACACAAAATGCCGGTGATCATGTGCAGTTCGCTCACCCGGCGCGGGGCCAGGGTGACCATCGAGGCGCTCGCCGGCGGGGCTTCGGACTATGTGGCCAAGCCGGTTGGCCAATCCGGGCGCGAGGCCGCGATCCAGGCGTTGGCAAAGGATCTGATTCCCAAGATTCATGCCCTGACCGGAAGACTGCAAGGGCAGCCGCAGCCCGCTTTTTCCGGACCCAGGTCCCCATGTGGGTCAGGATGCATGCCCGGAGCTGGGTCCGGGTTTGGCTTCGGCCCCGGTGTCGGCCCCGTCGCGGCGCGTTTGCCGCTGCCCTTGCCGCAGGTGCACAAGCCGCAGCCGGTCTCGTCGATTCCGACGGTCTTGACAATTGGCGTCTCGACGGGCGGCCCGGCAGCACTCGATCTCGTGCTTCCGGGTTTGCCGGCTGATTTTCCCTTGCCCGTTATGATCGTGCAACACATGCCGGAGATGTTTACCCGGTTGTTTGCCGAGCGTTTGAACGGCCGCTGCCGTTTGCGGGTACACGAGGCCACCGAAGGCGAGCCAGTAGTAGCCGGAGCCGTCTATGTTGCCCGAGGCGACTGGCATATGGAGGTGCTGGCGGCTTCGCGTGCGGGCGCGCCGGCTACGCTGCACCTGAACCGGGACCCCTTTGAAAATCACTGCCGGCCCTCGGCGGATGTTCTGTTCCGCTCCGCTGCCAGGGTATACGGCAGCGGCGTACTGGCGGTTGTGCTCACCGGCATGGGCTCCGATGGGTTAATGGGTTGCCGCGCCATCCGTGAGCACGGCGGCAGTGTACTGGCCCAGGATGAGGCCACCAGCGCGGTATGGGGGATGCCGGGGGCCGTGGTTCATGCCGAACTGGCGCAGAAGGTGCTGCCGCTGCACTCCATGACTCTCGAAATCCTCCGCATTGTCAGCCGCACGCAGAGCGAAGCACAAGAGCTTCGGGAACCGGCGGTCTAGCCATGCAAGCAGCTTCCGGCGTCGACTACGAGTATCTGCGCCGGCTCGTTTTCGGCTATTCGCAAAACGTGCTCGACGCTTCGCAGGACTATCTCTTCGATACGCGTCTTTCGAAGCTTCTGCGCAACCACGGCATGACCCAACTGGAAGAACTGGTGCAGCACCTGCGCATCCGGAAGAATCCGATGCTGGAGCGCGCCGTCGCTGAGGCCATGACGATCAATGAAACCAGTTTCTTTCGCGATAGCCGTCCCTTCGAGCTGTTGCGCACGGATTTGCTGCCGCAGCTCATTGAAGCGCGCCGCAGCGCCCGCACATTGCGATTCTGGAGCGCGGCCTGCTCCACCGGCCAGGAAGCATACAGCCTGGCCATGTTGCTGCGCGAGCACTTTCCCACGCTCGGCGGATGGGATATCTGCATCGAGGGCACCGACCTGTGCGCCGAGGTGGTGGAGCGCGCCCAGGCCGGACGTTATCACCGCATCGAGATGAATCGCGGCCTGCCCGCGCGCTTCGTGGTGCGCTACTTTGACCGCGTGGGCGAGGACTGGGTGGTGAAGGAACCGATGAGCAAGATGTGCAATTTCCGCCAGGCCAACCTGTGCGGGCCGCAACTGCCCTTCCGTCGCGCCAGTGATCGTTTCGATGTGATCTTTTTGCGCAACGTGATGCTCTACTTCTCTCAGGAGACGCGCAAGGAACTGCTGGCCTACATCCACCGGCTGCTGGCGTCCGACGGCATTCTGTTTCTAGGATCGAGTGAGCAACCCGCCGACCCCTCCATCTGGACTTCGATATTGGCCGGCGGGACGTGTTACTTCAAACCGAGACAGGCGAGTTAGAAAGTGAGTGAGTTAGCGGGTTAGTGAGTTAGAGATGTTATCCGTTGAGCAGCTTTTCCACTTCCGCATGCAATCGCGCGGTGATAGCGGCCTCGGTCTCCAGGAGTGAGAAACGGATGGGCTGGCCTACGCGCACTTCGATCGTGTCGGAACGGAACCAGCGGCGGCGGCGCATCTTGAGCTCGCCCAGTCCGCGGATGGCCATGGGCAGCACCGGGACTCCGGATTGCTTGGCCAGCAGACCAATACCAGGGCGGAAGCGCGCCAGTTGGCCCTCCGCCGAGCGCGTGCCCTCGGGAAAGACCAGCACGTTGAATCCGCGATCCATGGCTTCTCCAGCGTGGGCAAAGCTAGGCTGAAAGTCCCGCTGGCGGGCGAGTGGAAAGACGTTGAAGAGCGCGGTGACGAGCAGATAACTCAACGGGCCGAAGAGATCGAAGTGGCCATACTTCGGGCCGTGCTCGGGATTGCGGAAATGGCGGAAGTCCTCCAGCATCTCGCCGGACATGGCGACCGCAATCCGGCGGCGAATAGGGCCGGGCAGCGCATATTGAACCAGCGGTCCGTCGTAGGCGGTTACGTGGTTGGCCACGATCAGCATGGGCTCTCCGGGATCGAGCCGGCCGGACGCAATCACGGAAGGGTTCGCCAGCAGCCAAACCAGCGGACGCATCGCCGCCTCAATGAAGGCAGCGCGCAGCCACCGGATCGGCAGCAGCCAGGGCCAGTGGGGGTAGATATACCGCGCCGGGGTTGGTTCGATCTGGGGTTCCTGCGGGGAACGGGCATTGGTAGCGTCCGGTTGTGTGGTTCCCCAGGTCTCAGAAGCCATATCAGAGGTGCCCGGCAAGGAGGGCAAGCCCTCTTTTGGTGAGGAATGGACGTCCGGCGCGGGGTTTCCGGCCAGCAACTGGCGCAGTTCGCCCAGAGTTTGCACCTCTTCCAATAGACCGCTCTCGGGAACCATGCCCAGTCGCTCCTCTATGGTCGCGGCCAAATGAACGCGGCCCAGACTGTCCAGATGCAGGTCTTCGGTGAGGCGCAGCTCGTCGCCCACGCCTGGCGGGGTCTCGCCGGAGATTTGCGCTACGAGCGCCAGCAACCAGTCCGTCGAAGCTCCAAAGGCGCCTGCGCCGGGAGGGATTGCCGCGCCGGTGCTGGCCGTGGCCGCTGCGGCCTGGATCTTGGCCAGCCACTCCGCCACGGCCTTGCGCCGAACCTTTCCCGTGGAGGTGCGGGGCAGATCGGGCTCGGGCCACAGCACCCACCGGCGCAGGCGCTGAAACTCCGCGAGGCGTGTGTTGGCTTGCTCGATGGCCGCCGCTGCTTCCGTTTCCGGTCCGCGAAAGGCGAGCACGGCGCAAGGCTCGGGGCCGGCGGGTGTCTCCATGGGCACCACCGCGCAGGCTGTCACGCCGGGCGACTGCTCAATGGCCTCCTCCAAATCCTCTGGGTGCAGGTTCACCCCCGCCGCGGTCACGATCACCTCGCTCTTGCGGCCCAGGAAGCGCAACTCGCCGGTGGGCTGGGTTTCGGCCAGGTCGCCGGTGGCCAGCCACTCGTCCTCGCGCGGGCGCAGCGCGCCGCCAGACCAGGTGGCGCTGGAGATGGATGCGCCGCGGACCAGCACCTCGCCGTCCGGGCCCAGCTTCACCTCGCGCCCCGCCAGCGGCTTGCCGATGGTGCCGCGCGCCACGTGGAAGGGGTGGTTGAGAGTGATGAGCGCGGTCGTTTCGGTCATTCCGTAGCCTTGCACCAGGACGAAGCCGAGAGCGTTCCAAAACTGCTCCAGCGGGCCGGGCAAGGCTCCGCCGCCAGAGATGAGCGCCCAGAACTTGAGGCCGAACGCCCGATGAACATCGCGGAAGCGCCACCAACGTCCCCAGGCCCCAATGCGGCGGCCCTGGGCGGCAGCGGCGCGCTCGGCTAGGCCGGGCAAGGTTGTTTCGAGGTGCATCTTGAGTAACGCATGAACCCGCGGTACGGCGGCCAGTACGGAGATGCGCTCGCGCCGGATAGTGTCAATGAGGCGCGGCGCCACCAGTCGGCTCTCGAAGTGAAGTTCTGCGGTGTAGATGGGCGGGACCCACAGGCCCATGGTCTGGCCGAAGACGTGGCTCAGGGGCAATGTGTGCAGAATGCGCAGGGGATGGATCAGTCGCTCGTAGCGCATGTAAGGCTGGGATGCGTCCTCGATGGGGCCGACGCTGGCCAGGACGTTGCCGTGGGTGAGGACAATCCCTTTGGGGTCGCCGGTGGTGCCGGAGGTGAAGAGGATCTGGAGCGGAGTTTCATGGGAGAGCCCCGGAACCGGGCCAGCTTCTTCAACGGGGAGGTGGGTGAGCCAGTCTTCGAAGGGCAGGCGTGGGAAGGCGAGCTGGGGCGAATCGGCGGGCAGCTGGCTGAGCAGCACGGCATCGCCCACGGCCAGTTTGGGGGTTACGTCAGCGGCCACGCGGGCGGCAAAATCGGCGGTTCCGCTGGCGTCCAGAGGGACAGCCAGTACGCCGCGCACCATGCAGCCATGGAAGGCGGCGATCCATTCGGCGCTGTTTTCGGCCCAGAGCAGGACGCGGTCGCCAGGCTCGATGCCGCGCTGCACCAGAAGCGCCGCGAAACGGCCAGCCAGGCGCGCGATCTCGCCGTAAGTGGTGACGCGGCGGCGGTTGCCTTGGTAGCGAACCACGGCGACCTCGCGACCATAGCGGCGGAAGTCGTCGAGGAGTGTAGCCAGGTGATCTCGCATAGGCGTTCCAGCAAGGTCCATAGTAAGGGATGCGGCTGGGCTGGCGCTGGCGGCGCTATGCTGAGTGAATGGACCGGCATTGCCCTCCCGCGAACCCAATTAACGCGGCTGATCCGTTTGCCTGTTTCCATCCGGTGACGGCGGAGTGGTTTCGGGTAGTGTTCGACGCGCCCACCGCGCCGCAGCGGCTGGGCTGGCCGGTTATCGCGCGCGGTGAGAGCGCGCTGATTCTGGCGCCCACGGGAACGGGCAAGACGCTGACGGCCTTCCTGTGGTGCCTTGACCGGCTGATGCTCCAACCGCAGCCGGAAGAGCGTGGAAAGGGTTGCCGAATCCTCTATATCTCGCCGCTTAAAGCGCTGGCCGTGGATGTGGAGCGGAACCTGCGCTCGCCGCTGGCCGGGATGGCCAATATGGCGCGGCGAATGGGCGTAGCCTTTCGCGAGCCCACCATCAGCGTGCGCACTGGGGATACGCCGCAGCGGGAACGAGCGCGGTTTGCGCGGCACCCGGCGGATATTCTCATCACTACGCCGGAGTCGCTCTACCTGCTGCTGACCTCGCAGGCCGCCGAGGCGCTGCGCACGGTGGATACGGTGATCGTCGATGAGATTCATGCCCTGGTTCCCACCAAGCGCGGGGCGCATCTGGCGTTGTCATTGGAGCGTTTGGAAGCACTGACCAAGCGGCGGTTGCAGCGTATCGGGCTTTCGGCGACGCAGAGGCCGCTGGAAGAAGTGGCGCGGTTTCTGGGCGGGTTGGAGACGCCGGTTGCGGTCGAGGAGCGCGCAGGTCAAGTTGCGTCTGACGATACGGCATGGTCTTCAGACGCAATCGATGCTGCGGCGCTGCGCTATCGTCCCGTAACCATCGTGAATGCCAGCGCAACCAAGCAGTTGAAGTTGCGTATTGAGGTACCGGTGGAGGATATGGCGCGGCTGGGCGAGCAGGAGTATGTGCCCAGCGGACCGGCCTCGCAGGCGCCCAAGCGGGTTTCCATCTGGAATGCCATTCATCCGCGGCTGCTCGAAATCATCCGCGAGCGCAACTCGACAATTCTGTTTGTGAACAGCCGTCAAGTGGCCGAGCGACTGGCAGGAGCATTAAATGAGCTAGCCGGTGAGCCGATTGCCCGCGCGCATCATGGCTCGCTGGCGGCGGCGCAGCGGACGATCATCGAAGAGCAGTTGAAAGCGGGGCAGATACGCGCGCTATGCGCTACCTCCACGCTGGAACTGGGCATCGATATGGGCGCCGTGGATCTGGTGATCCAGATTGAAGCGCCGCCCTCGGTGGCCAGCGGAATGCAGCGCATTGGCCGGGCCGGACACCACGTGGACGCGGTGAGCGAGGGAATTCTGTTTCCCAAGTATCGCGCCGATCTGGTGGCCTGCGCCGCCGTGACGCGCGCCATGCACGAAGGACACATCGAGTCCACGCGCTTTCCGCGCAATCCGCTGGATGTGCTGGCGCAGCAACTGGTGGCGATTGTGGCGCATCCGCCGCGCGCCGCGGCGCTGCCCCGGCGATCGAAAGTTCAAAAAAGTGCGCGCCGGACAAAGAATCTTACCGCCGAATTGAGGTTTGGCGAGCCGGATTCTGCCGAAACACTGAGAAACCACGAAGCTCAACCGACGGTCCTTCTTCAGTGGATTGAAGTGGAACCATCGAAGCCTGAAGTCAGCGTCAACGCCCTTTTCGACCTGGTCCGTCACGCGGCGCCGTTCGGCGGGCTGACCCGCGCGGCGTTTGAGGGCGTTCTCGATCTGCTCAGTGGACGCTATCCATCCGACGAATTTGCCGAGCTGCGGCCGCGGCTCACGTGGGATCGTGTGCGCAACGTGGTGACGGCGCGCGATGGCGCGGCGCGGCTGGCGATTCTCAACGCGGGCACCATTCCGGACCGCGGGTTGTATGGTGTTTTTCTGGCATACAGCGAGGGCAAGGCCGTCCGCGTGGGTGAGCTGGATGAGGAGATGGTCTTCGAGAGCCATCCCGGCGAGACGTTCATCCTGGGCGCGTCGACGTGGCGGATTGTGGAGATTACGCACGATCGCGTCCTGGTGACGCCCGCGCCGGGCGAGCCGGGCAAGATGCCGTTCTGGAAAGGCGACGGGCCAGGACGGCCGCTTGAGTTTGGCCGGCGCATCGGCGCGCTGGTGCGCGAATTGCGCGCGCTGCCCCTGCCCGGCGCGCTGACGCGGCTTGTGGCCGAGCACGATCTCGATCCCGGCGCTGCGGAAAACCTGATGCAGTTTCTGGCCGACCAGGAGGCTGCGACCGGCGCTGTGCCCGACGATCGCACGGTGGTGATTGAGCGCTGCCGCGATGAACTGGGCGACTGGCGGGTCTGCGTGTTGACACCCTTCGGCAGTCGCATCCACATTCCCTGGGCCATGGCGGTGAGCGCGCGCATTCGCGCGGCGGGCGGGCCGGAGGTGGAGACGCTGTGGGGCGACGACGGTTTTGTGCTGCGCTTTCCAGACACCGACGAGCCGCCTGATCCGGATTGGTTTCTGGTGGAACCGGCCGAGGCCATGGCGCTGGTGCTGCGCCAGTTGGGCACGACGGCGCTGTTTGCCGGGCGGTTTCGCGAGGCTGCGGGCCGCGCGCTGCTGTTGCCGCGCCGCCGTGCCGACGCGCGTTCGCCGCTGTGGCAGTTGCGCAAGCGCTCTTACGACCTGTTGAGCGTGGCTTCGCGCTATCCAAAGTTTCCGCTGCTGCTTGAGGCTTATCGCGAGTGTTTGCGCGACGTCTTCGATATGCCCGCGCTCATTGAGACGCTGCGAGCCGTGGAGCAGAGGCAGTTGCGTGTGCATGTGGTGGAGACGCGCAAGCCCTCGCCATTTGCCGCGTCACTGCTGTTCAGTTACGTGGCGAATTTTCTTTATGACGGCGATGCACCGCTGGCCGAGCGCCGCGCGCAGGCGCTCACCATCGATCAGGACCAGTTGCGCGAACTGCTGGGCGCGGCCGATCTGCGTGAACTGCTGGATGCGGATGCGATTGCCGAGGTGGAAGAAATTGCGCAATGTTTGGCTGAGAACTATCGCGCGCGCTCGGCAGATGGCATTCACGATCTTTGCCTGCGATTGGGAGATTTGTCGCGCGATGAACTGGCGCGGCGCCTGGTTTCGCCGGATTTGCTGGCGCACGTGGATCGGCTTGTCCGCTCGCGGCGATTGCTGCAGCTACGCATTGCCGGTGAGCGGCGTTTGATTGCGGCGGAGGATGCGGCGCGCTATCGCGATGGATTGGGGATTCCGTTGCCGCCGGGGCTGGCCGTGGCGCTGCTGGAGCCGGTGGCGCAGCCGGTGCTGGAACTGGTGCGACGCTATGCGCGCACGCATGGGCCGTTCACACTGCGCGAGGCCGCCGATCGTTTTGCGTTGGATGCCGCGGCGGTCGAGAATGCGCTGCGGCAACTGGCCCATGAGGGGCGCGTACTGGAAGGCGGATTTCGGCCGGGCGGACTGCATCGGGAGTGGTGCGATGCGGAGATGCTGCGGCTGATTCGCCGCAAATCATTGGCCAGGCTGCGCCGGGAGGTTGAGCCGGTGGAGCAGCATACGCTGGCGCGCTTCCTCACGCACTGGCAGGGACTGTTGACGCCGCGCCGCAGTGGGGCGGGTCATCTTGACGCGCTGCTGGACGCCATCGAGAGCCTGCAGGGTGCGCCGTTGCCGGCGTCGCTGGTGGAGACGGCAATTCTGCCGGCTCGTCTTGCGGAGTATGCGCCGGCCGGCCTGGATACCTTGATCGCGGCGGGCGAAGTGGCGTGGGCGGGAGTTGAGCCCATCGGCGAGCGAGACGGCCGCATCGCGCTCTTTCTCGCCGACAAGTTGCCGTTGCTGGCGCAGCATCGGCCTCTGGTTGAGCCCTTGACCGAGCGCGAAGAGAAACTGCTTGCCGTGCTTGAGTCCACGGGTGCGAGCTTCTTTGACGCGCTGCATCAGGCTGTGGGCGGAGGCTACCCGGGCGAGACGATTGAGGCGCTGTGGAGCCTGGTGTGGCGCGGGCTCATCACCAACGATTCGCTTCATGCGTTGCGGGCTTATATCGCCAAGCCGGAGAGCGTGCGCACCCCGCGCCGCTTGCAGACAGGCGTTGTCTTCCGCTCGCGCAGAACGACGCCGCCCACCGCACAGGGCCGGTGGGCGCTGCTGCCCGTGTGTGGCGGAAAGGGAAGTGACGGCGCATCTTCGGGACCGGGTGCCCCATCCTTGCGGCGTCTTTCAGCCGCAAGGGTGGAAAACCACGAAGCTCAACCAGCCACCGTTTCCCAAGGCGCTCCCACGGCCACTGAGGCCAGCCACGCGCTGGCTTTGCAACTGCTGAATCGCTACGGCGTGCTGCTGCGGGAACACGTTGCGGCGGAGAATGTTCCAGGCGGATTCAGCGCGGTGTATGACGTGTTGAAGGCTTTGGAAGAGAGCGGGCGGATTCGCCGCGGATACTTTGTGGCCGGGCTGGGCGCAACGCAATTTGCGCTGCCGGCCGCCGTGGACCTGCTGCGCCAATTGCGCACCGCGCCCCCGCAGGAGAAGCCGGAGTTTGTACAGTTGGCTGCCGCCGATCCAGCCAATCCCTACGGATCGGTCCTGCGCTGGCCCGACCTTCCCGTGGCCGAAGAAGACTCGGAATCCGCGCCGCGAATCCTTACCCGCGCCGCTTATGCCGAGGTGATTCTGCGCAATGGACAATTGGTTGCGTGGCTCCGCCGCGGCAACCCGAACCTGCTGGTCTTTTTGCCTGCCGAGGAGCCGGAGCGCTCGCAGGCGGCCTCAGGGCTGGCGCATTTTCTGTGTGCGCGAGGGCAGGAGCGGCTGCGCGGCGCAAGCCATCAGGGCGTGCTCATCACCACCATCAACGGTCAGCCAGTGGCGGCGCATCTCATGGCCCGGTTCCTCATGGATGCGGGCTTTCATCCGGGTCCTCTGGGGATGCACCTACGGCGCATTCCAATCGCCGTGACCCACCAGGAGTCGCGGACCGGAAGCAGTACGGGGGAGCTGCAATAGGCCATGCCAGAGGGCGACACGATCTTTCGCACTGCACGCGCCCTTGGCCGCGCATTGACGGGCAAGCCGGTCACCGGCTTCCGCTCGACGTTCCCGCTGCTGATGCGCTTCAACGACGACACGCCGCTCGCGGGGCAGACGGTGGAGCGCGTGGAGTCGCGCGGCAAGTGGCTCTTGATTCATTTTTCCGGTGGCGGAACGCTGGCTACTCACATGCTCATGAGCGGCAGTTGGCATATCTACCGGCCCGGGGAGCGATGGCAGCAGCCGCGCTCGAATATGCGCATCTTATTGGAAAACAGCGACTATGTTGCGATTGGATTTCGCGTGCCAGTGGCCAGGATGCTGAAACCTCAGGAACTGGAGCGGGCGTTGCGAATTCCGCTGTCCGCAATCGACGTACTGAGCGAAGAATTCGATCCGGCGGAAGTGCAGCGGCGTGTGCTGACGCATGGAGGCGAAGAGATTGGCGATGTGTTGCTGCACCAGGAAGTGATGGCCGGACTGGGCAACGTCTTCAAATCGGAGATCTGCTTTGTGACTGGCATCAATCCGTTTTGCAGAGTGGCGACGCTGAGTTGCGAGCAGGTTACGGTTTTGATTGCCGCCGCGCGCACGCTTGTGAAGGCCAATGTGCTGGAAGACTCAGGCGACACGATCGTGACCTATGGCGGCCGCAAGCGGCGCACCACACATGAAGCCGATCCCAGTGCCGGTTTGTGGGTTTATGGGCGCAAGGGAGAGCCTTGCAGACGCTGCGGCGAGCCGATCCGCAGGCGCATCCAGGGGCCGGATACGCGCGTCACCTTCTGGTGCCAGCATTGCCAGCCGATGCCGGACGGGTCGGTCGTTGACGGGTGAGGGTACCCTGGAATCAGTTCGCCGGTTTGCCCAGCCCGAAGATCTTTTGCAGCAGGTTGCGGCGGTCGGCGGGATGGTCGCAGGTATCGGTGGGCGCGGTGCCGGGCAGGAAGGCTGCATCATAGCCGTCCGGGCAGGCTTCGTCGCTGACGAGGTTGGTGGCCTTATCGAGCTTTACGATCTCGATGCCGTCGGGCGGGGTGAAGCTGTGCGTGTCAGAGTACTGCGGCAGTTGCACGGCGCGCTTCATGAACTCCGCCCAGATGGGCGCGGCGGCCACGGCACCTGCCAGCTTCACATCGGTATAGTCGTCGTTGCCCACCCACACAATGCAGATGAGATTGCTGGTAAAGCCGCCGAACCACGCATCGTGCGAGGTTCCGGTCTTGCCTGCGGCGGGATCCATGAATCCGCGGCGGCGAACTTCATAGCCATAGCCGAAGTTCATCACGCCTTCCATCAGATTCGTGGTCAGGTAGGCCACGCGCGGGTCCAGCACCTGCTTTGAGGTGGGCGTGTAGTCGGTGATGATGTCGCCCGAGGGGTTGCGCACGCTGGCCAGCATCCAGGGGTCCAGATGCAGGCCGTTGTTGGCAAAGACGGTGTAGGCGCCGGCCATGTCGAGGGGAGTGGCGTCGTAGGAGCCGATGGCTACCGATGGCGTTCCCCGCGCATTTTTTACGCCGGACTCGCGCGCCAGCTCGGCCACATTGTCGAAGCCCACTTCCGAGGCCAGGCTGATGGTGGCATTGTTGAGCGAGTGGGCCAGCGCATACATGGCCGTGACCTGGCCGTGGTATTCATCCTTGTAATTGCGCGGCGCATACTCCTGCCCGCCCACGTCGTAGGTGGTCTGCTCGTCGTTCAGCATGGTGATGGCCGAGAAGGGCTTCTCCTGGCCGGGCAGCACGGTTCCGGCGACGGCGGTGTTGAATGCCGCCGCGTAGACGAAGGGCTTGAAGATGGAGCCGGTGGGACGCTTGGCCACGGCGTGGTTCAACTGCGAGTTGCCGTAGTTGCGTCCGCCGATGAGCGCCAGCACCTGGCCGGTATGAGGATTGATGGCTACCAGCGACACCTGCGGATAAAGGATGGTTTCGCCGGGCTTGCGATGCGCGTGCATCTTGTCCACCAGCGCGTCCACATTGCGCATACCCACATCGACCGCATCCGCGGCCGCGCGCTGCAGATCAGGATCGAGCGAGGTGTAGATGCGCAGGCCTTCGCGGTTGAAGTCGCGTTCGCCAAGCTTCTGCAGCAGTTGATCATGCACCAGATCGACGAAGTAAGGGGCCTCGCTGGCGTCAACACTGGCCGCGGAGAGATGGAGCGGTTCTTCCTTGGCGCGCTCGGCCTGGTCTTTGGTGATGGCCCCGGTCTCGACCATGGAGTCGAGGACCAGATTGCGCCGCTCGATGGTGCGGTCGGGATGCCGGTAGGGATTGAAGTAGTTGGGCCGCTGGATCATGCCGGCCAGAAGGGCGCACTCGGCCAGGTCGAGCTGACGCGCATCCTTGCCGAAATACGCCTGCGAAGCCTCGCCGAAGCCGTCGATGGAGAAGCTGCCGCGCTGGCCCAGGTTGATCTCGTTGGCGTACATCTCGAAGATCTGTCTCTTATTGAAGCGGTGCTCAAGCTGGAAGGTGATGACAATCTCGATGATCTTGCGCTTGATGCGCTTCTCCGGCGAGAGGAAAAAACCACGCGCCAACTGCATGGTCAGCGTGGAGCCGCCCTGCTGCTTCTGGCCCGAGGTCACATCGCGGAAGACCGCTTCCATCAGCCGCCAATAGTTCACGCCGCTGTGCTCAAAGAAGCGGCGGTCCTCGATGGCCAGTACGGCCTGCACCAGGTTTGGCGGAATCTCATCGTAGGTGATCAGGCGGCGCTTGGTGCGGTTGGCGTCCTCACTCAGGCCGGTGATGAGCAGCGGCTCCAGTTCATAACTGGCCAACGGCTGCCCATGATCGTCAATGATTGATTCCACAACGCCCTCGGCGATGCGGATGGTTGCGCCGTCCTGTGCGTGATAGGATTGCGGGCCGGGGCGCACGGTAATGGTCTGCGCACCCTCTGAGAAGGTTCCCAAGGGCGAGAGCTGCGAGGCGCCATCGGCCGAGTAGCCGGCCTCGCGCAATTCATTGGCGATGAGGCGGACCGAGAGCTTCTGCCCAGGGCGCACTTCGCGCGGCGCCGCAAAAATTTTGGCGGTATTGGCGAAGATCGGCTGCTTGAGCCGCTCGTCCACGACGCTCTGATACTTGAAGTAGAAATAGCCGCCGACCACGAAGACCACAAGCGCGCCCGCCGCAAGAATCCCAATCACCACGCGCAGAAGCGGCAATTCCCAGGGATGCCGTCCCGTTGGTCTTGGAATTCTGATCTTCAACGCCATTGCTACTCCTTTTTATCAGCTTCCAGCTACCAGCTTCCGGCTCTTCCGTGCCTGGACTGGCTTTCGCCGGGAATCAAAGTCGCAAATCCGTACAAGAAAACCGGGAAGCGGAAAGCTGCCTTTACGCATCTTCCAGAACGCGGACCTTCAGCAGCGCCACCACTTCATTCAACGCTACATCGGCGCTGGTTGCGGTGGCGCGCGTCACCAGTTCCACCTGGCCGCCGGCGGCCTTCTTGCCTACGTTGATGCGATAGGGAATGCCCACCAGGTCGGCATCCTTGAATTTGACGCCGGCGCGCTCGTCGCGGTCATCCAGAAGCACGTCGTCAAACCCGGCCGCTTCCAACTCCGCGGCCAGCTTTTCGCCTGTCTCGCACAGCAGCGCGTCACGCACGTTGGTCACCGTCACCACCACGGTGAAGGGAGCAATCGAGGCCGGAAGCCAGAAGCCATTGTTGTCGTTCGACTGCTCGATGGCCGCAGTGAGAATGCGCTCGATGCCGATGCCGTAGCTGCCCATGATCGGTGTGACTTCCTTGCCGTTCACATCGAGCACGCGCGCGCCCATACTCTCTGAATATTTGTAGCCGAGCTTGAAGATGTGGCCGATTTCGACCGCCTTGCCAACCACCAGCCTGCCCGTGCAGCCTTCTTTCGGGCAACCCTCGCCCTCGTTCACGCTGCGGATATCGGCCAGAAGGGTCCAGGTGAAGTCGCGGCCCGGCGTCACGTTGCGGTAGTGGAAATCCAGCTTGTTCGCGCCGCACACCATGTTCTTGCGGCCTTCGAGGGCCTTGTCCACGACGACGGTGAGACCGCCTTCGAGAGGCTTGGCATCCTGCTTGAGGCCCACCGGCCCCAGGAAACCGCCCGGTCCGTTGAAGAACTGCGCGAGCTCGTCAGCCTGCATGGTGCGCAGTTCAGCCGCGCCAATGGCGCCGAGCAACTTGGTCTCGTTCACCTGGTGGTCGCCGCGCAGAAAGGCGGCGATGCCACGCCATTGATCCGGCTTTCCACTTTCTCCGCGTACCAACCCCATGTAAGCCACGCACTTGATGTCTGACGACTCGGCCATTTTCAGGAAGGCCGCAATATCGGCGATGGCGCCCATGCCCGGAGTCGAAACCAACTCCGGCGTGCCGTCCCCGGTCGGTTCCAACTCGACCAGCGGATCGAGCAGCGAAGTTGCCTTCTCTGTGTTGGCCGCGTAGCCGCAAACCGGGCAGCTTGCGATCAGGTCCTCGCCGGCGTCGGTGTAGACCATGAACTCCTGCGACTGCGAACCGCCCATGGCGCCGGAATCCGCCTCGACAGCCACAAACTTGAGGCCGCAGCGCGAGAAAATTTTGCGATACACCGCATCGTGCAGCTCGAAGCTCTTGTCGAGGCCGGCCTTGTCGATGTCGAAGGAGTAAGCGTCCTTCATGATGAACTGGCGCACGCGCAGCAGGCCGGACTTGGGCCTCGGTTCATCGCGAAACTTGGTCTGAATCTGGTACCAGATCTGCGGCAACTGCTTGTAGCTGCGCAGTTCGCTGCGGGCGATGGTGGTCATGATCTCTTCATGAGTCATTCCCAGACAAAGATCGGCCCCCTTGCGGTCCTTCAGCCGGAACATGTTGTCGCCCATGCCCGTCCAGCGGCCGCTCTGCTCCCACGGCTCTTTGGGCAGCAGGGCAGGCAGCAAGAACTCCTGGCCGATCTGGTCCATCTCTTCGCGCACAATGGCGATGATCTTATTGATCGAGCGCTGGCCGAGGAAGAGGTAGTTGTAAATGCCCGCGCCGAGCTGGCGAATGTAGCCGGAGCGGAGCAAAAACTTATGGCTGGCCACTTCGGCGTCTGCCGGGGCCTCGCGAAGAGTGGGAATAAAGAGCTTGGACCAGCGATGCATACGAATGAGTGTGTGCTTTCCCGTCCGCCACAGCGGACGCAAGACAAAATTAAAGCAGTAATTATTCTAAATGTTCGGCGAGTCGCGCGGTCTGAAGGATCTCTTCTTTAGACACAATACCGGCGCTGGAGGCGACAATGAAGCAGAATTGTCCCATATTTGCTCGGGATTGATGGCTCTCAGAGGATTAGGCGCGTATATTGTTTTTTGTTTCTACGCATTCCAGATTTTCTTCGATGTGATGACCCATGAAACTGCCCGCTGCTTTGCTATTGCTCTTCGTTTTGTCGCCCTTGAGCTTTGCCGCCTGCAAGAATGCTCCATACCAGGCCCCGGTCGTGTGGGGCGCCCTTACCCAAAACGCCGGTTGCGTGATTTTCCAGGAAGGTCGCAAGACCAGCGGGATGTTTTGGGGCGTGGCGGTGACAACCAAGTCAGTAGGAAAGCTTACCGTCATTGAGACTCAGAACTACACCCTGGATCAGAAGGAATTTCTGGAAACTCAGGAAAACATGGACGAACTGATGCAGCGCGCTCAAAAGGACCTGGTCAAGTTCGTCAAGATTCCAGAGAAGTATTCACCGGAGCTACTCGAAAGAGCTCGCGCTCTGTGTAAGTAGGCGTGAGATGCGCTTTGTGCCGGTTGCCCCCAAGTCTCGATCTTGAGACTTGGGATAGCAAGAACACCAACCATGGGGTTTTTCTATTCCCTATTCCCTATTCCTTGCTTTAAATCAACTCCACGCCCCACAGATCGTGCAGGTGGAGCACGCCTTCGACGGTTCCTTCGCCGTCTATGACGACAAGCGAAGTGATCTTGTGCTCTTCAAGAATAGTGAGGGCCGTAGCGGCAATTTCTTCCGCGCCGATGGTTCGGGGATGGTCGTTCATCGCTTCGCCGGCGGTGCGGCTGAGGGCTGCGCCGCCTTCGCGTTCCAAGAGCCTCCGCAAGTCGCCGTCGCTGATGACGCCGCAAAGCCGCCCCTGCTCCTGCACGGTGGTGATGCCCAGCTTCTTGCTTGACATTTCGTAGATCACGTCAGTCATCGACGTCGAGGGAGCGACAGCGGGGATGGCGTCGCCGGAGTGCATCAGGTCGCGGACCTTGGCCAGGCGCTTGCCCAGCTTGCCGCCGGGATGAAGATCCGCAAAATCCTCCGCGCGGAAGCCCTTGCGCAGACTGACGGCAATAGCCAGGGCATCGCCCAGGGCGAGCATGGCGGTGGTGGAGGCGGTGGGGGCGAGATTCAGACCGCAGGCTTCGCGCGCCACGCTGCAGTCGAGAGCTACGTCGCTGGCTTGTGCAAGAGTCGAGTTTAGATTGCAACTGAAGCTGATCAGCGCATCGCCCTTGCGCTTGAGCGTGGCCAGCAGGCGCAGAATCTCTTCCGTTTCCCCGCTGGCGGAGAGCGCAATGACGACATCGCCGTGCATCAGCACGCCCAGGTCGCCATGGACGGCCTCGGCAGGGTGCAGAAACAGGGCGGGTGAGCCGGTGGAGCTGAGCGTGGCGGCGATTTTCTGCGCGATGATGCCGCTCTTGCCCATGCCGGTGACCACAACGCGGCCATTTTCATGAGCGCAGCGCAGGATAAGCTCGACGGCGCGGCGAAAGTCTGCGGCCATGGAACCCTCAAGACGCGCCGCCAATGCTTCGAGGGCCGTGGCTTCGGTGCGGACCAAAGCTGCCGGTTCCAGACGGGCTGGTTCAGGAATGTCGTTCATCGGTTTCTGATGGTATCAGTTTCGGGGCGGGGCATCGTGGCTTTCCACTCCACCCACGAAAGCAACGACGCGGCGTGGGTGGGGCACTCTGCTCGTACAATGGAGTACGAGAGGTCAAAGCTCCTTGAAGCGCAACACGCTGGTGATCACTGCCGTTCTGTTCATTCTGGCCATCTTTGCCTTGGCGGGGTGGGCCAACTGGGAGTACCGCCAACAGGCCGCCGAGCGGCTGCTGGCCTCGGCCGCGCATGGCGAACTGGTGACCGATTCGACAGGCGGCGAGCCGCAGTATGTTACGCCACTCAAAGGCAAGCCGGCGCCGGTCTTTGCGCTGGAAGACCTGAGCGGCAAAAAAGTCTCGCTGGCCAGTTACAAGGGCAAGGCGGTACTGATCAACTTCTGGGCCACGTGGTGCGCTCCCTGCAAAATTGAGACACCCTGGCTGGTCGAGTTGAGGAATCAGTATGCGGCGCAGGGATTCGAGATCCTGGGCGTCTCGGCGGACGATATCGATCGCGACGACCCGCAGAAGCTGATCAGCGAGAAGAAGGAGATTGCCCACTCCGCGCAGCAGATGCACATCCCTTACCCGGTGCTGATTGATGGGGCCACGCTCGACAAGGCCTATGGCGGACTGGATGAGCTGCCTACATCGTTCTTTGTCGATCGCAACGGGACTGTGGTCGCAGCGCAACTAGGGCTGACCTCGAAAGACGACATCGAGGGCAATATCAAGAAGGCACTGGGGCGGTAGCGGGTTAGCAAGTCAGAGAGTTAGCAAGTCAGCGAGTGGGCGCTAAGGTGGATAAGGATTCATGCCGGAAATGAATATTGGAGTTCGCTTTGCAGCGGCAGTCGCTTTGGGGATGGCGGTCCTGCTGGCGCAGGGGCAGTCCCATGCGCCGGGGCGGTCGATTTTGAAGGGTGCGGCGGTCGAGTATCTCTATCCCGAGCAGGTCACGGTGGCGACGGGGAAACCGAGCGTCGTCGCGCTGCACTTTCGCATCGCGCAAGGGATGCACATCAATTCGCATACCCCGAAGGACGAGTTTCTCATCCCTACGATTTTCTCGATTCCAGAGGGCGCAGGCGTGCGGCTGGAGGGGGCGAACTACCCGGCGGGCGTGGACTTTACGTTGCCGCTGGACCCTGGCACGAGGCTCAGCGTCTACACAGGCGAGTTTGTGATTCAGGCGCGCATTGTGGCTACGGAGGGCAATCATCTGGTGGAAGCCAAGCTCCACTTTCAGGCGTGCGACCGGAACGCCTGCATGCCGCCCCGGACGATTACCGTGCCCATCGATGTCCTTGGAAGATAGGAAGAGCGCCCTTCCTCGCGCTCGCGACGCTTCCTTCCCAACCAGTTTCCTGGGACTCTATCGTCATCAAAGTGCTTATTTTGAATCGCATACAAAATGGTAATTCTATGCAAAGAGCGGGAGAGTGAGTTTGTGGTTTCCCAGATTTCAAAGGCGGGACCTGGGAAACCGGCCAGTTTGGAAAGAATCCCTCAGGGGCTAAAGCCCTCATTGATTTTGCTGTCGCAGCGGCACGGCTGAAGCCGTGCCCTTGCAAAAATTCGATTGATTGAGAGGCTTTACGCTCCCGACTTCCTCCCGATCCGTGCCCAGGAGTCTTTAAGCGGGAGGGTGCGGTTGAAGACCAGACGGCGCGGAGTGGAGTCGGGGGTCGAATCCGGGTCCAGGCAGAAGTAGCCGACGCGCTCGAACTGGAAGCGGTCTCCGATCGTGGCGTTGGCGAGGGATGGCTCAAGCCTGGCGCCGGTGAGGATTTCCAGCGAGTCGGGGTTGAGATTGCTGAGGACGTCTTCGCCTTCTTCTACATCGCCGGGATCGGCCTTGGTGAAGAGCTTGTCGTAGAGACGGATTTCGGCGGAGATGGCGTGGGCGGTCGAGACCCAGTGGATGGTGGACTTGACCTTGCGGCCGTCGGGAGAGTTGCCGCCGCGGCTGGCCGGATCGTAGGTGCAATGGACCTCTACGATGTTGCCGGCAGAGTCTTTCACCACGCTGTGGGCGGTGATGAAGTAGGCGGCGCGCAGGCGCACCTCCTTGCCAGGGGATAGGCGGTAGTACTTGGGCGGAGGAACTTCGCGGAAGTCATCCTGCTCAATATAGAGCTCGCGCGAGAAAGGTACCTGGCGGGTGCCGGCGGTGGGATCTTCGGGGTTGTTGACGACTTCGAAAAACTCCTCCTGACCAACGGGGTAGTTGTCGATCACCAGCTTGAGGGGGTTCAGAACGGCCATGGCACGGGGGGCGCGGCGGTTCAGGTCGTCCCGCTGGAAGTGCTCAAGCATCTCGATATCTGTTGTCCCGTTGGTGCGCGAGGCGCCGATGGAGGCGCAGAAGGCGCGAATGGCCTCAGGGGTAAAGCCGCGGCGGCGAATGCCGGAGAGGGTGGGCATGCGGGGATCGTCCCAGCCATTCACACGACCTTCCTGTACAAGCTGGAGGAGCTTGCGCTTGCTGAGCAGGGTGTAGGTGAGGTTAAGCCGGTCGAATTCGATCTGCTGCGAAGGGAAGATGCCCAACTGCTCGATATACCAGCGGTAGAGAGGCTGGTGGTCGGCAAACTCGAGAGTGCACATGGAGTGGGTGACGCGCTCCATGGAGTCTGACTGGCCGTGGGCGTAGTCGTACATGGGATAGATGCACCACTGGTCGCCGGTGCGCTGGTGCGTGGCGTGCAGGATGCGGTACATGACCGGATCGCGCAGGTTGAGGTTGGGTGAGGCCATGTCGATTTTGGCGCGCAGGACGCGGCTGCCGTCGGGAAACTCACCGTTCTTCATGCGGAGGAAGAGGTCGAGGTTTTCTTCGATGGAGCGGCTGCGATAGGGGCTGTCTTTGCCGGGCTCGGTGAGGGTGCCGCGATACTGGCGAATCTCTTCGGCGGAAAGGTCATCGACGTAAGCCTTGCCGGCCTTGATAAGCTGCAGAGCCCACTCGTAGAGCTGGCCGAAGTAGTCAGAGGCGTAGCAGAGGCGATCCCACTGGAAGCCGAGCCAGCGTACGTCCTTCTGGATGGAGTCGACGTACTCCTGCTCTTCCTTCTCGGGATTGGTATCGTCGAAGCGCAGGTTGGTTTTGCCGCCAAACTCGTCGGCGAGGCCGAAGTCGATGCAGATGGCCTTGGCGTGGCCGATGTGGAGATAGCCGTTGGGCTCGGGAGGAAAGCGGGTCTGAACGACAGCGTCGCCGTACTTTTTGGTGAGCACATCCTCCGCGATTTGATCACGGAGGAAGTTGGAGGGAGTGGGAGCGTTCTGGCTTTCCGGATTCGAGTTGGTCATTGCTGCGATTCCTTCTGTACGGGTGTGGCTGTGGGCGAGTCTGTATTCAAGCGAGCGATTGAAGGCTGGCTTCGGCCTGGCGGATGCGGGCGAGGCATAGCTCGCGGCCGAGGACGGCCATGGTTTCAAAGAGCGGCGGCGCGTTTTTACGTCCGCAGACGGCGACCCGGATGGGTTGGAACATCGGCCCCGCCTTCAGGCCTAGCTGAGAGGCTGCCGCGCGCAGGGTCTGGTCGAGCGAATCGCGGTCGAAAGAGTTTGTGGCGAGAACTTCCTGGGCGTGATGGAGAATGCGCAGAGCCAGAGCGGCATCGCCCGGCTGATTGCCTTTCTGGGGGATCAGGTCGGCTGGGTCGTAGGGGGCGAGCTGGGGGAGGAAGAAGAAGTCGGCGGCGGAGACGGCATCGCGCAGCAGCTTGATGCGCTCGCGGATGAGCGGGGTGACGGCGAGCAGCTTTTCCGGCGAGGGATGGAGGCCGGCCTGCTCAAAGAAGGGCTGGAGGCAGAGGCTGAGCTGCTCGACGGGCAGGGCGCGGATATGCTCGGCGTTAAGCCAGACGGCTTTGGGGTCAAAGGGGTCTTCGTCGGTGAAATTCACGACGGCGTTGGCGCGGTTGACGGCCTCGAGAGTGAAAGCCGCGGCGAGCTCGTCGATAGCCAGGAACTCTCGGTCGTTCTTGGGCGACCAGCCGAGGAGGCAGAGAAAGTTGACGAAGGCCTGAGGCAGGAAGCCGGCATCGCGATAGGTGGTGACGCTGACGACGGGGCCATGGCGGCGCTTGGAGAGTTTGGCGCCATCCGGGGCAACGAGCAACGGGAGATGCGCGAACTGGGGTGGCTCGACACCGAGGGCCTCGAAGATGAGCAGATGCTTGAAGGTGTTGGTGAGGTGATCCTGGCCTCGGATGATGTGGCTGATGCGCAGATCGGCGTCGTCGACGCACGAGGCAAGGTGATAGGTCGGCATGCCGTCCGAGCGCAGCAGGGCGAAGTCTTCGACCTCGTCGGCCAGCTTGCTCTGCTCGCCGTAGACGCCATCAACAAATCGCAAAGTCCGGCCCTGGCCACGGGGAACGCGATAGCGGAGGGCGAACGGCTCGCCGGCGGCGGCGCGGCGGTCGCTCTCTTCGCGGGAGAGTTCGCGCATGCCGGGGTTGAAGAGCCAGGCGCCGTGGGCGGAGGATGACTCTTCATCGGACGAGAGGGCGCCGCCCGCGTGGGCGGGGGTGAAGTCGCGATACGCAAGGCCCTTGGCGAAGATGGATTCGGTCTGTCGGCTGTGCAGGGCAAGGCGTTCGGATTGCTTATACTCTTCGTCCCAGTCGAGGCCCAGCCAGCGCAGTCCCTCGAAGATGGACCGGACGCTGGCCTCGGTGTTGCGCTCGACATCGGTGTCGTCCAAACGCAATACCAGGGTTCCGTGATTGTGGCGGGCATAGAGCCAATTGAAGATAAAAGTGCGCGCTCCGCCCACGTGCAGGTAGCCGGTGGGTGAGGGAGCAAAACGGACACGGGGAGATTTTGACGAAGAGGGAATCGAATCAGGCATCGTTTAGATTACTTTCCATTCACGATGCTAGCATTCCTTCCCTCTCCGGCTGCCCTGGGCCGTCTCAGGATTGAGGCGGAAGAGGCGGCTGGGGCGGGTACGGCGGTTGTGGCGGCCAACCCAACTCCGGCGGGGGCAGAACCTTCCAATCAGAAAAGGCCAGGACGTAAAGCAAGACGAGAGTGCCGAGCGACGGAATCAGGCACAGCAGCGCAAGCCACGGTGTAAATCCGGCTTTCTTCAGGATGAGCCAGCAGGGCACCATCACAATGACAATCCCGATCAGAATGAAGAGCGGGATCAGGGCGAGCATGGCTACGACTAAACGCTTGATGGTCTCAGGATCGGGCTGGCTTTGCAGAATCAGCGCAAGGTTGTGCATACGGATCACTCCCAGGGTGGGATGAAAGCTTGGAGCAACGGTAAGGCCAAACTGCGGAATCCGCAATCAAAATCAACAGGGTCCATTCGCATTTTTGTCACAACTCCTGCTGGATAGGATCTCTCAGTTCAGCGGCAGGCCGTCAAGGGAAAGCAGGCGGCCGACGGGGTATTCACCGACGTGGTTTGCCTGTCCCCATGGCGAGCGATCATAGAAGAACTCGAGGCGGGCGTCGGGGCTGGCGGCAAAGCGTGGGTCCGATTGGACGCGGTGCTCGAACTCGGCCTTGAGAGCCGGATCTTTGGCCAGGTTTTCCCGGGCCAGCTTTTCCAGGACGTAGGCCTCGCCGTACTCCTTTTGCTCGAAGATGGAATCAAAGAAGCCCCAGCGCAGGGCGGAGTCGGGTGCGTCCGGCTCCAGCCAGTGGATGGCGACCTTCGAAAGCCGCTGATCGAGCGGGACCACGACCGATCCGGCAGGGAGGGTGAGGGTTTCGGTGGTGAGGGTGCATTGGCCATAGCGGCCGGGCTGCGCGCCTGTGTCCTCGCCGGGCAAGATGGGATGGCGGCCTTCAAAGGGTTTGCCTTGCCATTGCATGCCCGAGCAGCGGTAGCGCTCCACTTTACCGGTGAAGGGCGCGGTGGTGCGGCGAAGGGTGACATCGTGCGCGGTGAGCACGTCGATCACATGGGTCCATTGCGGCGGCACGATGTAACCGGCAGGGGGACGGGTTGAAGACGTAACTTTGACTCCGGTAGCCAGGGGCAGCGTCACGTTCCAGGGTTCGTGATGGTAGCTCACACTCATGGCGCCGGAAATCTCGCTCAGACCGCGGGTGTACCGCCAGCCATGAAAGACGACCGGGGTGGTTTCGCCGTTCCCGTCCAGGGTGAGCGGGAATTTCTCGTTGCCGAGCGGATGCGCGCCGAGCCTGGCCGCGCCGGCGTCCGCTTCACGGTTGAGGGCGATGAGTTTGTCCGTGTCGCGGTTGAGGACCTCAAGCAACGCGCGGAGAATCTCGTAGTCGCCTGTGACGCGGGTCTTGTAGTCCTTGAGCATGTGCAACTCGACCAGCATGCCGGGGCGATTTTCAAGGATCATCTGGCCTGTGGAGAAGCGCGGCGTTTCGGCGTAGAAGCCCAGGCCCTGCGCGGGATCGGTGTCGTCGTTGAGATAGATGTAGCTGGGAAACGCAAGATGGCCCGAGGCGTCTACCTGGCGCTCGAGTTCCGGGTTCACGGTTTCGCGAATCCACTGGGCCGTGGCCGGAGCCACGTCCGGTCCGGCATCGATGGCGAAGGTCACGTCGTACTGGTAGTCCATGCCGTCGGTCACGTGGTTGTCCACGAAGAAGTCTGGCAACCAGCGGTGAAACATCTTGAGGAAGGCGCGGGTCTCGGGTGCGTCGGCCTTCATGTAGTCGCGATTCAGGTTCAGGTTGCTGCCGTTCGCGCGCCAGCCGGCCAGTTCGGGGCCGTTCTGGTTGATGCGGTTCCAGGCCGAGCGGCGCTCGTGGCCGTCGATGTTGTAGACGGGGATGAAGACTAGGACTACGTGATCGAGGAGCTTCGCTCTGTCCTTGTTTTGGATGAGGTCGCGAAGAAGAGAAAGGCAGGCATCCTTGCCGTCCATCTCGCCGGCGTGGATGGAGTTCTGCACGAGGAGAATGGCGCGGCCGGAGGCGTGGATGGCGGCGGGATCGAATACTCCATCCTTCGACGCGATGACAATCTTCAAGTCGCGGCCCTCGCCGGTCTTGCCGAAGTTTTCGATCTTGACTTGGGTAGGCCTGGCGGCGGCGATGCGCTCAAGGTAGGCAACGGTTTCGGCGTAGTCGGGGGTGGTGCGGTAGTCGCTGACTTCGGCGGGGGTACGCCAGTCGGGGGTTTGGGCAACGAGGCCGAGAGGAAGAGAGGCAAGGAGAATTGTGAAAAAGATCGCAGGGCCGCGCAGATTCATGATGGGAAGACCTCCGGTTGCAACGGGCTAACGAAAAAGACACGCCATGGGTTCGAGGTTTTCCACCCTTGCGACAAAAGCAAGAACGCCGCAAGGATGGGATACCCACGTTTGTGCCAGGGAAGGAGCCGAAACGCCAGTTCCCGGCTCAGATTCTCCGATCCCTGGTCCCTCATCCCTGTTCTTACGTAATGTCCTCGGTGTCGTAGACCGGCGCGACGGTGCGCTTTTTCGGCACGCCGTGGACGGAACTGAGCAGATCCTCGACTACGTCTTCGAGCTGGCGCTGGGTCTCAATGACGGCACTCATGCTCTTCAGCTCATCGGGCTCGATCACGCGCTCAACCAGAGCGACGGCATGACACTGGGCCACGTGGTCGAGGTTCAGGCCCTCGGGGGTCTTGGCCTTGATGCTGACCTGATCGATGTCGATGCCCAGCAGATCGGCGACGCGGGCGCGCATCTCGCCGGCGACGGGGGAAATCTTGGGGGATGCCAGGATGAGGGTGGTATCCACGTTCACGATGCGGTAGCCGGCGTGCTGCAATTCTTCCATGGCCAGGTTGAGGAAGATGGCCGAATCGGCGTCTTTCCAGCGCGGATCGCCGGGAGGGAAGAAGCTGCCAATGTCCCCGGCCGCTACGGCGCCCAGCAGGGCATCGGTGATGGCGTGCAGCAGCACATCGCCGTCGGAGTGGCCGGCCAGGCCTTCGGGGTGGTCGAGCGTCAGTCCGCCAATGCGCAGCGGCACGCCGGGCTTGAATGCGTGCGAGTCCCAGCCAAATCCGATCCGTGTGTCCATGGTTACCGTGCCTGTCGTAAAAACTAAGCGGCGCCGGGCCTGAGTCTCCCGTTCAGCCGCAATCAGCGGGCGCGCTGGCGAAGGTAAAACTCGGCCAACTCCAGGTCGCCCGGCTTGGTAATCTTCAGATTAACCTGAGAGCCGGGGACGACGGCGACCGGATGGCCGGCGCGCTCGACGACCGAGGCTTCATCGGTGCCCAAAAAGCCGTCCGCAGTGGCCTCGGCGTAGGCGCGCCGCAGCAGTCCGAAGCGGAAGCCCTGCGGGGTCTGCGCCAGCACCACAAACTCACGCGGGATGGTGGAGACGATGAGGGCGCCGTGCGCGGTGCGCTCCACCTGCTTGATGGTGTCCACAGCCGGAAGTCCGACAATGGCCGCTCCATGCTCCTGAACCGCATCGATGGTCCGATCGATGGTGGCGGAGTCAATGAGCGGGCGCACTGCGTCATGCACCAGCACGATGTCGTCGGTCTGTGCGTCGAGCGCGGCTAGGGCGTGGGCTACCGATTCCTGGCGGTTGTCGCCGCCTTCAACCACGCGCACCCGCCCGGCAAGGCCATACTCGGCTACCTGGGCCTGAACGCGCTGGATCTCGGGTTTGCGCACGGCCACGTAAATGGCTGTCACCCGCTCCACCGCGGCAAAGGCGCGCAGCGAATGGATGAGGATGGGGATGCCGTTCAGAGCGAGAAACTGTTTGGGCTGCGCCCCGGCCATCCGGGTGCCCAGACCGGCAGCGGGAAGAATCGCGAATACCTGCATAACTCGTGAAGTATACAACGGGGCATTGCATGGAGGTGCATTGCCTTCGGCGGTCGCCCGGGGAATGGATGCAGATTGACCTTCATTGCCTCCCTGGTCTCAAAGCCGGGACCGGGGCTCTGCGTGCCGCTGAGGCTGTAGAGATTACCCCTCGGACGGCTCTACGTAGAGCATTTCGCTGGTGGCGCGGAAGCCAAACGCTTCGTAGACGGGCCGGGCTGCGTCAGAGCTGTGCAGCGCCACCACGCGCAGGCGCCTGCGGCGCGCCTCGGCCAGGCACAAATCCACCAGGGCATGCGCCAGGCCGCGCCTGCGGTACTCCGGCTCGACAAAGACGTTCAGCAGGTAGCCGCGGTGCTCGCAGGCCGGGTCCAGCGGGTGGGGTGGCCAGTCCAGCACCAGAAGGCCTGCCGAGGCAATGGGGCGGCTGCCGTCCTGGGTGATCCAGCCGGCATATTTTCCTTCAATGATCATGCGGGTGACCCAGGGCTCGAAGTTGCGGCTCATGGCGTCCAAAATGGACTCCTGAGACCGGCCCATGGCGGCGAACATGGCCCGCCGATGGGTAGTGATGAGTGCGGCATCGGCCGCGGTAGCTGCGCGAGTCTCCAACATGCGGTTCAGTATAGGGGAATTTGTCGTGGAATTGCCGCCGCTTTCCTCGTGCGGGTCAGTATGACCGGCTTCGCGCCGGACGGGCCGCCGCAGGGACGCCGTATCATTTTGGGATGCGAACCACGCTGGCCCCAATGCTTCCGATTGACACCACGCTGCTGAAGCCGGGTCTGCGTCTGGCCGTGGGTCTCTCCGGCGGGGCGGATTCGGTGGCGCTGCTGCTCGCATTGGCCGAGCGGAGCGGTGAACTGGGACTGGTACTCCATGCGGCCCATCTGCACCACGGCCTGCGCGGCGCGGAGGCGGACGCTGACTTGGCCTTTGCCCGCACGCTGGCTGGCGAGCTGGGGCTGCCGTTTCACGAGGCGCAAGTGGATACCGCGGAGGAGGCCAGGGCCCATCCCGAAGCAGGCAAGGGGCAGGAAACCATTGAGGAAGCGGCGCGGCGGCTGCGCTACGGATGGTTCCGGCAACTGCTTGCCTCCGGCGAGTTGGAGGCTGTGGCCACAGCCCATACTTTGGACGACCAGGCCGAGACGGTATTGGCCAAGTTTCTGCGCGGAGCGTGGACGGAAGGGTTCTCTGGCATTCACCCGACGGTCGAGTATCCGGAGGGGCGGATTCTGCGTCCGCTGCTCGGCGCCACGCGGGCTCAGGTAGAGGCTTATCTGAAAGCATTGGGACAGAACTGGCGGGAGGACTCGTCAAACCGCCATCTCACCTTCACCCGCAACCGTATCCGGCACGAGTTGCTGCCTTTGCTGGAGGGTTGGAACCCGCGATTGCGCGAGCACCTGGCGCAAATGGCCACGCTGGCTCGCGACGAGGAGGCCTGGTGGCAGGCCGAATTGGCCAAAGTGGCGCCTCAGTTGCTCATGACAGGGCGTCCCGTGCGGGGCGGTGGCCGCGCGGCTGGAGACAGCCTGGCGCTCGACGTGACCCGTTTGGCTGCTCTGGCTCCGGCCTTGCAGAGGCGGCTTTTGCGGCATGCCGCGGAACTGTTGGGCGCGGCGCCCGATTTTGCCTCGACGGAGGCACTGCGCGCCCTCGCCCTCACGGGCCGGGCCGGGCAGAAGCGGGAGCTGGCCCAGGGATTTCGCGCCGAGCGAACCCCGCGCGAATTGCGGCTGGCGGTGGGACAGACCGCCGAAGCAGCAGGGGCCGTTCCCGAATACAGCGGGTCGATTCCCGGCGAAATTGTGGCTTCGGCTTTCGGTCTCCGGCTGCGGATCGAGGTCTCCGGTTCGACTGCGCCGGCTGAGGGACACGCTGCCGCTGCCGGTCAGGCCGGATATGGCAGGACTTACACCCTCCGCAACTGGAGGTCGGGCGACCGGGTCAGGCTGCGCTACTCCAGCGGGCCGCGCAAGGTGAAGGAAGTGCTGGAGCGGTTGCGGATAACGGGAACGGGCCGGGCACTTTGGCCGGTGCTCGAGCTGGACGGCCGCATTGTCTGGATGAAAGGCGTGGAACTGGAGCCGGAGCAGGGGGTCGAAATCGTGGCGAGCAACCTGGAGGGGGACGGCGCGGCGCCTTCAGGGAAAGAAATATCTGAACAGGGTTGAAGGGCGTCTGATGCCCGGGGCGTTTCGGCCACTGGATTGCTCTAGTTTGCTACAAGTTTTCCCGCCTTGAGAGTACAATCGTTTTTACTGCTCATTCGGGCGGCGGAGGACTGGTGTCTTGCGTCCGGGCGATGTGAACTTTCTGTGACGTCGGGGAAGTCATATGCGTCTAAGAATGATGAGGCGGTGCTGGAGGTCCTGTCAGCGGCTCCCCCCGCCGGGAAAGAGGAATCCTGGTGAATTCGACAGTCAAAACGGTCCTGTTCTGGGTATTTATCCTCATGTGCGTCATGCTGCTTTGGAGCGTGGTGCAAAGAGGAACCAGCATGGGTAAGGATGCGGAGTATCCCTACTCCGACCTGTTCGACAAGGTGCAGCAGGGGCTGGTGCTGGATGCAGCGATTCAAGGCAACGAGCTGCACGGTCATCTGAAGGCATCGCCCAAGGATCAGTTCCACACCACGCTTCCCGCCAACTACGAGGACATCGAAAAGGCGCTGCTGGCCGCCAAGGTCAACTTCTCCATCAAGGAGCCGCAGAACAATATTCTGATCCCGCTGCTGATCAATGTGGGCCCGTTCGTCCTGTTGGGCGCCATCTGGTTCTTCATGCTGCGGCAGATGCAGTCGGGCGGCAACAAGGCGCTGTCGTTCGGCAAGAGCCGCGCGCGCCTGCTCTCCATGCAGCAGAAGAAGATCACCTTCAAGGACGTGGCCGGCGTGGATGAGGCCAAGGAAGAACTGAAGGAGATCATCGAGTACCTGCGCGAGCCGCAGAAGTTTCAGAAGCTTGGCGGCCGCATTCCCAAGGGTGTGCTGCTAGTGGGACCTCCGGGAACCGGCAAGACCCTGCTGGCGCGTGCCGTGGCCGGCGAAGCCAATGTCCCGTTCTTTTCCATCTCCGGTTCTGACTTTGTTGAGATGTTCGTCGGCGTGGGCGCGAGCCGCGTCCGCGACCTGTTTGAGCAGGGCAAAAAGAACGCTCCCTGCATCATCTTCATTGACGAAATCGACGCCGTGGGCCGCCATCGTGGCGCCGGTCTCGGTGGCGGACACGACGAGCGCGAGCAGACGCTGAATCAGTTGCTCGTCGAGATGGACGGCTTTGAATCCAACGACGGCGTGATTCTGGTGGCGGCCACCAACCGCCCCGACGTGCTTGATCCCGCGTTGCTGCGTCCCGGGCGCTTCGACCGCCGCGTGGTGGTGGGCCTGCCCGATGTGCGCGGCCGTGAGGAAATCCTGCGCGTGCATGTGAAGAAGGTTCCCGTAGCCGACGACGTGAACCTGAATGTACTGGCTCGCGGAACACCGGGCTTCAGCGGAGCGGACCTGGCCAATATGGTCAATGAGGCCGCGCTTTCGGCCGCCCGCATGAATCGCAAGCAAGTGACCATGTATGACTGCGAGGTGGCCAAGGACAAGGTGCTGATGGGCGCCGAGCGCAAGTCCATGCTGCTGACCGACGAAGAGAAGCGGGTGACCGCCTATCACGAGGCGGGCCACGCGCTGGTTTCGTTTAAACACGAGCACTCCGACCCTATCCACAAGGTCACTATTATTCCCCGTGGCATGGCGCTGGGCGTGACGGTCTTCCTTCCTGGCGATCGGCACAACTATACGCGGGAGTATCTTGAGGCGAATTTGGCCATTTCGTATGGCGGACGCGTGGCAGAGGAGATCTTCCTCAACCAGATGTCCACCGGAGCGGGCAGCGATATTGAAAGCGCCACCGATCTTGCCCGGCGCATGGTCTGTGAGTATGGCATGAGTCGCCTGGGTCCGCTCACCTTCGGCAAGAAGGAGGAGCAGATCTTCCTCGGCCGCGAGATCGCGCAGCATCGCGACTTCAGCGAGGAGACGGCCCGGCAGATTGACCTTGAGGTGCGGCGTCTGATCGATGAGGCCTATCAATCGGCACACAACATCGTGGAATCGAACGCTGACGTGATGCACCGCATCGCTGCGGCTCTCCTGGAGCGCGAAACCATCGACGCCGAAGAGGTGAGGATGCTGATCGAGGGCCAGGAACTGCCGCCGCTCCGCTCCGTGCTGGCTTCGCCCAGCGATACGGGCGGCAGCCCGCAGCAGGTGCTCAAGCCGGAGAGTCGCGGTGGTCCGGGCTTCCCGGAAGGGCAACCTTCACCGGCATAACGCGGTTCAACTTTGCTTCAAGCAGAAGGGCCACTCCGTGCGAGTGGCCCTTCTTCGCGTTCTTCTGCGGAACTGGGTAAGTTTCCGGGTTCCCGACAAACCTCTCAGAGCCCACAAGCAAGCGCCGATAGAGTTGTTTGCCGAGCGCTATGGCCTGTTGGCAACAGTTGAGCCAAGGGTAACTTATCCGAACGTGCGACTATTCTGTCTGGTGACGAGAAGCCCGAACTAAACCGCCTCCCGTCACCCTTAGCTGTATCTCGCGCATGACGATAGTCAAAACTTCAACTTCTTATTTCGCCTGCGCTAGCCCCGCAACAACTGCGGCAACTTTATCGAGTATCTGGTTCCAGCCCTCCAATTGCCCGCTATTTTTTGCGCTCTCCATGGGTTCATTTCCAATGAAGGTGAGTTTCGTCTGGCCGTTTCCAAAATCCTCAAAGGTAATCACATCGTGCGCACCTTCTATGGCCTCATGTTCTATTCCATATTGCGCAGCCTCAACCTTGTTTCCCTTCG